>NZ_CP061204.1:1010000-1627500 GCF_014621775.1 Stenotrophomonas sp. 169
GGCGACCTGTTCCCGGTCTGGCACCAGGATGGCGAGCGGGACGAGAGCCGGCGCGTGGACTATGCCGTGTCGCTCACCCACGGCGGTGCGCGTAAGCGGCTGCGCAATGGTGAGGAACTTCTGCTTACCGGTCTGGACAGTGTCCGCCTGCGGTTGGTGAAGCTGCCTGGCAGCATCGATCCGGTGTTCTGCGTGCCCACCCCGCTGACGCTGGAAACCCCTTCTTTTCCCTCCTCCAGCAAGCGCGCTGGTTACTACAGTGGCGGTCTCAAAGTAGAGATGCGCCTGCCCACGTCGATCCCCTGATGCCACGGAGTACACGCCAATGAACAACCGCCTGCGACCCTTGCTGCCGGTGTTTCTGCTGCTCGCGCTGCCCGCTCATGCCAACCTCACCGTGCACCCGATGCGGACCACGGTGGACGGCACGCGGGGCACGCAGATCCGGGTTTATTCGCAATCCGCACAGCCTCAGTATGTCCAGGCTTCGCTCCGGCAGATCGTCGACCCGGCCGACGAGGGCGAGCATGAAATAGAGGTGTCGCCGGACCAGGCCGCCATTGCGATCACGCCGGGAAAATTCGCGCTGTCCGGCGGGGGCAATCGACTGATACGGGTCATCCCACTACAACCGGTCACCCACGAGACGGCTTACCGCGTCTACTTCGAAGGCGTGCGTGGAAACGAGGAAAGCGCGACCGAAGTGATAGAGGGAGCACAGGCGAAGGTGGGGCTGAGCCTGATATGGGGCGCGCTGGTCAATGTGCTGCCGGCCGACGGCGTGGTCGAGGTGCAGCTGCAGGCTGACCACCTGCGCAACACGGGCACGCTGCGTCTGGGCATCACCAGCATCGCCGACTGCCAGGACACGCGGTGCACTGCCCATGATGTGTCGCGCAGCCTGTATCCGGGCAGCCACCTGAACCTCCCGTTCCCACGGGTGGCAGGCCACACGGTACAGCTGCGCTACCGGCTCAGTCGCGACGGGTATCGTGAGCATTTGACGACGCTGTCGCCCTGACGTCGCGCGGCTACGATGCTTCTGGTTCTGCCAGCAACTGGCGCAGCTGCGCCAGCGATGCACGCCGCATCGGCTTGTCATCCAGTGGGGAAAGCGCGGCTTGGCGCATCGCATCGTAGGGCAGCACGACCAACTCGAAGGTCAGCGCTTCGGCCTCGAACAGCCAGGCCGGTGCGTCCAGGCTGCGGTGGCGATCAAGCCGCAGTCGTCGCACCCGGACGTCGGCCGGAATGCCGTGGTCGTCAAGGAAGCGCTGCACCGCGTCGGCATCATCGTCGAACAACTGCAGCTGCACAGGACTGTTGCCATCGGCCGTGCCCTCCAGCACCGGCCCGACCAGCCGCGGTGAGAACGCCTGCAGGAATTCCATCGCGCGCAGCGCAGCGTGCCGACGCAGCTGCAGCTGGCGGCCATGGTCGGGGCCGGCAAACAATCGCTGATGTTCCCGCAGGGCCGCTTCGATCTCGATGTTGCGCGGCAGGCTGGCATCATCGTGGATGCCCAGCTGGTGGGCGGCTTTCATCTTGGCCTGGTGGTAATCGCCGATCCCGCTCTCTGCCATCAGGCGGGCGGCTTCGTGGGCGAGCCGATGACGTCGCTCGCGACTTTGCGTGGCGGTATGCGGGCGTGCGCGGTGCATCGCTGTTCCCCTGTGGGACCTGGGGCCAGCGTACACCGGCAACGTGACCGGCGCGTAGAGCGCTCACCCGCTCGGTAGTGCCGAGCGACGCTCGGCGGATTCCATCACCGCGCGTTGCGTGACGTCAGGCCATCAGAAGATATCGAACGCGGCGGCGTCGGCCTGCGGGGCATTGAGATTCAGGTCGTAGTCCTGCAGGCGATCCATGTCTTCGACCTTCACCCACTCGGTCGCCCCGTTGAGGCTGGCCTGGACCATCCCCGTCGGCGGTTCGTTCTGGGCGATGGGCGTGTCTTTCAATGCCGTGCGCATGTATTCGATCCAGATCGGCAGCGCCGCGCGTCCGCCGTATTCGCGGTAACCGAGTGAACGGAAGTCATCGCGACCCACCCACACCGTCGTGGCATACGGGCCACCGAAGCCGGAGAACCAGGCGTCGCGATGGTCGTTGGTCGAGCCCGTCTTGCCGCCTACGTCTTCGCGACCGAGAACCTTCGCCGCGGTGCCGGTACCGCGCTGGACCACGTCGCGCATCATCGATACCAACTGGTACGCCGTGCGGGCGTCGATCGCGCGCGGCGCCGTGCGTGCGTCCGGATTGACCGGGGCCGGCGCTTCCGCGGCAGCCGGCGCTGTATCGGTACCGGCTGCCACCGGTGCCGCAGGGGCGCCGAAGTTGAACCCGTCCACGACCTGGCTGGCAGGCTGGCCGTTGCTGGTGCCCGCACACTCGCGGCAGGCCATCGCCGGGTTTTCCTTGAACACCTCCACGCCATCGCGGTCGGTGACGCGGTCGATCAGCCAGGTGTCCACGCGCGAGCCGCCGTTGGCGAACACCGCATAACCGCGGGCAACCGACAGCGGGGTCAACGATGCAGTACCGAGCGACATCGACAGATTGGGCGGCAGCTCTGCCTCGGCAAAGCCGAACTGGCTGATGTATTTGCGGGCATAGTCCACGCCCATGCCGTCCAGCAGGCGCACCGAGACCAGGTTGCGCGACTGCACCAGCGCTTCGCGCAGGCGCATCGGGCCGCGGAAGCCGCCACCGTCGTTCTGCGGCGACCAGGTCTTGCCGCGGCGGTCGCGGAACACCACCGGGGCATCGAGCACGATCGACGCCGGGTTGTAGCCCTTGTCGAAGGCCGCCGCGTAGATGAAGGGCTTGAAGCTGGAGCCCGGCTGGCGGCGTGCCTGGGTGGCACGGTTGAACTTGTTGCCAGAGAAGCTGAAGCCGCCGACCAGGGCTTTCAGGGCCCCGCTGTTGGCATCCACCGACACCAGTGCGGACTGGCCGCGCGGGATCTGGTCAAGCAGCCACTGGCCTTCTTTCTCGCCCACGCGCACGCGCACGATGTCGCCGCGCTTCACCAGCTTTGCGGGGGTCTTGTTGGTCCAGCGCGCCGCACCGGCGGGCAGGGTGACCTCGGTGCGGTTGGCCAGCAGCGCCGTGGCACTGCCATCGGCGGCCGTTGCGGTGATGAGCGCCGGCAGCAGCCCGGCCTGGGCGCTGATGCCGGACAGATGCGCTGCCAGGCTGGCGGCATCGTCAGCGGCGCCCAGCTCCACCTGCTTTTCCACGCCGTGCCAGCCGTGGCGGTGGTCATAAGCCAGCAGGCCATCGCGCACCGACAGGTTGGCAGCGGTCTGCAGTTCGGCGTTGATGGTGGTGGTCACGTGGTAGCCCTTGTTGACCACATCTCCGCCGAAGCGGGCGATCATCTCCTGGCGTACCAGCTCGGCCACGTAAGGCGCATCGACCTGCACCGGCGGCTCATGTGCCGTGGCATGCATCGGCACGGCCTTGGCCGCATCGGCCTCGGCCTGGGTGATGAAGCGCAGGTCGGCCATGCGCTGCAGCACATAGTTGTCGCGGCGCTGCTGCGCGCGCTCCGGGTTGGAGAGCGGGTTGCCCGACGAGGGGAACTTCGGGATGCCGGCCAGTGACGCCATCTCGTCCAGGTCCAGCTGGTCCAGCGACTTGCCGTAGTAGAACTGGCCTGCCGCCGCCACGCCGTAGGCCCGGTTGCCGAAGAAACTCTTGTTCAGGTACAGCTCGAAAATCTCGTCCTTGCTGAGCTCGGACTCGATCTTACGCGCCAGCAGGATCTCGGCCAGCTTGCGCGTGTAGCTGTATTCGGAGCTCAGGAAGAACTGCCGCGCGACCTGCTGGGTGATCGTCGAGCCGCCCGGGACGCGGCGATCGCTGGTGGTGGCCAACAGCCAGACCGCGCGCGCGATGCCCTTGTAGTCCACGCCGCCATGCTCGTAGAAGCGGGCATCTTCGGTCGCCAGGAACGCCTGCTTCAGGCGCTCGGGCACGTCCTTCATGGTGATCGGCGTGCGCCGGGTCTCCCCGAACACGGCCATCAGCTTGCCGTCGGCGGCGTACACATACATGGGCTCCTGCATTTCCACGTCGCGCAGGGTCTGCACGTCCGGAAGCTTGGAGGAAACAACGTAATAGAGGCCGCCAGCAGCGGCCGCCCCGATCAGCGCCAGGATCAGCGAAACGACCAGGATCCAGCGCAGCCAGCGGCGAAGGCGTGTCATCGGTGACAGATTCCGATTGCAGAATTCATGGCCGCAGAGTATAGATTACACAAGGGGCTGGCTGGGGTCGGTCCTGGGGAGTGCAAGGGGAAGCCGCGACGTTGTGTGACGTTCTGTGAAGACGACTTCACGGCACGTGGTTGCCATTTGCAAAAAAAACGTTATTAATGCGCGGGCGCAGCTGATGCGTCCAAGTGCCCGTCGGCAGGGGAGAAACCGTGGGGCTCATCCCAAAAAGCCAGTCGCCGCTCATAGGCGTCGACATCAGTTCAACGGCAGTGAAACTGTTGCAGCTCTCTCGTAGCGGCAATCGTTTCCGCGTGGAACACTATGCTGTGGAACCACTTCCGCCGAATGCGGTGGTGGAAAAGAACATCGTGGAAGTCGAAGCGGTAGGCGAGGCGATCCGTCGCGCCGTCAACCGTTCGGGCAGCAAGGCCAAGTTCGCAGCGGCCGCCGTGGCGGGCTCTGCGGTGATCACGAAGGTGATCCCGATGCCGGCCGATCTGGACGAGAGCGAGATGGAGGCCCAGATCGAACTGGAAGCCGTCAACTACATCCCGTACCCGATCGAAGAAGTGAACCTGGACTTCGAGGTGCTCGGGACGATCCCGAACAACCCGGAGATGGTCCAGGTGCTGCTGGCTGCCTCGCGTTCGGAGAACGTGGAACTGCGCCAGTCGGCGCTGGAACTGGGCGGACTGATCGCCAAGGTGATGGACGTGGAGGCCTTCGCGGTCGAAAACGCCTTTGCGCTGGTCGCCAGCGAGCTGCCGGTATCCAGTGACGGCGTGGTCGCGCTGGTCGATATCGGCGCCACCATGACCACGCTGAACGTGTTGCGTGGGGGACGCAGCCTGTACAGCCGTGAGCAGGTATTCGGTGGCAAGCAGCTGACGGACGAGATCATGCGCCGTTTCGGCCTGAGCTATGAGGAAGCCGGACTGGCCAAGCGTCAGGGTGGGCTGCCGGAAAGCTACGAAATGGAAGTGCTGGAACCGTTCAAGGAAGCCACTGTCCAGCAGATCAGCCGTCTGCTGCAGTTCTTCTACGCGGGCAGCGAGTTCAATCGCGTCGATCACATCGTGCTGGCCGGCGGCTGTGCCGCGCTGACCGGCCTGCCTGACCTGGTGGAAGAGCAGCTGGGCGTGCCGACCGTGGTGGCCAATCCCTTGGCGCAGATGACGCTGGGCCCGAAGGTGCAGGCGCATGCGCTTGCCCTGGATGCGCCGGCGCTGATGATCGCCACCGGCCTGGCGATGAGGAGCTTCGACTGATGGCACGGATCAATCTGCTGCCGTGGCGCGCCGAGCGGCGCAAGCAACGCCAGCGTGAGTTCTACGCAATGTTGGGCATGGCCGCGATCGGCGGCCTGCTGTTGTCGCTGATGGTGTGGTTCTACTACGACCGTCAGGTCAGCGGCCAGGAAGAACGCAATACCTTCCTGCAGGCTGAGATCGACAAGGTGAAGCTGCAGAACACCGAGATCGATCGCCTTGATTCGCAGAAGGAACGCCTGCTGGCGCGCAAGACGGTCATCGAGGAACTGCAGTCCAAGCGGTCGCAGATGGTCCATCTGTTCGACGCGCTGGTACGTACCATCCCCGATGGCGTCGTGCTGACCGCGTTGAAGCAGGAAGGCGACGTGCTGACCCTGGAGGGGCGGACACAGTCCAATGCCCGCGTGTCGGCGTACATGCGCAACCTGGAAACGTCCGGCTGGATGACCAATCCGGAGCTGGCGATCATCGAAGCGCGTGATCCCGAGAAGGAAAAGGAGGGCAACAAGGCCCTCGCGCTTGCCGACATCAGCGCGCTTCCTTATGTGTTCGTGGTGAAGGTGAAGCTGCCGGCACAGAGCGAAGAAACCACGCTCAATCCGGATGGCTCGGTGGCGGATCCGACGGCGCCCGCGCCGGTCGATCCGGCTGCGTTGGCACCCTTGGCACCGGCTGATGCAGCCGCTCCGGCCGCTCCGGCCGCCGGCCCTGCACCCGCTGCAGCACCTGCATCGACCGCACCGCCGGCGCCTGCAGGCAGCCGCCTGACCCCGGCCGCCCCGCAGACACCGCCGGCCAGCGGCCAGGAGCGCTCGCAATGAGCCAGAAGAAAATCAACCTCAACGAGTTGGACTTCAATGACATCGGCAACTGGCCGCAGCAGGCGAAAATCGTCTTCTGCGTGCTGATCGCGCTGGTGATCATGGCCGTGTCCTGGTTCGCCCTGATCAGCGGCAAGCGCGATGAGCTGGCCTCGCTGGAAGTGCGCGAGACCGAGCTGCGTACCGAGTTCGAAAAGGAGCAGGGGCGCGCGGTCAACCTGGAGCCGCTGAAGCAGCAGCTCGGTCAGATGGAGCAGGTGCTGCAGCAGATGCTGCGCCAGTTGCCCAGCAAGACCGAAATGCCGGACCTCATCATCGACGTTTCGCAGACCGCGCTGTCCAGTGGCCTGGTCAACGAGCTGTTCGAGCCGGAGTCCGAAGAGGTGCGTGAGTTCTACGCCGAGAAGCCGATCAAGCTGCGCATGGTGGGCAGTTACCACCAGTTCGGTGCGTTCGTCAGTGGCGTGGCCTCGCTGCCGCGCGTGGTCATCCTGACCATGCACGACATCAACCTCAAGCCGAAGGATCCGAAGACCGGCATCAACCCGGCCTCGATCCGCGCCGGCGCGCTGGAGCTGTCCGGTACGGTCAAGACCTATCGTTACCTCGACGAGGCGGAGATGGAGCAGCAGGAGAAGGAGGCCGCCGCCAAGACAGCCGCCGCCAACGGGGGTGCGCAATGACCCGTTCCTGGATGCTGCGTGGAATCGGCTTGATGATGCTGGTGCTGTTGGCCGGTTGCGGTCGCGGCATCAGCAGCACGCCGGGTGATGCGCCGAACCTGGAGAAGTGGGTGGCGGACGTGCGTGCGCGTCCGGCGCCGCCCCTCGAGCCGTTGCCGGTGATGCAGCAGTTCGAAACGTTTGAATACTCGGCACAGGGCATGCGGGATCCGTTCACCGATGCCTGGGCCAACCCGCAGGGGGGCAGTGGCCTGCGTCCGGACCCGAACCGTCGGAAAGAGCCGCTCGAGGCCTTCCCGCTGGACAGTCTGGACATGGTCGGCACCCTCGGCACCGGTCCGGGCACCGTCGCGGTGGTGATGGCGCCGGACAAGGTCAGCTACCGGGTGCGGCCGGGCGTGTACATGGGGCAGAGCGATGGCCGGGTAACCGGGGTCTTCGAGGACCGCATCGAACTGATTGAGCTGGTGCCGGATGGCGCGGGCGGGTGGCTGGAACGGCCGGCCGCGCTCTCGCTTGAAGATCAATGATCGTTTACTGGGGATAGCACGATGACCTTTCACAATGCCAAGGGGCTGCGTCCGATCCGGCGCCCAACCTTGAACCGCATCGGCGCGCTGGGAGTCGCGTTGATGCTGGCCTGCGGCCACGCGACCGCGGCTGCGCCCAACGGCGCGCCCGCCGCCAGCGCCGCAACGCCCGTTGCCGCGCCGGCTTCGCTGTCGGTCGCCAAGATCGACTTCAAGCGTGGCGCTGACGGCGCAGGCCGGCTGATCCTGCAGTTCGATGGCCAGGGCGCCAACCCGGACCTGCGCAGCCAAGGCAACAGCGTGGTCATCGACGTCGGCAATGCCAGCCTGCCCGCGCAGCTGCAGAAGCCGCTTGATGTCACCGACTTCGCCACGCCGGTGCAGCGCATCGACGCCAAGCCGTATGGCGGTGGTACGCAGCTCGTGCTCAGCACGAACACCGCGTTCGAGTCGCTGGCCTACCAGAGCGGCAACGAATACGTGGTGGAGATCACCCCGAAGCAGGGTCTTGCGGCCACCGGTGCGGTCACGACCAGCAGCATCAACCAGGCGGCGGCAGCCGTTGCGCAGCGCGGTTACAGCGGGCGCCCGGTGACGTTCAATTTCCAGGACGTGCCGGTCCGCACGGTGCTGCAGCTGATCGCTGAAGAGTCCAACCTGAACGTCGTGGCATCCGACAGCGTGCAGGGCAATGTGACCTTGCGCCTTGTCAACGTGCCGTGGGACCAGGCGCTGGACATCGTGTTGCGGGCCAAGGGCCTGGACAAGCGTCGCGATGGCAGCGTGATCTGGGTCGGCCCGCAGCAGGAGCTGGCGAAGTTCGAGCAGGAAAAAGAAGACGCCCGCATCGCGATCGAGAACCGTGAGGACCTGATCACCGATTACGTGCAGATCAATTACCACAGCGCCTCGGCGATCTTCAAAGCGCTGACCGAAGCCCGTGGCATCGGCGGCTCGTCCGGTGGCGGTGGCGGTGGTGGTGGTGGCGGCGCGCAGCAGGAAGACAGTGGCTTCCTGACCTCGCGTGGCCGCATCGTGGCTGACGAACGCACGAACATGCTGATGATCAGCGACATTCCGAAGAAGGTCGCGCGCATGCGTGAACTGATCGGCGTGATTGATCGTCCGGTCGACCAGGTGCTGATCGAAAGCCGCATCGTGATCGCTACCGACACCTTCGCCCGCGAGCTGGGTGCGAAGTTCGGTGTCAGTGGTAACCGCGACAACGTGTACTTCGGTGGCAACATCGATGACAACTACGACAACATCACGGACCGCTCGGCGCAGAATACGGCCTATCAGCGGGCAGTGAACGAGTGGATCGCGGGCGGTCAGACAGGAGCGGCTCCGGTTCGCGAAGGGCCTTCGCTCACCCGGCGGCCGATGTTCAACCTGCCGGTAGCGGCGGCGAGCAACCCGGGTACGCTGGCGCTGTCGATCCTCAATGCGGGTTATCTGCTGGACGTCGAGCTGTCGGCGATGCAGGCAGAATCGCGCGGCGAGGTGATCTCCAACCCGCGCGTGGTGACCACCAACCAGCGCGAAGCGCTGATCAAGCAGGGTAAGGAAATCGGCTACGTCACCATCAGCGGTGGCGGTGCCGGCGGTGCAGCCCAGGCCAACGTGCAGTTCAAGGAAGTGGTGCTGGAACTGCGGGTCACCCCGACCATCACCAACGACAACCGTGTGTTCCTGAACATGGTGGTCAAGAAGGACGAAGTCGACCGCTTCATTGAATTGACGGGCTATGGCACGGTGCCGTCGATCAACCGTCGCGAAGTCAACACGGCGGTGCTGGTGGATGATGGCCAGACCGTGGTCATCGGTGGTGTGTACGAGTTCACCGACCGCAGCAGCATCAGCAAGGTGCCGTTCCTGGGCGACGTGCCGTTCCTCGGCAACCTGTTCAAGCAGCGTGGCCGCAACAAGGACAAGGCCGAACTGCTGGTCTTCGTCACCCCGAAGGTGCTGCGCGTGGCCAAGAAAGCCGACTGACGCATCGTCGCACTGCTGTATGAAGAAGGGCCGCCCTGTGCGGCCCTTTTTCATGGGCCCGACCCGCAGCCTGTGCGAAGCCGCTCGCAGTCGATCAATGCCTCGCATGAACATGAAGCCCAGCCACATGCCTTCCGCAAATTCATTGCCGTGGCACGGTGCGGGGCGTACCGTCCCCGCTTTGTCGGCCTGGGAGCTGCGCCCGTGATGGAGCGCGCCGCGGCTGACCGAGGTGGTCTCCAATGACAGTAGCGGATTGTTCCAGATGTGATGCAGTGTGCTGCAGGTTGACCGCCATTCTCGAGGCGGACGACGCCGTTCCGCTGCACCTGACGACCGAACACACCAGCGGCAAGCGGGCGATGGCGCGGGGCGAGGACGGCTGGTGTGTGGCGATGGACCGTACGCAGATGCGCTGCGGTATCTATGACATCCGGCCGGCCGTCTGCCACCGATTCACCATGGCGGGACCCTACTGCGAGGCGATCCGCGAGGATTACTACGAACACGGTTCTGCGCAGGGCTGATGCCGCTGACCGGGTTTGACGCAGACCCGATGCAGATCCTGCCATCATGGGCATGGAACCTATCGCGCGTTGCGGAGGTCATATGGATGCCATGAATACACCTCCCTCCATACCCGACACCTTTCCGACCCCCGGCCTGATCGCGGCCACGCCCGAGCATGCGCGACTGCATGACGACTTCCAGACGCTGCGCGCCGCGCTGAGTACGGAGATCGTCGGCCAGGCCGAGCTGGTCGAGCGGCTGCTGATCGCGCTTCTCGCTGACGGCCACCTGTTGGTGGAAGGCGCGCCCGGGCTGGCCAAGACCACGGCGATCCGCGCGCTGGCCAGCCGACTGGACGCGGATTTTTCCCGCGTGCAGTTCACCCCGGACCTGCTGCCGGCCGATCTGACCGGTACCGAAATCTGGCGCCCGCAGGAAGGCCGCTTCGAGTTTGTGCCCGGCCCGATCTTCCACCCGATCCTGTTGGCCGACGAGATCAACCGCGCCCCGGCCAAGGTGCAGTCCGCACTGCTGGAAGCGATGGGCGAGCGCCAGGTCACGGTGGGTCGACACACGTATCCGCTGCCGCCGCTGTTCCTGGTGATGGCCACGCAGAACCCGATCGAGCAGGAAGGTACCTTCCCGCTGCCGGAAGCGCAGCTGGACCGCTTCCTGATGTATGTGCGCATCGGTTACCCCGACGAGGGCGCGGAAACGGAGATCCTGCGCCTGGCACGTGAGCGCGCGCGGGGTGCGCTGGACGCGCCCGCGACCGCGCCCCCGCGCATGCCGATGGCCGATGTCTACGCGGCGCGTCGCGCTGTGCTGGACCTGCATTTTTCGCCGGCCCTGGAGCGTTATCTGGTCGAACTGGTCCTCGCCTCGCGTCAGCCCGCACGCTACGACGCGGCCCTCGCACGACGCATTGCCTGGGGCGCAAGTCCGCGTGGTTCGATCGCGCTGGAGCGCTGCGCGCGTGCCCGTGCCTGGCTGGCCGGGCGTGATTTCGTCACCCCGGACGACGTACGCGCGATCGCCGGCGACGTGCTGCGTCACCGCGTGCTGCCCAGCTACGAAGCCGTCGCCGAGGGCTGGGATGGCGAGCGGCTGGTGCAGGAACTGCTGGCCCGCGTGCCGGCACCCTGATCCCCATGCCGGTGAACGACAGTCATGACATCGCCGCAGGCGATGGCCTGGTGCCCACGCTGGCCGAGCTGGTCGCGCTGCGCGGTTCCGCCGTGCGCCCGCCGGCGCCGCGGCGAGGCCGGGTAGGGCAGGCCGGGCAGGCACCTTCGGCGATGCGCGGGCGCGGCATGGAGTATGCAGAATCGCGCGAGTACGTCGCCGGTGATGACGCGCGGCATATCGATTGGCGGGTGACCGCACGCAGCGGCCGCACCCATACCAAGCTCTTCCAGGCTGAGCGCGAACGCGTCAGCCTGATCGTCGCCGACACCGACCCGGCGCTCTATTTCGGCACCCGTACGCGGTTCAAATCCGTGCAGGCCGCTCGGGTCGGTGCGGTCGCGGCATGGTCGGCACAGCGTCGCGGTGATCGGCTGGCCGCCCTGCGCGGCAGCTTGACCGAGGCCCCGATTCCACCTGCCGGCGGCACGCGTGGTGTGCTGCGGGTGCTTGATGCGCTGAGCCGCTGGTATGCCGCTCCGCCGCCAGATGATGCAGGCCTGGAGCATGCGCTGCACCAGGCGCGGCGCGTGCTGCGTCCCGGTGCACGGATGCTGGTGCTGGCCGATCCCTTGCGCGCCGCCGCGATCCCGCTGGCGCAATGGGCGGGACTTGCCCAGCATCATGAAATCGATGTGCTGTTGATGGTGGATCCCCTGGAGCTGGAGCCGCCGCGTGATGCCTTGGCGTTCCTGGCCGAATCGCGACGCGTGCGCGTGGACCTGCGCAGCAGCGCCGTGCGCAGTCACTGGCAGGCCCACTTCGCCGATCCGCTGCAGCAACTGCAAGAGACGCTTGCCGCGCGACGAATCGCGGTGCATGTCGTGGCCACCAACGCAGACAGCGCGAGCTGGCTGTCACCGGCCGTACGCGAGGTCGTGGCATGAGCACGAACCTGCCACTGCGCGACGTGCACCTGCCCCCTGCGCCGAGTCTGTGGCCGCCCGCGCCGGGGTGGTGGGCAGTGACCGCCGTTGTCCTGCTTCTGCTGGCGATCCCGCTGCTGTTGCGTGCGCGGCGCCTTCGCCGCGAACGGGCCTGGCAACGGCAGTTCGATGCCGAGCTCGCCGCCGCCGGCACGGGCGCTGCACGGGTGGCGGCGCTGTTGGTCCTGCTGCGTCGTGCAGCACGCCAGCAACGGCCCGGCGCTGAGGTGCTGCAGGGCGATGCGTGGTTGCAGGTGGTGGACCCGACGGGTTCGCTGTCCCCGCCGCAGAAAGCGCTCCTGCTGCAGGGGGCCTACCAGCCCCACGTGGACCCGCAGCAGCTTGCCGCGCTGGAACCTTGGGCACGTACACGCTACGTGTCGCTGTTGAAGGAGGGCGCGCGATGACGTTGCCCGCTTGGCCGTGGCCGGATCTTCTGCTTGCCTGGCCTTGGGCGCTGCTCGCCTTGCCGCTGCCCTGGCTGATGCGCTGGTGGCCGCGGCGGGCGGCCCAGCAAGGGGCTGCCCTGCGCGTGCCGTGGTCGGCGCAGCATCTGCAGGAGATCGCCGGCGAGGCCCGCCATGACGGCGCCCGCCTTCATCGCGCGATGCTGTGGCTGGGCTGGTGTTGCCTGTGCATCGCCTTTGCGCGGCCGCAGCTGCTTGGCGAGGCGGTGAGCCCGCCGGTGCAGGCCCGTCAGCTGATGCTGGCCATGGACGTGTCCGGCAGCATGGGCGAGCCGGACATGGTGCTGGGCAGCCAGGTGGTCGAGCGCCTGACGGCGGCCAAGGCCGTGCTTGCGGACTTCCTGGACCGGCGTGCAGGGGATCGCGTCGGCCTGCTGGTGTTCGGTGACCGCGCCTACGCGTTGACGCCGATCACCGCGGACCTGGCCAGCGTGCGTGAACAGCTGGGCGATGCGGTGGTGGGGTTGGCCGGGCGCGAGACGGCGATCGGCGATGCGATCACCCTGGCCGTGAAACGCCTGCGCAGCCAGCCTGAGGGGCAGCGCGTGCTGATCCTGCTGACCGACGGCGTCAACAATGCCGGGGTGCTGGCTCCGCTGCGGGCGGCCGAACTGGCGGCCACCGAGCACGTCCGCGTGTACACCGTCGCCTTCGGCGGCGATGGCGGCATGAAACTGTTCGGCATGGACATCGGGCAAGCGCAGGATCCGGTGGATGAAGCCACCCTGCGCAGGATCGCCGACGTCACCGGTGGACGTTTTTTCCGTGCGCGTGACACCGCGCAACTGGCTGGCATCTATGCCGAGCTGGACCGGTTGGAGCCGGTGACAGCGCTCGGGCCGGCACTGCGGCCACGCAACGAAGTGTATTTCTGGGCATTGGCGTTGGCGATGCTGCTGGGCGCGCTGGCATGGCTGTGGCCGGGGCGGCAACGATGATGTCCGACGTTCTGACGATGGTGCACTGGACGCGCCCGCACCTGCTGTGGGGGCTGCTGGTCCTTCCCGTGATCGCACTGTGGGCATGGCGCCGCAGTCGCGTCGCGGGTCGCTGGGAACAGGCCGTGGATGCTCACCTGTTGCCGCATCTGCTGCAGGGCGGAAGTGCCAGCGCGCGGCGCTGGCCGTGGGCCGTACTGCTGGGCTGGTTGCTCGCGGTGGTGGCGGTGGCTGGACCGGGGTGGCGACAACAGACGCAGACCCTGCTGCAGCCGCAGTCGCCGCTGGTGGTGGTGCTGGACCTGTCCACGCGGGTCAGCGCTACCGATCTGCCGCCATCGCGGTTGCTGCAGGTACGCGCGAAGCTGGCCTCGCTGTTGCAGCAGCGCGAGGGAGGCCAGATCGCGCTGGTGGTCTATGCCGATGACGCCTACACCGTGGCCCCGCTCACTGACGACGTCGCCAATGTGGCCCTTTACCTTGATTCCCTGTCGCCGCAGGTGATGCCGGCCGACGGCCAGCGCGCCGACCGCGCACTGGATTGGGCCACGCTGTTGCTGCAGCGAAGCGGCATGCGCGGTGGCCAGATCCTGCTGCTGACCGATCAGGCTGACGACGGCGCGGTAGCGGCGGCTGCGCAGGCGCACGCGCAGGGGATGCGGGTGTCGGTGCTCGGCGTGGGTACGCCGGCAGGCGCGGCGTATCGCGATGGGCGCGGCCAGATCAGCAACGCCGCACTTGATGAAAAGAGCCTGTCACGGTTGGCAGCAGCCGGCGGTGGCCGCTACCAGCGGCTGGCTCGCGATGGTACGGACCTGCAGGCACTGGACGTGCTGCAGGCGGACCAGGTGTCCGGTGAACAGGAGCGCGGCAGTGCACGGCAATGGCTGGACCAGGGCTACTGGCTGCTGCCGCCGGTGATGCTGCTCGCACTGCTGGCGTTTCGCCGTCGTGCGGCGGTGCTGTCGGTGCTGGTGCTGCTGGGCGCATCGACGATGTTGCCTCTGCCGCTGCAGGCACAGGAAAAGGCGGCAGCTGCGCTGGCGGCGCAGGCCGACAAGGCCACCCCGTGGCTGCGCCTGGACCAACGCCGGCAACAGCGTCTGGAACAAGGCGTGCGTGCCTACCAGCAGGGCGATTTCGGCACCGCCGCGCGGCAGTTCGAAGCGGTGGACAACGCCGAGGGCTGGTACAACCTCGGCAATGCGCGCGCGCGACAGGGTGATCTGGACGGGGCCATACAGGCCTACGACCGTGCATTGATCCAGCGGCCGGCGATGGAGGATGCGGTCGCCAACCGGGCCGTGGTGGATGCGGCGCGCAAGCGCAAGAAGCCGCCCGGTGCGAAAGCGGGCGCATCGCCGCCGTCACAGGGCGGGAAGGGGCAGCAGCAGGCAGGGCAGGGCCAACCGCCGGCGCAACCGCCTGCGCAGCCACCGAAGGCATCCGGCTCGCCAGGCGCTGGCGCCCCACCGTCGCCGTCGCAGCAGAACACGACCCCCAACGCGCAGCCATCCAACAACGACGGCCAAGGTGCGCCGCAGCAGAAGCCTTCCGCTGATCCGCAGGCACAGGCACGCGCCGATGCCGAACAGCGTCAGCGCATGCAGCAGGCCATGAAGAGCGGCCAGGGCGATGGTGATGGCAAGCAACAGCAGCCGGCGCAACGCACGGATGGCCGGACTCCGCAGCAACGCGAACAGCAGCAGGCGGTGGAAGCCTGGATGCGGCGCGTACCGGACCAGCCAGGCGATCTGCTGCGGGCCAAGTTCCAGCTGGAAACCGAACGCAGGAAACGCGAAGGACCATGATGCGAAACGCCCCCCCCTCTACCCTCATGCGGATGCCGACCTGGCTGCTGGTGCTGATGCTGCTCTGTCTGCCGGCAGGCGTGCAGGCGCAGACCCGTGCCTGGCTCGACCGCGCCCAGGTGGACCTCGGCGACACGGTGACGTTGAACATCCAGACCGACAGCGATGCAGCGCCGGATCTGGCGCCGTTGCGCGCCGACTTCCAGCTCAGCAACCAGACCCGCAGCCGCCAGGTGGAGTGGAGCAACGGGCGCATGCAGACCCGCACGCTGCACGGCGTTGCGTTGTCACCGCGACGGGCCGGCACCCTGGTGTTGCCGCCGTTGCAGGTGGGATCGGTGTCCACGCCCGCCCTGCAGCTGCAGGTACGCGAGGCGGCGCCTGCACGCAACGACGGCAGCGCGCTGGCCTTCATTGAAACCGAGGTGGATGATCGCAGCCCGTATGTGCAGCAGAGCGTTGGCGTGGTCGTGCGGTTGTATTACGCCGCGCAGCTTGCCTCCGGCTCGCTGGTGCTGGATACCCCCGCGGGTGCGTCGCTGCAGGTGGTCGGACAGGACCGCACCGACGTGCGCGAAGTGAACGGACGACGCTATAACGTGGCTGAGCGTCGCTACCTGCTGATCCCGGAACGCAGCGGGCCGCTCACGCTGGTCGGTGCGCGCTTCGACGGACGCTCGGCGGGCAGCTTCTTCGATGATTTCTTCGGCGGCCGCGGCGATGGCCGCCTGCGTGCAGCCGCAGCGGACCAGACGCTCCAGGTGCAGGCACAACCGGCGGATGCACCGCAACCCTGGCTGCCGCTGCACGATCTGCGGCTGCGCTACACGCTTGCACCCGACCGTGCACGCAGCGGTGAAGCGGCGACGATCGAGGTCGAAGCAGTTGCCGTTGGCGCGACGCGCGCGCAGTTCACCGAACTGCCGGTGCCGGACGTGGGGGCCGATGCCCAGGTCTTCGCCGAGCCAGCGCAGTACGACGAAACCTTCGTCGGTGGATCGCCGCAGCTGAAGATCACGCGCAAGTACGCGGTCGTGCCGCGCCGCGAGGGCGCCCTGACCGTGCCGGGCATGCAACTGCGCTGGTGGGATGTGACGGCCGGGCAGCCGCGCAGCAGCACGCTGCCCGACCTGACGTTGGCCGTCGCGACGGGGGCGGCCGGCGCGGCATCCCCCGTGCCGCCGGTCCAGCCGGTGGATACCGACGCCGCCTTGCCGGGTAGTGAGGGCGAGCTGTCCGCCAACGGCCAGCATCCGCCGCGCGCGGCGGCTCCGTGGCCGTGGATCGCAGCGGTGGGCGCGCTGGTGCTGCTATGGCTGCTGACCCTGTGGTGGGGCTGGCGTCGCGGGCGCCAGCGTGCTGACGTGAGCGTCCCGGTGGCGGCTGCGGATGGCGCTGGTGCCACGCGTTCCTCCACCAAAGCGCTGCGCCGCGTGCTGGAGTCCGAAGACCTGTCCGTGGTCGCGTCCACCCTGTGCACCCTGGCCGGGGTGGCGCGACTGGAGCAGGTAATGGAAAAGCTGGGCGATCCCCGTCAGCGCGCGGCGCTGCAGGCGCTGCAGCAGGCGCGCTGGGCGGGCGAGGGCGACCTGGTCGCGGTGCGCCGGCTGTTGAAGGAGGCCTTCCATGACGGTCCGCACTGGTCGCAGCCCGTGGAAATCGCGCAGACTGGGTTGCCCCCCCTGTATCCGCGCGGTTGAAACACGCCGCGTGGCGGGGTGCAGCGCTTTGCTAAAGTACGCTCACTTGTAAGGAAAACGACCCGATGACAGCAGCCAGCCCCGCGAAGAAGAAGATGCCCCTGCACTGGAAGATGGGCATCGGCTTCGCCCTTGGCTTGGTCCTTGGCCTCGTGGTGCACGCGCTGGGCGGGCAGAACCCGGCCTTGATGGAGGCGGCCAAGTGGGTGATGCATTACGTCACCACGCCGGCCTCGGGCCTGTTCCTCAATCTCATTTTCATGCTCATCGTGCCGTTGATCTTCTCCGCGCTGGTGATGGGCGTGTCGGAAATGGGCGACGTGCGTTCGCTCGGCCGGATCGGCTGGAAGACGCTGGCCTACACCATCGTGTTGTCCAGCATCGCGGTGGCCATCGGGCTGGTGCTGGTCAACGTGCTCAAGCCGGGCGTCGGCGTGGATCCGGCGATGGCCAACCAGATCCTGGCCGAGAACCTGGAGCGCTCCAAGGAGATCGTCGCCGGCGTCGGCAGCCAGCCGAAGGGCGCGGACATGCTGCTGTCCATCGTGCCGAACAACATCGTCGCCGCCGCCTCCAGCAATGGGGCGATCCTGTCGCTGATGTTCTTCGCCCTGATGTTCGGCATCGGCATGGTGCTCACTGCGGAAGAGAAAGTCGCGCCGCTGCGTCGTGCGATCGAAGGTATTTTCGAAGTCTCGATGACCCTGATCAACCTGGTCATCCGCCTGGCGCCGTACGCGGTCGCTTGCTTCATGTTCAACCTGGCCGCGTTGTTCGGCTTCGAGCTGCTGATCCGCCTGGGCGCCTACGTCGGCGTGGTGGTGCTGGCGCTGGGGCTGCACATGGTGGTTACCTACGGCGTGGCCGTCTGGTTGTCCGGCCGCTCGCCGCTGGCGTTCTTCCGCGATACGCAGGAAGCCACGGTGATGGCCTTCTCCACGGCCTCCAGCAACGCCACCCTGCCGACCGCGCTGCGCGTGGCGGACGAGATGGGCCTGCCGCAGAAAGTGTCGCGCTTCGTGCTGACGGTGGGGGCCACGGCCAACCAGAACGGTACCGCGTTGTTTGAAGGTGTCACGGTGATCTTCCTGGCGCAGTTCTTCGGCGTGGACCTGAGCATCGGCCAGCAGGTGATGGTGATGGCGGTCTGCATCCTCGGCGGCATCGGCACAGCCGGCGTGCCGTCGGGCTCGCTGCCGGTGGTGGCGATGATCTGCGCGATGGTCGGGGTGAACCCGCTGGGCATCGGCCTGATCCTGGGCGTGAACCATTTCCTGGACATGTGCCGTACGGCGCTGAACGTCACCGGCGATCTGGCCTTGACCACGCTGGTGGCGAAAGGCGAGAAGGACGAGCCGGCAGTTCCGGCGGTCTCTACGGATCGTCTGGCCTGAATTGACTCACCCGCGTCGCCGGGGCGAATGACGCCTGGGTAGCGCCGAGCCGTGCTCGGCGGGTTTCCCCGTGTGCCCCTGCGCTCGCCATCCACGGGGCGGCGCTACCGGAATGACTGCCCCGTTGCCTGACCGGGGGGTTACCGTATGAGTCCGCCCGGCGTAGCGCGGCGCTACAATGACGTGCCCGCACGTCCGCGGCCGCCTCCCTGATTCCTATAGAACCATGACGCAGCCTACCCGCCGCCAGTTGGCCAACGCCATCCGTTTCCTTGCCGCCGATGCAGTCGAGACCGCCAAGTCCGGCCACCCC
The DNA here is from genome assembly GCF_014621775.1 of Stenotrophomonas sp. 169. NCBI lineage: Bacteria > Pseudomonadati > Pseudomonadota > Gammaproteobacteria > Lysobacterales > Lysobacteraceae > Stenotrophomonas > Stenotrophomonas sp. 169. The sequence continues at coordinate 1,028,768 of NZ_CP061204.1, forward strand.
GGCATGCCCATGGGCATGGCCGACATCGCTGAAGTGCTCTGGAACGACTATCTCCGCCACAATCCGAACAACCCGAAGTGGTTCAACCGCGACCGTTTCGTGCTCTCCAACGGTCATGGTTCGATGCTGCAGTACGCACTGCTGCACCTGAGCGGCTATGACCTGCCCATCGAGCAGCTGAAAGCATTCCGCCAGCTGGGCAGCAAGACGGCCGGCCATCCGGAGCACCACGAAACCCCCGGCGTAGAGACCACCACCGGTCCGTTGGGTCAGGGTTTCGCCAATGCTGTCGGTTTTGCCTTGGCCGAGAAGCTGCTCGCCCAGCGCTTCAACCGTCCGGAGCTGGAGATCGTCGATCACCACACGTACGTATTCATGGGTGACGGCTGCCTGATGGAAGGCGTCTCGCACGAAGCGGCGTCGCTGGCCGGTACCTGGGGCCTGCATAAGCTCGTCTGCTTCTGGGACAACAACCACATCTCCATCGATGGCAACACCGATGGCTGGTTCACCGATAACACGCCCGAGCGTTTCGAAGCCTATGGCTGGAACGTGGTGCGTGACGTGGACGGCCATGATCCGGAAAGCATCAAGGCCGGTATCGAGGCGGCCTTGGGCCAGGACGACAAGCCGACGCTGATCTGCTGCCGTACCACCATCGGCTTCGGTTCCCCGGCCAAGGCCGGCAAGGAATCCAGCCACGGTGCACCGCTGGGCAAGGACGAGCTGGAGGCCACGCGCAAGGCACTGGGCTGGGAATACGGTCCGTTCGAAATCCCCGAATCGATCTACGCCGGCTGGCGTGCGGGCGGTACCGGTACCCTGCGCCAGGCCGAGTGGGAACAGCAGTTCGACAAGTACGCCGCGCGTTTCCCGGCGGAAGCCGAGGAGTTGACCCGCCGCTCGCATGGTGAACTGCCGGAAGATTTCATCGCCAAGGCCGACGCCTACATCGCGCAGGTCGCCGCGGAAGGCCCGACCATCGCCTCGCGCAAGGCATCGCAGCTGGCCATCGAAGCGTTCGCGCCGCTGCTGCCGGAACTGGTGGGGGGCTCGGCCGATCTGGCCCATTCAAACCTGACCCTGTGGAAGGCGAGCAAGTCGGTTGCTACCGACGATGCCAATGCCAACTACGTGTATTACGGCGTGCGCGAGTTCGGCATGACCGCGATCGCCAACGGCCTGGCCCTGCATGGCGGGTTCCTGCCGTTCGATGCGACCTTCCTGGTGTTCAGCGACTACGCCCGCAACGGCGTGCGCATGAGTGCGCTGATCCCGGCACATGCCATCCACGTGTACACCCATGACTCGATCGGCCTGGGCGAAGACGGCCCGACCCATCAGCCGGTGGAGCACCTGGCGTCGCTGCGCTACATCCCGAACAACGATGTGTGGCGTCCCTGTGACGCGGTGGAGTCGGCGGTCAGCTGGAAGGCCGCCATCACCCGCCAGGACGGTCCGAGCTGCCTGGTGTTCAGTCGCCAGAACCTGCCGCACCAGCCGCGTGACGCCGAGCAGATCACCCAGATCGAGCGCGGCGGTTACGTGTTGGCGGATGCGCAGGGGGGGGCGCCGGACGTGATCCTGATCGCCACCGGTTCGGAGGTCTCGCTGGCCACCGAGGCGAAGGCGGAGCTGGATGCCGCAGGCCTGAAGACCCGCGTGGTCTCCATGCCGTCCACCGACGTGTTCCTGCGTCAGGACGCGGCCTATCGTGAAAGCGTGCTGCCCAACGCCGTGCGCAAGCGCGTCGCGGTCGAGGCGGGCGTTACCGGTTTCTGGCGCCAGTTCGTTGGCCTGGACGGCGCCGTGATCGGCATCGACACCTTCGGTGCATCGGCACCGGCTGACGCGTTGTACAAGCACTTCGGCATCACCATCGCGCACGTGGTGGAAGCTGCCAAGGCGCTGTAAATACGGCCTGGAGGGTGCAGCGGGTCCTCGACCCGCTGCACCCGCTGTCCATCGGACCGCGCTGAATCGTCGCGGTTTTCCGGCCGCAGCGCCGGAATGATGCGTTGTCGCCTGGCCTGTTTCCAGCAGTGCATGGCCTTGTCATGCTGGCCCGTCCGCAACAAGCCGCGACGGCCCTTCAATGAAAACCACCCCGTTTCTCGCTGTCTGCCTGATAGCGATGAGCTGCTTCCCGGCCATGGCGGCCACGCCTGCCGTAAAGGCCGATCCGGCACTGTTCCGTTACAGCGTCGAGCAGATGCATAAGGTCTCGAACCCGGATCTGCTGGGGCATCGGAATTTCTATGATTTCCGGTCCACCGGTCCCGATGCGGCGTGGTTCGACGCGGTGAAGCAGGGCAATCTCGCCGAGGTCCGCCGACGCGTGGAAGCCGGGCAGAACCTGGAAGCCAAGGACGAAGACGCACTGGGCCAGACCGCGTTGGGCTGGGCGGCCTTCATCGGCTACGAGGACATGGTCCACTACCTGGTGGACCAGGGCGCGGACATCCGCGCGACGGACCGGGCCGACGTTTACAACGCGCTCAAGTCTGCCGTGATGGGCGGCAACGTGGCGGTGGTCGAATACCTGCACGGGCTGCTGCGCGACGAGACCGACTGGGACGCGCGTGAGAGCGACCAGGAAACGCTGTTCATGGTGGCCGCCGTGGACGGTCGCCTGGAGACGGTGGAGTACATCCTGCAGTTCCATCCGGATCTGAACGCGGTGGCGATCAACGAAAAACCGAAAATCAACGAAAGCCCGCTCAGCGGTGCCTGCGAAGGCGGGTTCGACGACGTGGCGAACCTGCTGATCGCAAAGGGCGCGATCAACCACAAGACCGGCCGATCAAGCTGCAACTGAGGGTAGAGCCGGCTTCAGCCGGCTGATCGTCCACGCAATCCCGCCGCCGAGCACGCCACCGCGCTACCACCGCGCGCGACGCCCACCGCATCACCCGGTAGAGCCGGCTTCAGCCGGCTGATTGACCTGCAGAATCCCGCCGCCGAGCACCCCTCCGCGCTACGGAGGTCGCACCCGCCCACCGCATCACGCCGTACGCGCCAACGCCAATCGCAGCAGTCGCGCATTCAACCGCTCACCGACGTTCGCAGGTGCCTGCAGACCCATCCGTTGCAGGTACACCGCATCGCCATCGCCGGGGGGTTGCCAGATCGCCGCCCACACGGTGCGCAGCTTCGCGCCGCGCGTCTGCGTATGAGCTTTCAGCCAGCCCAGCGCCTTCAGCAGCACCTGCTCCAGCTCCGTGAAATCACTACCCAGCGGATAATCCGGCAAGGTGCCATCGCTGCGGAACGCGGCCAGCGTGGCCGACAGTATCTGCGGCGTGTTGCGCTGTGCACGCGGGTCCGGCTGAGCATCGGTTCCGAGCTTGCGCGCCTCCTTCGCCTGCTGCAGCAGCGGGTCCTGGAAAGGCCGCTCGGTGATGCCCGCCATCGCAAGCACGCAATCCGCGTCCGTCAGACCGCGAAGATCCGCGATGCCATATTCGTCGAGGTAGATGTCGCGCAGGTGGCGCGGGATGGTCGTATGCCCGTAATTCCAGCGCACGTTGCTCTGGCGTGACCCCGCATCATCGCGGGCGGCACGGAACATCAGGATGCTGCGCGCCTCCGGCAAGGCGTGTGCCATGGCCACGAAGTTGTACTGGCCGCCGACACCGGATACCACGCGGCCATCTTCCAGCGCATCCGACACGGCCGCACCCAGCGCGGTAGCCATCATGCAGGAATTGAAGAAGCGCGCATGACGCCGCTGCAACCGCTCAAGCTCTTCATTGCTGCCGTACAACTGGTTGATTTCGCTGATGCGGCGCATGCCGATTGCGCGACACTCGTCCTCTGGCAGGTTGCGCAGCCAGTCGTAGAACTCGGGCGAGCCGAGATAGAACGCCCCGTGCAGGTACTCGCCTTCCGCCGCCAAGGTGGCGTGGTCGGCGGTGTAGGCGCTCCCGTTGTCCAGACGCTTCATCAGCGTCAGGTCATCGTGCACTTTCCGTTTGATCACGCCGCACTGCACGAGTTTGCGAAATCCTTCGTTGAGCATTTCGCTGCACCCGTACAAGCCTTCCTCGAACGGCCCCAGTCCACCGATCTCCGCCACCAGCGGATGCGTGGCCAACTGAGGGTCCAGTGCATGCAGCACGCGGCGGTACAACGCATTGTCGGTATGCCGCAGCACGAGGGCATGGCTGAGTGCATCGGCCAGTGCACCGATGCCGATCTGCAGCGTGCCACCGTCGCGCACCAAGGTGCTGGCGTACAGACCGATGGCATGGTCGGCATCGCTGACCGGCTGCCGCGGCAGGCCGAACAGCGCGGGGTAGGGGCCCGGTGGAGTGATGATCAGATCGAAGAAGGCTTCCTCCACGGCGGCCGTGCCGCCGATCCACGGCAGCTGCGGATCCACCTCGGCGATCAGCAGCGGACGTGGCAATCCCCGCGCGGCCATCGCATCGATCGTGTCCTGGGTGATGTCGTTGTTGCAGGACAACGACAGCCGGTCGCTGCCCTCGCGACGCGCTACCTTCTGCACGATGGCATGCGGTGCACGCTGCGCCACCGCATCTGCGGCGTGGGTGTAGTTGAGGCTGGTGTAGCTGGCCTGCGCCTGCCGCGAGCGCAGCAACGCACCGGACTGCATGTAGAACTCTTCCACCTGCACGTGGTCGGGCAGCGCATCACGCGCCATCGCATCGGCATAGGCCAAGCGCACCACGTCCTTGCCGAAGTGGCGCTCGGCGAAGGGGCCCATGAAACGCGCTTCCAGGCCGTCGCCGCTCGCCACCGGCGGGTTCAACGACAGTGCGGTGTAGATCTGCAGCGGGCGTGCGGGATCGTTTTCTACCCGTGCATACAGCGCGTTGAGCAGCCGATGCGGCTTGCCCAAGGCCAGTGGCGCACCGATCCGCACCGCCCCTTGCACCCGTCCCAACAACCAATCCACGGCAGCATCAAGGTCGGTCAGGTGATCGGTCATCGGCGCAGGTTCCTTGTTCGTGATGACCGCATTACAGCATGACCGCCTTGAACCGCCGTCTAAAAAGGGGACGGAGGGGATTAAGTCGCAATCGGCCACGCTGTCGGCCGATTGCGACTTAATCCCCTCCGTCCCCTTTTTCTCCTGCTTGACACGTGCTGCGATTACGTCTGTAATCGGCTTGTCGATTACAGGTGTAAACGTACATGCAGATCAGCGATGCAGAAGCTGTGGTGATGGAGGTGCTGTGGCAGCGGGCGCCGTTGGCTGCCGAGGAGGTCATCGCGGCCCTGCGTGCACGGGACTGGGCCGAGCCGACCATCAAGACATGGCTCAACCGCCTGCTGGCCAAGGGCGCGATTGCGGCTGAACGCGATGGCCGACGCTACCTGTATCGCCCGCTGCTGCAGCGGGAGGCGTGGGTGGCCCGGCAGAGCGAACAGTTCATCGAGCGCGTCTTCGAGGGCCGCGTCGCGCCCTTGGTCGCGCATTTCAGTGAACGCGGGCAGCTCAGCCCGCAGGACATCGCCGAGCTGCGCAGGCTGATCGGAGAGATGGGCGATGACTGACCTGCTGATGCTCTTATTGCGGGCCAGCGTGTGGCTCACGGTGGGCGTACTGCTGCTGGCCGTCGCGCGCCCGCTGCTGCTCCGGCTGGGCGGCGGGCCATTGGCGTATCGCAGCTGGTGGCTGTTGCCCCTGCTGCTGACGCTGCTGGTGGTGCCGCTGCCGTATCCGCCCGCCGCGCTCCCGGACGGTATGGCGTTGCTCGCCATGACGAAGGGTGCGGCGAACCAGAACGGACCGTGGCTGACCGCGAGCGGAGGGGCCACGTTGCTGGCAGCGCTGTGGGGGCTGGGTGCAGGGCGTGCTCTGCTCAGGGCATGCATCGCCCAACGCCGGTTCGAACGACAGTTGGGCGTCCTCCGGCAGCGCGAGGACGGTAGCTGGCAGGCAGACGTGGACGCGGGGCTGCCTGCGCTGGTCGGCGTGTGGCGGCCGCGGATCATCGTGGGTCTTGGCTTCGACACGCGCTTCGACCCGCAGCAGCGGGATCTCGTGCTTCAGCACGAACGCAGCCATCGCGACCATGGCGATCACTGGGTGAATGCCGTCGTCCTGCTGATGCGCTGCGTGTTCTGGTTCCATCCGCTGGCTGCCTGGAGCGCGCGCCGCCTGCAGCGCGACCAGGAACTCGCCTGTGATGCCCGCGTTCTTCGGTTACATCCGGCCCATCGCCGGTCTTACGCCACTGCGTTGCTGACAGCGCAACTGGCCCACCCGATCGCACCGGTGGCCTGCCACTGGCGCGGACAGCCTGTGTTGAAGGAGAGGATTTCCATGATGAAACAAGGAACGAGCGGACGCGTGCCCGTCGCCTGCGGTTATCTGATGGTGGCGGGATTGTGTATCGGTGCAGGCGGCATGGCCTGGGCAAGCCAAGGCGCAGGCAGCGCACCGGCGCTATCGGCGGCGCCGGTTGACCGCGATATCAAGGCGGCCCAGATGGCGGCCCCCGACTACCCGGAAGAGGCGTTCGAACGAGGTATCACCGGAAAGGTCGTACTTCGCGTTGATGTCGACGCCGACGGCAAGGCGAGTGATGTCAGGGTCGTGAGCGCGACGCCGGCGGGTGTGTTCGAGGCGGCCACCGTTGAGGCCGCGCGGCAGTGGACATTCACGCCCGCGGTGAGGGATGGGCGAAACGTACCGGGGACGCTGCAGATCCCCGTGCAGTTCGCACTCGACCAGCCGCCGGTGGGCCCATGACAGCACGTGCCGCCATCGCGATCGCGGCGTTGATGATGCTCGGTTGCACCCGCCACGACATCCGCCAGGCGGTGGATACACGCGAGGAGAATGTCGACCACCAGCGCCTGGATCCACTGCCCCGCTCCAGTATCGGGTCCGGCGCCGTGGAGACCTACACCCTGCAACCCGGCGAAAGCTACCGCATGCCGCAGCTGCACACGGCACCGCCCCCGGTGCTGGGAGATCGAGAACAGCGCCAGGAGCTGGCGTTGACCACGGTGTGCGTCCAGCTGGTGGTCGATGCAGACGGCAAGGTGGAGCGCAGTCTCCCGATTGCCGACCGCACGGAGTGCCGGGCCGGTGCGGCAGCCGAGAACGGGGCGCTGCGGCAAGCGGTCCAGGAGGCGGTGCAGCAGTGGAGATTCTCGCCCGCCGCCGTCTGTCACTTCGCGCCGGGCAAGCTTCCTCGCCAGCCGTCTGACTGTGAAGGTGCCGACCGCATCGAGCCCATACCGGTGAGCCTGCTGTACGCCTTCACCTTCGAAATAGTGAAGGGCCGACACTACGTCCGACGAAAAGGGGACGGAGGGGATTAAGTCGCAAACGGCCACATCTGTGGCCGTTTGCGACTTAATCCCCTCCGTCCCCTTTTTTATGCGCCGCCTTGCAGGTTGGCCTTGATGGCCGGGTGCATCAGCTTAGGCTCCGGCAGGGTGGCGTCGCGGGCTTGCCGGCTGGCGACGAAGGTCGCTTCATCCGTGCCGACGCGTACGTGGATGTTGTGCGCGCGCTGCTCGGCAATGGTGGTCTCGTTGCTGATCGCGCGGCCACCCGGGCCGTAGTCGTGACAGACGTATACCCGCGTGCTGTCCGGCAGTGCCAGCAGCGTCTGGATGGAGCGGTAAAGCTGGTGGGCATCGCCACCGGGAAAATCACAGCGCGCGGTGCCGGCGTCGGGCATGAACAGGGAGTCGCCGGGAAACAGCGCGTCACCGATCAGGTAGGCGATGCTGTCACTGGTGTGTCCTGGTACCGCGAGCACCCGGCATTGCACGGTTCCCAGCGCGAACGTTTCGCCATCAACGAACAGGTGGTCGAACGCCTCCCCGTCAGCGGCAACGTCCACTCCGTAGCGCGGGGCGAACGTTGCCTGCACCGCGCGGATGCCCTCGCCGATGGCCAGTGCGGCCTCTGGGAAGCGCTGCTTGAGCCAGCGGCCCGCCGACACGTGGTCGGCATGCGCATGGGTCTCCAGCACCCAGCGCAGCTCCAGTCCCTCGGCCTGCAGATGCCCGAGCACAGGGGTCAACGCCGTCTCGCTGACCGTGCCGGTTTCCGGGTCGTAGTCCAGCACCGGATCGATCAGGGCAGCCTGCTGGGTGGCCACATCGTGCACCACATAGCTGAAGGTGTTGCTGTCGGGATGGAAGAACGACTGGACATGGGCAGGCATCGGGTGACTCCTCAGCGCGGGCCGAGTGCGCGGTTCAGCACCTGCGCCAAGCGCTCGCCGGCGATGCGCAGTTCGCTCTCGGCCACGGGACGATAGCGGTCGGTGTAATCGTCTCCGAGCTTACGCGAGGTGGGGTAAACGCCTTTTTCAACCGCGATACGGCAGCTGGACTCAGCCCATGCCTCCGCATCCTTGCGCACGTCGACCCGGCGCGCCAGCGCAGGTTGCGGCAATGCCTGCAGCACCGTCAGGTAGCCGGTATCGTCCAATCCGCGGGTATTGAGCAGCCCGCTGTCCCAGACCGAATGCAGGTTGCTGCCGCGTCCATTGAACTGCACCTGGACCTCATTGCCGCCCTTGTCGTGGCCGAATCCCGCATGCATGGGCTGGTGGATGTCACCGACCAGGTGGACGACGAACTTCAGCGCCTGCGCGCGCTCGGCGTCGCTGTTCCTGCGGTCGGACAGGATACGGGTCTGGTCCTTCAGCGCTTCGACCACGCAGTTGCCGTCCGGGCAGTGCTTGGCGGCCTGGTAGACGCAGTTGTCTTCGGCAATGTTGACGTAATGCCAGCCGGCGGAACGCTTGCCGAGATCCCGGTCGGTGGCGCGCAGCTGGTCGGCCCAGGGGGCCACACCGGCGAGCGTGGGATCGGCTTCACTTGCCAGAAGTCTGTCTACTTCGGCACGTGCGGTGGGCGTCAGCCTGCTTTCTGCGACGCGCCCGACCAGACGATGGCCCTGTGCGCCCCACGCAAGCGCATCGGTGGAGCAGAGGGCCAGTGCCAGCGCCAGCGCGGTAAGGGGCAGGGGAGAGTGGAGGGGGAAGGGGCTTTTCATCGGCCCTATTCTAGCGGTCGGCCTGCAAGGTGGCTTGCCCCGAAAAGCGGGGGGCCGGACTCACGCAGCGGTATGCTGGCTTACGCAGGAAGTCGAGGAGAGCAGCGTGTCAGAAACCATGGTCGGCCTGATTGGCGGCATGAGCTGGGAAAGCTCCGCGCAGTATTACCGGCTGATCAACGAGCAGGTGCGGGAGGCCCGCGGGGGCGTGCACTCGGCGCGGCTGCTGTTGTGGTCTTTCGATTTCGCGCAGATCGAGGCGCTGCAGGCCGCAGGCGACTGGGATGGCGCAGGCACGCTGCTGGTCGATGCGGCCCAACAGCTTGAGCTTGCCGGCGCCAGCGCGGTCGTCATCTGCACCAACACCATGCACCGCCTCGCAGATACCGTGCAGGCCGCTATCGGCGTTCCCCTGCTGCACATCGCCGACCCGACCGCCACGGCGGTGAAAGCGGCAGGTATCCAGCGCATTGGACTGCTGGGCACCGCGTTCACCATGGAGCAGGCGTTCTACACGGGCCGTTTGGAACGCCAGCACGGCCTGCAGGTCGTCGTGCCGGATGCAGCAGATCGTGTGCTGGTGCACCGGGTGATCTATGAAGAGCTGGTGCGCGGCCACGTGCTGCCGGCCTCGCGGGAGGCCTATCGCGGGGTCATGCGGCGGCTGGTGGAACGCGGCGCGCAGGGGATCATCCTGGGCTGTACGGAGATCATGTTGCTGGTTGCGGATGACGATGCCGGCGTGCCCCTGTTCGACACGACGGCGCTGCACGCGCAGGCGGCCGCACAGCATCTGCTGGCGCAGCGGTAGCGCCGAGCCGTGCTCGGCGGGGCATTTCATGGGGAAGGCCCAGCGTCGGTAGCGCCGAGCCGTGCTCGGCGGGGCATTTCATGGGGAAGGCCCAGCCGGCTGAAGCCGGCTCTACCGGTACTGCAGAGGTAGCAGCCGCCGCCGGTCAGAACTTCACGACGTACGACACGCCATACGCCAGCGGGTCGATGTTGACGGTGCCCAGGTCCTGGCCATCCAGTTTGACCTTGCTGTCGATGTCCATCCAGCGCAGGTCCACCCGCAGGGCGGCTTTTTCGCTGAGGGCGAAGTCCACGCCCGCGTGCGCGGCAAGGCCCCACGAATCGTCCATTTTCAACGTGCTGCCGGCCAGTGCACCGCCTGTCTCTTCACTGAAAAACGTGGTGTAGTTGATGCCGGCACCGAGGAACGGCGATACCTTGCCGGCACTGTTGAAGTGGTACTGCAGGGTGACCACCGGCGGCAGGTGTTTGGTGCTGCCGACACGGCCCAGGCCGGCGATGCGGATGTCGTGCTTGAACGGCAGCGCGGCGAGGACTTCGATGCCCAGATTGTCGGCGATGAAGTACTCGCCGGTGATCGTCGGCTTGATGTCGCTGTCCACGTCCAGCTTCAGCGTACCGCCGGCCAAGGTGCCGTTATTGGATTTCGGCGCAACCTGGTGGACGCCGGCCGACAGCGTCCAGTCGCCCTTGGATTGGGCCATGGCAGGGGCGGCGGTAAGGGCCGAAGCGGCGGCCAGGGTGGCCATCATCAGGGGGGCGGTGCGGCGCATGGTGCAGGTCTCGTTGCGGGGTTGATGCCCGCAGTCTCTGCCCGCCCTGCACGCAACGCCTTGATCCGGATCAAATCCCTGGCGGGCGCGAGGGCTGGCGCGTCCTGTCCGCCGGTAGTGAAGGCGGTTTGCTAGACTAACCGGCCTTATCCATCCCGCCGCGCCGTGCGCGGCCGCAGGAGCTCATCAACATGGCAATCAAGGTTGGTATCAACGGTTTCGGTCGCATCGGGCGCAACGTCCTGCGCTCGGCGGTGCTGAACTTCGGCGACGACATCGAGATCGTGGCCATCAACGATCTGCTGGAGCCGGATTACCTGGCGTACATGCTGAAGTACGATTCGGTGCACGGCCGCTTCAAGGCGGAGGTATCGGTTGATGGCGGACACCTGGTGGTCAACGGCAAGAAAGTGCGCCTGACCCAGGAGCGTGATCCGGCCAACCTGAAATGGGACGAAGTGGGCGTGGACGTGGTGATCGAATCCACCGGCCTGTTCCTGACCAAAGAAACGGCGCAGAAGCATATCGATGCGGGCGCGAAGAAGGTGATCCTGTCGGCGCCGTCGAAGGACGATACGCCGATGTTCGTCTACGGCGTCAACGACAAGACCTACGCCGGCCAGGCGATCATCTCCAACGCCTCGTGCACGACCAACTGCCTGGCGCCGTTGGCCAAAGTCATCAATGACAAGTGGGGCATCAAGCGCGGCCTGATGACCACCGTACATGCAGCAACCGCCACCCAGAAGACCGTCGATGGCCCGTCCAACAAGGACTGGCGCGGTGGCCGTGGCATCCTGGAGAACATCATTCCCTCGTCCACCGGTGCGGCCAAGGCCGTCGGTGTGGTGATCCCGGAACTCAACAAGAAGCTGACCGGCATGAGCTTCCGCGTGCCGACCTCGGACGTGTCGGTGGTCGATCTGACCGTCGAGCTGGAGAAGGAAGCCACCTACGCCGAAATCTGCGCCGAAGTGAAGGCACAGAGCGAAGGCGCGCTGAAGGGTATCCTGGGCTATACCGAAGACAAGGTCGTGGCCACCGACTTCCGCGGCGAGACCCACACCTCGGTGTTTGATGCCGATGCCGGCATCGCGCTGGACAGCACCTTCGTCAAGCTGGTGTCGTGGTACGACAACGAGTGGGGCTACTCCAACAAGTGCCTGGAAATGGCCAAGGTCGTCGCGGCCAAGTAAGCCGCTTCACCACGTGATACGCGAACCCCGGCCGATGCCGGGGTTCGTCGTTTCAGGCCTGTGTCGGCGATCACGAAGCCCACGCGACAGGCGGTTTTCCGACAGCCGAGGACACGCCACGGATGCTAAATCTGTCGCTCCTCTTCGTAAGGCACCGCCATGTCGAACCCTCTCTTCCCACTGCTTTCTGCAGGGCTGTTCTGCGTTGTTGCAACGGTGCAGGGGGCGACGGCTGCCCCGGCGGACGATGCGGGTATCGTGGCGGCGATCGTGCAGCAGATGGAGCGGCCGCTCGCACCTTCGACCGGCACGGTCCGCGCTTCCACGGCTGCCGATGGCAGCTGGACCGTTGAGCTGGGCAGCCGTTTGCTCGCCGATGTGCGTGGCCCGCAGATACCGGCCGAGCTGGATGCGCGCCTGCAGGCGATCCGGTTGGCGGTAATGCTGCGGCGTGAGCAGCAGGGGGCCATGCCGCCGTCGCTGGAATTCCGCTTCAACGGCCACCGCCTTGAACATTATTTCCCGTCGCCGCCGGCGCGCCCGCGTGCGCACAATCCGCTCGATGAGGCGGCATCAGGGGTCGACGTTTTCATTTCAGCCAGCCATGGCTGGTACCTGCACGGCGGCACCACGTGGTACCTGCAGCGCCCGCCCACAAACGGCATGATCGAAGATCTGGTGACGCCGCAGTTCGCCCAGAAATTCGCGGACGCCCTGGATGGAAAAAAGGTGCGCTGGGCGTTCTCGCGCTCGGTGGAGACGGCGTTGCATCCGGTCGCCGGTAAACCTTGGTGGCAGATGGCCGCCCGCTATCACGCGCAGGCGCTGTATCCAGACCGCCCGGACATCTGGCAGAGCTACGCCGACCGCAGCACGCCGCTGCGCGAGTACAACGACGATATCCGCAGCCGCCCGCTGATGGCCAATGAAGTGGGGGCCGGTGTGCTGGTGCACCTGCATACCAATGCCGCCGATCCATTGGCTACTGGCATGATGGCCTTCCATCAGTCCGGTCGCAGCGAAGACCAGCGGCTGGGGCATGTGCTGCTGTGCAAGATGCGCGATGCCATCCGGCAGGTGCCGGCCTATGCCGATTATCGTGTGCGCGTGCAGCCGAGCACCGGCAACTTCGGTGAAATCCGCCTTGCACTGGCGCCCTCCATCCTGATCGAACTTGGCTTCCACACCAACCCGCAGGACGCGGCTGCACTGCAGGATCCGCAATTCCAGGCGGCCGTTGCCGAGGGCCTGCGCGAGGGCTATGACGCGTTCCAGCAGGGGGGCGGTGCAGGGGGCGAACGCGTCTGCCAGTGACCAGCGCGCCCAGCAGGCCCGGCTTGACGTAGCATGGCACGGCCCGTCGGCGCCATCGTGGCCCCGTAGCGACAGCAGGAAGCCGTTGAATGGAAGCGTTGATTGTCATGCTGGTGCTGGTGCTGCTGGCTATTCCGTTGTTGCTGGTGGTCGCCCTGGTGAAGATCGCCGGCCTGCGGCGCCGGGTAGGCGTTCTGGAAGAAGCCCTGCTGGGGCGTGAGGCATCACCGCACGCGCAGCAGCCCATCGCTGATGCGGCCGCTCCCGTTTCGGCCACGTGGGATCCGCTGCCGCCGATCCAGCCGTGGCCGGTGCAGGCAGCGGCTGCCGATGCGGATGATGTCGAGCGACCGGTGGTCGCGCCGCCCGTGCGCGAGGTCGCCGCCTCCGTTGCCGCGCCGCCGCCGCTTCCGCCCGGCACCCAGGAGGCCACGCCGCAGCCCGCCTACGTCGCACCGCCGCCGCCCTCCGGCCCGAATGCGGTGGAGCGCGCGCTGAGCGCTGCCAAGCGCTGGTTCACCGAAGGCAACGTGCCGGTGAAGATCGGCATGCTGGTGCTGCTGGCTGGCGTTGCGGCGCTGCTGAAATATGTAAGTGACCAGGGCCTGCTGGATGTGCCGATCGAGCTGCGCCTGGCCGGCATCACGGTAGGTGCGCTGGGCCTGCTGGTCTTCGGCTGGAAGCAGCGCAGCAGCCGCCGCCTGTTCGCGCTGGCGCTGCAGGGCGGGGCGATCGGCGTCCTGCTGCTGACCGTGTTCGCTGCCTTCAAGATCTACCATCTGGTCGACCCGCTGCCGGCGTTCATCGCCAGCATCGCCTTGGTCGCGGGCCTGTGTGTGCTGGCGGTGGTGCAGGATTCGCGCACCTTGGCGGTGCTGGGCATCCTGGCCGGTTTCATGGCGCCGCTCTGGCTGTCCACCGGCAGCGGCAACCACGTTGGCCTTTTCAGTTACTACGCCGTGCTCAACGCGGGCATCTTCGCCATTGCCTGGTTCCGTCCGTGGCGCGTGCTGAACCTGCTCGGCTTCGTGTTCACCTTCGGCATCGGCATCGCGTGGGGCGTGCTGCAGTACCGGCCGCAGGACCTGCCAAGCACGCAGCCGTTCCTCGTGCTGTTCTTCGTCTTCTATCTGCTGATCCCATTGCTGTACGCGCGTCGCCAGCCAGCGGAGAAGCGCGACCTGGTCGACGGCAGCCTGGTGTTCGGCACGCCGCTGGTCGCGTTCTCGCTGCAGGCCGCGATGCTGCATGACCAACCGATGCTGCTGGCCTGCATCGCGGTTGGCGTGGCAGCGCTGTATGCCGTGCTGGCCCGCGCCTTGATCCATCGCCGCTCGTTCGCGGTGCTGGCGCAGTCGCACGCAGTACTGGCGGTGGGCTTTGCCACGCTGGCGGTGCCACTGGCCCTGTCCGCGCGCGTTACCGGTGCCATCTTCGCGCTGGAAGGCGCCGGGCTTGTCTGGCTCGGCCTGCGCCAGCAGCGCCGCCTGCCGCAGATCAGTGGTGCGCTGCTGCAGATCGCCGCCGCGTTTGCGTTCGTGGCCGGTGCCGATTACTGGGACGGCGACGCACGCTTCCTGCTCAATCCCACCGCGATGGGCGTGCTGCTGATTGCCGTGGCCGGTTTTGCCGCAGCGTGGAGCTATCGTCGCCACGGTCGCGACAGCATCGCGCTGGTGTATTACCTGTGGGCGCTGTCGTGGTGGCTGGTGGGGCTGTCGGCCGAAAGCCTGCGCTTCCTGCCCAGCCGTCATGAACCGGCTGCGCTGCTGATCCTGACGGCGCTGACCGGCTGGCTGGCAGCGGAAGTGCACCGCCGGCAGCCGGCGCGTGCGCTCGGATTGACCACGTTGGCGATGCTCGCCTTGGCCTTCCCGTTGCTGCTGGCCCAGGTGGCGATGCACCGCCAGCCGTTCGCGGGGTATGGCGGCCTGGCATGGGCACTGGTCGCGGTGCTCGGCACCCGTTCGCTGCATGCGCTGCGCCAGGGCGCGGGCACGCTGGCGCGGGTGGCGCAGTTCCTGTGGTGGCTGCTGTGGCCGTGCGTGCTGTCACTTGCGCTGCAGCAGGTGGCCAGCCGCCTCAACATCGCGCAGGGCTGGGAGATTGTGATGGTGCTGCTGCCTTGGATCGTGCTGGTAGCGCTGACCATACACCGTTGGCGCTGGATCAGCCAGCCACTGGGGGCGGCGTTCGATCCCGCACGTCCGTTGCTGCAGATGGTGCTGTTCGGCGTGCTGGGTATCGCTTGGCTGTTCCTGCACTTCGTGCCGGGCTGGCCGGATCCGTTGCCGTGGCTGCCGGTGGTCAATCCGTCCGAACTCGCGCAGTGGGTCATGCTGCTGCTGGCCGCGCGCTGGTTGTATTCGACGCAGGCACCGGCCGTGCTGCAGCGGATCCGCGTGCCGGTACTGGCCATCGCCGGATTCATCGCCATCACCAGCGTGACCCTGCACGCCGTGCACCACTGGGGCGATGTGCGTTGGAATGACGCGCTGTGGTCGTCCAGCCTCGCGCAGACCAGCCTCACCGTGGTGTGGAGCGTGCTGGGCGTTATTGCCTGGGTGTGGGGCTCGCGCCGCGGCCAGCGGGTGTTGTGGACCGTCGGCGCGGTGCTGATGGCCGTGGTGCTGGCCAAGTTGATCCTGATTGATCGCAACCACCTGGGTAACCTGCTGGGCATTGCATCGTTCATCGCCTACGGCCTGCTGTGCACGGTCGTGGGCTACTTCGCGCCGGCGCCCCCGCGCCCGTCGCAGACCGTGGAGGAAGCTGCATGAAGACCTGGATGGCGCTGATGATGGCGCTGTGCGTGACCCCTGCCGCGCTGGCCCAGGAGCACCGGCAGCAGTATGTCGAGCAATGGCCGCTGCGCTTGTCCAGCGAGCAGTCCGGTGCGTATCGGGTCGTACTGGAGCCGGAAATCTACCGGCGTGCGTGGTCGCCGCAGCTGGCCGATGTGCAGGTCTACAACGCGACCGGGCAGGCGCTGCCGTCCGCCCTGCTGGCGCCGGACCAGCCCCTTGCGCAGCCGCCGGTGCAGCGTGAGCTGCCGTGGTTCGCCCTGCCGGCACTGGATGCGCGCAGCCGCAACGATCTGCAGCTGCTCACCGAACGCGATGCCGATGGCCGCGTCCGCCGTGTGGAAGCCCGCGTGGGCGCCAGCACGGGCACAGGTCCCTCGGCGGGCTGGCTGATCGACGCCAGCGTGCTGGGCCAGCAACCGCTGGCGGCATTGGTACTGGACTGGGCCGAGCGCGAGCAGCCGCTGCAGGTCAACGTGCAGGTGGATGTCAGCGATGATCTGCGCAACTGGCAGCAGATCGATGCGCAGGTGCCGCTGGTGGATCTGCAGCGGGCCGGCAAGCGTCTGCTGCAACGGCGGATCGAGATCGGCCATGGCGCGCGCTACGTGCGCGTGCTGGGCAACGATGCGCAGGCACTGCCGGCGTTGCGCGGCGTGCTGGCCGAGGTGCCGCCGGCACCGGCGACGATTCCTTGGGAGTGGCTGACGCTGCAGCCGAAGCAACAGGCCGATGGCGCGTTCGAGTTCGAGCTGGACGGTCGCTTCCCGATCGGTCGGCTGGACGTGGCAACCACCGGCAACAGCCTGGTGCAATGGACGGCCTTCAGTCGCGATGATCCAGGCGCGGATTGGCAACGCCGCACGGCGCCGTGGGTGGCGTATCAGGTGCAGGCGGACGCGGCCGGGCAGCAGCAGTCGCCTCCGCGCGAGCTCGGCGAGACGACGCGGGATCGCTACTGGAAGCTGGTGGCTGATCCGGCGAACAGTGCCACCGTTCCGCTGCTGCGCCTGGGGTACCGTCCCGAAGTTCTGATGTTCCTGAGCCAAGGGGCCGCGCCGTATGCCTTGGCCGTGGGCAGTGCGACCGCATCGCGGCAGGACGCACCGGTGGGCGTGGTGATTGCTGACCTGCGTTCACGTAATGGACCGGAGTGGCAGCCGAGCCTGGCGCGCCTGGAAGGGCCGCCGGAGGTGCTGGCAGGTGAAGCGGCATTGCAGGCACCGCGCGACTGGAAGCGATGGCTGCTGTGGTCGCTGTTGATCCTGGGCGTGCTGGTGGTCGGTGGGCTGGCCTTGAGCGTGCTGCGGCAGAAGCCTGCGGACGCCTGACCGAGGGTAGGGACGGCCGTTGGCCGTCAAACCTGCGCGGCGACGCAATGGCGTGCAGACGTCAATCACCTATCCCGGTTTGCGATGCGTCGTGACACCCCGGACAATAGTGGGCTGCGCCCTTCGCGGCGCCCCTACCATCGACCAGGAGTTGCCCATGTCCATCGTCCGCATGACCGATCTCGACCTTGCCGGCAAGCGCGTGCTGATCCGACAGGACTTGAACGTTCCGATCGAGAACGGCCAGATCACCTCCGAGCAGCGCATCACGGCCTCGCTGCCGACGCTCAAGCGTGCACTGGAACAGGGCGCGGCGGTGATGGTGACGTCCCACCTCGGCCGCCCGCAGGAAGGGCAGTGGAGTGAGGAAAACTCGCTGCAGCCGGTCGCCACCCGCCTGTCGGAGCTGCTGGGCCGTGACGTGCCGCTGATTCGCGATTGGGTAGACGGCGTGGACGTGCAGCCGGGCCAGATCGTGCTGCTGGAAAACTGCCGCATGAACGCGGGCGAGGGCAAGGATGACGAGGCGCTGGCGAAGAAGTACGCCGCGCTGTGCGACGTGTTCGTGATGGATGCCTTCGGTACGGCGCACCGTGCGCAGGCCTCCACCCATGGGGTGATCCGCTTCGCCCCGGTGGCTGCCGGTGGGCCGCTGCTGATGGCCGAGCTGGATGCACTGGCCAAGGCCCTGAAA
Source organism: Stenotrophomonas sp. 169 (assembly GCF_014621775.1). Taxonomy (NCBI): domain Bacteria; kingdom Pseudomonadati; phylum Pseudomonadota; class Gammaproteobacteria; order Lysobacterales; family Lysobacteraceae; genus Stenotrophomonas; species Stenotrophomonas sp. 169. Next base: position 1,046,691 of record NZ_CP061204.1, read on the forward strand.
GAGCCGGCCAAGCCGCTGCTCGCCATCGTCGCCGGCAGCAAGGTCAGCACCAAGCTGGAGCTGCTGGCCAGCCTGGTCGGCAAGGTGGACCAGTTGATCGTGGGGGGTGGCATCGCCAACACCTTCATCGCGGCGGCCGGATACCCGGTCGGCAAGTCGCTGTATGAGCCTGACCTGCTGGATACCGCGAAGAAGATCGTGGCCGATGCCAAGGCGCGGGGCGCTGAGATCCCGCTGCCGACCGACGTGGTGGTGGCCAAGCAGTTCCTGCCGGACGCCGAAGCGACGGTGAAGGCGGTCGACGCGGTGGCCGAAGATGACCTGATCCTGGATATCGGCCCGCAGACGGCGGCGCAGTACGCGCAGTTGATCCAGCAGGCCGGAACCGTGGTCTGGAACGGGCCGGTCGGCGTGTTCGAATTCGAAGCCTTCAGCAAGGGTACCGAGGCAATGGCGCGCGCGATCGCCACCTCCAAGGCCTTCTCGATCGCCGGTGGCGGTGACACGTTGGCCGCCGTGGACAAGTTCCACATCGCCGACGACGTCAGCTACATCTCCACCGGTGGTGGTGCGTTCCTGGAGTTCCTGGAAGGCAAGACCCTGCCGGCGGTGGCCGCGCTCGAAGCGCGGGGTGCGTAAGTGTCGGACGACCTGACCACGGCCAGCGTCGAGACGCGCTTGGCCGATGCGGGCCATGAGATGCTGTTCTTCGACCTCGACGGCACGTTGATTGATTCGCAGGTGGGCATCACCCGCTGCATCACCCATGCGTTCGAGCAGATGCAGCATCCGGCGCCGCCGGCGGAGTCGCTGCGCAGCTGGATAGGCCCGTCACTGCGGACCAGCTTCGGTCCGGTATTCAACGATGCGGCGAAGGTCGAGCAGGCCGTCGCGTTGTACTGCGAACGCTTTGAAACGCACGGCTGGAATGAGCATGCGGTGTTTGACGGCATCGAAGACGTGGTGCGCGCGCTGAAGGCGCGCGGTCATCGGCTGGCGGTGGTGACGGCGAAGAACGAGCCGCATGCGCGGCGCATCGTCGAGCACCTGCCGTTCGGGGACTGCTTTGAGGATGTGATCGGTGCCACGGCGGATGGGTCACGCAGCAGCAAACCGCAACTGGTGGCTGAGGCGCTGTCGCGGCTGTCAGTGCAGCCGGCGCAGTGCTGGATGATCGGTGACCGCCGCATGGACATCGAAGGGGCGCGCCATCACGGACTGCGCAGCATCGGCGTGCTGTGGGGGTTTGGTGGTGCCGATGAGCTGCAGGCCGCCGGCGCAGGCACGCTGGCAGAAGCGCCCACGGCGCTGTTGACCCTGCTCCCGTAGCGCCGAGCCTCGCTCGGCGGAATGTATCCGCCATCGCGGTGCCGGACGCAGGCCGCGCTGCGCGCTCGCCGACCACGGGTCGGCGCTACCGGGTGACCGGCGTCCACGCGTCCGTCAGGCGTGTAGCGCCGAGCCACGCTCGGCGGAATGTATCCGGCATCGGGATACCGGACGCAGGCCGCGCTGCGCGCTCGCCGACCATGGGTCGGCGCTACCGGGTGGCCGGCGTCCACGCGTCCGTCAGGCGTGTAGCGCCGAGCCACGCTCGGCGGAATGTATCCGGCATCGGGATACCGGACGCAGGCCGCGCTGCGCGCTCGCCGACCACGGGTCGGCGCTACCGGGTGACCGGCAGTCCTGTAGCGCCGAGCCACGCTCGGCGGAATGCGTCTGGCATCGCGATACCGGACGCAGGCCGCGCTGCGCGCTCGCCGACCATGGGTCGGCGGCGCCCAGGCAGCGCCCACATGCGCTGCGGACAAACCTGCTTTCACAATGCTGACCCGTATTGTCTTGCAGACATCGGGCAGACCGAGGCGCTGCAACGATGTAACCGCATACATGACGTGTGAAGGATGTGCTAATTTCTCTGCTTTAACGGGAGCCCATCCACCATGTTCGAGCGTCAGCGTCGCACCAAGATCCTAGCCACCCTCGGCCCAGCCACTGATCCGCCGGGCATCCTCGAGGAGCTTTTCCGCGCTGGCGTCAACGTGGTTCGCTTGAACTTCAGCCATGGTGATCCGTCCGGTCAGGCCAAGCGTGCCGCCGAAGTGCGCGCCGCCGCTGCCCGCGTGGGCGTGGAAGTGGGCATCCTGGCCGACCTGCCGGGCCCGAAGATCCGTATCGAGCGCTTCGCCGAAGGCAAGATCCATCTCAAGGCCGGCGACCGCTTCGACCTGGTGGCGGCGACCAACGTACCGGCCGGTGACACCACGCAGGTCGGCGTGAGCTACCTCGGCCTGCCGCAGGACGTGCGTCCGGGCGATGTGCTGCTGCTGGATGACGGCCTGATGCAGTTGCAGGTCGTGGAAGTGCAGGGCGAGCGCATCATCAACACCGTGCTCAACGACGGCGTGCTGTCGGATCGCAAGGGCCTGAACAAGCAGGGCGGTGGCCTGTCGCTGGGCGCGCTGACCGAGCGCGACAAAGAACTGATCGGCATCGTGGCGAAGATCGGCGTGGACTTCATCGCCGTCTCGTTCTGCCGCAACGCGCAGGACATGAACGATGCCCGCGAGATCGCCGAATCGCACGGCTGCTACGCCGCGCTGGTGTCGAAGATCGAGCGCACCGAAGCCATCGAGAACCTGGAAGAGATCGTCGACGCCAGTGACGTGGTGATGGTGGCACGGGGTGACCTGGGCGTGGAAATCGGCGATGCCGAGCTGCCGGGCCTGCAGAAGAAGATCATCAAGGCGTCGTTGGCGCAGAACAAGGTGGTGATCACCGCCACGCAGATGCTGCAGTCGATGGTGGAAAGCCCCATCCCGACCCGCGCCGAAGTGCTGGACGTGGCCAACTCGGTCATCGACGGTACCGACGCGGTGATGCTGTCGGCCGAAACCGCCGCGGGCATGTACCCGGTCAAGGCGGTCGAAGCGATGGCGCGTATCTGCCTGGGTGCCGAACGCCAGTTCCAGACCGAGACCGATTTCAGTGCCTCGCCGCGCAACCTGGAACGGGCCGACCAGGCCATCGCCATGGCCACCATGTTCCTGTCGCAGCACGTGGGCGTGCGGGCCATCGTGGCAATGACCGAGTCCGGCGGCACCGCGCGTTACCTGTCGCGCTTCCGTGCCTCCGCGCCGGTGTTCGCGGTGACCCGCCATGACGGCGCGCGCCGGCAGATGGCGCTGATGCGCGATGTGTTCCCGATCAACTTCGACAGCCGCGGCCTGACCCCGCGTGAAGCGGCGCGTGGCAGCATCCGCCTGCTGGCCGACGCCGGCCTGCTGGAAGCCGGTGACCGCGTCGTGTTCACCAGTGGCGAGCACATGGAAACCCATGGCGCCACCAACACGCTGCGCCTGCTGGAAGTCGGCGTGGACGGCACGGCCAAGGGGCTGGGCGAGCTCTGACCCCGCACGGGCCGGCTCCCTTCTGTCCGCAGAGGGGAGCCGGCCTGATCGTGCTGATGGTCTGGAATCGTTTCCATCCGACCTCCACGTCGAGGTCACGGCGTGCGCGGGCTATAATCACGTTTTTCCCGCACCCGCCACAGGAAGTACATGAGCATCGAACAGCTGGCTGAAACCGCCCAGGCCATGGTCGCCCCGGGCAAGGGCATCATCGCGATCGACGAATCCACCGGCACCATTGCCAAGCGCTTCGCCAGCGTCGGCATCGAGAACACCGAAGAGAACCGTCGCGCCTACCGCGAACTGCTGCTGACCACGCCGAAGCTCAACGAGCACATCTCCGGCGCGATCCTGTTCGACGAGACCATCCGTCAGTCCACCAAGGACGGCGTGCCGTTCGCCAAGTACATGTCCGACAACGGCATGATTCCGGGCATCAAGGTCGACAAGGGCGCACACCCGCTGGCGGGCTGCCCGGGCGAGCTGGTCACCGAAGGCCTGGACGGTCTGCGTGAGCGTCTGCAGGAGTACTACAAGCTGGGTGCGCGCTTCGCCAAGTGGCGTGCGGTCATCAACATCGGCGAAAGCATCCCGTCGGGCACCTGCATCGAGTCCAACGCCCATGCGCTGGCCCGTTATGCCGCCCTGTGCCAGGAATGTGGCCTGGTGCCGATGGTCGAGCCGGAAGTCATCATGGATGGCGACCACGACATCGAGACCTGCTACGAAGTGACCGAGGCGACCCTGCGTTCGCTGTTCGACGCGCTGTACCAGCAGAACGTGTTGCTGGAAGGCACCATCCTGAAGGCCTCGATGGTCATCTCCGGCAAGGACTGCGAAGAGCAGGCCGACGCCGAGGAAGTCGCCGAGTCGACCGTGATGTGCCTGAAGAGCACCGTGCCGGCGATCCTGCCGGGCGTGGTGTTCCTGTCCGGTGGGCAGAGCGACGAGCAGTCCACCGAGCACCTCAACCTGATGAACCAGATGGGCAACCTGCCGTGGCCGCTGACGTTCTCCTATGGCCGTGCCATGCAGCAGGCCGCGCTGGCGCTGTGGGGCAAGGACACCAAGGCCAACTACGCCGCCGCACAGAAGACCGTGTACGAGCGTGCCAAGGAAAACGGCCAGGCCGCCCTGGGCAAGTGGAACGGCTGAGTCCTGCCGTCCCCTGATGCACTGCAGACGCCGGCCATGTGCCGGCGTTTGTTTTTTCCGGGTATGGTGTCGCCATCCCGGGGCCTGGCCGACCCGCGGTACTTCCCTTACAGGCCAGGGAGAACATTCATGCGTATTGCAACGACGCTGCTGGCCGCTGGGCTCGCATTGGCACTGAGCGGTTGTGGACTGAAGCAGGCAGGCGCCTACGGTGCCAAGGCGGCGTCACTCGGATTCGACAAGACGGCCGTCGGTGAGATCACCTCGGCCAGCCCGCTGAGTTTCAGCGATGGCAGCCGCTACCAGCTCTACGCGATTGAACTGAAGGACAAGCAGGCGGTCTCGCTGAAGCTGAGCGGCGCCCTGTCCGGTGCATTGTCGGTGTTCCGCGAAGACGGCACGCTGGTGACGCGCGGTGAAGCCTCGGAAGAGGGGCCGGTGGAAGTGACCTTCCGTGCCGACGGCGCAGGTCGCTATCGCGTGGCAGTCAACGGTGACGGCGCATCCGCGTACGGCCCCTATCGCCTGCAGGCAGCCGAAGTAGTGCCCTACGATGGCAAGCCGCTGGTCGGCAGCGGGCAGATCGTCGACCTGCTGGCGTCGGACCGTCAGGAGTACACCCTGCAGGTCGAAAAGGCCGGCCTGTACCAGATCGACCTGGCCTCCGGCGCGTTCGATACGGTGCTGGAGCTGCATGGCCCCAACGTGGATGAAGAAGACGACGACGGCGGCAGCTCCACCAATTCACGCATGAACCTGATGCTGGAGCCGGGCACCTACACGCTGGCCGTCAAGTCGATCGACGACAGCAGCAGCGGGCAGTTCCGCCTGGACGTCAAGAACACTGCGCTGTCGGCTGACATCGTGTCCTCCGACGGCACCACGATCTCGCCGGGCATCACCGTGCAGGCGCTGCTGAGCCGGGAAGATGGCGAGCGCCGTTTCATGTTGAACGTGCCGCAGGCCGGCCCCGTGCGGATCGATGCGTTGTCTGACCAGGTGGACACCACCCTGCAGCTCAACGGACCGACCATCGATCTCAGTGACGACGATGGCGGCAGCGGCACCAACGCACGCCTGCAGGCCAACCTGCCGGCCGGCCGCTACCAGTTGGTGGTTGCGAGCCTGGAAGAACGCCAGGCCGTGGTGCAGGTGCGCGTGAGCAATGAAGGCGGCGAATCACTGTCGCTGCGGGATGCCGCCAATGCGGATGTCGCCGTGCCGGTCGCCGAGGCAGTGGACGTGGACACTCCCTGATCGCGAAGGGGCGACCGCGCTCGCGGTAGGGCTCTCAGAAGGCGTGGCGACCGCCGGTCGTCACGCCATCGCGGCGAGCGGAGCATGCATACGCTCCGCCCAGCTGCTCGACTCCGCGTCGCCAAGCGGTTGCCCGGCAGCTGCCAGTGCCTGCTGGTAAGCCTTGAAGGTGGCGGTGTTGTAGGCCACCAGGATGATGCGGCGCGGCTCACGATGGCTGCGCTGCCAGGCCAGGGTCTCGGTAGCCGCTACTTCGGCGGCACGGTACAGCGGATAGCCGTACACGCCGCAGCTGATGGCCGGAAAGGCAATCGAACGCGCTCCCAGCTTTTCAGCCAGTTGCAGCGACTTCCAATAGCAGTTGGCCAGCAGGGCGCGCTCGTCGCGCTGGCCGTCATGCCACACCGGACCGACGGTATGCAGCACGAAGCGGGCGGGCAGGGCGTGCGCGTCTGTCGTCACGACCTCACCGGTTGGACAGCGGACACCGGGGCGAACCTGCGGCAGTCGCTCGCAGTCTTCCAGCAGGCCAGGGCCCGCTGCCAGGTGGATCGCACCGTCCACGCCACCGCCACCCAGCAGGGACTCATTGGCCGCATTGACGATCGCATCCACCGCCAGGGTGGTGATGTCCCCCTGCCACACTTCGATCTTCATGCGTACTTCTCCTGGATGTCGTTGAAACGGCGCAACGGCCCGCGTTGCATGCGCCACCGTACCGGGGGCTGCATGCAGGCTGCGTCATGACCGTCTCACACGGTGCGAACAGTAAAAGAACAGGCGATCAGGTCCTCACGGCAGACCGGCCAGCCACTCGTCGTCGGAGCCTTCATTGACGTCGGCGAACAACGGCGTGGAGAAGTAGCGCTCCCCGGTGTCCGGCAGCATGGCCAGGATGACCGCGCCCGGTTCGGCGCGGTCGGCCACGTCCAGCGCACTGGCCAGGGTCGCACCGGCCGAAATGCCGACGAAGATGCCTTCTTCGGCGGCCAGCCGACGGGCGGTGGCGATGGCGCGGTCGTCGTCCACCGTCAGCAGCTCGTCCACCACATCGCGGTTCAGTACCTCGGGCACGAAGTCCGGGGTCCAGCCCTGGATCTTGTGCGGTTTCCAGTCGTCGCCCTTCAACAGCGCCGCGCCGGTCGGCTCGGTCGCCACGATGCGGGTCTGCGGACGGGCCACTTTCAGCACCTCGCCCACGCCGGTCAGGGTGCCGCCCGTACCCCAGCCACTGACGAAATAGTCCAGCCGCTTGCCGGCGAAGTCGCGCAGGATCTCCGGTGCGGTCGTATTGCGGTGGTAAGCCGGATTGGCCGGATTCGCGAATTGGCTGGCCAGGAACCAGCCGTGTTCCTTGGCCAGTTCTTCCGCCCGACGCACCATGCCGCTGCCACGTTCGGCCGCCGGCGTCAGGATGACCTTGGCACCGTAGGCGCGCATCAGCTTGCGGCGCTCGATGGAGAACGTCTCGACCATGGTGGCGACGAATTTGTAGCCGCGTGCGGCGGCCACCATGGCCAGTGCGACGCCGGTGTTGCCCGACGTGGCTTCCACGATCGTGTCACCGGGCTTCAGTACACCGCGCTGCTCGGCGTCGAGAATGATTGCCAGCGCCAACCGGTCCTTCACCGAGCCGCCCGGATTGAACGATTCCACCTTTGCGTACAAGGTGACGTGGTCCGGTGCCAGGCGCTGCAGCCTGACGATGGGGGTGTTGCCAATGGTGTCGAGGATGGAATCGTACAGGGCCATGGGGCGCTCCGGGGACGTGCCGCGCCATGCGCGGAGGGAAAGGAAAGGCGGTGGATGCTGCCATCCGCCCTGGCCGGTTGACCGTAGCGCTGCCATATGACAGCAGGAAATGACCAGATACCTGTCTTAAACAACATTTGGTTATAAGCTGGTGATGACATCTGCCCTACAGTGGATCTCTCCTCCCTTTCCCACCTGCCCGCACCGTCATGACGCTCACCCAGCTTCGCTATCTGGTGGCCATTGCCGACGCCGAGTTGAACATCACGCTCGCCGCGTCACGCGTGCATGCCACCCAGCCCGGTTTGTCCAAGCAGCTCAAGCAGCTGGAAGACGAGCTGGGTTTCCTGTTGTTCGTGCGCCGGGGCCGAAGCCTCGAATCGGTGACACCGGCCGGGGTTGAGGTGATCAGCCGCGCCCGCGCGGTGCTGGGCGAGGCCAACAACATCCGCACCTATGCGGCCAACCAGCGTCGCGAAAGCCAGGGGCAACTGGTGTTGACCACCACCCACACGCAGGCGCGCTTCGTGCTGCCGCCGGCGGTGGCGCGGATCAAGCAGGCCTATCCGCAGGTCAGCGTACACCTGCAGCAGGCCGCCGAAAGCGATGCGCTGGACCTGCTCAGCCAAGGGGACGCGGACATTGCGATCATCAGCACGGCCGGTGGTGAGCCCAGTGCAGGCATCGCCGTGCCGCTGTACCGCTGGCGCCGGCTGGTGCTGGTGCCGAAGGGCCACCCGCTGGACCGGACCGGACGCGCGCCGGACCTGGCGGACCTGGCGGCGCACCCGCTGGTCAGCTACGAATCCTCCACGCGCACGGCCTCGTCCCTGCAGCGTGCATTCGCCGGCTCCGGGCTCACGCCGGACATCGCGCTGACGGCGCTGGATGCAGACCTGATCAAGACCTATGTGCGCAGCGGGTTGGGCGTGGGATTGCTGGCTGAAATGGCCGTGAGCGCCGCCGATCACGATCTGCGTGCCTGGGTTGCCCCTGCACCGATCGCCGAGTGCATTGCCTGGGCCGTGCTGCCGCGCGACCGTGTGCTGCGTGATTACGCGCTGGAACTGGTGCACGTACTGGCACCGCAGATCGACCCCCGCGACCTGCGCCGCGTGCTGGACGGCAACCAGGCGCCTGCGTGGCCGCTGCCGCCGACCTGGGAATCGCTGACCCAGACCATCACCTCCTGAGGAAGCCCGGTAGTGACGGCCGCTGGCCGTCAGCCCCGGGGTCGCATCCCCGGCCCCACCCGTCAGCCGCCGACAGGCTCCATCGGCGTCAATCGGGGCATCGCGGCTTCGATCACCTCGCCGATGCGCAGGACGTCCTGCTCATGGAACCGCCTGCCCATCAGCTGCACGCCAGTGGGCAGACCCTCGGCCAGCCCGGTTGGCACGACCAGCGACGGGAAGCCCAGCACAGGTAACGCCATCAACGGCCAGCCGGATGCGATGGCCATACGTGCCGCCGGCAGCGAGGCGTAATGCTGACCGTGCAGCATCGGTTCGTCGTTGGCGACGGGCAGCAGAAGGATCGGATAGGACTGCAGCGTCTGTTGCACGCGGCCGATCAGCGCGGCCCTGCGTGTGTAGCCACGGATGTAGTCGGACAGGGTGGGATGCGGCCCCCACATTTCGGCGGCGATGGCGTAGTTGTAGCGAATCCACGCCTTGATGGGTGCGTCACCATCGCGCTCGATGTCCGGCAACAAGGCACGCGTTTCCTCCATCACCAGCAACCACCACAACCGCCACGCCTCTTCCAGTTCCGGCACGCGCAGTTCCTGCACCCGGTAGCCGGCGGCCTGCAAGGCAATCACGGCCCGTTCCAGTGCCGCGCTCACCGTGGCCGAGCGGGGACAGATGGCATCCTCGCGCAACACCCCGATCACCGGAGGCTGGCTGCCGGTACTGCCCGGGAAGGGCAGTGGGATCGATCCGGCGACGCGCGGATCGAAACCGCTGAACCCGTCCAGCATCAGGCGAAGATCGTCGACGCACCGTGCGATAGGGCCCTCGACCAACATCAGTTGCAGCCCCAGCGCGTCCTCGCCACGGACAGGACTGAACAGGCCAGGGATCCGGCCAGGGGTGGGGCGCAGGCCCGGAACGCCGCAACAGTAAGCGGGGTAGCGGATGGATCCGCCGATGTCGTTGCCCTGCGCCAGCGGCACCATGCCGGTCGCCACCGCGCAGGCCGCGCCGCCGCTGGATCCCCCGGGTGTATGCAAGGGGCTCCAGGGATTCCACGTGGTGCCATGCAGATCGTTGCGGGCATCCCAGCTGAAAGAAAAACAGGGGGTGTTGCTGCGGCCCAGCAGGACCGCCCCGGCCTGGCGAAGGCGGGTGATCTGCGGCGCATCGGCGATGGCGACGTTGTCACGCAGTGCAACCACGCCGTTGGTCATCGGTTGGCCGCGCACATCGGTGTTGTCCTTGATGGCGACGGGAATTCCGTGCAGCGGGCCGCTGCTGCGCCCTTCGGTCAGTGCCTTGTCGGCTTCAGCGGCAGCGCGCAGCGCGCCCTCCGCATCGACGAAGTTCAGGGCATTGACGTGTGGATTGACCTCGTCGATCCGACGCAGGCAACTGCGCACCAGCGCCGTCGACGTCAGCGTGCCCGCCCGCAGGCGTGTCGCGGCCTGGCGCGCCGTCAGCTGCCAGGGCGCGCGTGCCGGGCTTCGTGGCGTCGCCGCCCCTCTCGCGGTACATGCGGCGGCGGATGCTGCGGCGGCCAGGAACTGTCGACGATTGATGGGTGCCATGGTGAGGGCCTTCCAGGTGGCAGGACACCCTCAACATGGACGGTGCCCGGCGCGCCGGCCAGAGGCACATGCGCCGTTGAGCTGACGCGGCAAGGCCCGACACATCCCGACACATCGCGATACGCCGCGCCAAGCCCTTGCACGGAAAGGGTTCCGGCCGCCACCGCAGGCCGTGCACATGACGGTAAACGCTTGGCACATACGGTCTTCGCACGCTGGCCCCTACACTCGGCGGTCATGCAGAAGGCGGGATCTTTCATGTTGGGACGTTTCGCAATGGGCACGGCTGCCGGTCTTGCCCTGCTGATGGTGGTCGGGTGCAAGGGCGAACCGGAGGCGGCACGCCGCCAGGCTGCCGATGTGCCGGTCACCGCGCAGGTCGTGGAGATGGCCGCGTGGAGCGATACGTTGCAGGCATTGGGCACGGCAAAAGCACGCGAGTCGGTGACCATCACCGCCAAGGTCAGCGAAATCATTGAACAGGTGCACTTTGACAGCGGCCAACAAGTGCGCGCCGGTGCACCGCTGGTGACCCTGCGCGGGCAGGCACAGCAGGCTGCACTGACCCAGGCCCAAGCGACGTTCGCTGAAGCGGATCAGCTGTACCGTCGGCAGCGCGAGCTGGCACAGCAGCGGCTGGTCGCCAGTTCCACGCTGGATACGCAGAAAGCCATCCGCGATTCGGCCGAGGCCCGCGTGGCGGAGATGCAGTCCGAGATCGGTGACCGCAACGTGCGCGCGCCCTTCGCTGGCGTGCTCGGCATCCGCCAGGTAAGCCCCGGCTCGCTGGTCACCCCGACCACCGCCATCGCCACGCTGGACGACATCGAGCGCATGCACGTGGATTTCCAGGTGCCCGAGTCCGAGCTGTCCTCGCTGGCCAACGGCAACAAAGTGGAAGCCACCAGTGTGGCGTGGCCGGGCCGTACGTTCGAAGGTGAAGTGACCACCATCGATGCCCGCGTCGATCCGTCCACACGTGCGGTGACCGTGCGCGCCGATTTCGCCAACGGCGACCACGCGCTGCGCCCCGGCATGCTGCTGGACGTGAACATCTATCGCCCGGAACGCCAGGCGCTGATCGTGCCGGAGATCGCGGTGGTGCAGGTCGGACGCGAGTCCTTCGTCTATCGCCTGAAGGCCGACAGCACCGTCGAACGCGCCGACGTGATGACCGGTGCGCGCCGTGCCGGCGTGGTCGAGTTGAAGCAGGGCATCCGCCCCGGCGAGCGGATCATCATCGATGGCACTGGCAAACTGCGGCCCGGCTTGAAGGTGGAGGCGCGCGAGGTCGCGCCCGTCGCGGCGCCGGAACCGGAAAAAATGACGCCTCCGCCGGCGACGCCAGCGCCAGCAGCCGACGCCCCGACGGCACCGGTCACCCCGGTCGCACCGGCGGGTAACGGCGGATGAAACTCTCCAACATCTCCATCCAGCGGCCGGTGTTCGCGGTGGTGATGAGCCTGCTGCTCATCGTGCTGGGCATCATGTCGTTCACCCGGCTGACCCTGCGCGAGTTGCCGGCCATCGACCCGCCGGTCGTGTCGGTATCGGTGGATTACCCCGGCGCGTCGGCGGCGGTGATTGAAAGCCGGGTCACCCAGGTGCTGGAAGATTCCCTGTCGGGTATCGAAGGCATCGACATGATCAACGCGCGCAGCACCAATGGCCGTGCGCAGATCAGCCTGGAGTTCACCAGCAACCGCGACATCGAAGCCGCCGCCAACGACGTGCGTGACGCGGTCAGTGGCGTGGCCGACCGCATGCCCGACGAGGCACGCGCGCCGGAGATCGAAAAAGCCAACAGCGACGACGAGGCCATCATCTGGTTCAACCTGTCTTCGTCGAACATGGACACGCTGGCACTGAGCGATTATGCCGAGCGTTACGTCGTGGACCGGTTCGCCAGCCTGGACGGTGTATCGCAAGTGCGCATCGGTGGCCGCCAGCGTTATGCGATGCGGATATGGCTGGACCGCGACCAGTTGGCAGCGCGTGGGCTGACCACCGGCGACGTCGAGACCGCCCTGCGCAACGAAAACGTGGAGCTGCCCGCGGGCCGCATCGAATCGGCCGATCGGGACTTCACCCTGCGCGTGGAGCGCAACTACGTGAAGCCTGCGGACTTCGCCACCATTCCGCTGGGCAAGGGCAGCGACGGCTATGTGGTGCGGATGGGCGATGTGGCCAAGATCGAGCTGGCCTCGGCGGAACGGCGCGCCTACTACCGCAGCAACGGCGAGCCCGGCGTCGGACTGGGTATCGTCAAGACCTCCACCGCCAACGCGCTGGACGTGACCCGCTCAGCGCGTGAGCAGGCCGATCGCATCGCCGAAACGCTGCCGCAGGGTACGCAGATCGGCGTCACCTTCGACAACACGACCTTCATCGAGGCCGCGGTTGATCGTGTCTACGCCACGCTGGTGGAGGCGATGCTGCTGGTGCTGGTGGTGATCTGGTTGTTCCTCGGCAGTTTCCGTGCCGCGTTGATCCCGGCGGTGACCGTGCCGGTGTGCCTGGTAGCGGCCTTCATCGCGCTGTACGCGTTCGATTTCTCGATCAACCTGCTCACCCTGCTGGCGCTGGTGCTGTGCATCGGCCTGGTGGTGGATGACGCGATCGTGGTGGTGGAGAACGTACAACGTCGCATCGACCTGGGTGAGCCCCCGTTGGTGGCCTCCAAGCGCGGCACCGCGCAGGTGGCCTTCGCGGTCATCGCCACCACGGCCGTGCTGGTGGCGGTGTTCCTGCCGGTTGGCTTCCTGGAGGGCAATACCGGACGCCTGTTCCGCGAACTGGCGGTGGCGTTGGCGGCCGCGGTCGCGTTGTCCGCCTTCGTTGCGCTGACGCTGACGCCGATGATGGCTTCCAAGCTGCTCAAGCCGCATTCCGGCAAGGCGCCGCGCGGGCTGTACGGCGTGATCAACCGCAACCTGGACAAGCTCGCCAGCGGCTATGGCAATGTGCTGGATCGCCACGTCGACCGCACGTGGGTCTATCTGCTGGTGATGGTCGCCGCGCTGGCGGCAAGCTGGGTGCTGATCAAGTCGCTGCCTTCCGAACTGGCCCCGGCCGAAGACCGCGGCTCGTTCCAGATCATGATCGACGGTCCGGAAGGGGCGGGCTTCGACTACACCGTCGGCCAGGTGCAGCAGGTGGAAGCGATCGTGGCGCGCCATGTAGGCGACGAACAGCCCATCGCCCGCGCCAACCCGCGCGTGCCTGGCGGCTGGGGCTCCAGCGAGGAAATGCATACCGGCCGCATCAGCGTGTTCCTGCAGCCGTGGCGCGAGCGCACGACCTCCACCCCGGAAGTGGCCGACGAACTGCAGAAAGAGCTGGATACCGTGCGCGGCGTGCGCGTGCGCACCCAGGTCGGTGGGGGACTGGTGCGTGGTGGCGGACAGCCGTTCCAGATCGTCCTCGGCGGGCCGGAGTATGCGGAGATAGCGCAGTGGCGTGATCGGGTGCTGCTGCGCATGGCCGACAACCCCGGCCTGGTCGGCGTGGATTCGGATTACAAAGAGACCCGGCCGCAGATGCGCGTGAACATCGACCGCCAGCGCGCGGCCGACCTCGGCGTGCCGGTGACGGCGATCGGCTCAGCGCTGGAAACGATGATGGGCTCGCGCCGCGTCACCACCTTCGTGGACAACGGCGAAGAGTACGACGTGCTGGTGCAGGCTGGCCGCGACGGGCGGGCGACACCGGCCGACCTGGCCGCGATCCGCGTGCGTTCCAGCGGCGGCGAACTGGTGCCGCTCTCCAACCTGGTCACGCTGAGCGAAGTGGCGGAAGCCGGCTCGTTGAACCGGTTCAACCGGCTGCGCTCGATCACCATCAGTGCCGGCCTGGCGCCGGGCTACCCGCTGGGCGAGGCCATCACCTGGGCGCAGGGCGTCACCCGCGAAGAGCTGCCGCAGCACGCGCAGGTGAGCTGGAAGGGCGAATCGCGCGAGTACCTGAGCTCCGGTGGCGCCGTGCTGCTGACCTTCGCCATGGCGCTGCTGGTGGTGTACCTGGTGCTGGCGGCTCAATTCGAAAGCTTCATCCATCCACTGACCATCATGTTGACCGTGCCGCTGGGCGTGCTCGGGGCCTTGGTCGGGTTGTGGGTGAGCGGGGGGACGGTGAACCTGTTCAGCCAGATCGGCATTGTGATGCTGGTCGGCCTGGCCGCGAAGAACGGTATCCTGATCGTCGAGTTCGCCAACCAGCTGCGCGACGAAGGGCGGACGGTGCGCGAGGCGATCATCGAGTCCGCGCGGGTGCGCCTGCGGCCGATCCTGATGACGTCCATCGCCACCGTGGTGGGGGCGATTCCACTGGTCGTGGCCGGCGGCCCTGGCTCGGCCAGCCGTGGCACGATCGGCGTGGTGATCATTTTCGGCGTCACCCTGTCCACCTTCCTGTCGCTGTTCGTGGTGCCGGCGTTCTATGCCCGGCTTGCCCCGTTCACGCGCTCGCCGGAAGCGGTGGCCCGCGAGCTGGAAAAGCAGGAAAAGGACACCCCCTCGGTCGGCGGCCACGCCTGAGAGACCCGGTAATGACGGCCGCTGGCCGTCAGGTTTTCCGGACATTGACGGTCAGTGGCCGTCACTAGCGGCCGTTCGCCAGCTAGAATCAACGCGGTTCCCTTCAGCCGACGGGACGTCCTTTGTTCCGCCGACTGGAGAGAGCGCGTGGAAGCAGCTGTACATTTCATCAACAGCATCATCTGGAGCAAGGCGCTGATCTTCATGTGCCTGGCGGCCGGCCTGTATTTCAGCGTCCGTACCCGCTTCATGCAGCTCCGCGGCTTCTTCGAGATGTGCCGACTGACCGTTGCCGGTGAGAAATCCGACGCCGGCGTCTCGTCATTCCAGGCGCTGGCCATGTCGATGGCCGGCCGCATGGGCATCGGCAACATCGCCGGCGTGGCCACGGCCATCGCCTTCGGCGGACCCGGTGCGATCTTCTGGATGTGGGTGATGGGCTTCCTCGGCGCATCGACGTCCTATATCGAATGCACGCTGGCGCAGATCTACAAGACCAAGGATGCCGAGGGCCGGTATCGCGGTGGCCCGGCGTACTACATCGAAAAGGCCATGGGCCTGAAGTGGTATGCGATGGCCTTCGCCCTGGCCACCATTGTCGCGGCCGGCTTCCTGATGCCTGGCGTGCAGGCCAATGCCATCGCTGACAGCATCATCAATTCCTGCCGCGGCAGCTCGCTGTGCGGTCCGCTCGATGGCCAGGCGTTCGGCATGGACCAGGTGCAGGCGCTGAAGCTGGGTATCGGCATCGTCGTCGCCCTGCTGCTGGGCGTGGTGATCTTCGGCGGCGTCAAGCGCATCGCCAGCTTCGCCGAAATCGTGGTGCCGTTCATGGCCGCCGGCTTCATCCTGATGGCGGTCACCATCATGATCCTCAACGCGGATCGCGTGCCGGAAATGTTCGGCATCATCTTCGACAGCGCGTTCGGTACCCATGCCGCCTTTGGCGCAATGATGGGCCTGGCCGTGGAGTGGGGCGTCAAGCGCGGCATCTACGCCAACGAGGCAGGCCAAGGCACCGGTCCGCACGCGGCGGCGGCATCGGAAGTCTCCCACCCGGCCAAGCAGGGCTACGTGCAGGCTTTCGCGGTCTATTTCGACACCATGATGGTGTGCACCTCCACCGCGTTCCTGATCCTCGCCGCCGGTACCTACAACGTGTATTCGCCCGTTGCTGGCGCCGAGCCGGTGTTCCAGGGGCTGGCGGGGATCGCCGAAGGCGCCGGCTATGCACAGGCCGCCGTGGAAAGCGTGATCCCGGGCTTTGGTGCGGCCTTCGTTGCGGTGGCGATCTTCTTCTTCGCCTTCACCACGATCATGGCCTATTACTACATGGCCGAGACCAACCTCACCTACCTCAACAACAACGCCAAGCGTCCGCTGACGGTGCTGGCCCTGCGCCTGGGCATCATCGGCATGGTCATCTTCGGTGCGTTCCACAACGCGCAGCTGGCCTGGGCGCTGGGTGACATCGGCGTGGGCCTGATGGCATGGCTGAACATCGTTGCCATCCTGATCGTGCAGAAGCCGGCGATGATCGCGTTGCGCGACTACGAGCGACAGAGAAAACTGGGCCTGGATCCGACCTTCGATCCGGTCGCATTGGGTATCAAGAATGCCGATTTCTGGCAGAAGAAACAGGAAGCTGCGTAAGTGAACAATCCTTGGAACAACCGCCGTCCGTCCGCGCGTCCGCCGCGTGCAACGCCGCTGCCGCGTACCGAAGCACCGGCGCCGCCGGGCGGTGGGCGCGGCAACACCGATGAGCTGCGGCTGTTCGGCGTCAACGCGGTGCTGGCCGCATTCAACAAGCGGCCGCAGGCGGTGCGCAAGGTGTACCTGCTGGAGGCGCTGATCCCGCGCATGCAGCCGCTGCTCAAGTGGTGTGTGGCCAATCGCGTCGGCTACCGCGTGGTGGAAGACGGGGACCTCAACAAGCTCTCCGGAACGACCCATCACGAAGGCATCGTCGCTGACGTGCAGCGCTCGCCGGTGCTTACCCTTGAAGCGTGGCTGCAGGATCTGCCCGCGGGACCTGCGGTGGCGCTGTGGCTTGACGGGGTAGGCAATCCGCACAACCTCGGCGCGATCCTGCGTTCTGCGGCGCACTTCGGTGTGGCCGGGCTGCTGTTGCCGGAAACCAGCACGTTGGGCATCTCCGGCGCGGCCGCCCGCGTTGCCGAAGGTGGGGCAGAATCGGTTTCGCTGGTCCGCCTGCCGGCTACCGCCGAGGCGATGCGGATGCTGCGGCAGGCCGGCTTTGGCTTAGCCGCCACGGTGGTGGACGGAGGCACCAACGTGTTCGCCGCCTCGCTGCCGGACCGCCTGGTCTATGTGATGGGCGCGGAAAGCGAGGGCATGGACCGCCAGCTTGCCGCCGACTGCGAACAGCAGGTGTCCATTCCCGGCACCGGTGCCGTTGAGAGTCTCAATGTGGCGTCTGCCACGGCCGTCCTGCTCGCACAGTGGGCAGGCGCACGTAATTCCTGATCCACCGGCCGGTGCTTTCCCTATGCCCCGGGTCGGGGCATAGGAGCAACGTGTAGCAGCACCATCGTGTTGGCAGTCTGCAGGACGATGGCGTTGGCCGGTACATCCGCAGGGATGCACCCCACCGTGTGGGGTGGGGTGATGCGGCGGCCCGGCCGCGATGCGGCCGGGTACTTTTTCAACGCCTGTGGCACGTGTCAGTGTCGGCAGGAGCCGATCGGTCAGCCTTGGTTGGACGCCTCGTCCAATGCCGCCAGCGAGACCGCCACCGGTATGCCCTGCAGCAGCAGATAGTTCGCATCGAACGGCGCGATCAGTACCTGCACGCATGCAATGGACTGCTCTGCCGCCTCCCAGGCCGGCAAGTACTGCGTCTGCCAGACCGTGAGTCCGCTGCGCTTGAAGTTCTCCTGCAGGAACACGATGCGACTGGCCAACGTCGTACCCACCGTACCTTCGCGCATCTGGCCGAAGGGCACGCGGTCGACGCTGGCACAGGAGATCACCTCCTGCAGGTTCTGCAGCGCGAACTGGCGATGTTCACCCTGCAGGAGCGGCACGGACCCCTGCCGACGCTGAGCGGACACGGCATCCCCATCATGGCGACTGGGCGCCCAGGCACTGCCCTCGTGCTGCTGCAGCAGGTGCCGCAATGCGCGCGTCGCGGCGTGTTCCGGGCTGATGCCTGCGCCGGCGGCCACGCACCAGGCATCGGCCGTCGGTCCTTCCGCGCATGCCAGATAGGTCGGCACCGAGCCCTGGCCGGCGATGTCGAACAGGTGCACCGGGCTGCCTTGGCGCTTCGTCGTGGTTTCCCACAGCGCGCGGATCTGTGCTGGCAGGGTGTCGGTATCCACGCGACGCAGGTACCGCCGCTGGCGCAGGCCGATGCCCTGCACCGCGAAGCGTCCCAGCGCCACCTCTTCCTGGGCCGACAACATGCCCTGCAGCAGGGCTTCGTCCTGGGTCGCCCCCGCCGCCACGCTACGGTTGCTGCTATACCGTCCCAGCAGCGTGTAATCGAAGTCGTCATGGACCTTCGTCGGCGAGGATCCGCGCGTCACGTCGTGCAGGTACTGGGCATTCACCAAGGCGGTGGGCACCGGCAGCGAGCGGCTTGCATTCACTTCATGGAACAGGGTGGTCGCGATGCTCGCACGCGGCTGCTCGGCGATCACCGGCATCAGTTCGGAGAATGCCTGCTCTACGCCTGGCAGCGTCAGATAGTCGCTCGCCTTGCACGTCACCATGCGTGATGTATTGGCGTAATCCGCATGAAGCAGCTGGGCGATGGCCGGGAAGAGGGCGCTGCGCAGGGCTTGCGCGTGATCCATGCCGGATCCACACACTTCGATGTCATGTCCGATACGGGCACGCGTCTGCAGACGGACTCTCTCCAGGTGCAGCCCCTGCGTGTCCAGGCAGATCTGCTCATGGTCCACCTTCATCGCGGTGATCAGCTCGCTTGCCGCGTTGTTGGCCACAGCAAACGGAATCTCGCTTTCCAGCCCGGCGACGTCTGCGATCGGTGAGCTGCAGAGGGGCAAAGGACGTGCATTCATTGGTGCGCTCCTGAAGATATCGAGTGGCTGCCTGCATCCGCTGTACGTTGCTGACGTGGGGTCATTGGACGTCGGCGGGGCCAGGCAGGCAGCGGGGTATACCTGGCACCGACGATGCTGCGTTCGTCGTCGTGTCGCAGGGACACTCCGGCCTGGCAGCTTCAGGCGCGGTTTGCCAATGTGCGCGACGACAGACAGCGGCTTGCGTCGCAACCGTTCCTGATCGATGGCGAAAGAGCTGCTTGGGTCAGAAAAACACTTCTGTCGGGGGGAGCAGAAATCTGCATTCGAATGGCGAACCGGGGCGAGCGGGACGTCGGGCAATGCGTCATTTCGTTTTTTTCTCATTGCTGTGTCCGATCACGCTGGGCAACGTGGGGCCACCCACCGGCAGCAAGGAAACACGCAATGAGTATCGAGTCGGCAACAAGCACGATCGTTGCCCTGGTATGGAGTCCCTACCTGGTCGGCCTGTGCCTGGCGGCCGGTCTGTACTTCAGTATCCGGACACGTTTCATCCAGTTGCGTGCGCTGCCGCAGATGCTGGCGCTGATGTTCCAGCACCGTGGTTCCGCGGCGGGCTTGTCGCCGTTCCAGGCGCTGAACATTTCGCTGTCCAGCCGCGTCGGGGTCGGCAACATCGCGGGCGTCGCGATGGCCATCGCGTTTGGCGGGCCGGGCGCGATTCTGTGGATGTGGGTGGTGGCGTTCTTCGGCGCATCCAGCGCCTTCATCGAGTCCACCCTGGCCCAGATCTACAAGGAACGGGACAGCCAGGGCCACTACCGCGGCGGGCCGGCGTACTACATGGAAAAGGGACTGGGACAGCGCTGGTATGCGCTGATCTTTGCCCTGTGCACCGTCGCGGCAGCCGCGATGCTGGCCGGCACCCAGTCCAACGCGATCGCCGGTGCGCTCAACGAAGCGTGGGACGTGCCGGTGGCCGCGACGGCGGTGGCGGTGGTGTCCCTGCTGGGGCTCATCATCTTTGGCGGCGTGCGCCGCATCGCGGTGGTTACCCAGTGGGTCGTGCCGGTGATGGCCATCGCCTATCTTTTGGTTGCACTGGTGGTGATGGTGATGAGCTACGAGCGCATTCCGGAGGTGATCGGCCTCATCGTCCGCAGTGCCTTCGGCGTTGACGCTGCCTTCGGCGCGATGGTGGGCGTGGCCATCCAGTGGGGTGTACGCCGTGGTGTGCTGTCCAACGAAGCCGGCATGGGCAGCGGTGCACATCCTGCTGCGGCCGCCGAGGTCTCCCACCCGGTCAAACAGGGTCTGGTACAGGCTTTTTCGGTCTACATCGACACCATGGTGGTCTGCAGCGCGACGGCCTTTCTGATCCTCTCCACCGGTCTGTACAACGTGTACGATCCCGCGGTGAACGGCGTGCCTGACGAAGCGCGCATGCTGGTCGCCAACCTGCCGGGGATGGAGGCAGGGCCACGATTCGTGCAGCATGCGGTGGAATCGGCGTTGCCGGGCTTCGGCAAATCGTTCGTCGCGCTGGCGATCCTGCCGTTCGCGTTCACTACGATCCTGGCGCTCTATTACATGGGCGACACCAACATCAGTTATCTCTGCCGGAACAAGCCGGCGGCCTGGGTGGTCAACGCCTTCCGGCTGACGTTCCTGGGCATGGTGGCGTATTCCTCGCTGCACAGCGCGACCGTGGCGTGGACCCTGGGCGACATCGGCGTGGGGGTGATGAGCTGGTTGAACATCATCGCCATCCTGCTGCTGCAGAAGCCCGCGTTGGCCGCGTTGCGCGATTACGAGAAAAGCCGCAACGCAGGCATCGACCCGGTGTTCAACCCGCGTGCGATAGGCTTGAAAAACGCACCGTTGTGGGAGCATCCGTAGTCAGGTAGAGCCGGCTTCAGCCGGCTGCCGTTCGCGCGGTCCGACACCGCGTGGCCGCTTCGCTCGCCGACCGTGGGTCGGCGCTACCGGGGCGCGGTCCGGCACCGCGTGGCCGCTGCGCTCGCCGACCGTGGGTCGGCGCTACCGGGGCGCGGTCCGGCACCGCGCGGCCGCTTCGCTCGCCGACCATGGGTCGGCGCTACCGGGGGCTGCGTGGTCCGGTGGATCACTCGTTCGGCGGAACGGTGGCCTTGGCTTCGCTGCCGAATGTGCCGTCGGCATCGGCGGCCAGATAGGCCATCACCGTGTACGCCGCGACGTTCTGCGCCAATGCTTTGGGGTCGATCTTGTCCAACGTATCGTCGGCCGTGTGGTGCAGGTCGAAATAGTCCGTCCCGTCCTGCGCCAGCCAGGCCCATGCGCCGCCCTTGGCCGCAAGCGGGCCGATGTCCGGACCCGGGCCGCCCTTGTCGGCGGCGTACTCGATACCCAGCGGCTTCAGCACCTCGGCAATCTGCCGCGTGGCATCGCGCGAGGCGTCCGGGTTCGGCGAACCGGTGTTGAAGGCGTAGATGCGGCCAGCGCCGAAGTCACTCTCGGCAGCCAACTGGTGCCGCACGACATCCTTCGCGTGCGCCTCGGCATACGCCTTGCCGCCGTAAAGACCCTGTTCTTCATTGGCAAACGCGACGACCCGGATGCTGCGCTTCGGTGCCTGCTTCAACTGGCCGATCAAGTGCCCGGCGGCCATGGTGATGCCGACGCCAGCGCCGTCGTCCACCGCGCCCGTGCCCAGATCCCAGGAATCCAGATGGCCCCCGATGACGACCACTTCCTTCGGCAGCGAGCGCCCGGTTATTTCGCCGATGACGTTGTACGAGGTCGCCGTTCCATCCCAGCCGCAGTCCAGCGCCAGGCTGACCGTGGTGCTGCCCCGTGCAACCAGACGTGCCAACTGGTCGGCGTCAGGCACCGACAATGCCGCCGAAGGGACCGGCTGCAGGCCATCGTCATAGCGGGTGATGCCGGTATGCGGCACACGGTGCGAATCGGTACCGGCGGAGCGCATCAGGAAGCCGACCGCGCCCTTGCGAATGGCTTCGGACGGTCCCTTGCTGCGGATGGCGCCGCCACGACCGTAATCGCGGCCGTCGCGGAACGGCAGCATCTGGTAGTCGACGAAGGCGATCTTGCCCTGCAGCGATCCTGCGGGCGCGGCCTGCAGCGCGGCCAGATCAGCGAAGCGAACCACCTCGGCCTGCACCTTGCCGCCCGGGCTGCCGCCGAGGGCGGTAATCGTCAAAGGCTGTGCGTGCGCGCCCACCACCGCTGCGTGCTCACTGCGGCGCTCCCATTTCGGGAACGTCACCGGTTCCTTCCACACCTTGTCAAAGCCGAGTGCCTTGAATTTGGCTTCGGCCCAGGCAACGGCGCGCGCGTCTGCCTCACTGCCGGCAATGCGCGGACCGATCTCGGTCGTCAGCGATTCCACCACTTTCCAGCCGGTGTCGTCGGCCAGGGCCTGCTCCCGCAGTTCAGCAGCGGTACCCAGCGAGGCGGGGGCCAGCGTGGTGGTATGCGGGGCGGCGAAGGCCGGTGACGCGAGCAGGGCAAGGGAAGAGGCGAGGGCAAGGACGCGGCGACGCATGGACGACTCCAGCAGGGGCATAAGCGTCCGAGCTTAGCAGTGCCGCCGCCCCGCGCATGGGCCCTAGGTCATGGCCATGGGAAATGGCCAGATGAGGAAAAGGGCCAGGTCCGCTCCGGCGGGAGGACGGGCCTGGCCGTGTGCCGCGATCAGTGCTTCAGGTTGTCGCGGATTTCGCGCAGCAGCAGCACTTCTTCGGACGGGCCCTTGGGCGCGGCTTCCTTCTTCTTCGACATACGGTTGATGAACTTCACGACCAGGAAGATGGCAAACGCCACGATCACGAACTGGATCAGGGTATTGATGAAATCACCGTAGCCGATCACCACGGCCGGGATCTCCGTCCCGTCAGCCGCCAAGCGAGCAGGCGCCAATGTCCACGCCAGGTCGGAGAAATCAACTTGGCCGATCACCCAGCCCAGTGGCGGCATGATGATCTTCTCGACCAATGCGGTAACGATCTTGCCGAAGGCCGCACCGATGACAACACCGACGGCGAGATCGATGACATTGCCACGCGTTGCGAATTCCTTGAACTCACTGATGAATCCCATGGAGATCTCCTGATAGGGGGGGGCTGACTGCGAAAAATCCTATCGCAGGCAATGTCAGCCGGCGATGACGCCATGGCGTTCGCCGACATTTTCCAATCGTGCACTGAAACGATCACCGGGTTTCAATGCGGCCACGCCGGACGGCGTTCCCATGAATACCAGGTCGCCTGCGCGCAGCCGCCACAGCTGCGACAGCTCATGCAGAATTTCCGGGACGCTCCAGATCATCTGGTCCAGCAGCGATTGCTGGCGTACCTCGCCGTTGATTTCCAGCGACAGGTTCAGCGCGGCGAGGTCACCGACTTCACCGGCATGCACGATCTCGCTGATCGGCGCCGAGGCGTCGAACCCTTTCGCGGTGTCCCACGGGTGACCCTTCTGCTTGGCCGCGGCCTGCAGGTCACGACGGGTCAGGTCCAGGCCTACGGCATAGCCGTACACCAATGCCTGCGCCTGCTCGATGGGCAGCACGCCTTCCGGCGCATCGCTGCCGATGGCAACGACCAGCTCTACTTCGTGGTGAAGGTCGGAGGTGGCAGGCGGGTAGGGGATGACATCATCGTGGCCGACCACGATGGCGTCGGCAGGCTTGCTGAAGAACATCGGCCGACCCCGCGCCGCGGCATCGGGAACGACGGCGCCCATTTCCTTTGCGTGGTCGGCGAAGTTGCGCCCTACGCAATAGATGCGGTGTACGGGGAACGTGCCGCCACCGACAACCGGGATACGGGGAACAGGATGGGCGGGAATTACATCGGTCATGCGCGCGTCCTAACGATCAGGTCGTCGCAGTGTAGCGCCGCGCCCGGCGAACGTGGCGCCTGCTGGGAGAGGCAGCGCTACGCCATGCCTTATCGAGCGGAGCGGCCTGTCAGTGGGTCGGCAGCGCAGGCTTGCGGACCACGCGGTACTCGCCTTCCACCACGGTGGCATCGGCCACGCGGGTGGGCGCCTTGCGCTGGGCCAGCAGCTTCCACGCCAAGCCGGCAAGGATCATCGCTGCACCGACGAAAACACCCACGAACACCATCACACCCAGAATGGCGACCCCAAGCAGACCCACCGCAACGCGCACCAGCGGGTGACGCGGCTTGCGCGGCGCAAACAGAGTGCGGAATTGGCCGAATTGGAAGGTGCGGTTGATCATGGGTAACTCACTTGGCTGAAATCAGCGAACAACCAGTATCAGGGCGATGCTTCGGCGCATGAGTGAAAAAATCGTTAAGTACGCCGCTCGTTCATTACAGATCAACGACTTGCATTCATGTAACAGCCAGCCATGTGGACAGGCATGCGACAATCAGTGCTTTCCCCGATTCAGAGTCAGAAATGACCGACCAAGCGCTCATCGCAGTCGACAAGATCACCGACGGTGGCTTCGCCGAGGCCGAGGTGGTGATTGACGGGGATGCCGAGTCGCTGGTGCTGTATCGCGAAGGCGACAGCGTGCGGGGGTTCCTCAATATCTGCCCGCACGCAGGGCGCCGGCTGGACTGGGCCCCCGGCCAATTCCTGAAAAGCCGGGAAGGACACCTGGTCTGCGCCGCGCATGGGGCCTCGTTCGCGCTGGACAGCGGGCAATGCGTAGCCGGGCCGTGCAAGGGTGATCGATTGCGCGCGGTCGCCGTGCAGGTGCGCGACGGACATGTCTTCCTGGCATGAACCGCCCGGCGCGCCCGCCCGCACGGTAGAGCCGACTTCAGTCGGCTTCCAACAGCAGAGGTAGAGCCGACTTCAGTCGGCTTCCACAACGGCAGCCGACTGAAGTCGGCTCTACCACCAGCCCCCCCCAGCCAAGCCCCCCAGCAGCCGGCCCTCCAGCAGCCAGCAGCAAGCAGCCGACCCCAACCCCAATCCGGCTCAGAACATGATGTTGATCATCGCCACCACCACCATCGTATAGATCAACGACAGCGGTCCCCCCACGCGCCACAGCTCGCGCGGGGTGTAATTGGCCGGTCCCATGACCATCGAGATCACCGGGTTCGACGCGGTCATCAGGTTGTTAGACGCAGACAACGCCACGATCAGCGCAAACGCGGTCGGGTTGCCCCCAGCCGCCAACGCAAGATTGACCGCGATGGGCACCATCACGATGGTCGCGCCCACGTGGCTGATCACCAGCGAGAACGCGGTCGTCAGCAACGCCAGCGCCACTTCCAGCACCCACACCGGGATGCCCTCGGGCAGTTTGTCGATCGTATGCCCCGCCACCCAGGCCGCTGCGCCGCTGGAATCCATCGCCCAGCCGAGCGGAATCAGCCCGGCCATCATGAATACCGTCTTCCAGTTGATCGATGCGTAGGCTTCGTCCATCCGCAGCACGCCGGTCAGCAACATGCCGGCCACGCCGGTCATCAGGGTCAGCGCCACCGGCAGGTTGGATGTCAGCGCGATCAGGATGGTCAGCGCGAAGATGGTCATCGCCAGCTTGAACTTGTGTGGCCGCTGCTCGCCCTTGGGGTAGTCGGTGACGATGACGAAATCGCGTCCGCGGGCGGCCTGCGCCAGATCGGTCCAGATGCTGTGGAAGACCAGCATGTCGCCGGCGCGCAGCTGCACCTTGCGCACGTCCTCGCGGATCACCTGCTTGTCGCGGTTGATCGCCAGCAGGCTCAGGCCGCGTTCCTTGCGCAGGCGCAGCTCGGCCGCGCTCTTGCCGATCACATCGGAGGTCGGCGGCACCACTGCTTCGGAAATGCCGGCGCGGCTGGGATTGAACAGATCGCCAAGGTGCTTCAGTCGGGAGGACATGCGCAGGAACTGGTTCTGCGCGAAGTCACTGACCAGCCGCCGCGAGCCCATCACCCCGATCACGCTGCCGACCCAGATGCGCATCTCGGCCGGCGGTGCCAAGCGGGTGTCGTTGCCGGTCTTCAACGCCAGCAGCAGCGGCGCATCGTGCAGGGTTTCGGCTTCGCCCAGGGTCATGCCGACCATCGGACTTTCGGCGCTGACCACCAGCTCGAAGACATCGCCTTCGATGCCGTAGGTCTTGGCGAAGTAGCTCTCCGTGCGCGCTGGCGTGACGCCGTCATTGGCCAGCGTTTCTTCTTCCACCAGCTTGCGGTTGCCGTAGAAGTGGAAGTACAGCAGCGAGGCGATCAGCAGCGCGACACCGATCGGCAGCGGCGCGAACATCCGCAGCGGCTCGATGGTGGCCAGGCCGGAGGGCAGGTTGTTGTTGGCCGATGCCAGCAGATCGTTGAGCAGGATCAGCGGCGAGTTGCCCACCATGGTCAGCGCGCCGCCCATCACGATGGCCGCGGCGATCGGCAGCAGCAGCCGCTGCAGGGTCAACCCGGTGCGTGCGGCCAGGCGCGAGGCCACCGGCAGGTACAGCGCCATCACCGACGGGTTCTGCATGAAGGACGAGTTCAAGCCGGAAATGGCCGTGGTCATCAACAGCAGGCGCTGCTCCACCCCATGGCCGCGCCGCAGCAGCCACGCCGCCAGTCGGTTCAATGCGCCAGTGCGGTCCAGACCCGCGCCGAGGATGGTCGTGGCGATGATGCTCATCACCGCGTTACCGGAGAAACCGGCGAAGATTTCTTCCGGCGCGATCAGGCCGGTGACGCCCAGCACGACCAGCACCACCAGCGCCACCACATCGGCGCGGATGCGGTCGAACAGGAACATCGCCATCGTGAAACCGACCAGCCCGAGGACGAGCTTCATGTCGGTTGTCAGCGTCAGCGCGGTTTCCATGGGGGACGCGTTCCGGTCAGCGTGGGGGAGGGTGGATCTTTACGTGCGGTCGTACAACAGATCCCAAACGCCGTGCCCCAGCTTCTGGCCACGGGTTTCGAAATGGGTCTGCGGCCGCCATTCCGGGCGCGGTACATGGCCGCGCGCACCGGCACGGTTGACCAGCCCATCGGTCGCGTCAAGCACGTCCCACATCTGCTCGGCGTAGTCTTCCCAATCGGTCGCGCAATGCAGGCGGCCACCTGGACGCAGCTTTCGCACCAGCAGGTCGGCGAAAGCCGGCTGCACCAGGCGACGCTTGTTATGGCGCTTCTTGTGCCACGGATCCGGGAAATAGATGCGCACTTCATCAAGCGCGCCATCGGCGATTTCCTTCTCCAGCACTTCCACGGCGTCGTGGTGGTACAGGCGAACGTTGTCCACATCGTCGTCAGCCAGCGCGTTGAGCAGGCGGCCGACACCCGGCGCATGCACTTCGATGCCGATGTAATCGCGGCTGGCGTCCTGCTGCGCAGCGAAACGCAGGGCAACACCATTGCCGAAACCGATCTCGAGCACCTTGTGCGCATCGCGTCCGAAGGTGGAGGCCAGGTCGCGGACTTCACCAGTGAAGTCCAGGCCGAAACGCGGCCAGCGGTCATCGAACGCGCGCTGCTGGGCCGGGGTGAAGCGACCTTGGCGCAGCACGAAACTGCGGATCTCGCGGCGGCCTTCGTGCACGGTGAACGGCTTGGCGGGCGCCTTGGAGCCGGTACTGGAAAACGGGTCGGTCATCAGCCGATCAATCCATCAAGGGGGGAAGAGGCGCTGGCGTAGCGCTTGCGCGGAATGCGGCCAGCCAGGAAGGCCTCGCGGCCAGCTTCCACGGCCTTGCGCATCGCGCTGGCCATCAGCACCGGATGGCGGGCACCGGCAATGGCGGTGTTCATCAGCACGCCATCGCAGCCCAACTCCATGGCAATGGCCGCATCGGACGCGGTACCTACCCCGGCATCCACGATGATCGGCACCTTGGCATCTTCGATGATCTGCAGCAGGTTGTACTTGTTCTGGATGCCCAGGCCCGAGCCGATGGGCGCAGCCAGCGGCATCACCGCGGCGCAGCCGATCTCTTCCAGCCGCTTGGCCAGGATCGGGTC
The DNA here is from genome assembly GCF_014621775.1 of Stenotrophomonas sp. 169. NCBI lineage: Bacteria > Pseudomonadati > Pseudomonadota > Gammaproteobacteria > Lysobacterales > Lysobacteraceae > Stenotrophomonas > Stenotrophomonas sp. 169. Next base: position 1,074,531 of record NZ_CP061204.1, read on the forward strand.
GTCGGAGGTATAGACCATCACCTCGAAGCCGTCCTTCACCAGGATCTCGGCCGCCTTCAACGTGGCCACCACGTCCGGGTACAGCGACTTCTGGTCACCCAGCACTTCCAGCTTGGTCAGGTTGTGCCCGTCCAGCAGTTCGCGTGCCAGCCGGCAGGTGCGCACGGCGTCTTCAGCGGTGTAGCAGCCGGCAGTGTTGGGCAGGATCGTGAAGCGATCCGGCGGCAGCACGTCCAGCAGGTTCGGTTCGCCCGGATTCTGGCCGATGTTCGTGCGGCGGATGGCCACGGTGACGATCTGTGCGCCCGCGGCCTCGGTGGCCAAGCGGGTTTCTTCCAGATCCTTGAACTTGCCGGTGCCGGTGAGCAGGCGCGAGGCGTACGTCTTGCCGGCAATCACCAGCGAATCAGAGGGGGCATGTTCGATCATGTCGCGGATTATCCCCTAGTTGGTAGCGCCGGGCCATGCTCGGCGAACGCAGCGGTCAGCTTCACCCACCGCCCAGCGCGTGCACGATCTCCACCACATCGCCGTCCGCCAGCACATGCGTGGCATGCAGGCTGCGGGTCACGATCTCGTTGTTGACCTCTACCGCCACGCGACGTTCCAGCAACTGCTCGCGCTGCAGCAGGTCGTGCAACGTGGTGCCAGAGGGCAGGGTGCGGGCTTCGCCATTGAGCTGGATGTCCATGTCGGCATTGTCCCCGATGCGTCCGGCGAAGGCACGCGGGCGGTGCCCGTCATCGGGCAGGGATGTCGCTGAAGGACCCCAAGAGCGACAATGCATGTCGCGGCGCAGCGTGACTTTGGCTGCGCGGGTGAAACCATTGCACCGTGCGCTGGCGTACTGCCGGCGATTGATACCACAGGAGTTCCACATGTTGTTCAGCAAACGTCCCGTCCGCACCCTGATTGCCGCCGCAGTCGCCCTCGCTGCGCTGCCGGCCATGGCGGTCGAACCGGCCTTCAACCGCACGGTGTTCATCGGCGACAGCTTGACCGACAGCGGATACTTCCGCCCGCTGCTGCCCGCTTCGGTACAACCGGTGACCGGCAAGTTCACCACCAACCCGGCATGGGTGTGGGCTGAACACGTGGCCGATTACTACGGCACCAACGCCACGCCGAACGGCAACGGCCAGACCGGTGACAACTACGCCGCCGGCGGCGCCACCGTGGCGACTGACGTGGTGGGTCCGCTGGGCCCGACCCCGTCGCTGGCGACCCAGGCCAGCCGCTATCTGGCGGCCAACGGCGGCAAGGCCGATCCGAACGCGCTGTATACGGTGTGGGGCGGTGCGAACAATCTGCTGGGCATCACCAGCCCGGCGCAGGCTCCTGCCGTGATCGGCGCGGCCGTGACCAGCCAGATCGGCATTGTCGGCACCTTGCAGGCGGCGGGTGCCAAATACGTGGTGGTGCCGAACCTGCCGGACATCGGGCTGACCCCGATGGCCCGTGCCGGTGGCCCGGCGGCGATGGCGCAGTACACCGCGGTCGCCTCGGCCTACAACAACGCCCTGTACGGCGGCCTGACCCAGGCGGGCATTGAGTTCATCCCGCTGGATACGTTCACCATCCTGCGTGAAATCGTTGCGGATCCGACCACCTATGGCTTCCGCAACGTGACCAACGCGGCCTGCACCGTGGCCTCGTCGGTCACCTGCAACCCGACCAGCCTGGTCGCGCCGGATGCGGCGACCGCCTATGTATTCGCCGATGGCATCCACCCGTCTGCAGCCACCCACGAAATGCTTGGCCAGTACGCGATTTCCGTGCTGGAAGCACCGCGCCTGCAGCAGGTGCTGACCCATTCGGCGCAGACCGTCGGCCGTTCGCGCGCTGACCAGGTCAGCCTGCACCTGGGCGGCGCACCGGCCGATGGCCTGTCCTGGTGGGGCGGCCTGCGCGGCGACATGCAGCGCTACGACCACGCCGACCTGTACGACGGCATGGCCCCCGCCGGCCTGTTCGGCATCGACTGGGCACGTGATGGCATGGTCGTCGGTGGCTTCGCCGGCTACGGCCGCATGGATGCCGACTTCGGCAACAGCCAGGGCGATTTCACCCAGTCCGACACCACGGCCGGCCTGTTCGCCGGCTGGTACGGCGAGCGTGCATGGGTCAATGGCCAGGTCAGCTACAGCTGGCTGGACTACGACGTCACCCGCAAGGTGCACCTCGGCCCGGCAACCCGCGAGCACAAGGGATCGCCGGAAGGCAGCAACCTGACCGCCGCGCTGAACGCAGGCTACGAGTTCGGTGAAGAGGGCAGCTTCCGCCATGGCCCGGTGGCCGCGGTGATCTGGCAGAAGATCAAGCTGGACGGCTACCTGGAAAGCAACGCCAGCAGCACCGCGCTGGGTTACAACAACCAGGATGCTGATTCCACCGTGGGCCGCCTCGGTTGGCAGGCGCGCCTGGACGGCGGCAGCATCAAGCCGTACGTGCAGATCACCTATGACCACGAGTTCGAAGACCGCCAGGACGGCAGCGCCTTCCTGCAGAGCCTGCCGGGCGTGGGCAGCTACCGCGTGCCGGGCCTGAAGTTCGACAAGGACTACGCCACCGCCATCCTGGGCGCGCGCATGGAACTGTTCGGCCTGCAGAGCAACATCGGCCTGAGCGCGACCACGATGCAGAAGAAGGCGATGGACACGTCCATCTTCGCCAGCGTCAGCGGCGCGTTCTGACCCTGATCCGGAATGACGGCCGCTGGCCGTCATTCCGGACCGCTATGGGCATGGGTAGAGCCGACTTCAGTCGGCTTCTTTCACCGCCCGGATTTCTGACGCGCCGGTGCAGCCGACTGAAGTCGGCTCTACCAGTCGGCTCCATTGCTTGGGTGACCGCATGCGCGCATTGCGCTCATGCCACCCCGCCGCCTAAACTGTGCTCCGCGATGCGGGTGTAGCTCAATGGTAGAGCTGTAGCTTCCCAAGCTACTGACGAGGGTTCGATTCCCTTCACCCGCTCCACTGTTCCAAATCAGTCCGCAAGTGATTGATTGAGCCATGCCCAGCATTCGATGCCATGCGGCAAGGCGCTCACCATCCCCCCCAGATCGATACGCTGGCCGATGCGGGCGCGCCTGCATCAGAAGAGTGTGCTGGAAAGTCGCCCCAAGCCGGCCAATCCGCTGCGCTGGTGTGCACGCGACGTTCGCACCCCAGCCGTAGCTGCCCGCTGCATGGAAATGCACCGCCGCATGCCAATCAGGATGATCCGGCCCGGAGCCCTATCTGCTTTTTTTTGTTTCTATTCTGGAACGTTTTTCGTTTGGAATGGAGTTACTTGCCTGAGCTGCGTCCGAGAACATCGGGCGGTAGAATCACCAAAACTGCGAAGAGTTGCGCATGAAGCTCATCAGCAAACAACACGATTATTACGACACCGTGTTGGCCTATGGTCGCGATGAAAGCATTGTGTATGTGCGGGAGCCCAGCAGGGATGTGCTGCCGCTGCCAGGCGACTTGCTTCCGTGGGCTGTCGCAGACAAGTACGGCGGGCCAGCCGGGCCGCGGGCGGCGGTTGTCTTTGAAACCCATCACCCTCCGTATCCGTATTGGCAGCGATATGGTCATCAGATCCTGCCAGAGAGCGCGTCGTTAAGCCCCTATTTCCACGAAGCATTTTTGAGTGTTGCGGGTACGGTCTACCCGATATGGGTGGATGTGAGCGCCAGCCGTCATGATGATCCGGCAGCGGTAGGCGTGTGTGGCACCCCTTCGCTTGAGTCCTATCGGGCCGTTGTCATGGACAACCATGCCCGTTACACCGATCGGGACCCGCATGAAATCGCGGAAGTAGAGGTGGAGATTTTTGAACGCGAGCGAGAAGTGGAACGGCGGTATGAAAATGTGCGGGATCGCCTGCTGGCCCACGACTTCACTGACCTTCACATTGAGCAGGGGGCCCCGGTGCTCTTGTTTGCGTCGACCATGACGCTGGATATAGAGCCGGTCCGTTGGGAGGGCCTGCCCCGGAACAGCGTCGTGATGGTGCGGAACCCTAACTTGAAGGACTTGGGCTTCCAGCGGATCCTGGACCCACACAGTTGCTTCCAGCAGATTTCGCAGTTCATTGGCGGCGTCATGCCAGGCCGCCAGATGCCCATGGTGCAACTGGACGACAAGCACATGGTTCAAAAGAAGGGCTTTGACATCAAGTATTCCTTCCGTAAGCGCCCCACCGGCAAGTAAGTCCGGCAGGTCACCTCTCGGCTCCCGGCTACGGCTCGCCGTGCAGCGCGTGTGTTACGTCGGTTCGACTCCGCAGGGCGCGCGCGACGGCATCTCCCAGTTCGTTGAGCGACGCGGATTTGGGCAACAGTTCTCCAATGCCAGCGGACGCGCTCAGCTCGACTTCGGAAGGGAAGATACTCGCGGTCAGCGCAATGATGGGCAGATTGCGTGCTGATCCGTCCGTCGCCCGGAGTTCCCGGGCCAGCGTGTAGCCGTCCATCACGGGCATCTGGCAATCCGTCACCAAGAGATCGAACCGCCCGTCGCGCAACGCCGCGAGCGCCTGTGCGCCGTCTTCCACGGCGACGCATTCCACGCCCAGTTGCCCCATCCGCCACTGGATGATCTCCCTGCTGGTGGCATCGTCTTCTGCTACCAGAACGCGCCATCTGCGTCCCGGTGGCGGGGCAGGCAAGAAGGGTATTGGCCCAGTGCCTGACGGTGCGGCCTCTCCAGCAGTGGCCGGTTCTGGCGGCAACACGGCGAGGCGCAAGGAAAGGACGGCGCAGGTCCCCAGGCCTGGCGTGCTCTTCAGTTCCAGCTCGCCTCCCATCAGATCGGCCAAGCGACGACTGATGCTGAGGCCCAGACCCGTGCCGCCATACTTTCGCGCGGTTGAAAGGTCTGCCTGGGTGAAAGGCTCGAAGATGCGCTCCAGCTGGTCGGCAGGGATGCCGATGCCGGAGTCGGTGACAGAGAAGGCCAAGCGTTGCTCACCCACCGCATCGGCCACGACGTCGACACGTATGGACACTTCACCGTGCGCGGTGAACTTGATGGCGTTGCTGGTGAGATTCATCAGTATCTGTTGCAGTCGAAGTTCATCGGCCAGGACGCGGCTGGCGACGGCAGGGGCGAGCGTTGCCGACAGGACAAGCCCCTTGGCGGCGGCTTGTGGGGCCAGCATCGCGTGCACCGTGTCCACTGAATTGGCAAGATCAACGGCGGTCCATTCCAGTGTCAGCGCGCCTGCCTCGATCTTCGACATGTCCAGGGTGTCATTGAGCAATTGGCGCAATACAGCCGAGGATCGATTGATCTTGGCGAGGATCGCACTCTGTTCCTGGTCGAGGCCGGTGTGGCCAAGAACTTCGAGCATGCCGGCGACGCTGCTCATCGGCGTGCGGATTTCGTGGCTCATCGTAGCCAGGAACTCGTCCTTCGCTTTGCCGGCCTTTTCTGCGACTGCAATAGCGTCTTCCAGGGCAATCGACGCTTCGTGCGACTCGGTCACGTCCACCCAGTAGCCACTCCACTCCGTACCGGCTTCCGTGTTTTCCGTAAGCTCGCCCTTGGAGTAAATCCAGCGCCATCCTTCCGGGGACAGGGCCCGGAATTGGAATGACAACCCCGTGCCTGTGGCAGCGGCAACTTCTGTTGCATCGACCAGTATCTTCTGATCATCAGGATGGACCCGAGCGAATAGTGCGCGCTCGTCCTCGAGCACGTCTGACAGCTCAACGCCGAAAAGTGAAAAGACGTCGCCAGCTACATAGGGGAAAGTGAAGGTGCCATCCGGCGCGCGGTGGACCTGGTAAACGATGGCAGGTAACTTGCGGGTGACCCGGGACAGCCGATTTTCTGCAATGCGACGCTGGGACACCTCGCGTCGAAGCCGCATGTGGCCAACGGTGTGGACGAGGCCGCCAGTGAGGAGAATCAACAAGGCAGGCAACGCCCAGAGCATGACCCGCCGCCAATTGATCGCCGGTTGGTCGCCAACGCCCAGCCAATCGTTTCGAATGCGTTCCCGTTCTCCTGCAGCCACATTGCGGACAACCTGATCAAACGCGGAGGCCAGGGCGGCGCTGTTCCCAAAGGCCGCAAACGTCAAACGGTCCTCAGTGCCCGCCGGTGCAGCAATCTGCAGCCGCCCCGCGTACGCATCGCGGAGATACGGATCCACCACAGCAAGATTGCCGACATAGGCGTCTGCACCGTCTCTGTCCAGAAGCGTGAGGGCTGTCGCCGCATCGGCTGCAGTGATGAGTCGAACGTCGGGCGCTTGCGCCTTGATGAGCGGTCCCAGCCTGTCTGGCTCGGACAGCACGACCCGCCGGTGGTTGAGATCGCGCAGGTCAATGACTCTGGGTGCGCCAACGTGGGTGAGGATGACATTTGGAATGGTGATGAACGGCTCGCTGAAACGCCAGCCCGCGCTTGCCGCCGCGTTGGTCATGGGGACGGCCAGTGCCGCATCTATCGTCCTGTCCCGCATTGCCCGCTGCAGCGCCTCGCCGTCCTCGAATTCCACGATCTGCAGATTCCTGGCGCCGGCTTCAACGAATCGCTGCAGGTAATCTCCGGCAACGCCTGACGGTTTGCCCTGTTTGTCGCGAAAAGCGATGGGTTCCCAATTCAGGGGCACGCCCAACCGTATTGGCTGAGAGAGGGTCTTGGTCTCTTCAGGAGAGAATCTTATGCCTGGGGTGACTGCCCAGTCCAAGGGCGTGAGCCACTTCACGCGCAGGGCAGCGCGCGTCGCGTCTGGCAGCGAATTGAGTGCCACGTCCAATGCTTCGGCCAACGGCTGAGCGGAATTTGGAACGCCAAAGTACAGATTCATGGGGGGAATGTCGGGACGCTGCAGCAGGGTCAGTCCGCGCAATGGTTCCTGCTTGGTCAAGTGCTGTATGACGTAAGCGTTGCCGATATAGAGGTCGGCGTCCTCAAGCGCCACGCTCTTCAAGGCGGCCCGTGTTCCGTTGGCACGCACAATCTGAGCGCCGGGATAGCGATCCCTGACGCCGAGTGCTGTCACCTGATCATCTTCAACCGCTATCCGTAGACCCGCCAGATCAAGGCTGGTGATGGATCGGCGATCAGTGGAGCGCGCCGTGATTCCCAAGGGAGCCGTGGCAAATTTCTGTGTGAACACCATGCAGCGGGTGCGCGCGGACGTGAGCTGCACGTCCATGACCACGTCGATGTCCCCTGCGCAGGCAGCCTCAAGCACCGCTTCCCAACCAGGATAGTTCCTGGGTTCCAGCCTCACGCCAAGTGCGGTCGCTGCGGCTTGCAACGTCTCCGGAGCGAAGCCGGAAAGCCGAGCGCCTTCGACTTTCTCAAAGGGCAACCAGTCGTTGTCATTGACACCGACCCGGATGACCGGATGGGCATGCAGCCACGCACGTTGTTTAGGCGTCAGCGGCAGCTCAGGTGCCTGAGCATGTGACAGCGCGCTGCAGGCAGCGCAATACGTTGCCAGCAGCCATCCGAACACCATGCCAGGACGCATCATCCTCCCTCAGGTCGTACAAGTAACTCAGCTTAATGAAGACAATGAGAAAATGGCGTGTCGATGGGTGATGGGCAGTGACGCCTCCTCATTGGCGTGTGCTGTGAAGGCGGACCCGGCAAGGGCAGTGGAGTGATCCGCGTAATGCATGGCAGCGAGGCCCATTTATGGCCCTGAGGACGCTGAGATCGGAGCGAGGGCGAGCGCTGAATCAAGGTCCGGTCACTCGTGCTCGACCGCCGGGCATCGTCACCGCGCACACGCTATGCTGCGCGCTTCTGCACGGCCCGGCTCCGATGAAACTCGCCATCCTTTCGCGCAACAGCAAGCTGTATTCCACCCGGCGCCTGGTAGAGGCCGCTCGCAGCCGCGGCCACACCGTACGCGTGCTTGATCCGCTGCGCTGCTACATGCGGATCGCCGCCGACGGCTTCACCATGCATTACAAGGGGAAGCCGATGACCGGGGTGGATGCGGTCATCCCGCGGATCGGTGCCTCGGTCACCCGCTACGGTACGGCCGTGCTGCGCCAGTTTGAGCTGATGGGCGCCCGCACCCCTAATCCGTCCGATGCGATCCTGCGCTCGCGCGACAAGCTGCGTGCGCACCAACTGCTGGCTGCCAAGGGCATCGACATGCCGGTGACGGTGTTCGGCGACAACCCGGATGACACCGTGGACCTGCTGTCCATGCTCGGCCCGCCGCCGCATGTGGTGAAGCTCAACGAGGGCACCCAGGGGCGCGGGGTGATCCTGACCGAAAAGGCCAGCGCCTCGCGCGGCATCGTCGAGGCCCTGCGCGGCCTGTATGCCAACTTCCTGATGCAGGAGTTCATCGGCGAGGCCCAAGGGGCCGACCTGCGCTGCCTGGTGGTGGGCGATCACGTCGTGGCCGCCATGCAGCGGCAGGCACCAGAGGGCGATTTCCGCTCCAACCTGCATGCCGGCGGCAGCGCGCATCCGGCCAAGGCCAGCCGGGCCGAGGCGCAGATGGCCGTGCGATCGGCCAAGGCGCTGGGCCTGAGCGTGGCCGGCGTGGATCTGATCCGCTCCGCACGCGGGCCGCTGGTGCTGGAAGTGAACTCCACCCCCGGCCTGGAGGGCGTGGAAGGCGCCTGCAACGTGGACATCGCGGGCCGCATCATCGCCCACGTCGAAAAGATCGTCAGCCGCTAGCGCGCCGTAGATGCCATCACCCCGGTAGGGCCGAGCCACCCTCGGCGGAAAGCCCTCCACAAGCGCCCGTCTGCAGGTTGCTTGTGTAACCAATTGAAACAAAAGACTTCCTGTACTTTCGCAAGTGCAGGGTCCACGTTTTAACGACCCTTTAATTGCGCGTGTCGTAATCTCCTCCCTACCGCAGCTCTGCCTCATCAGCAGGATCGGTATCGGGATATGAAATTTTAAGGCCCGGGCGTGTTCGCCCGGGCTTTTTTTTATCTGACGCGCCGTAAGGGCCAGTGCGCCCTTGATTCCGTCGTCACATGCCTCGTACAGTCTCTTCTCATTCATGGAGGTGACGGGTATGAAATCGTGGCAGAAGGCGGTCTTGATGGCCGCGCTGGGCATGGCCTGCATCACCGCTGCTTACGCGGAATCCCCGAAGCAGAACGACGCCACCCCCGTCCAGCTGGACCTGAATGTGCCGGCCAAGGAGCAGCTCAGCGGGGTCGAACGCGCGCTCCACAGCGAGCGGTACAGCGAAATCACCTTGGATGAAAAGAGCAAGGTCAGCGCCGCCATCAACCGCATCCGCGTCCGCCTTGGGGACAACGACACCGTGGAGCAACTCAATCCGCAGGCACGCACGGAAGTGCTCAATGACGAAGCGGTGGTCAACACCATCCTCGGCCGCGCCCATGCCGACAGCCGCATGGTCTGCCGCCGCGAGCGCGCCACCGGCACCAACCGCCCCGAACGCCTTTGCCTGACGGTTGCGCAGCGGCGCGAGGCGACCGAGCGTGCCCGCAAGGACATGAGCACCCTGACGCGCCCCAGCCCGAAAGACGTGAACCTCTGACGTTGACGCGCCCTGCGCGCCCCTTCGTGTGAAATGTTAATGCCCGGGGCTGTATGGTTGGCGTCAGCCGCCAACAGGCCCGGGTCGTAACCCTCCAGGTTGCGACCGCGCCAAGGCAGGCATCCCACCACGAACCAGAGGTCCCAGTGCGAATTCTCGTCATCGAAGACAACAGTGATATTGCCGCCAACCTCGGCGACTACCTCGAGGACCGCGGGCACACGGTCGACTTCGCCGCCGACGGTGTAACGGGCCTGCACCTGGCCGTGGTGCACGAGTTCGACGCCATCGTGCTGGATCTGAACCTTCCCGGCATGGACGGCATTGAAGTCTGCCGCAAGCTCCGTAACGAAGCCCGCAAGCAGACCCCCGTGCTGATGCTGACCGCCCGTGATTCGCTGGACAACAAGCTGGCCGGCTTTGATTCCGGTGCGGATGATTACCTGATCAAGCCGTTCGCGCTGCAGGAAGTGGAAGTGCGGTTGAACGCGCTGTCCCGCCGCGGCAAGGGTGTGCAGACCCGCGTGCTGGAAACGGGCGATCTGGAATACAACCTCGACACCTTGGAAGTACGTCGCCAGAGCAAGCTGCTGCAGCTCAACCCGACCGCGCTGAAGATCCTGCAGGCGCTGATGGAAGCCTCGCCGGCCGTGGTCACCCGGCAGGAGCTGGAGACCCGCGTCTGGGGCGAAGAACTTCCGGATTCGGACTCCCTGCGCGTGCACATCCATGGCCTGCGCGCCGTGGTGGACAAGCCTTTTGAAGTTCCGATGATCCAGACCCGTCATGGCATCGGCTACCGGATCGCTGCACCGGATGCCTGAAGACCCCGTACGCAGGGGGCGTCGCCGGCGCGGACCTTACCGTCGTCGGCTGCGCAGCCGCATCATCGTCTCCTTCGTGCTGTTGGGCTTCTGCCTGACCACGCTGTTTGCGTTCGCCACGAACTGGGCGCGCGCGCGCGTGGAAAACCAGCTCGTCGAAGACGTGATGAACCGGAACATCGACGAGTACGCCAAGCGCTACTACTCCGATCGCAGCCGCAACCCGGACCTGCCCGTGCAGCAGATCCGGGCGTTCTTGTACCCGCGCGACAAGTTCGACCGCGTCCGCGAAGAGCGGCCCGAATGGGCAGGCTTGCCCAATGGCAACCACAACGTCAGTGGCCTGGACGAGGATGGCAGGCCGTACGCCTACAAGCTGGCTGTGCGCAAAGCCGATGACGCCTGGTTCTTCCTTGCCTACGACATGACCGAGGCCACGCGGGGTGAGGCGCAGCTGAAACGCGCGCTGTGGATTTCCGTGCTGGTGTTCAGCCTGCTGTCCTTGGTGCTCGGCTGGTGGTCCGCTTCCAAGGTGATGAAGCCCGTCTCAGACCTGGCGAAACGGCTGCGTGCGTATCGCGGCGGCACCAGTGATCCCGAACCGCTGGCACCGCGTTTTCCCGACGACGAAGTGGGGCAGCTGGCCCAGGCGCTGGACGATTATTCTTCGCGGCTGACCGAGGTGGTGCAGCGCGACCGCGAGTTCAATGCCGACGTCAGCCATGAGCTGCGCACACCGCTGGCGGTGATCCGCGGTGCCACCGAGCTGCTGCTGACCCGGCCTGGTCTGGACGAAAAAGTGCTGCAGCGTCTGCAGCGTATCCAGCGTGCCGAACAACAGTGCAGCGATCTGATCGGCGCGTTGCTGCTGCTATCGCGCAATGAGCGCGGGCAGGGCACCAGCAACGTGGCACGGGTCGCCGAACAGCTGCTCGAATCGCACCGCGCACAGCTGGGCGGCAAGCCCATCACCCTGACCTTGGAAGGTGACCGCGACCTGATCGTGGATGCACCGGAATCGGCATTGTCGGTGGCGTTGGGCAACCTGATCGGCAACGCGGTGAAGTACTCGCAGGACGGCGAAGTGCGGGTCAACGTGGGCAACAACGCCGTATCGGTGGCCGACAGTGGGCCCGGCCTGAGCGAAGAGGACGCTGCCAAGCTGTTCCAGCGCGGTTACCGCGGCACCCACGCCGGTCACTCGCAGGGCGGCGGCATCGGCCTGTCGATCGTCAGCCGCCTGTGCGACCTCTACGGCTGGCAGGTCAGTGTCCGCCCCGGCGGCGACCGTGGTGTCGTGGCCACGTTGACCTTCGCCCCCAAGCTGCTGGGCTGACGGCAACGAGGGTAGTGACGGCCGCTGGCCGTCCGCCCTTGCCGCTGCGCTCGCCGAGCATGGCTCGGCGCTACCGGGATGGTGCCCACTGCTCGGTCCGCAGCGCGCTTCATCGCCCAGCGTCCAGTACAGCCACCGCCGAGTCCGCCAACTCCCTACCAGCTAACAGCAGGCCCTGTTCGACGCGCGCATCCAGCGAAGACCGCCCATCTCCCTGCTGCCGTGTCCGGTGGACGGCATGCAGCAGGCGCATCACCGCGCTCAGTGCAGCCAGATTCCTGCTCACGCGCGCAAGTTCGGCGCAGCGATCGACCGGCACTCCGGCCTCTCCCCACGGCTCGCCATCGCCGGCATCACCGCGCTGCATTGAATCGAGGAAGTCGATCAGCGCAGGCTTTGGCTCGGGCATTCCGCCGTCTGCCAACGCCGCGTCCAGCCGTTCAACCAGGTGGAAGGGGATGTCCAACACCGCATCGCCGATCAGGGCGTGCAGCCGTGCACCAGGGGGAGAGAATGCCGCCATGAAAGCCCTCGCAGAATCGTAAAGCCACCTGCCCAGCGGCGAGGTGGCGGACGGTGCGGGTTGGCGTACCGGACCTCGATCGGATAAACCGGCGGATATGGGAATCCCCACGCACCGCCCGCCGCAGAACGGAAGGGCAGTGCATTCTCCGCCGTGCCCGGAACCGGCCACAACAGAGTCATCCAGCTAAGAGCAACGGGACGCCAATCCCGGCCGGAACTGCTCGTTCCAGCCCGGTCATCGTGGGCAGAACTGCCACGCGCGTACATCAGGAAAGCTGTATTCGTTTCATGAGCCGGCTGCGGTCCGTAGTCACCGGCGCTTGCGGAGCAACCCGAGTTTACGAGTGATGTAAACTTGACAACAAAGGACGTGTTTTGGTCGCTTGAAGCACTGATTGATGATTTCTGGGACGACGTGGCTCAACTGTGAGAGAGGCCCCAATGAACATTTTGACTATTGGCGTTGCCAGCATATCCGACGTCAAATCACGCCTGAAGGCCCTGATTCCTACTCAGCGTGACAGCTCACCTCGATTCACTTTCACGAGTGGTGAGGATCTGTTGCGCACGTTGAATCCGAATCGCTGGAGCCTGCTTCAAGCGCTCGCTGGAGCGGGCCCTCTTGGGGTGCGTGAGCTGGCCAGACGCGTTGATCGAGATGTAAAAGGTGTACATACCGATAGTGCCGCCCTCGTTGCATGTGGGTTGATCGACAAAACGGCTGCGGGCGCATTGCACTTCCCCTATGACGGAGTGCATGTGGAGTTCGACACGAAGGTTCGAGCTGCTTAGGTACCCGGCGCCGCTGCGCTCGCCGAGCGTGGCTCGGCGCTACGAGGAATCAGGCCGCGGCGGTCGCAAGTTGCAGGTAGATCGCATGCAGCCGCTCGACTTGCGCCTGCAATGCATCCGGGTGGCCATCGTTGGGCACTACATCGTCCGCCAGGGCGAGCCGCTGCGCGCGGCTGGCCTGCGCGTCGATCATCTGCTGCGCCAGCACCGCGTCGCTGCCGTCGCGCTGCATCAGCCGGGCAAGTTGAAGGGCTTCCGGCGCGTCCACCACCAGTATCCGATCCAGCCAGCTATAGGCATCGCGGCCGCCAGCTTCGGTAAGCAAGGGGATGGCGGCAATGGCGTAAGGGCTTTCCGCCTGCGCGCACTGGTCGTGCAGCAGTTGGCGAATGGCCGGGTGGGTGATCGCTTCCAGCGCTTTACGCTCCGCCACGGCGGCAAACACATGAGCACGCAGGCGGCCACGGTCCAGCGTGCCATCGGCCTGCAGCATGTCCGGCCCGAAGCGTTCGGCGATCATCGCCAGCGCCGGGCTGCCTTGGGACACCACTGCACGGGCAGCCACATCGGCGTCGGCCACGGTGACGCCAAGCGCTTCAAAGCGGCGGGTCACTTCGCTTTTTCCGGAGGCGATGCCCCCGGTCAGGCCGACCACGAACCGGCTCATCGCAGGTTCGCGTAACTCAGGTAGGCATTGATCAGCGGCTCGCCCCACATGAAGACCAACCAGCCGGCGATCGCCAGATAGGGGCCGAACGGGATAGGCGTCGCGCGGTCGCGGCCTTGGCTGTACAGCAGGATGGAGCCGATGATCGCGCCCACCACCGACGACAGCAGGATGATCGGGAGGATGCCCTTCAGGCCTACCCAAGCGCCCAGTGCGGCCAGCAGCTTGAAGTCGCCGTGGCCCATGCCTTCCTTGCCCGTCAGCTGTTTGAAGATCCACCAGACCGACCACAGTGACAGATAGCCCACCAGCGCACCCAGCAGGGCAGGTTTGGCCGGCATGTACAGGTTATCGACAGCCCCTATCAGTCCCAGCCACATCAGCGGCAGGGTGAGCTGGTCCGGCAGCAGCTGCGTTCGCACGTCGATGCCGGACAGCGCCACCAGGAAGCACGACAGCACGATGGCACCGAAGCCCTGCCAGCCGAAGCCGAACTGCCACACGCTGGCCAGCACCAGTACGGCGGTCAGCAGCTCGACCAGCGGATATTGGATGGAGATCGGGACGTGGCAATGACGACACTTGCCACGCTGGATCAGCCAGCTGAACAGCGGGATGTTCTCGTACCACGCCAGCTTGTGCTTGCAATGCGGGCAGTGCGACGGCTCCACCACGATGCCAGGCGGCGGCGGCTCGTAGATGTCCTCCTGCTCCAGCACCTCGTGCGCGTCACGCTTCCACTGCCACTCCAGCCGCTTGGGCAGGCGCAGGATGACAACGTTGAGGAAGCTGCCGAGCAACAACCCCAGGCCGGCCGCGGCGGGAAAGCCGAGGCCGGGATGCTGGTCTAGAAATGCCATGTGTTATCCAACCACCGCGCCGAGTTTGAAGATGGGCAAGTACATGCCGATCACCATACCGCCAACGACCACGCCAATGAAGACCATGATCATCGGTTCCAGCAGGCTGCTGAGCGAATCGACGGCGTTGTTGACCTCTTGCTCGAAGTACTCCGCCACCTTGAACAGCATGGTGTCCAGGGCGCCGGCCTCTTCGCCGATGGCGGTCATCTGCACCACCATGTGCGGGAACAGGTTGATCTGCTTCATGGCCATGTTGACCGGGTAGCCGACCGACACGTCGTCACGCATACGCAGCACGCCTTCTTCGTACACCTTGTTGCCGGTAGCGCCTGCGACGATGCCGAGGGCTTCGACCAGCGGGACACCGGCTTTGAAGGTTACCGCCGTGGTGCGGGCGAAGCGGGCGATCGAGCTGTTGTGCATGATCTGGCCGATGACCGGGACCTTGAGGATGAACCGGTCCATGGTGTGCTGCATTTTAGGAGAGCGCTTGTAGGCCATGATGGAGCCGACGATCACTCCCGCGATTATGATCGCGATCAGCCACCACCACGACGTCATGAAACGCGACATATTGACAATGATCTGAGTAAACGCGGGAAGCTCGGCCCCGAAGCCGGCGAACACTTCTTCGAACTGGGGAACCACGAAAAGCAGAAGGATTGACGAAACGATAAGAGCAACTGCCATGACCATCGCAGGGTAGAACAATGCCTTCTTGATCTTGCCCTTCAACGCCTCAATGTTCTCTTTGTAATTGGCGACCGTATCGAGCACCGTCTCCAGCACACCAGCCCCTTCACCAGCTCGGACCAGGTTTCGATACAGCTCGTCGAACTGTACCGGATGCCTGCTGATGGCCTCATGTAGCGACGAACCCCCTTCAATATCCGTTCGAATTGAGTCCACCATCTTCTTCATCCGGGGGTTCTTATGACCACCGCCAATGATCTCCAATGACGAGACAATTGGTACGCCGGATTTCATCATAGTCGCCATCTGACGACTGAAGAAGGCGATATCTTTAGCAGACACAGGCTTGCCTGCCGCACCAAACAGCGGCTTGCTCTTTGGTTTCACGATCTTGGGTGTGATCCCCTGACGTCGAAGCTCTGCCTTGAGCAGATTGGCATTCTTGGCCAACTGCTCACCTTTCATCTTCACGCCCCGCTTGTCGGTCCCCTCCCAGACAAACGGTGCCATCTCCGTGGTGCTGCGCGCCACGGGCTCTTTCTTCATCGCACTGCGACTTGCGGACATTCTGCACTCCCCGGCCTGCCATCCCCAGCAGGCATCTATTTCGAGATGCTAGCGGATTCGTAGCCATCTGGGCAGTGCAGGGGGCTGACTACATCAGACTGGGCCGGAAGTGACCTAAAGTGACGCCCTGCGTCACATTGCGGGGTGCATCGCACTTCAAGGTCCGGGAGCTTCTCAAATCTGCAAATGCTGCCATCATTGTGCCCGGGGAAGATTGGTCGTGCCGGGGAAAGTTGGCACGTAACCTGCTTTGACTTCACCCGCAAGGCGCTGCGACCCGCTCATCCGGTGGGATCACCGGCTCCGGCAGCAATTCCTCTTCCGTGCCAACTTTTTTTCTTGGGGATGTATAAAAATGAAGAACCAGAAGGGCTTTACCCTCATCGAACTGATGATCGTTGTTGCGATCATCGCAATCCTGGCTGCTATCGCTCTGCCGGCGTATCAGGACTACACCATCCGCTCGCGTGTCTCCGAAATGGCCGTGCTCGCTTCGGGCGCGAAGGCGACGATTGGTGAAAACATCGCTAGCGAGAATGCGATTAATGACAATGCCTGCCGCGGCGTTGCTACCTTCGACACCCCCACCACTAACACTGCCTCGCTTGAATGTGCAGCTGGCGTTGTGACCGTCACGGGTACCGAGAAGGCGGCCGAAGTCGTTCTGACCTACACCCCTGACCTGGTCGATGCGGGTACGCGTTGGACCTGCGCTTCCGAGAGTGAACCAAAGTACCTGCCGGCTGAGTGCCGCAGCTAAGTCCATTGACACCACTCATAAGGTGGATTTAAGTCAGTGAGACAAGGGCTCTGCGTTTGCAGAGCCCTTTTTTTTTACGAGCCTTGTTAGCTGGAAGGATTCGCGGCGCGTACCGACCTGGCATGCCAGGTCGCGAGTAGACCTGTTCGGTCAGGAGCTCAAAAATCTATCTCACCAAAAGGTTATGAGTGGGTGGGGCGACTCGAGAATTCCGCTCGTTGACTGGGGTCGATTCCTTCGGTAAGAGGGAACGTGTGCCTTTCGACTGCCCCAATAGATGACCCCCGCCACCCGCCACCCCAGCATCTACCTCCTCCCCATCTTCATCCTCTCCGGCTTCGCCGGCCTGATCTACCAGTCCATCTGGAGTCAGTACCTCGGCCTGTTCCTCGGCCACTCGTCCCACGCCCAGTCCCTCGTCCTCATGCTCTTCATGGGCGGCATGGCCCTGGGCGCATGGTGGGCCAGCCGGCGCAGCACTGCTTGGCGTTACCCGCTGCTGGCCTACGCCGCCATCGAGCTGCTGATCGGCATCCTTGGCCTCGTATTCGATTGGACGTTCCAGGGCATCACCGGGCTGGCATACACGTATCTGTTGCCGGGGCTGCAAGGGCAGGGCGCCACCGCCTTGCGTTGGCTGCTGGCGACGATACTGGTATTGCCCCAATGCATCCTGCTCGGCGCAACGTTCCCTTTGATGAGCGCGGGCTACCTGCGTGCGCAGCCGCAGGCGCAGGGCGAAGTGCTGGCGGGGCTTTATTTCGCCAACAGCATCGGCGCGGCGTGTGGCGCACTGGCATCCACGTATCTCCTGCTGCCTGCGTTGGGCTTGCCGGGTGCGGTGATGGTGGCAGGGGCGCTGAATATCGTCGTGGCCGCGCTGATCTATCCACTGGCGCGGGGCGGACTAGGTCACGCAGTCAACGCGAAGGCCGAGAACCCGGCATCACCCCCGCGATCCGGCGAAGCAAGCGGGCACTCCACGCTCCGGGTCATGCCGGTGCTGGCCGTGCTCAGCATCGCGCTGCTGACCGGAGCTACCTCGTTCGTCTACGAAATAACCTGGGTGCGCATGCTGTCGCTCGCTTTGGGCACCACCTTGCACTCGTTCGAGCTGATGCTTGCCGCGTTCATCGCCGGCATCGCCTTCGGTGGGCTGTGGTTGCGCCACCGGGCCGACCGCATGGTTTCTCCCCTACGCGTGGCGGGCTGGGTGCAGGTGCTGATGGGCCTTGCCGCGTTGGCGTCGATGTTCGTCTATGCGCAGGCCTTCGAGTGGGTCGGCTGGCTGATGCGGGTGATCGTGCGCAGTGCGGAAGGCTACGGTCTGTACAGCGTGGCCAGTGCGGTAATCGCGGTGGCGGTGATGTTCCCGGCGGCGTTCTTCGCAGGCATGACATTGCCACTGCTGACGCTGGCGCTGCTGCGCGAGGGACGCGGTGAAAAGGTGATCGGGCAGGTGTATGCGTTCAATACGCTGGGTGCGATCGTCGGTGTGCTGGCCGCCGTGCATGTCCTGATGCCGATGCTGGGGTTGAAGTACGCACTGCTGGTCGCGGCGGTGGCAGACATAGCTTTGGGTGTGTGGCTGTTGTGGCCCATCGCGAGCCGCGAAAAGGCGACCCGTCGCACAGGCTCCCGGACGGGCGCGTTCACTGCGGTCGCGTTGGGCCTTGCCGGCGTCGTCGCTGCTGTCAGTCTGGTGCGCTTCGATCCGCTGGTGCTCAGTTCGTCGGTGTATCGCCACGGGGGTGCACGCCTGCATGACAGCGCGAAGATGCTGTTCTTCAAGGATGGCCAGACCGCCACTGTGTCTGTATTCGAGACCGATCGCGGCGCCGGTCCGGTGCGTTCGATTGCCACCAATGGCAAGGTGGATGCCGGCATGACGGTCACCCTGGACCAGGAGCCCAGTGGCGATGAGTCCACGATGGTGTTGCTGGGGGCATTGCCTTTGGCGCTGGGCCATGGCGTTGATCGGGTGGGGGTGATCGGCTTTGGATCCGGCCTTACCACGCACACGCTGCTCGGCGATCCGCGCGTGGCGCGTGTGGACACGGTGGAGATCGAGCCGGCGATGGTGGAGGGCGCGCGCCTGTTCGGTGATCGTGTGTCGCGCGCCTATACCGATCCACGCTCGCATATCGTCATCGATGATGCCAAGGCGCACTTCGCGGGCAGTGGGCAGCGGTACGACCTGATCATTTCCGAGCCGTCCAATCCGTGGGTGGGCGGCACGGCGTCGTTGTTCAGCGATGAGTTTTATGCATTCGTCCCACGCCAGCTCAACGAGGGTGGGCTGTTCGTGCAGTGGCTGCAGTTGTACGAGATCACGCCGGAGCTGGTGTCGTCCGTACTGGATGGGCTGGTGGATCATTTCAGCGATGTTCGTGCGTATCTGGCCAACGATTCAGACCTGATCATCGTCGCGACGCCGAAAGGCCGTCTGCCGGAGCTCAACGCGGAAATCTTCGACCAGCCGGCGCTGCGTGCGGAGCTGGCGCGCGTGGGCGTACATGGGCTGGATGACCTGCGCGACACCTTCGCCATGGGAGATGCTGCGCTGCGTGCGTATCCGGCTTTGTATCCGTCGCCGCGTCATTCCGATTACCACCCGATTCTAACCTTGCGCGCGCCAGTGGCCCGCTTCCAGCAGGGGTATGTCGGCGACGTGGAATCGATCATGACCGCACCCTGGCCGCTGACGCGCGACTGGGGTGGGGCAGAGCCGCGACTGCCCCGCGCCGATGGCAGCCAGTTGAATCTGCAGGTATTGCAGCGTCGCACCACCGCGCAGCTGTTGTCCCAGCGCCTGCAGCATGGCGCGGACCTGCCTGGCGGCGGCGACCATGCGTTGGCGGACGCGCTGCGCACATTGGGCGCTCGCTGCGAGCTGGAGATTACGCCGCTGGAGACCGCCGGGCTGGTCTTCTTCCTGGCGGGGGAGACGGTGCCGTTCCTTGCACCCGAAGAACGCGAAGCGCTGTGGGTGAGGCCGACGTGGCGGCCTTGCCCGTTGCGCGATCCGACGGTGATTGATGCGCTGGCCCTGGTGTCGGCTGCCGCGTCTGATGACCACGCACAGGTGCTGGCGACAGGGCAGCGGTTGCTGGAAGGGCGGCATAGCGCGGGGCTGCTGGCAGATGCGCGATCAGGGTATTACCTGTTCGGCGCGCTGCAGCACGCTGCGTGGGCGAGCGGTGACACGCGATTGGCGCGGGCGCTGTCGGATCGCTATTGGGATGCGCTGGGGCCGGATGCACGAGCCAGTGGCCGGCTGCGGCTGCTGACCTACATGGCTGCGTTGGGGAAACAGGACCGGTAGGCCCGAGCCGTGCTCGGCGGATTCTGTCCGGCATTGTGGTGTCTGACACAGGCCGCGCTTCGCGCTCGCCGACCATGGGTCGGCGCTACCGGGTGATCGGCAATCGGGTAGCGCCGAGCCGTGCTCGGCGGGTTCTGTCCGGGAGTGGGGTGTCTGACGCAGGCCGCGCTTTGCGCTCGCCGACCATGGGTCGGCGCTACCGGGTGATCGGCAATCCGGTAGCGCCGAGCCGTGCTCGGCGGGTTCTGTCTGGGATTGTGGTGCCTGACACAGGCCGCGCTTTGCGCTCGCCGACCGTGGGTCGGCGCTACCGGGTGATCGGCAATCCGGTAGCGCCGAGCCGTGCTCGGCGGGTTCTGTCTGGGATTGTGGTGCCTGACACAGGCCGCGCTTTGCGCTCGCCGACCGTGGGTCGGCGCTACCGGGTGATCGGCAATCCGGTAGCGCCGAGCCGTGCTCGGCGGATTCTGTACGGCATTGTGGTGCCTGACGCAGGCCGCGCGTTGCGTTCGCCGACCAGGGGTCGGCGCTACCGACAGGTCGAGGCGGTGATCCGCTGGGGCAGTGCAGGGCAACGTGGCCGACTCAGGTAAGATGTAAGGGCTGCAGGGGGAGCCGGCAGCGGACCAACAATGCAGGGCCATGTGGGGCGGGATGCGCCGGGTGGTCTGGAGTGAGGAGCCGCATGAACGCAGTTGCCACCGCTAACCTCGTCGGTATCACCGGCATCGCGCGCCGTCTGGTGCAGGACGGTGCGTTGGATGAAGCCGGCGCCCGCGATGCGATGGCCAAGGCGACCGCTGCGCGGTTGCCGCTGCCGCAATGGTTCGCCCAGAACAAGGTCGTCACCGCCTCGCAGCTCGCCGCGGCCAACGCGCTCGAGTTCGGCATGCCGCTGTTCGATGTCAGCGTGTTCGACGCCAATCAGAGCGCGATCAGCCTGGTCAGCGAGGAACTGCTGCGCAAGCATCACGTGTTGCCGCTGTTCAAGCGGGGCGGCAAGCTGTACGTGGGCACCAGCAACCCCACCCATTCGCTGGACGAGATCAAGTTCCACACCAACCTGGTGGTGGAGTCGATCCTGGTCGATGACGACCAGATCCGCCGGGCGCTGGAGCAGTGGCAGACCAGCCACGATTCGATGACCTCGTCCATGGGCGACGACGACGAGGGCATGGCGAACCTCGAGATCGGCACCGACGACGACATGGCGGCCAGCGACTCGGGCATCGACGCCAAGGGTGATGACACCCCGGTAGTGAAGTTCGTCAACAAGGTGCTGGTGGATGCAATCCGCAAGGGCGCGTCGGATATCCATTTCGAGCCCTACGAAGATGACTATCGCGTGCGCCTGCGCATCGATGGCCTGCTGAAGATGGTGGCGCGTGCGCCGGTCAAGTTGAACCAGCGCATCGCGGCGCGCCTGAAAGTCATGGCGCAGCTGGATATCGCCGAAAAGCGCGTGCCGCAGGATGGGCGCATCAAGCTCAACCTGAGCAAGACCAAGCAGATCGACTTCCGCGTCAGCACCCTGCCCACGCTGTTCGGTGAAAAGGTGGTGCTGCGTATCCTGGACGGCAGTGCGGCCAAGCTGGGCATCGACAAGCTGGGCTATGAGGCCGATCAGCAGAAACTGTTCCTGGACGCCATCCACAAGCCGTACGGCATGGTGCTGGTGACGGGACCGACCGGCTCGGGCAAGACCGTGTCGCTGTACACCGCGCTGGGCATCCTGAATGATGAAACGCGCAATATCTCCACGGCCGAAGATCCGGTGGAAATCCGCCTGCCCGGCGTGAACCAGGTGCAGCAGAACAACAAGCGCGGCATGACGTTTGCCGCCGCGCTGCGTTCGTTCCTGCGCCAGGATCCGGACATCATCATGGTCGGCGAAATCCGCGACCTGGAAACGGCCGAGATTGCGATCAAGGCGGCGCAGACCGGTCACATGGTGCTGTCCACGCTGCATACCAATGACGCGCCGCAGACCATCGCACGCCTGATGAACATGGGCATCGCGCCGTACAACATCACCAGTTCGGTCACGCTGGTGATCGCCCAGCGCCTGGCGCGTCGCCTGTGCAACAACTGCAAGCGCCGCACCGACCTGCCGGCGCATGCCTTGCTGGCCGAGGGCTTTACCCAGGCCCAGCTGGATGCGGGCATCGAACTGTATGAAGCGGTCGGCTGTGATGAGTGCACGGAAGGCTACAAGGGCCGTACCGGCCTGTATCAGGTGATGCCGATGACCGATGAGATCTCGACGATCATCCTGGCTGGCGGCAACGCGCTGCAGATTGCCGATGCCGCCCAGGCGATCGGCGTGAATGACCTGCGCCAGTCCGCGTTGATCAAGGCTGGCAAGGGCGTGACCAGCCTGGCTGAGATCAACCGCGTGACCAAGGACTGAGGGTGCTGACGGCCGCTGGCCGTCATTCCTGGTGATGACGGCCAGCGGCCGTCATCACCGGTCTCTGGCCTGAATCGCCTCGGCCATCACGACCGTGAATGATTTCAACTGCAACTGTCATCGGGATCGTGTCTAATACGTCTCCCCACCGCGACACCCCACGCTCATGTCCCTCCAATCCCATGGCCCCGCGCCGTGCGACGACGCTGACGGCCACCTCGTCACTGCCGGTCCGCTGACCCCGCCGCCGGACGTTGCCGGCACTGCGCTGGATGCCAAATCATTGCGTCATTCGTATGCCGAGGACGTGCAGGGCATGGTGCTGGCCACGTTGGTGGCGTCGTTGGGTCTGGCCATCTTTGCCAAGGGCGGGCTGATGATCGGTGGCATGGCCGGGCTCGCCTTCCTGATCCACTACGCCGCCGGCTGGAACTTCGGGCTGGTGTTCGTGCTGGTCAATCTGCCGTTCTACTGGGTGGGCGTGCGCCGCATGGGCTGGGAGTTCACCCTGAAGACCTTCGCGGCCGTCACCGCCTGCGGCATCCTGACCGACCTGCTACCGCGCTGGGCCGATTTCGCGCACATCGCGCCGTTGTATTCGGCAGTGGTGGGCGGTGCGCTGGCTGGGCTGGGCATCCTGTTTTTCATCCGTCACCGGGCCAGCCTGGGCGGCATCGGCATCCTGGCGGTCTACCTGCAGCGTACCCGCGGCTGGAGCGCTGGCAAGGTGCAGATGAGCTTCGATGCCATGCTGATGCTGGTGTCGTTCTCTGTGCTGGCGCCGATCCAGGTCATGTATTCGGCGATCGGCGCGGTAGTGCTCAGCTTGGTGCTGATGTTCAACCATCGCCCCGGTAGGTACATGGGCGTCTGATCGGCCGCTGCGCTCGCCGAGCATGGCTCGGCGCTACCGGGCGCAGGCGTTACCGCCGGGGCCGGTACATGGGCGTCTGATCGGCCGTTGCGCTCGCCGAGCATGGCTCGGCGCTACCGGGCGCAGGCGTTACCGGGACGCCCACGCGGGTTTCAATTCGAGTATCCGCGCCTGCACCGGGCAGTCATCGGCGTGGGCGCCTTTCAGGTAGCCCAGGCTCATCAGGAACTCGCCGGTGATCTCGCCGCCGGTGAAGCGGAACGTCTTCTTGAACAGCTTCACCCACTCGGCTTTGTCCAGCGGGTGATGCGCATCCAGCCACCCGACGAAGCTGCCGTGGCGCTCACGCAGCCCTTGGATCACCTGCGCATTGTGGATCGCCGCGGCCACCTTCAAGCGGTTGCGGATGATGCCCGCGTCACCGAGCAGGCGGTCGATGTCCGGCTGTTCGTAGGCCGCCACCACATCCACATCGAACCCGTCATAGGCGCGGCGGAATCCTTCGCGCTTCTTCAGGATGGTTTCCCAGCTCAGCCCAGCCTGGTTGATTTCCAGCACCAGCCGCTCGAACAGTTCGCGTTCTTCGCGCTGCGGAAAGCCATATTCGTGGTCATGGTAATGGCCATGTACGGGATGGCCGGGGGCGATGAGGCAATAGCCGCTCATGGCGTCTGCTCCGGTTCTTCGGAAAGATTATCGATGCTGACCGGCGTCCGGCCATCGACCGCCAGACCGGGCCAGCGCGGCGCCTGTGGAACCAGCTTGCCCTCGCGAACGGCGGCATGCAGCTGTGCACTGCCATCGCGGGTATCACCGGAACCAAATGCATAACTGCCTGCGGTCCACCAGCCCTGGCGGCCCAGTGCGTGCAACTGGCAATACGCGCCCAGCTGATGCGGCAAGGCACACAGCAGCACGTCCTGTCGGCCGTCGTTGTCGAAGTCAGCGCTTACGATCACGCAGGGTTTTTCGCCGTCCAAGCAGTCAGCGGCTTCCAGCTTTCGTGCCAGCAGCGCCTGCCACCAGCTGTCCGGCGGGGATGCTGATCCGCTGGCAAGCGGCAGGCGCTTGCGCAGCACGGTGACATCCCGAATGCCCGCGTCGATGGCCGGCTCGCCTGTGCCCCACTGCCCGGTGCGGGCCAGCACCTGGGTGACCACGCTGCTCGCACGTGCGTCGGCAACAAATGCAGGCTCCTGCTGCAGGTCACGCAGGGCCTGCACGCCGCGGCGGCCGACCTCGAAGCGCAGCATCATCGCATCGGCGATGCTGATGCCATCGGGGTTGGCCAGCAGACGCGCGCGCTGGCTGGCGACGGTGATGCGGGCCGGGTCCAGCAGGGGCGAGCTCGACAGCAGGGCTGCGCCGAGCACCACCCAGCACATGACCCGGTTGACCGGCTCCAGCCCCTGCAGCCAGCGCCCGCGCCGATGCACCGCCGCCCAGCCGTAACCCAGCGCGTAACCGATCACCACCACAGCGATCAACACGGCCCAGAAGCGGTCCAGCGTCCAGCCGTACTGGGTGATGCGCAGGCACGTGGCATACAGCGCCAGCGCGGCGAGCACCGGCAGCGCGAGCAGGCTGGCTTCCACCAGACGCCGCAGCCATGCAGGGTAGGGCGGTGTGTCGCTGTCATGCTGGTAGACGGCGTTGACGAAGGTCACCAGCAGCAGTGTCAGGGTGATCAGCAGGAAGGCGGCCGAGCGGGTGTTCCACAACGCGTCCAGGCCGGTGAAGGGCAGGCTGACGGTGAAGATCACCGTTATGAAAGACAAGAGTGGCAGCAACCCGCGGCATACGGCGAACAGCACCTGACGGGTGATCTGGATCGCGCGCTGCTGGGTGCGGCCAATCAGTACGCCGAAGCCGGCCAGCGTGCCGGTGGCCAAGGCGATGAAGGCGTCCTGGCCGAACAGCTCCTTGAAGAAGGTGATGTTCAACAGACCGAACAGCGCTGCCCACAACCACAGCAGCAACCAGGTGAGCAGGGTGAACAACGCGGCCAAGGCCAGCGTCAGACCGTTCTGCCACGCGCGTTCGAACAGCGCGTCATAGCTGGCGCGCCAGTGCCCGTGCTGCAACCGATACTGCCACCACGGCAGGCTGATGAACGTGGCAATGGCCATCGCCAGCGAGAACGGCAGGCGCAAGGGTTCGCTGCGCAGCCCGGTCTCGCCCTGCAGGTTCCAGCCGATCCAGCTGGACAGCCCCAGCACCACCACCGACGCCACTGCGGCGTGCAGCCACAGTCGGCGGTCACGCAGGTCCACGGCGGTCAGCGCGATGGCGGTGGGCACGGTCAGCACCCACGCATACCAGCGGTAGCGCGAGCCGATATCCTGCAGCGGCCAACTGCCGGCCAGTTCCTGCGCCACGTACAGCATCAGCCCCTGCAACAGCGCAATGAGCACGATGGCACTGCGGGTGGACGGGGGCAGTGGGGGGCTGGTGGGCATCGCGGTCTCACAAGCTGCGGCGTGGCCGCCATCCTACCGTCTCACGCACCCACACACGGCCCAGCAGGTAGAATGTGGCCCATGCCTGAGATCTCCACATCCCTCGCCCATCATCTGCTCGTCGCGCTGCCCTCGCTGGCAGAGGCGCCCTTTGCCCGTAGCGTCGCGCTGATCTGCCAGCACGATGAAAACGGCACCATGGGCGTGCTGGTGAACCAGCCCACCGACTACACCATTGGTGAGGTGCTGGCCCAGATGGACATCACCACCGACGACGAGGCGCTGCGCGTGCGCGTGGTGCTCAACGGCGGCCCGGTACACCCCGAACGCGGCTTCGTCATCCATGACGACGCACGTGCGTGGGAGTCCAGCCTGCCCGTGGGCGATGGCCTGTTCCTGACCACCTCGCGCGACATCCTGGAAGCGATGGCACGCGGCGATGGCCCGGCCAATGCTTTGGTCACCCTCGGCTGTGCGGGGTGGGGCGAAGGGCAGCTGGAAGGCGAACTGGCGGACAACAGCTGGCTCACCGTGCCGGCCGACGCCGACCTGCTGTTCCGCACCCCGCTGGACGAGCGCTGGCAGGGCGCGGCCTCGCGCATCGGCGTGGACATGTTCCGGATGACCGATTACAGCGGCCATGTCTGAGCCGGCCGCCATCCCCCGCGATGGCACGGTGCTGGGCTTTGACGTCGGCTCGCGCCGCATCGGCGTAGCCATCGGCAGTGCGTTCGCTGCGCATGCGCGCGCGGTGGCCGTGGTGGATGTACACGGCAGCGGACCGGACTGGGCGGCGGTGGAACGATTGATCAAAGAATGGTCGCCCAACGGCCTGGTGGTGGGTGATCCGCTCACTCTGGACGGCAAGGACCAACCCAACCGCAAGCGTGCGCAGGGCTTCGCCCGCCAGTTGCGGGAACGTTTCAAACTGCCGGTGGTGATGATCGACGAGCGCTCCAGTTCGGTCGAAGCCGCGCGCCGCTTTGCGGTTGAGCGCAGCGAAGGGCGCAAGCGTCGCCGTGATGCCGCCGCGCTGGACGCGGTGGCCGCTGCCGTGATCATCGACCGTTGGTTGTCCAGCCCGGATGACGCCATTCCTGTTTCCTGACCTGCCGACCCTGCCCATGACTGCCTCGCAATTCGATTCTTCCGGACGCCTGCGTCACCTGCTCACCCTTGAAGGCCTGCCGCGCGACACCCTGTTGCAGCTGCTGGATCGCGCGGGGCAGATCCGCGACGCCGCCGTTGGCCGGGTCGGCAACAAACGCGCAGTGCTGGCCGGGTCTGCGGTCTGCACGCTGTTCTTCGAGCCGTCCACGCGCACCCGCAGCTCATTCCAGCTGGCCGCGCAGCGGCTCGGCGCCGATGTCCTGAACTTCGATGCGTCCACTTCGTCCACCCGCAAGGGCGAGACCGCCACCGACACGCTGCGCAACCTGGAAGCGATGGGCGTGCGCGGCTTCGTCGTGCGTCACCCCGATGATGGGGCAGTGGCCGAACTGGCTGCCTCGGCGGGCGAAGGCACCGCGCTGATCAATGCCGGCGACGGCCGCAGCTCGCACCCCACCCAAGGGCTGCTGGACATGCTGACCCTGCGCATGGCCAAGGGCAGTGATTTCGCGAAGATGAAGGTAGTGATCGTGGGCGACGTGAAGCACTCGCGCGTGGCCCGCACCGACCTGCATGCGCTGCGCACGCTGGGCGTGGGCGAGATCCGGGTATGCGGTCCGCAGTCGCTGCTGCCGGACGATGACACCCTGCACGGCTGCGTGGTCGGCGACGACTTCGATGCCATGCTGGAAGGCGTGGACGCGCTGATGATGTTGCGCCTGCAGCGCGAGCGCATGGAAGAAGGCCTGGTGCCGTCACTGGAGCAGTACCACGCGCAGTACGGTCTGCATGCCGCCCGCCTGGCCCGCGCCGGAAAGGATGCCGCCGTGCTGCATCCCGGCCCGATCAACCGCGGCGTGGAGGTTACCGACGAGGTGGCCGACGGCCCGCAGTCGTGGGTGTTGCGCCAAGTCGCCAACGGCGTCGCCGTGCGCATGGCGGTGCTGGAAACACTGCTGGGTTGACCCTGCGGGGCAACGGCTCAATCCGTTGCCCCGTGTTACCCCGATTGTTTCCCCTGTTCGCGGATCTGTTCATCGGGCGTGGCCTGGCCCTGCAGGTCGAGCCACCTCGTCAGTGCCTGCTGGGTCCGCTCGTTCCATCCGTCGAGATGCAACTGCAGCGTACCGTTTGAGAATATGAAGAACTGCGGTGTATCCCACACCTGCACGAACGGCCAGTCCCGTTCGTGGCGGGCGATAAGGAGAGCCTGATCCTGATGCGACGCGTTCCAGTCCGTTATCAACGGTAATTGCAGGTCGCCGTCCACTGGCGTCAGCCACCTCACCATAGATGGGCGCCGCTCTGGCGCGATCGTGCGCATCCAGGCTGCCGCCTCGCGTGAGAAACCGCAGGCAGGATGCCCCAGGATCAA
The DNA here is from genome assembly GCF_014621775.1 of Stenotrophomonas sp. 169. NCBI lineage: Bacteria > Pseudomonadati > Pseudomonadota > Gammaproteobacteria > Lysobacterales > Lysobacteraceae > Stenotrophomonas > Stenotrophomonas sp. 169. The sequence goes on from NZ_CP061204.1 coordinate 1,102,612, forward strand.
CACGCCGCTATATGCGTGCATGTCCAGGGGGAGCTCCAGCAGCCGCGACCCATCTGCAGAGACCGCGTACGCGTTATGTCGCTGTGGGGCGGACATCCGCTCCACCTTCGGCACGGTGGTCAGTTGAACCTCGGGGAAGCGCTTGGACCAGTATGAAGCGCCGTCGAAATCACGCTGGGCCAGCAGCATGCGATGGACGTAGCTGATCTCGCGATGATCTGCTGCCTGCCGGCCGTGCAGTATCGAGGCCAGCGCGGCAGCTTCTTTGGCCAAGCCCTCATCCGGCGCGTGATGTGCGACCGTCGCCAGCCCGTACAGCCGTGCTTTCAGGAGTTCGGTGGAGGACTGGGAATCAGCGGGCGTGGCACCGAAGTGGTGAAGGAACGCACGTCGTATCTGATCGGCACGGTCTTCTGAATCGCGCGACGAGATAACCTTTACATCACGTTTAAAGGCGACAAGGAGCGTCTCAGTGGGCGCAGCGCTAGCCAGTGCAGATAGGATGAGCCCTGCAAGGAGCAGGGTCAGCCTCGCGGATGGCGCCCGCCAACAAACAGTGTCGAGTTTCATGTCAGACCCCTGCGGCTTCTTCTTTCAACCTATCTGGCGAAGCGGTCGTGGGCTATCAAAAACCGCGCGTGTAGCGAATGCCGGCCGCTGGTCGTCAGGACGTCACGGTGCCCGAAGAGGGATCGGCGACCTGCGTTCAATTTTTCGCTGCTCATGGCCCATCGTGCGGGTTGCCAGGGCGGGGCGCAGTCGGTGCAGGGTTGAGCGTGGGGTGGGGGAGGGCTGACGGCCAGCGGCCGTCCTTACCGGGATTCAGCGCTTCTGCGCGAACAGCCAGGTCCACATGGCCGCATCGGCGTACGTGGCATCCCACGCGTTGTGGTTGCCGTCCGGGTATTCGGTGTAACGGGCATCGCGTGCGCCGACTGCCTTGAATGCAGCGTGCAGCTTGCGGTCGTCGCTTGGCGGCACGACGTCGTCCTCGGCGCCATGGAACATCCAGATCGGCACGTTCTTCAACCGCGCCGCAAGCGCCGTGTAGGGGTCTGCTTCGTGGGCGACCGCCTCGACGAACAGGCTCTCCCGCTCTTCGCGCGGGGCCAGCACCGCGCCGCATACCGGCACGATGGCGGCGAACCGCGTCGGCTCGGCCAGTGCGATGTTCCAGCTTCCGTAGCCGCCCATCGACATGCCGGTCAGGTACTGACGGGCGGGATCTGCAGCGAACTCGGCAACGCTGGCGTCCAGCGCGGCCAAGGCGATGCGGTTGTTGCGGCCACTCCATTCCTCGCGGTTGGGCACCTGCGGCAGCACGACCAAGGCCGGGAACGTCTTCGCATGTTCACGCAGATACGGCCCGATGCCTGCCTTGGTCTGCTTCCTGCCATCGCGGCCGCGCTCGCCGGACCCGTGCAGGAACAGCACTACCGGCAGGGGGCCGGCCGCGCGGATGGCGTCGGAGGGAACGAACACCTGGTAGCGCGACGCCTGACCGTCAACGGTGATCGTGCGCGATTCAAAATGCCCGGCGGTGGGGTCCGGCGCCGTGGCGCAACCGGCGAGGGTCATCATGAAGACGGCAAGTGCGGAGCAACGCAGCAGCAGACGGCGCATGGGAGTCCAGGAGGCAGTGATGTAATCGCTTCCATCGTAGTCCTGTTCTGCCGCCGCGGCATCGTGCGCTGCATCAGTCGGGGCGGGGGAAACTCGCGATGATGTCCAGCTGCTCGCGGGCTTCTTCGTTGCCTGCCGCCGCAGCGGCCTGTACCTGTTCGATATCCGGATGGACCACGATCAGCAACGGGTTTTCGCAGACAGGGCAGTCATATTCGGTCACGTCCTCGGCCAGCTCCATCACCATCGTGCGCGAGCTGCCCTTCCATTCGCATGAGGCGCAGGTGTGCTGCTGGTCGCGCCAGCCGGTCTGGAAGTAATTGTTTACGGTAGTGGCCATATCGGTATCGGTCAGTGCAGCAGAATGAGGGTGGCCAGGCCCAGGAAACTGAAGAAGCCCATGACGTCGGTCACCGCGGTGACCACCACGGTACCGGCCACGGCCGGGTCCACGTTCATGCGCTTGAGCATCAGCGGCAACAGCACGCCGGCCAGTGCAGCGGCACAGAAGTTGATCATCAGGGCCAGGGTGATGACGATCGACAGCAGCCAGCTGTGGAACCAGACGAAGGCGATCAAGCCGACCAGCAGGCCGATCAGGGTGCCGTTGATCATGGCGACCCGCAGTTCTTTCCACAGCAGGATCTTCGCATTGCTTGGGCCGACCTGGCCGAGCGCGATGCCGCGCACCATCAGGGTCAGCACCTGCACCGCCGCATTGCCGCCGACGCCGGCGACGATGGGCATCAGCACGGCCAGCGCGACCACTTTCTGCAGTGTCAGTTCGAACTGGCCGATCACACTGGCGGCGAGGAAGGCAGTGCACAGGTTGATGCCCAGCCAGACCACGCGACCGCGCACGGCGCGCTTGATCGGCGAGAACAGATCTTCTTCTTCGTCCAGGCCGGCGGCGCCGAGCGCCTGGTGTTCGGCCTGCGAGCGGATGATATCGACCACGTCATCGATGGTGATGCGGCCGAGCAGGATGTTGTTGTCGTCCACTACGGGGGCCGATACCCAGTCATGATCGGAGAACTGCCGGGCGACTTCATCCGCGCTTTCGCCGACGTCGATTGCGGGCTGCTCGTCGTCGATCAGCCGGTTGATCGGCGTGTTGTCCTCGTGGGTGACCAATGCCGCAAGCGACAGGCGTCCCAGGTACTGATGGCGACGGCTGACCACGAACAGGTGATCGGTGTGATCGGGCAGCTCACCGCGCAGGCGCAGATAACGCAGCACGACATCGACGTTGACGTCCGCGCGCACGGTGACCACGTCGGGATTCATCAAGCGGCCGGCGCTGTCCTCTGGATACGACAGCACCTGTTCGAGGCGTTCGCGGTTCTCGCGGTCCATCGACTTGAGCACTTCGTCGATGACGGTGTCCGGCAGGTCTTCGACCAGGTCGGCAAGGTCATCGATGTCCAGGTCTTCGACCGCAGCGATGATCTCGTCCGGGTCCATGTCGGCGAGCAGGCTCTCGCGCACTTCGTCGCCGACGTGGACCAGCACCTCGCCGTCGTCTTCCGGATCGACCAGCCCCCACACGATCTCGCGCTTACCGGGCGGCAACGATTCGAGCAGGTTGCCGATCTCGGCCGGCGCCAGCGTGTTGACCAGGCGGCGCACCGGGCCGAGCCGACCACTGTCCAGTGCATCGGAAAGCAGGCGCAGTTGGCGCGCGGTCTTGTCGTGGCGTATGGCCTCGGCCATCGGAACTCCCGCAGGAAAGAGAAAGGCTGCGATCCCGGGGAGGATGCCGCATCAGGGGTGGTCAGGGCGTCATTATGGTCCTGCTATGTGAAAAGCAGAAGCCAGGAAAGAGTGACGGCCAGCGGCCGTCGCCACCGGTCAGCAGGCTTCCAGCCAGCGTTCGATGCTGCGGCGGTCGCGGGCGGCGAGCAGCTTCGGCGCACGCTCGCGTAGTTCGCCGAGGTTGCTTTCGCGGATCGCGCGGCGCACTTCCAGCAGCGTGCCGGGATGCAGGCTGAATTCCGTAAGTCCCAAGGCCAGCAGCAACGGGGCCAACCGCGCGTCGCCGGCGATCTCACCACAGACCGCCACCGGGATGCGGTAACGCTGACCGGTCTCGATCACCAGCTTCAGCAAGCGCAGTACCGCAGGGTGCAGCGGCGAATACAGCTCACCCAGGGCTTCGTTGTTGCGGTCGGCGGCGAGCAGGTACTGCACCAGATCATTGGTGCCGATCGACAGGAAATCGACCAGGTCGATGAAACTCTCCAGCGCGAACGCGGCGGCGGGCACTTCAATCATCGCGCCCAGCGGCACCCGTTCGCTGATTGCATGGCCTTCGGCGCGAAGCTGCACGGTCAGCTTGGCCATGCGACGGCGCACGGCCAGCAGCTCCTCGCGCGTGCTCACCATCGGCACCAGCACGCGCACTTTGCCGTAGGCGCTGGCACGCAGGATCGCGCGCAGTTGGGTGTCTGCCACCAGCGGACGGGCCAGCGACAACCGCACGCCACGCAGGCCCAGTGCGGGATTTTCCTCGTTGCTCAGGGTCAGGCCGGTGCGGTCGGCTTTGTCGGCACCGAGATCCAGTGTGCGGATGGTGACCAGTCGGCCGGCCATGCCCAGCGCCGCATCACGGTAGGTGCGGAACTGTTCTTCTTCGTCCGGCAGTTCGTTGCGCTGCAGGAACAGGAATTCGGTGCGGTACAGGCCAAGCCCCTGCGCGCCCAGCGCATGCGCCTGGGTCACGTCTTCCAGCGATTCGGCGTTGGCCAGCAACGCGATGTCCACGTGGTCGAGCGTGCGGCTGGGCTTGCTGCGCAGGCGGCCCAGGTCGCGCTGTTCGCGTGCGTGTTCTTTCAAACGCACGCGGTAGTCGCGCAGGTCTTCGGCGCGCGGGTTGACGGTGATGGTGCCATCGCTGGCGTCCACGATCAGCACGTCGCCGTCGCTGACCTTGTTGAGCAGGCCCGGCACGTTGACGATCAGCGGCAGGTGCAGGCTGCGTGCCAGGATCGCGCTGTGCGACAGCGCGCTGCCGGCCACGGTGACGATCGCCACCACGCCCTGCGACTGCAACTGCGCCATCTCCGACGGGGCGATGTTGTCGCAGACCAGGATCTCGCCGGCAAGGCCCTTTACCGCGGGGGGCAGCACCGGCTGCAGGAAGGCGTGGATGCGGCCGATCACATGATCCAGATCGTCCATGCGGCTCTTCAGGTAGGCATCGTCCATGCCATCGAAGACCTTGGCCAACCGGTCGCGTTGCAGGCGCAGCGCATACCCGGCGCTGTAGGGCCCACTGCGGATCAGTTCGTCCAGCCCGAACAACAGCTCGGGATCGTCCAGCAACAGTGCGTGCAGGTCGAGAAACTCGCCGGCTTCCTGGTTCAACGCCCCCTGCAGCCGCTGCCGCAGGTCGTGCATCTCCGCACGTGCGGCGTCCAGTGCGGCGTGCAGGCGCTTGAGCTCCTTCTCCACCTGCTGGGGGGCGATGCGCTTTTCGGCAACGTCCAGCGAGTGCGCCAGACGCACCCGCGCCCGCCCCAGGGCGGTACCACGGGACGCGCCATGGCCGGACAGCCGTTGCACCGGCGGCAGGCCGGTGGGGGACAATCCAGCGCGGGCGCGCGGCATGCTCAGCTGTCCTCGTCGAAGCGACGCTCGAACAGCGAGACCACCGCATCCATCGCGGCCTGCTCGTCTTCACCATTGATGCGGATGGTCACCGGTGTGCCTTGGGCGGCGGCCAGCAGCATCACACCCATGATGCTCTTGGCATTGATCTCGCGGCCCTTGGCGGCCATGGTCACGTTGCAGCGGAAAGGCGCCAGCTCCTGCACCAGCTTCGCAGTGGCGCGGGCATGCAGGCCCAGGCGGTTGGTTACGGTGAGTTCTTTCTCAAGCATCGTCGACTATCGCTCCATTGCGCGCGCCCGCCGCCGCAGTGGCGGGCAATTGATCCAGGTCCTGTTCCGGATAGTTCATCACTCGTAACAACATCGGCAGGCTCAAGGCCGCTACCCGCCGCGCCGGCGTTCCCAGTCGGGCCAGTTTCGCGGCCAGGTTGCTGGGACTCGCGCCGTACAGGTCGGTCAGGATCAGCACCCCATCGCCGCCATCCACACGGCGCATGGCAGCCGATGCGTGGGGCAGCAAGGTGTCCAGATCTGCATCGAACGGCACGTCGAACGCTTCAGTCTTCAACGGCAGATGCCGCAGCAGCCGGGTCGCCACATCAAGCAGGGCAGATCCGACGCCAGGGTGGGTTACGAGGAGAATGCCACAGGTCATGCCTGAACGTTAACAGGTCGGCATGAAGCTGCGATAGCAGTCGTAGAGCCCTTCAGTGTTCCGTATTCATAAAAAAGGGGACGGAGGGGATTAAGTCGTTATTGGCTACTGCACGCCGATAACGACTTAATCCCCTCCGTCCCCTTTTTTCAGTCGAGTTCGCGGTGGTAAGTGGCAACGTCCTGCCAGCCCTGTTCGCGGGCATGGCGGGCGAGGCGTTCGGCGAGGAACACCGAGCGGTGCTTGCCGCCGGTGCAGCCGAAGGCCACGGTGACGTAGCTGCGGGTGTCGTTGCCCAGCTTGGGCAGCCAGGTGTCGAGGAAATCGGTCAGCTGGCCGACGTAGCGTTGGACTTCGGGCTGCGCCTCCAGGTAATCGCGCACGCCGCCTTCGCGGCCGCTCAGCGGGCGCAACTCGGGGTCCCAGTGCGGGTTGGGCAGCACGCGCGCATCGAACACGAAGTCGGCCTCGGCCGGCACGCCGCGCTTGTAGGCGAACGACTCGAACAGCAGCGACAACGGCGTGGCATGGCCGAGGGCGTACTCGGTCACGATGCGCCGGCGCAGCTGGTGCACGTTGAGCGCGGTCGTGTCGATGATGGCGTCGGCGGCGTCGCGGAGCGGAGACGTCAGCTCGCGTTCGCGCTCGATGGCCTCCGGCAGCGACAGGCCCAGCTGGCTCAGAGGGTGCCTACGGCGGGTGTCGGCGTAGCGTTTCAGCAGCGCTTCGTCGTTGGCTTCGAAGAACAGCAACTGTGCGCGCACGCCGGCTTCTTCGGCCTGGCTGCGCCACTGCGCGAGCTGGCTGAGGTCGCTCTGGCCGCGCACATCGATGCCTACCGCCAGGCGCCGCGGCGCGGTGCCCTTCACTGCCAGCACGCTGCGCACGAATCCGGGCAGCAGGTCGATGGGCAGGTTGTCGGAGCAGTAGTAATCCTGGTCTTCGAAGGTTTTCAGGGCCACGGACTTTCCAGAACCGGACAGGCCACTGACGATGATCAGGGTCGGGGCGGGCGGGGCAGGGCGGTTCATGGCGGGCTCACTGGTGGCGGGCGGGGTGGTGGCGGCTGGCGGGGTGGCGGTGATCCGTGGGTTGACGGCCAGCGGCCGTCACTACCGGGTTCAGGGGCTGCGGCGTTCGAGCAGGTTGCTGTGGCGGGCGATGAACATCGCGGCGGGGTCGATGCCCTTGGTGCGCAGGATGTGCAGGCGCGTGGCGGCCTCGGTCAGCACCGACAGATTGCGTCCGGGCATCACGGGCAGGGTGATCAGCGGCACATCCAGGTCCAGCACGTGGCGGGTCCCGGAATCACCGGTCAGGCGTTCGTATCCGTAAGCGCTGGGTTCGGTCATCGGCTTTGTCAGGTGGACGATCAGCCGAAGGTACTTGTTCTTCTTTACCGCCGTGTCACCAAACATCTCGCGCACGTTCAACACGCCCAGGCCGCGCACTTCCAGCAGGTCCTGCAGCAGCTCCGGGCAGGTGCCGTCCAGCACATCCGGGGCGATCTGGGTGAATTCGGGGGCATCGTCGGCGACCAGGCGGTGACCACGGCTCAGCAGTTCAAGCGCCAGCTCGCTCTTGCCGGACCCGGCTTCACCGGTGATCAGCACGCCGATGGAATAGATCTCCATGAAAACGCCATGCAGGATCACCCGCGGTGCCAACGTACGGGCCAAGTGGTACGACAGGTGGTTCAGCAGCTCGTGCCCGCGCTTGGGCGAAAGCCATAGCGGCGTATTGGATTCATCGGCTGCAGCACGCAGGTCTTCCGGGCAGGGTTGGTTGCGGGTGATCACCAGTGCCAGCGGGTGCGACTGCATGATCTTTTCGATGGTCTCCCACCGCAGCCGGGAATCGAGCGAGTCCAGCCAGGTCAGTTCTTCGGTGCCGAGGATCTGCACTTTGTTGGGGTAGATCGCATTGAGGTAGCCGGCCAGCGATGGGCGGCGGGAAACCGTGTTGCCGGCCTCTAGCTCGCGCTTGTCGCCTTTCTGTCCGGCGACCCAACGCAAGGCCAGCCTGTCGCGTTGCTGGTCGAACAGTTCGCGTGCGGTGATGCTCGTATTCATGCGGCGCTCGCCGGTGGCGGGAAGTCGATGATGGCGCGCAGTGCGTCTGCGTCCTTGGCGTCGCGCAGCGCGTCGCGGATGCTGGATTCGGAAAACAGTTCGGCCAGCTCGGACAGCAGCATCAGGTGCTGGTGGGTGTAATGAGACGGCACCGCGATCGCGAACACCAGGTCCACCGGCTCTTCCGCACCGAAATCCACGGGCGTCAGCAGCTTCAGCAGCGCGCCGCGGGGGCGTTCCAGGGCGGGTGCGCGGCCATGTGGAATGGCGATACCGTGGCCGATGGCCGTACTGCCCAGCGCCTCGCGCTCGCGCAGGTTGCGGTGGATCTGTTCGGTGTTGGCCTGTCGGCAGGCCAGCAGGTGCGCTGCAGCCAGCAGGACGCCGTCGCGGTCGGTGGCCGCGCAGACCTGGGTCTGCACGGCTGCCATCAGATCAGTCAGGGGCATGAGCGGGATGAAGTGAAGGCATCAGCCGTCATTGTCGCCCAACGGCAGGGGGACGTGCGCTTGTTTCTTCTGCTGCTTCTTTTCCTTCTCCGACGTCAGCAGTCGGTCGACCTTGTCGGCCAGGATGTCGATGGCCGCATACATGGTCTGGCCATGGGCTTCAGCGTGCAGCGTCTGCCCCGGAATGTTCACGGTCGCATCCACGTGGTGTTCGTTCTTCTGCAGCTTCAACGTGACCCGAGTTTCGCAGTGCTCGCCGACGAAGTGGTTGCCTGGCCGCTTGAACTTGGTCTCTACATATTCCTTCAGGGCCGGGGTGACTTCGACGTCTTTGCCAAACGTTTCAATGCGCATCGGGTATCTCCTTTTGGATTTGCCAATGAACCTTTCCGCCGGGCGCGGTATGCGTCAAGCGATTCTGACTCTTTCGTGCGAGGCGGAAATGTTCATGGCTTCACGATACTTCGCCACGGTCCTGCGCGCTACCGGGATACCCGAGGTTTTCAGCAGGTCAGCCAGCTTGGCGTCAGAAAGCGGCTTGCGCGGGTTCTCATCGTCGATCAGTTTCCGGATCATCGACTGGATGGCCGTACTGGACGCCTCCCCGCCGCCGTCGGTATCGATGCCGGAGGCGAAGAAGGCACGCAGCGGCAAGGTGCCGCGTGGCGTGCGCACGTGCTTGCGGGCGATGGCGCGCGAGATGGTGGATTCGTGCAGGCCGAGCTCTCCGGCGATTTCGCGCAGGGTGAGCGGGCGCAGTGCCTGTGCGCCGAACTCCAGGAACCCGGCCTGGTGCTGCAGCAGGCTGCCGACTACCCGCAGCAGGGTCTCGCCGCGCGCCTCCAGCCCCTTTAAAAGCCAGCGTGCCTCTTGCAGGTGGGCTTTCAGGTACCCGGCATCTGCTTCGCCACAGCGGCGGATCAGGCTCTCGTAGCCCCGGTGGATGACCACCTTGGGCCCGGCGTGACCGGCCAGCGCGGCCCGCCATACGCCGGCCTGTCGCCAGATGACGACATCCGGCACGACATAGGTGTCCTGTGCCACAGCGGCGATCTGCGTGCCTGGGCGCGGATCCAGCGAACGCAGCAGCGTCACCGCCGCGTCCACGTCGGCCACGGGTTGTTTCAGCTCCTGTGCGATACCGGCTACGCCGCTGCGCGGCAGGCGCTCCAGCGGGCCGCCGGCGATGCGCCGGGCCAGCGCAAGCGCCGGTGTGTCCAAGGGCAGTACATCCAGCTGCAACTGCAGGCATTCGCCCAGTGTGCGCGCCCCCACGCCGACCGGATCAAAGCGTTGGATCTGATGCAGGACGGTCAGGATTTCGTCGTCGCCCGCATGGATGTCGGGCAGCAGCGTTTCGGCGATGCCGGAAAATGCTTCCCGCAGGTAGCCGTCGTCTTCGATCGCATCGATCAGTGCGGCACCGATGTTGCGGTCGCGGCTGGACAGCGGCGAAAGATGCAGTTGCCACAGCAGGTGATCGGCGAGGGTTTCGGTATCGGCAACCCGCTCGGCGGCGCTGCCCAGGTCATCTTCATCGAACGAGCCGCTGCTGCTGCCCGAGCCGCTCCAGTCCACTTCTGCGGGCGTCCAGTCATCATCGCCACCGGCATCCGCGGACGGCGCCCCGCTGTCTGCCGGTGCGTCCTGACCGGCAGGTGCTTCACTGCTGCCTACTTCGCTGCCGGGCGTCCGCTCCGGGCTGTCGTCCCAGTCCAGCAGCGGATTGGTTTCCACTGCTTCGGCGATTTCGACATCCAGCTCGGTCGTCGACATCTGCAGCAGCCGGATGGCCTGGCGCAGCTGCGGCGTCATGACCAGATGCTGCCCCAGCGATGTCTGCAACCGCGTTTTCATGCCACCGCCCAACGGAAAGAGGAGGGTCCGGCGGCCACCTTCAGAGCTTGAAGGAGTCTCCCAGATAGACGCGGCGGACATCCGCGTTGTCCAGCAGATCCGCAGGCGCACCTTGGGCGAGCACCGTACCTTCAGCGAGGATATACGCGCGGTCGCAGATTCCCAAGGTTTCGCGGACATTGTGATCGGTGATGAGTACGCCGATGCCGCGCTGCTTCAGGTGGGTCACGATGCGCTGGATTTCGCCGACCGAAATCGGATCGACACCGGCGAAGGGCTCGTCGAGCAGGATCAGGCGGGGCCGTGCGGCCAGTGCGCGGGCGATTTCGCAACGACGTCGCTCACCGCCGGACAGGCTGGCACCCAACTGTTCGGCGACGTGGCCGAGCTGCAGTTCGTCCAGCAGGCTGGCCAGTTCGCGTTCGCGGCCGGCACGGTCCAGGTCATCGCGCAGCTCCAGCACCAGGCGGATGTTGTCGGCCACGGTGAGCTTGCGGAACACCGACGGTTCCTGCGGCAGGTAGCCCACGCCCTGCTTGGCGCGGGTGTACATGGGGTCGCTGGTGATGTCTTTGCCATCCAGCACGATGCTGCCGGCATCGGCGGCCACCAGGCCGACGATCATGTAGAAGCAGGTGGTCTTGCCGGCGCCGTTGGGACCGAGCAGGCCCACCACTTCGCCCGCTTCCAGGGTAAGCCCGAAGTCCTTGACGACTTCGCGCTGCTTGTAGCTTTTGCGCAGGCCTTTGGCAACGAGCATTACTTGCTGCTCCCTGCGGCCGGTGCCTTGTTCTTCGGCTGGATGACCGTGCGCACGCGGGTGCCGTCGCCACCGCTGTTCATTTCACCGCTGCGCGTGTTGTAGACCATGCGCTGGCCCGCATTGGTGCCGCGCGCGCTGGTGACCTTGTAGTTGCCGGTCAGGGTGATGATTTCACCGGTGATGTCGTAGTCGATGCGGTCGGCGGTGGCGTCCATCCAGCTGCCGTCGTCCATCTGCTGGCGCATCTTGGCTTGCTTGCCGGTGAAGATCGCACGCACCGGTTCGCTATCCTTGATCTGGATCTCCGCACTGGCCGAGCGCAGGTCCAGCGAGCCCTGGGTGATGATCACCCCGCCGGACAGCGTTGTCTTGCCGTCACCGGTGAGCGTGCCGGACTGGGCGCCGGCGTCGATGTTCATCGGCTCGTTGCGGTCGGTGGATTTCGCATGGGCGGCCACCGGGAACAACAAGCTGAGCGCGCAAAGAACTGCAAAGTGGATTTTCATCGTGTCCGTTCTGCCGGATGGGGTGCCCGGGCCAGCCGGGCAGGAAAAGAGGGATCAGCGCTGGGGCGTGTAGCGGCCCTTGGACTGGCTGAGGAAATGATACGTGTTGTTCTTGGAATCCAGCTCGAAGCCGACGCCGCTCTGTTCCATGCCCGGCCGGGTCATGGTCACCAGCGCATCGGTGGCGGCGCGGTTGTCTTTCGGGAAGACGTTGAGGTGCGTGGTGCGGAACGTGGTCGGCGGGGTCGCCCCCTCGCTGGGACTGTCGCCACTCACATCGCCGCGCAGGCGCATCTCTTCGCCCTTGGCGCTGACCCAGCCGGTCTGGCTGCGCAGCGTCCAGTGGTTGCCATCGCTGGCCGGCATTTCGAACACCGGGGTGGCGATTGTCATGGTCTGGTCGGCGCGCAGGCGCTCAAGCCGCGGCGCGCGCAGCGTGGTCGATTCCTTGCCCTCGTCGTCCAGCACCACGATCTGGAAATCGTGCAGGACGTAGTCCACGGTGCCGTCGTCCACGGTGACCTGCGGGCCCTTGTCCCGGTTGCGCAACAGCGACCAGCCGCTGAGCACGGCCACCACCAGCAGTACGCCGCCGATCACGGTGCGCCAGTTCATGCGCCGAACCCTGCAAGCACGGCGTCGACACGGCCCTGAGCGGCGAGCAGCACATCGCACAGTTCGCGTGCGGCACCGCGGCCACCCTCGGCGTGGGTCTGCCAGTGCACGCGCTCGGCGATCCACGGGTGCGCATTGGCCGGCGCGACCGCCAGGCCGACGTGGCACAGCGGGGCCAGGTCGGGCAGGTCATCGCCCATGAAGGCCACCTGGTCCAGCCCGATGCCGTGCTGTTCGCACAGCGCCTGCACGCTGGCCAGCTTGTCGCCGACCGCGATCTGCGTGTCGATGCCCAGGTCTGCCCCACGCTTCAACGCCGACTGGCTGTTGCGCGCGGTGATCAGCACCGGATGGATGCCGTGCTTCTGCAATAGTTTCAGTCCCAGCCCGTCCTGCACGAAATATGCCTTGCTCTCATTCCCTTCACGGTCGTAGTAAAGCTGACCATCGGTGAGCGTGCCGTCCACGTCAAAGCAGGCCAGCCGGATACGCCCGGCAACGGCATGCAGGTGGGCGGGGAAAGCGGGCAGGGGGGACCAGGGCATCGTCAGGGGGGTATCCGGATTCGTCGTGCGGTAATCAATGAATGGGGGCGGGACGTGTTCGGTTAAACCACCCGGGCCCGCAACAGGTCATGAATGTTGAGTGCACCCACCGCGTGCCCGCCGCCATCCACCACCATCAAGCCGTTGATTTTATGCGTTTCCATCAGTCGTGCGGCCTCGACCGCCAACTGATCGGCATTGATGGTGCGGGGGTTGCGGGTCATCACATCGGCAATCCGCGCGCTGCGCACGTCCAACTCGCTGTCCAGCGCGCGGCGCAGGTCACCGTCGGTGAACAGGCCGATCAGTACCCCATCCGCATCGACCACGGCCGTCATGCCGAGCCGTTTGCGGCTCATTTCCACCAGCGCCTCGCTCAGGCTGGCGCCGATGTCCACGCGTGGCAGATCGTCACCGCTGTGCATGACATCGGTGATGTGCAGCAGCAGGCGGCGGCCCAGGCTGCCGGCCGGGTGCGAGCGGGCAAAGTCATCGGCGGTGAAGCCGCGCGCATCCAGCAGCGCAACCGCCAGCGCATCGCCCATCGCCAACGAGGCGGTGGTGCTCGAGGTCGGTGCCAGCGCCAGCGGGCAGGCTTCGGCCGGTACGCTCACATCCAGATGCACGTCCGCGGCGCGCGCCAGGCTGGACTGCGGCTTGCCGGTCATGGAAATCAGCACGTTGCCCTGCCGTTTCAGTACCGGCAGCAGCATCAGCAGCTCATCGGACTCGCCGGAATAAGACAGCGCCAGCACCACGTCGGCTTCGGTGATCATGCCCAGGTCGCCGTGGCCGGCTTCGCCGGGGTGCACGTAGAACGCCGGCGTGCCGGTCGACGCCAGCGTGGCGGCGATCTTGCGCGCGATGTGCCCGGACTTGCCCATGCCGGTGGCCACTACGCGGCCCCGCCCGGTCAGGATGTGCTGGCAGGCCTGCTGGAAGGCATCGCCCAGGCCGGCGGCCACCGCCTGCAGCGCTTCCTGTTCTATCTGGAACACGCGCTTGCCGCTGGCGACCAGCGCGGCCGGGTCGGCCGGGGCCTTGCCCGGCAGGCCGGCAGGAGGGAGGGGCAGGTTGGTGTCAGCCATTCGGATGCCACGCAGCAGAGTAGAATGAACCGACATTTTATTAGGAAAGCCCGTTGGACGCTGACACCATCCGCAATCTGATCGAAACCGGCCTGCCCGGCGCCCGTGCCGACGTGCAGGGCGATGATGGCGTGCACTTCGAGGCGACCGTGGTCTGCGATGCCTTCGCGGGCAAGATGCCGCTGGCCCGCCACCGCATGGTGTACGCCACCCTCGGCGATCTGATGGGCGGCGCGATCCATGCGCTGGCACTGAAGACCGTGACCCCGGCCGAAGCCGGCTGAACCCGAAAAAGACCCTGATACATGGCCAAGATCGTTGTGACCGGCGGCAAAGCGCTGCACGGTGAAGTAAGCATCTCCGGCGCCAAAAACGCCGTCCTCCCCATCCTGTGCGCGACCCTGCTGGCCGACGAACCGGTCGAGATCACCAACGTGCCGCACCTGCACGACGTGGTGACCACGGTGAAGCTGCTGGGCGAACTGGGCGCCAAGGTCACCATCGACCAGGGCACGCTGTCGCGTGGCAGCGCCATCGTGGTCGACCCGCGTCCGGTCAACCAGCACGTGGCGCCGTATGAGCTGGTGCGCACCATGCGCGCCTCGATCCTGGTGCTGGGCCCGCTGCTGGCCCGCTTCGGCGAAGCCGAAGTGTCGCTCCCGGGCGGCTGCGCGATCGGCTCGCGTCCGGTCGACCAGCACATCAAGGGCCTGCAGGCCCTGGGTGCGGACATCGTGGTCGAAAACGGCTTCATCAAGGCCAGCGCCAAGCGGCTGAAGGGTGGCCACTTCACCTTCGACATGGTCAGCGTGACCGGCACCGAGAACGTGCTGATGGCCGCGACCCTGGCCGAAGGCACCACCGTTCTGGACAACTGCGCGATGGAGCCGGAAGTCACCGATCTGGCGCAGTGCCTGATCGCGCTGGGCGCGAAGATCGAAGGACTGGGCACCGCCCGGCTGGTCATCGAAGGCGTGAAGCGTCTCCATGGCGGGCGCCATGAAGTGCTGCCCGACCGCATCGAAACCGGCACCTTCCTGGTGGCGGCGGCAATGACCGGCGGCAGCGTGACCGTCACCCGTGCGCGCCCGGACACGATGGAAGCGGTGCTGTCCAAGCTGATCGAGGCCGGCGCCACCATCAGCACCACCGCCGACACCATCACCCTGGACATGCAGGGGCAGCGGCCGAAGTCGGTGAACCTGACCACCGCGCCGTATCCCGCGTTCCCGACCGACATGCAGGCGCAGTTCATGGCGCTCAACTGCGTGGCCGATGGCGTAGGCGTGATCAACGAAACCATCTTCGAAAACCGCTTCATGCACGTCAACGAACTGCTGCGCGTGGGCGCGGACATCCAGGTCGAAGGCCACACGGCGATCGTGCGCGGTGCCGAGCGGCTGAGCGGTGCACCGGTGATGGCGACCGACCTGCGCGCGTCGGCCTCGCTGATCCTGGCAGGCCTGATGGCCGATGGTGATACGACCATCGACCGCATCTACCATCTGGACCGCGGGTACGAGAACATCGAAGAGAAGCTTTCTTCGCTCGGTGCCACCATCCGGCGCGTGCAATGATCCTGCGCGGCAAGTTCACGCGCCGCCGCAAGGCGCTGCTGGCCCTGGTGCTTCTGATGCTGGCTTACCTGGCGTATGCCTGGTTTGCCGGCCTCGCCATCACCAAGGGAGTAGAGCAGAAGGACATGGACTGGAACGCCGACGGCACGGTGACCCGTGACGAGATCCTGCAGGCGTTTTACGCAGTGGGCGTTTCAGAAACCAAGGAAGGCAACCGCGAGTGCCGCACCTTCCTGTGGCGCAAGAGCGGCGAGCAGATCCGCGTGGACTGCCGCACGGTGTTCCAGGCGGAATGAGGGTAGTGACGGCCGCTGGCCGTCAACACGGGGAATGACGGCCAGCGGCCGTCACTCCCCATGCCTCAGTTGATGCCCTTGATGGTCAGGTCCAGCGCGTCCTTGCCGCTTTCACGCTGCAGCAGCCGCGCCGGCACCGGGAACTCCGGCACAATCCAGGCGATCAGTTCCTTGTTGCCGTCCACGCGCGACACCTTCGTCGCTTCGTAGCTCTTGCCAGCCACGGTGACAGCCTCCTTGCCCACCACGCGGTAGGTCATCGGCTTGATGCGGCCTTCGTCGACCATGCGGTAGTTCAGCGGCTTGCCGGCGGCAAGGTCGCGCGCGATCGCCAGGTTGATCAGCAGCGCATCCATGTCGCCGGCCTTCAAAGCGACCGGTCCTGCGCGTTCGGGCTTGATGTCGCCGGTCCACGTGGCCTGGTTGCTGGTCCAGTTGTAGTTGGCCTGCACGTTGCGCTTCTTCACCAGCAGCACCGAGCTGTCCTGGCTGCTCAGCGGACGCAGGCGCCCGTTGGCTTCCTCGAACACGGTGCTCTGGCTCAGGTCGGCCAGCTGGTTCTTCACCTTGAGGCTGTAGCGCCATTTGCCCGTGCCTTCACTGGCCAGTGTCATGGTGCCGTTGGCCTGCATGCCCATGTAGCTGGCCAGGTAATCGGCCTTGAACGGCTGCAGGGCCATGGCGGGCAGGCTGGCCACCGACAGGGCGGCAGCGGCGATCCAGGTCAGCGGGCGTTGAAACGTGGTCATGCTCAGACTCCTTGGTATTCGATCAGGCGCAGGTCGATGTTGTCCTCGCCATCTTTGCGTTGCAGGATCCGCACCGGCGTGGGAACACCGTTTGCGATCCACAGGATGGTTTCGTCATTGCCGCCATTGGTGCGGTACACGCGCAGCGCGTCGTAGGACAGTTCGCCGACCTGCACGCTTTCGGTGGCAGGGGCGGCCTGGTAGTCATGCTGGCGCACGCGGCCGACATCGACGTAGCGGTAGTGCAGGCTGCTGCCCGGGCGGGCGTCACGCATGATCGCCAGGTTCAGCAGCAACGCGCTCTGGTCGCCGGGTTGCAGCGCAATGGGCTGGGTGCGTTCTTTCTTCAGGTCGCCCAGCCAGCGTGCCGTCCCGGCCTGCCAGTCGTAGGTGCCGGTGACTTTCTTGCCGAGGAACAATCCCTTGCGCACGGTGCTCTGGCTCAGCGGCACGTATTGGCCGTTGCGGTTCTCGAACACCGTGCTCTGTTCCAGATTCAAGCCGAGCACGCTGGCAAAGCCACGCCGGCCGACCACCTGCATGTCCACCCGCCATTGAGTGCCGCTGGCATGGGTGACGCGCATGGTGGCATCGCCTGCTTCCTTGCCCTTGTAGAGGGCCTGGTAGGTGGCGGTGAACGGCTCCAGTACCGGGGGCTCCCACGCCATCGCCGCCAGGCCGGGCACCGGCGGCGCTTCGGCCGGGACGGCAGGCGCGGCCTGCTGCGCAGCCGAAGGCAGCGCCGCCATGCAGAACAGGGCGGACAGCAACAGCGCGGGTCGGTGCAGCGTCGTCTTCTTCATACCGGGCAGAGGCAAAGGGAAGGGGGCAGCATGCCAGCGCCACGGTCAGTGGCGCGTGTTCAGCTCAGAGGGGCGAGCGCAGCACACCCGACGAATCTAGGACCAGCGGGCTGAAAAGGGGGTGACCGTCCAGCTGCAGCTGACCTCCCTGTTCAGCTACGCGTCCGCTGACCAGCAGCACCAGGCTGGCGATCAGCAGGGGATGCTCGACCTCCAGCACCCGCGCGGCCAGCATTTCGGCGGTATCGCCAGCGTGGACGGGAACCCGCGCCTGTGCCAGCACCGTGCCTGCATCCAGCTCCGGCACGACGAAGTGCACGCTCGCACCATGCTGCGTGTCGCCGGCCTCCAGCGCGCGCGCATGGGTGTGCAGGCCTTTGTACAACGGCAGCAACGAGGGGTGGATGTTGACCAGTCGCCCATCGAAGCGCGCCACGAAGGCCGGCCCCAGGATGCGCATGTAGCCCGCGCAGACGATCCAGTCCGGTGCGCTGACTGCAACGGCATCGGCCAAGGCGGTCTCGTACGCGGCACGATCTGCGAACCCACGGGGTGCCGCCGCCCATCGCTGTGCCGCAGGAACGCGCAGAAGGGCGGCGGCGTCCGGCTTGTCGGAGAACACCCCCACGACATCGGCCTGCAGGACGCCCTGTGCGATCGCATTGAGGATGGCCTGCAGGTTGCTGCCCCGGCCGGATGCCAGGACGGCGATGCGGGCAGGCCGGGTCATGCGGCGACCGCGCGGCCGGTGCCGTCGAAGCTGGCCACCACTTCCGGGCGCAACAGCGCCCATAGCGCATAGGCCGCAAGCGCGATGCCCAGCGCTCCGGTCAGGCAGGCCAGGCCGGCGACGATCAGGCACAGCCGATGCTGGCGACGCGCGCCCATGCAGCCTGCGGCCTTGATGCTCAACCCGCCCAGCGCGGCGAACGTGGCCGTGCCTGCTCCCAGCAGCACGAACAGCAGCAGGGGTGCGGCGTCCGGGCCGCTGCCGGGGGGCTCGCTGACATAGCCGGCCACCGTCGCCAGCAGCAGGAATGCGGCAAGGATCAGCTCCAGTCCGCCCAGCACATAGAACATTATTTTCAGGGTGTGCAGGTGCGAGGCGACCTGCATCGACGTCCAGCCGCGCGGGACATTCAACGGGGGAGGTGTGGCGGACATCCGGGCCTCAGGCTTGGGTAACGGGAGCAACGCCGAACGCGGCCTTGACCGACGGGCGCAGCAGGACGATCAGGGTGAACACCCCCAGCACCGTCCCGAAGGGCATGAAGCAGCAGGCGATGCCGGCCACGACCATGCACAGCAGGTGGCGGCGGCGCTGTGCCAGGCAACGCCCGGCATAGGCGATGAAGCCGGCCAGGGTGAGACCACCGACGATGAACGTACCGGCGAACGCAACGAAGAACCAGCCAAACAGGCGCGGGTCGAACGGTTCGTTGCCTTGCTGGCTTTCCATCGGCAGCTTGCCGGTGACGATGGCCAGGCCCATGACCAGGTGGATCACCGGGATGAGCGAACACAGCGCGGTGATCCCGGCCACGATGTAATGAAAGATCGACAGCAGGCGCAGATGGTCAGCGTCCTGCGCACTCAGGGGCGTGGTGGACATGGCGGTCTCCTTGGTGGCCGTATGGGGCAGGGGCCCCGGCGTCGGTAGCGCCGAGCCATGCTCGGCGAGCGCAGCGGGCGTTTCAGGCAGTCCGCCGAGCATGGCTCGGCGCTACCGGGCGCTATCGCGCAGGTCAGCCGATATGCACGCGCTCGGCGCCTTCCACGGCCGGCACGACCGTGCCGATGGTCCAGTGCTGCAGGCCCTGCGCTGCGGCGGCGTCGGCCACGGCAGCGACCTGATCCGCCGCCACGATCAGCACGAAGCCGATGCCGCAGTTGAAGGTGCGCCACATCTCGGCATCGGCCACCGCGCCTTCGCGCTGTAGCCACTGGAACACCGGCGGCAGGGTCCAGCTCTTCGCGTCGATCTCCAGGCCAAGGCCTTCGGGCACCACGCGGATGATGTTCTCGGTCAGGCCGCCGCCGGTGACGTGGGCCATGCCGTGGATCGCTTCGCCGTGGGTCTTGAGCAGTGCCAGGATCGGCTTCACGTACAGGCGGGTCGGCGCCATCAGCGCATCCACCAGCTGCACCCCGTCGTCCAGCACCAGATCGGCCGGTTGGCCGGCGCGGTCATAGATGCGGCGCACCAGCGAGTAGCCGTTGGAGTGCGGCCCGGAGGAGGCGATGCCGATCAGCACGTCGCCTTCGGCAACGCTGGCGCCGTCTTTCAACTCGCTCTTTTCCACGCCCGCCACGGTGAAGCCGGCCAGGTCGTACTCACCTGGGGCATACATGTCGGGCATTTCAGCGGTTTCGCCGCCGATCAGCGCGCAACCGGCCTCGGTGCAGCCATTGGCGATGCCGCCCACCACCGCTGCGGCGGTGTCGATGTCGAGCTTGCCGGTGGCAAAATAATCCAGGAAGAACAGCGGCTCGGCGCCCTGCACCAGCACGTCGTTCACGCACATCGCGACCAGATCGATGCCGATCGTGTCGTGGCGGCCCAACTGCTGGGCCAGCTTGAGCTTGGTGCCCACGCCGTCCGTGCCGGATACCAGCACCGGCTCGCGGTACTTGTTGGACAGGTCGAACAGCGCACCGAAGCCCCCCAGCCCACCCATCACCTCGGGGCGGAAGCTGCGCTTGACCAGCGGCTTGATGCGCTCGACCAGTTCGTTGCCAGCATCGATGTCGACACCCGCGTCGCGGTAGGTAAGGGGCGTAGGGGCGGAGGACGGGCTGTTGGTCACGGGCGTCGGCGCTGGCAAGGGTGAGATCCCGATTTTAACAGGCCACGTTGGCGCAAAGACCCTATTCGGGCAACAATCTCCCCGGATACGTCGAGCCAATGGAAGTCCAGATGCCCCGCAGCCCCCTCAGGACCACGTTCTTCACCCTGCTTCTTGCAGCGTGCCTGCCCTTTGCTGCCTTGGCGCAGAGCGGCATGCGCACCGAAGGAGACGTGGCAACCGCCAGCGGCGCGTACGAGGCCGAGGTGCCCGTGCGTGGCCAAAGCGACGCGGACCGCAATGGCGGTATGTCGCGCGCCTTGGCCGAAGTGCTGGGCAAGTTGTCCGGCGACCGCAACATCACGGCCCGACCGGGCGTGGTGCAGGCCCTGCGCAATGCCAAGGATTACGTGCAGAGCTATGACTACAAACAGGACCAGAGCACCGGTGTGAGCGGTGCGCCCAGCTTCCGTACCCTGCTGGTGGCCCGTTTCCGCGAGGATGATGTGGATGCCATGGTGGCCGCGCTGGGCTTGCCCGTGTGGCCGCAGCCGCGTCCCAAGCCCGTGCTGTGGCTGGCCATCGATGACGGCAGCGGCCCGCGGCTGGTCAGTGTGCCGCAGGCCAATGCGGTGCGCCCGGTGCTGGCGCGTGCGGTCGAGCGCGGCTACAAGCTGGGCCTGCCTGCGGGAAGCACGGCCGAGCAGGCGCTGGTCGGTGCGATCTGGCGCCAGGACAGCGGCGCGGTGGCCCGGGCATCGGCACGCTACGCCCCGCCCATGCAGTTGATCGGCAAGCTGTACCGCGCCGACGGCGGCTGGACGGCGGACTGGGTGTTCGTCGACAACGGCCGCGAGCTGAACAAATGGACCACCAAGGATGCGAACGCGATGCGCGCGATGGCTGCCGGCGCCGACGGTGCCGCCGACGCACTGGTGCGCCGCTATGCCAAGGCCGGAGCCGCAACCGGCCAGGCCGGGACCTACCGTATCGTGGTGACCGGCATCGACAGTGCGGACGATTACATGCGCATGGCAGCCGGTCTGCGCCAAGTGCCGGTGGTGCGTGATGCCATCCCGCTGCGCGCGGTGGGCAGCCGCCTGGAACTGAATCTTGAAATGACCACCGGCCTGGCCGGGTTGAACCGCATGCTGGGCGAAGACGGCATCCTGGTGCCGGTCGCGCCGGTGGCGATCACCCTGGAAGGCGACGAACAGAACCCGGCCCCGGCCAGCAACGAGTACCGCCTGCGATGATCCACACCCCCGAGGCGGAAATCGCCCTTTTCCTGCGACGCGTCAAGTTCGTCGCGGTGGCCTTGTTGATCGGCTGGGTGGTGTGGCTGCTGGCGCCCATCCTGACCCCCTTCGTGCTGGCCCTGGCGTTGGCCTGGCTGGGCGATCCGCTGGTGGATCGGATCGAAGCGACCGGGCGCTCGCGCAATACCGGCGTGATCCTGGTGTTCGTCGCGATGGTGCTGGTGATCACCGCGTTGCTGTTGATCCTGGTGCCGATGATCGAACGGCAGATCAGCACGCTGATCGCTTCGGCGCCGCAGGCGCAGGCCTGGCTGATGGAGAAGGGCATTCCCTGGTTCGAGCAGAAGACCGGCCTGGAAGTGATGCAGTGGCTGGATTCGGAGCGGGTGATGGATTACATCCGCAGCCACTGGCAGCAAGCCGGTGGGATTGCCAAGCAGTTCTTCGGCTACGTGCAGCGTTCCGGCTTTGCGATGGTGACCTGGGTGGTCAACCTGCTGCTGCTGCCGATCCTGGCGTTCTATTTCCTGCGTGACTGGGACCTGCTGGTCGAGCGCGTACGCTCGGTCATCCCGCGCAATCATGTGGGCACCATCACCCAGCTGGCGCGCGAGTCCAACGACGTGCTCGGCGCGTTCATCCGTGGCCAGTTCCTGGTGATGATCGCGCTTGGCGTGATCTATGCCGGTGGCCTGACCCTGGTCGGCCTGAACCTGGGTCTGTTGATCGGCATCATCGCCGGCCTGATCAGTTTCATTCCCTACCTGGGCGCCACCACCGGGATCCTGATGGCGGTGGTCGCCGCCCTGGTGCAGTCGCAGGGCTTCGACCTGAAGCTGCTGTTGCTGGTCGGCGTGGTGTTCACGGTGGGCCAGCTGCTGGAGAGCTACGTGCTGACCCCGCGCATCGTCGGCGACAAGATCGGCCTGCACCCGGTCGCGGTGATCTTCGCGGTGATGGCCGGTGGCCAGCTGTTCGGCTTCCTGGGCATGTTGCTGGCGCTGCCGGTCGCGGCGGTGAGCAACGTGCTGCTGCGCTACGCCCACCAGCGCTATCGCGAAAGTGAGCTGTACGCCGGCGAAAAGCCGTCCATCGTGCTGGATTCGTACATCGACAAGCCCACCATCATCATCGACACCACGCCGAAGGGCCCGGAGACGAAGTGAGCGCGGTACCGCAGCTTCCGTTGGCCCTGCATTACCCGCAGGACGAACGGCTGGAAACCTTCATCGGCGCGCCGGACGGTGCGCTGGCGCAGCTGCGCGCGATCGCGGTGGGGGCGAGCCAGGACTGGGTCTATCTGGAAGGGGCGGCCGGCACCGGCAAGACCCATCAGGCGCTGGCGACGTGTTCCAGTGCCGAGCAGGCCGGTCGGACGCCGACCTACGTGCCGTTGGCAGCCGTCACCGGCCGTGTGCGCGCTGCACTGGAAGGCCTGGAGCAGCGTGATCTGGTCGTGCTGGATGGCCTGGATGCAATCGCCGGATCGCGCGACGACGAAGTGGCGTTGTTTGATTTCCACAACCGTGCCCGCGCTGCCGGTACGACGGTGATGTACACCGCGCAGGTGGCACCGGCCGATCTCGGGCTCGTACTGCCCGACCTGCGCTCGCGGTTGGGCCAGTGCGTGCGGGTGGTGTTGCAGGCGCTCGACGAAGAAGGACGCGCGGCGGTGCTGCGGGACCGCGCGCTGCGCCGCGGGCTGTCGATCGACGAGGCGTCCATCGATTGGCTGCTATCGCACTCCGGCCGTGAGCTGGGTGGGCTGATCACGCTGATGGACTGGCTGGACCGGGAATCGCTGGCGGCCAAGCGGCGCATCACCGTACCGTTCCTGCGGCAAGTGCTGGAAGACGGCCGCCCGCGGTATTAAAGCTGTGGCCGGGGGTCCACGTCATCGCATTCGCGCTGCCGCTCCCACGCTTTGCTTCGCAAACCATGGGCCCCGTCTCACCAGCACCCACACCCCGCCGCTTCGCGGCCGCCCCTGACTCAGGGGCTCCCTCCACCAGACGGGTCAACGAGGTCCGCGGTAGCGCCGACCCATGGTCGGCGGAATGTTTCCGCCAACGGCCCGCTGCGCTCGCCGACCATGGGTCGGCGCTACCGCTTTTCTTCTTTTTTCATACGCGGCTGGCGGCACCGGGAACCTGTCAGGGCGACGGGCGGTGGGGCTGCGCGGGGGCGTTGAGCGCCATGGATGGCGCGAAACGAGGCACGCAGGAGCGGCTTTTGCCGTCCCCCGCCCAGCCCCACCGCCCGTCGCCAAGCTCAGCTGCGGCTTGCAGGCGCCACCCGCGAGGGGGTCTCACCCGTTCGACCGACCCAACTCCGCATCCAGCGCACGCAGGCGCTCCACCGTGCCCACGTCGGTCCACCGGCCGCGATGGTGCTGCCCGCTGACCCGTCCCTGCGCCATGAAATGCTTCTGCAGCGGCACCACGCTGAAGCGCGGCGGCGTGCGCTCGCTGCCCGGTGCGGTACCGATCACCTGCTGCCAGTCGTCCACGATCGATGGCCGGTAGACGCCGATGCCGGCGTAGGTCAGGCACTCGCCGGCGCGGTCATGGTGCAGCACGCCGGTGGCATCAAGGCGGTAATCGCCGCTCGGATGCTGCGCCGGGTTGTCCACCATCACCAGATGCGCCTGGCCCGTCGGTTCGCGTGGCAGCGTGGCGAAATCGAAATCCGTCCAGATGTCGCCGTTGACCACGAGGAACGGCGTGTCACCCAGTATGGGCAGGGCATTGAGGATGCCGCCGCCGGTCTCCAACGGCGTGTCGCCTTCGTTGACGAAGTGCAGTTGTACGCCCCACTGGCTGCCATCGCCCAGGGCCGGCGCGAAGGCCTCGGCGAGCCATGAAATATTGAGCACGACGTCGCGGATGCCGAGCGCCGCCAGCCGCTCCAGGTGCCACACGATCAGCGGTTTGCCACCGACGCTGAGCAGCGGCTTGGGCGTGTGCAGGGTCAGGGGGCGCATGCGCTCGCCCAGCCCCGCCGCGAAGATCAGCGCCCTCATCGTGCCATCGCCGGCTCGGACAGCGCTGACATCGCGGGTTTGATGCGCGTGTCCAACAGGTGCTGCAGTCCGGCCAGTTCCGGGTAACGCGGCAGCACTTCGTCCAGGTACGCAATGAAACGTGGTGCATCGTCCAGGTAATGGCCCTTGCCATCGCGGTAGCGCAGCCGGCTGAAGATGCCCAGGCATTTCAGGTGGCGCTGGATGCCCAACCAATCGGCGTCGCGCAGGAAGACCTCCCGCGTCGGCACCGGCAGGCCGGCCTCGTGCGCGCGCTGGTGATAGCGTGCCAGCCAGCCATCCACCTGCGGCAGCGGCCAGCTCAGGAACGCATCCTTGAACAGGCTCACCGGATCGTACGCGATGGGGCCGCGCACCAGGTCCTGGAAATCCAGCACCGCCGGGCCGTCGGCGACGGGCATCAGGTTGCGCGGCATGAAATCGCGGTGCGTCATCACCTGTGCTTGGCCGAGCGCGTTGTCCATCAGCAACTGCTGCACATGCTGCAGCTGCTGCGCGTCATCGCCATCCAGCGTGATGCCGAGATGGCGCTGCAGGAACCACGTGTCGAACAGGCCCGCATCGCGCTGCAGAAGGGCTTCACCGAAGCGCCCGAAATCATCCGGCACCGGCATCTGCTGCAGGGCCAGCAACTGATCCATCGCGCGCTCGAACCACGCATCCGCGGTGTCCGCCGCGATGACTTTGGCAAGGGTGGGGCCGCCCAGGTCTTCCAGCAACAGCAGGCCGGCCTCGAGGTCTTCGGCCAGCACGGCAGGAACCCGCAGACCTTGCGCGGCCAGCAGACCGCGCATGCGCAGCCACGGCCGTACATCCTCCAGGCCCGGGGGGGAATCCATGACGATATGGGTGCCGGTGCGGCCGGTGGCGCGCCAGTAACTGCGCATGCCCGCATCGACCGATGCGCGCTCCAGCACAGCCGTCGCATCGTCCAGGCGCAGGCGCGCCCACTGCAGACGTTGCGCCGCGCGCTCGGGATGGGAAGCAGGATCGTTCATGCAGGAAACATCCGGGCACCCGCAGGCACCAGCATCGAGAAGGAAAAAGAATTCAGCGCCGGCCGCCGCTGACCAGGCGCAGCAGCGCCAGTACGGCAACGGCACCCAGCACGGCGCCCAGGAAACCGGCGGGCTCACCGGCGGCGTACCAGCCCATGTACTGGCCGAACCAGCCTGCCAGCAACGCGCCGACAATGCCCAGCACGATGGTCAGCAGACAGCCCATGCGGTTGTTGCCCGGCATGAAGAAGCGACCCAGCAATCCGACAACGAAACCGACCAGGATGATGTAGAGCCAACTGGTGCTGCCGAACAAACCGTCCATGCGCGGGACTCCAACGAGAAAAAGGTCAGCCCAGTCTACGGGAGGTGCCAGCCACCGGCGGGCACCTCCGCGTCAGATCAGCAGCAACCGATCAGCAGCAACCGTGGTCGCCGTGGCGGGTACCGCTGTCGGCGGCCACCGGCGAACCGCTGGTCTCACCGCGCAGGCTGGCCGCATGGTGTTCGCTGATCACCTTGGACACGCAGGCGGTGACCTTCTTGCCCATCGGGATATGCAGGAACTCATTCGGACCGTGTGCATTGGAATGCGGGCCGAGCACGCCGGTGATCATGAACTGCGCACCCGGGAACTTCTCGCCCAGCATGCCCATGAACGGGATCGATCCGCCTTCACCCATGTACATCGCCGGCTTGCCGAAGAAGGTCTGGCTGGCATCGTCGATCGCCTGGGTCAGCCACGACGACAACGCCGGCGCATTCCAGCCGCTGGACGCCTTTTCCAGATCCAGGGTCACTTCCGCGCCATTCGGCGGATCGCTCAGCAAGGCTTCCTGCAACAGCTCGCCGCAGCGCTTGCCATCGGCGGTCGGCGGCAGGCGCAGCGACAGCTTCACCGCGGTATGCGGGCGCAGGACGTTGCCCGCCGATTCCAGCGTCGGCATGCCGCCGATACCGGTCACCGACAGCGCCGGACGCCAGGTGCGGTTGAGCACCAGTTCGGTCAGGTCGTCGTTCATTGGCTTCAGCCCGTCGACCAGCGGGAATTTGTCGAAGATGGCGGTGTCCACGACGTCGGCAGCGCGCTTGGCCTGCTCCAGGCGCTCGGCGGGGATCTCCACCTGCATGCCGTCGATCAGGATGCGGCCGGTGTCCTGGTCTTCGATGCGCGACAACAACTGGCGCAGCAAGCGGAAGCTGGACGGCACCACGCCGGACGCATCGCCGGAGTGCACGCCCTCGTTGAGCACCTTCACCGAGAAGTTGCCGCCGGTCAGGCCACGCAGCGAGGTGGTGCACCACAGCTGGTCATAGTTGGCGCAGCCCGAATCCAGGCAGACCACCAGCGACGGCTTGCCGATGCGGTCAGCCAGGTGGTCCACGTAAGCGGGCAGGTCGTAGCTGCCCGACTCTTCGCAGGCTTCGATCAGGATCACGCAACGGGCATGCGGCAGGCCCTGGGCCTGCAGCGCCAGCACGGCGGCCAGCGAGCCGAAGATCGCGTAGCCATCGTCAGCGCCGCCGCGACCGTACAGTTTGTCGTCACGCAGTACCGGGATCCACGGACCCAGATCATCATCCCAGCCGGTCATTTCCGGCTGCTTGTCCAGATGGCCGTAAAGCAGGATGGTGTCATCGCCGGTCTCGCTGCCACTGGCCGGGATCTCCAGGAACAGCAGGGGCGTACGGCCTTCCAGGCGCACCACGTCGACCTTCAGGCCGGGGATGTCCTGCGCGCGGGCCCAGGTTTCCATCAGGACAACGGCCTGCTCCATGTAGCCGTTCTGCACCCAGTTGGCGTCGAACATCGGCGACTTGTTGGGGATGCGGATGTAGTCCACCAACTGCGGGACGATTTCGTCATCCCACTTCTTGTCGACATAGTGGCCAAGCTTGGCGCTGTCCATCAGGAACTCCGGTTGTAAATGACTGATCCGCCCATTCTACGCTGGCCGCGATGGGGCGACCGCTGGGCCCGGTGGAGCGGGCGCGGTGAGGGGCGGCCTTGACCGACCCGCTGTCCACGGACGCACGTACCGCCATGACGGGGCCTCACGCGCCGGCCGTTGTCGTGACTGGCCTGTCAGCTGGCGCTCAAGGGGGTAGGGGTTTTCCTACACGACGTCGGGTATTTAGCTGGCTGTTAGAAATGTCAGTGGACGATAGGCTGTGCACATGTGGTGACGGACACTGTTTCGAACCGACGGGAAGACGGTCGGAACGGGTCCGGATCACAAGGAGAACAACGTCGTGCCTTGGTGGATCGTGTCAAGGGCACTGTTGCTGGGACTGTGGATCGGTCAGGCCTTCGCGGCCGAGCGGATCGACATCAACCTCGCAGATGCCACTGCACTGCAGCAGGGATTGACGATGGTGGGGCCCAGCCGGGCCGCCGCGATCGTCGAGCACAGGCAGCAGCACGGGCCTTTTCATCGCGTCGAGGACCTGACGCAGGTGAAAGGCATAGGGAAAGGAATCGTCGAACGGAATCGACAGCGGATCACCCTCGGTGACAGGACGTCATCGGTGGATCCGGTACCCGGAGCGGTACCGGTGCGCTCCGTACCCAGGCGATGACACAAGGGGATTGTCGCGATCCACAGGAGGTGGATCAGGGCCGGTCACGGGACGTGACGGCAGCGACCGGCGCAGGGAGGCGTCAACTGCACCAGGAGGGTGGCATCACAGACCTGTGGAAGGGGCTGGGATAGACAGCCAGGGATGATCGCGACCTCCGTGCACGGAGCACGCTGCCCCCATCGCAGGATGCGCGGGGCGGCAGGAGGTCGACACGGATGTGACAGTTGCCCGGTACGACACATGGTGTGTCGCCGGGCAATCTTCTTTCCGGCGACCGGACACGATAGCGTGGAGTCCCCACGCCCTGGATGACGTTACCGATGCGACTGCTGCGTTGTTCCCTGATGTTCGCCAGCGCCGTCGCGTTGGCCCTTCCTGCGACGACCTTCGCGCAGAAGCCGGCACCGGCACCGGTCGAGGCCACGGTCCGCGGGCCCACCGATCTGAAGCCGGGCGAGTATCTCTGGCACCCCGAGATTTCACCGTCCGGCCCCATCGTGCTGGTGGTCAGCCTGGATGAGCAGCGGGCGTATGTGTACCGCAATGGCATCGCCATCGGCGTCAGTACGGTCAGTTCGGGCAAGACAGGCCACGAGACCCCGACCGGGGTCTTCACCATCCTGCAGAAAGACAAAGACCATCGGTCCAATCTGTACAACAGCGCGCCGATGCCCTACATGCAGCGGCTGACCTGGGATGGGATCGCGCTGCACGGCGGGGCGCTGCCCGGGCATCCGGCGTCGCACGGCTGTGTCCGCCTGCCTCAGGCCTTCGCGCAGAAGCTGTTCAGCGCGACCCAGCGCGGCGATACCGTGGTGGTCGCCGATGCCAAGAGTTCGCCGATGACACTGGCCTATCCCGCGGTGCTGGCCCCGGTCAGCAGCCGTGGCGTGGCCTTTTCCGAAGTGTCCACCACCGACGCAACGGGCGCGTACTGGAACGACGCCGCGGCGCCGGTCGGCCAGGTCGGCGTATTGGTCAGCCTGCACGATCAGCGCGTCTACGTGCTGCGCGACGGTGTGCTGATCGGTGAATCGCCGCTGGAGGCGTCCGCCTTGCCCGCGTTTGCCGGCACCACGTTGTTCGTGATGGGCGAAGGGTTTACCGATACCCCCAGTCCGTTGGACAACCACCAGCGTCTGCACCGCTGGACGGCCTATCCGTTGCTCGGCCAAGCGGCAGCAGACGCCTCGCCGGACCTGTTGGCGACGCCGTCGCTGCCGATGGCCCTCCCCGCGGATTTTGCCCGCCACCTCTACGCGGCGCTGGTTCCGGGCACCACGTTGCTGGTGACCTCGTTGCCGGCGGTGCGCCCAAGCGCGGCTGAACCGGGCATGCAGCCGGTGTTGGAATCCGAGCCGGTCGGGTCCACCCTGTAACGTCTGTGTCCGATAGCGCCTCACTGCTCTGATGAAACCGCCACGCCGTCACTGGCTGGCTGCCGTCGGCCTGTTGTCGGCCTGCGTCATGCCTGCCTACGCCCAGTCCCGGCCATCGCCGGGCGCCAGTGCTGACCTCGGCGCCATCCTGGCCCGGGTAGCGCCCAATGCCGACCGCAAGGTGCTGCAACTGGCGGCCAGCGCAATGCGCTGTGCGCTGCGCCGGCCGGAACTGGGGGTGGTGCCGGACCGCTTGGGCGTGATCGACTACTCGCGACCGTCCACCCAGCAACGCTTGTGGGTGTTCGATCTGCGACGCCAGCGCCTGTTGTTCGAGGAATGGGTGGCGCATGGGCGCAACAGCGGTGCCGACCGTACCGAGCACTTCTCGAACCGGGAAGGGAGTTTCATGTCCAGCATCGGGGCCTTCACCGCACAGGAAACGTATGTCGGCGGCAACGGCTACTCGCTGCGGCTGGACGGGCTCGAACCGGGCTTCAATGACCACGCACGCGAGCGTGCCATCGTCATCCACGGCGCGCCCTATGTGAATCCGACGATGGCGCGGATGCAGGGCCGTCTCGGCCGCAGCCTCGGCTGTCCAGCGGTACGGCTGAAAGTCGCCAAGCCACTGATCGATGCGTTGAGTGGCGGCACGATGGTGTTCGCGTATTACCCGGACCAGGACTGGCTGAAGCGCTCCCAGCTGCTGGACGCCGATTGCGGCGGCGCGCTGGCCCAGCGGTAGAGCCGACTTCAGTCGGCTGCTCCTGCATCCGGCGGGCTGCTCTGTCATCCCGCGGGCAAGCAGCCGACTGAAGTCGGCTCTACCGTCGGCGCTACCGTTTCTGGCATAGGACACGGCACACTATCGGGATGGACATCGCCACCACGCTGCAGCATCCCACCCAGGTCATCCACAGCGTCGATTATCGTCGCGAGCGCTGGCGCAATGGCTTGGGATGGACGCGGGAAATCCTGCGTTTACCGCCAACAGGCGACGACTGGGCGCTGCGCCTGTCCATCGCGGAGATCGAACGCGACGCTGCATTCTCGACCTTCCCGGGCGTGGAGCGCGAGCTGGTGCTGCTGCACGGCAATGGGGTCCGCCTGCGCTTCGATAATGGTCGCGTACAGGAGGTGCTGCCTCCGCATGGACGGGTACGGTTTGCCGGCGAGGACGCGTTGCACGGCGAGCTGGTCGACGGCGTCACCCACGATTTCAACCTGATGTGGCGACGCGGCCTGCTAACCGCAGAGGTACTGCACCGTCCCGTCGTGGGGCCGATGTATTTCTTCACCGAGCCCACCGTCGCGTGGGCCATCCACCTGCTTGCCGGCCAGGCGGCTTTGGACGCGGATAGTGGTTTGCCCTCCATGCAGCAGGGCGATACGGCGTGGTTGGCGGCAGGTGAGCGCACGCGATACGCGTTGCACGGCGGTGGCGAGCTGCTGGCGATCCGGGTATCGGGATAGTCCGTCGCGCTGCGTCAGTACACGTCGCGTCGGTAACGCCCGGCGACCACCAGGGCGTCCTTGCGTTTTGCCCCCACCACTTCTTCGATCACCGCGTCCACTGCCGGCGCCATGCCCTGCAGGCTGCCGCAGACCAGGATCGTTGCGCCGTCGTCCACCCATCGCTGCAGAAGCGGCGCTTCTGCCTGCAAGCGGTGCTGCACGTACCGGTGCGGCGCGCCATCACGGCTGAATACCGCGTCCAACCGCTCCAGCATGCCGCGCTGCTGCATCTGCTCCAGCTCTGTGCGGAAGTGGAAATCGTGGGCGGCACTGCGTTCACCGAACAGCAGCCAGTTGCGGCTGGCGCCTGCGGCGTCGCGCTCGCGCAGGTGCGCACGCAGGCCGGCGATACCCGTGCCGTTGCCGATCAGGATCAACGGGACGTCTGCGGCAACGCCATGGAAATTCGGATTGCGGCGTACCCGCAGGTCGATCGTGTCCCCCAGCTGCGCGATGTCGCACAACCAGCCGCTGCCGATGCCCGGGGTGCCGTCATCGCGCACCTGGCGGCGCAGCACCAGGTCGACGGCGTCCTCGTGCGCGGCCGAGGCAATGGAATACTCGCGGTGCGGCAATGGCTGCAGGAGGGAAAGTAGAGTCGGCAGATCACCGCCTGCGGTCACGCCGGGCAGGTGCGAGCGGGACAGGTGCTGGTGCAGGGTCTGGCCGTCATCCAGCCGCGCGTCCCCGTCCAGCGCGTGCGACCGCAGCCAGGCATCGACCACTGCAGGTGCATGCCGTGGGCCGATCTCGGCGATGTCCCCGGCCTGCCAGCGGACGTCGGCCTGGTCGACAGGAGGCCGCAGGCGCAGCCAGTGCACCGGCCCGCCCACGCTGCCGGGATTCAGATGTTCGCGTTGCACCAGCGTCCATGGCTGGTAGTCGATCGCGGTCCAGTCGGGTTGTTCGGTGGGTGCCCCCCCCAGCTGGCCGAGCAGCTGTTGCCAATGGCGCAGGCTGGCTGGATCGGCATTGTTCACTTCGACGGTATCGAACATCGCGCGTGCACCGTGTCGGCGCAGCCAGCCATCCAGTTGATGGCCGAACGCGCAGTAGTGGTCATAGCTGCGATCCCCCAGCGCGAGCACGCCGTACTGCAGGTGCGCGAGGCCCGGCATGGGCTGGTCCATGCGCTGTAGAAAAGGCGCGGCGTGATCCGGCGGATCGCCCTCGCCGGTAGTGCTGGCAACGAACAACACCCGATCGCTTTGCGCCAGCAACGTGGCATCCAGCGCTTCGATGCTGCGCAGGCGGACGGCAAGCCCGGCACTGCGCAGGGCATCGGCCGTGCGTTCGGCCAACTGCAGGGCAAAGCCGGTCTGGCTGGCCCACACGACCAGCACGGGCCGTTGGCTGGGGTCCACGCGTTCGATGCGCGGGCGCATACGCCACCACAGCACGCCACACAGGCCAACGTAGGCCAGCAGGCTGGTGACGGCCCATTGCCAGTCACGCGGGCGCGGGGCAACCTGCCACCCGCTGTCGTCCACGTGCAGGCGCAGCAGGAGGGCGGCGATCAGCAGCAAGGCGCCGATCACCAGCACATTGCCGAGCAGCGCACGCGATGGACGCAGGTTCATGGCAGCAAGGCTTCAAATGCCGGGGACAGCTGTTCGCGTGGACCGTCCGCACTGCGTTCAAGGAAGCGCGCGGCCAGGTGCAGGCGCGTGGCGAGGGCCAGTCCGGCATCGACGCCCAGTACCGTCAGTGCGGTGGCCCACGCATCGGCGAGCATGGCCGTCGGGGCGACCACGGTGACCGCTGCGGTCGCGCGGCGTACGGGCTGGCCGCTGCGTGGGTCGACACTGTGGCTGATGTGCTCGCCATCGTGCTGGTACTGGTGCCAGCGATCGCCGGAGGTCGCTACGGCCTGATCCCTCAGCGCCAGCACGCGGGGCGGCGTGGGCGTGGTCGCGTCCTCGTCCGGTGCGGATTCCACCAGCACGCGCCACGGCGTGCCGTCCGGCTTGCCGCCGTAGCCATGCAGCTCGCCGCCCACCTCGACCAGCGCCGCTTCGACGCCCTGCGTGCGCAGCCAACGCACGACCTCATCCACGCCGAAGCCTTTCGCGATTGCAGACAGGTCCAGCTCCAGCCCGCCGGGTTGCAGCAGCGCGTCGTCGTTCCACTGCACCTGCTGCCAGCCGCAGCGTGCGCGGGTGGCGGCCAGTGCGCGATCATCCGGGCGGCCGCGCGGCGCAGCGTGCGCACCGAATCCCCACAACGCAACCAAGGGGCCGATCGTAGGATCGAATGCACCGTCGCTGGCCCGGGCGATGTCGCAGGCACAGTCCACCACCGTGCGCGTCTGCGGGGACATGCGGTGCCACGTGTCCGCTGCCGCCCGATTGAAGCGACTCACATCGGAACCGGCCTCCCACGTGCTCATCTGCGCCACGACGCGGTCCAGCCGGGACTGGATGCCGGCATGCAGCGCGTGCAGGTCACGGGTTCCGGGCACGACCAGCGAAGCGCTCCAGGTGGTGCCCATGGTGGTGCCGCCGAGGCGGGCTGAATCGAAGCGGGAAGCGGTCATCGGGATCGGTGTACGTGTTTCCGGTAGCGCCGGGCAGTGCCCGGCAACCCATTCTGCAGTGACGGTGCGTGGCCGTCACCCACCGGTATCGACGTTATTGGGGCAGCACTTCCAGCGTGGCCACGTAGCTCAGGCGGCGCTTCTGTGCCTGCTTCACCGAGGTCTTGTTGTCTTCGGTGCCGGTTTCCAGCCAGTACATGCCGGCCTCCGGCCAGGTCACCTTGATCTCGCCTTTGGCGTCGCTGGTGACCTTGATCTCGTCCTGGGCATTGCGGTAACGCGTGGCGCCGCGGACGATCTCGAACTCCAGGCCAGCGCTCGGCTTTCCGTCGACCAGCACGCGGAACGTGGCCTCTTCACCGGCGAACAGGTCGTTGGGATGGCCTGCGGCAACCAGCTCGATGCCCTTGTTGGTCGGCTTCAACGCCGTGGCATTGGGTGCGCCGTTGGTGACGAAGGTTTCCACGCGGCCCACCGACTGGGAGACCTGCAGGTTCTTCGCCTCCTTCGGCAGCTCGGCGAACGTCGCCGCGTTGCCGCGCCAGCGCTTGCGTTCGCCGTTCAGTTCATAGGTGGCGAACAGGCCATCGTTGACCGAGGCGATGCGGTAGGTGCCGGCCTGCTTGAGTTCGACGTCGAACACGCTACGGAACTTACCGGTGGCGCCATTCTGCGGCGCTGCGGTGCTGCCATCCGGCGCGGTCACCACCACCGATTCCACGCGGATCGGCACGTGGTTGAAGTAGAACAGATCGTTGGACACCGCAGCGTCCACGGTGATCCACGGGTCGGTACCGGCGATGACGGTCTGCGACGGCAGCAGCCATGCCTTGTGGGCAAGGGCAGAGAAGGGAAGGGCGGCGGCCAGGGCGGCGGCGAGAACGAGCGTGCGCTTCATGGGCGTGTGACTCCGGAAGAAGAAAAAGTGCGGTAGAGGTCGGGCCCGGTTGCTACGCGAACCGGATCCGACCGCAGGACGTAAGGGATCAGGGCTTCACTGCCAGCGTGACCTTGCCCAGTTCGGTGCTGCCCTGCGCCGAGCCGGCCTGCGCGGTCTTCGCCGGCCAGGTGAAGGGCACTTTGACCAGCTCGCGGCCGCCGACTTCGCGCACTGCCTCCACCACCAGGGTGTAGTTGCCCGGCGCAAGCTGCTTCAACGCCGGTTGGCTGTCCTTGAATGACAGCGCATGCGTGCCGACCGGGCGGGTCGGGCCGGTCACACCGTCCACGGGAACCTCCAACGTGCGCCCGCTCTTGCGCCACCACTGGCGCAGGTCCGGCAACCACTTGGTGCCATGGCCTTCGCTGTTGCCGGTCTGCTGGTACCACACCGACAGGTTGGCGGCGACCTTCTGGTCGGCCCCTTCCAGCCACACTGCCACGTAAGGCCGGTGGTATTCGGCAACGTTGAGCTTGGGCACCTCGACGGTGATGTCCAGGGTGGTTGCGTAGGCCGGCGAGGTGGCCAGCAGGCCACTGAGGGCGATGGTGAGGGTGACGCGCATGGGCGGCTCCAGCAGGGAGGGGACGGGAAGGTCAGTGGATCAACAGCAGGGCGATCAGCAACGGAATCAGCAGGCCCAGGCCCACCAGCGGCCAGGTCATGCGCCGCTGCCGCGCATGCAGGTGCAGCAGGAACAGGCCGGTGATGCAGAACACCAGGCAGGCAACGGCGAACACATCCAGGAACCAGCCCCAGGCAGGGCCCGCGTTGCGGCCCTTGTGCAGGTCGTTGAGGTAGGACACCGCGCCGCGCGAGGTGGATTCGAATTCCACCGCGCCGCTTTCACGGTCGATGCTCAGCCACGCATCGCCACCGGGACGCGGCAGTGACAGGTAGATTTCTTCCGGCGACCACTCCGCGGCACGGCCGCCGATGGAGGTGCCCAGCTCGCCATCCAGCCACTGGCGTACTGCGCGCGGCACCGGTGCGTTGCCCTCTTCGCGGTCGCCGAGCTGGCCCAGCACCGTGGGGGGCAGCGACAGCTGACGATGCT
The DNA here is from genome assembly GCF_014621775.1 of Stenotrophomonas sp. 169. Taxonomy (NCBI): domain Bacteria; kingdom Pseudomonadati; phylum Pseudomonadota; class Gammaproteobacteria; order Lysobacterales; family Lysobacteraceae; genus Stenotrophomonas; species Stenotrophomonas sp. 169. The sequence goes on from NZ_CP061204.1 coordinate 1,137,920, forward strand.
GCACGTCCGGCGTCGCCTCGATCTTCGCCGCGTGGTTCAACGTGATACCGGTGATCGCGAACAGCAGCATGCCGATCAGGCAGACCGCCGAGCTGATCCAGTGCCATTGATGCAGCGTCCGCAGCCAGAAACCGCGGCTCTGCTGCTGTTGCACGGAGGTAGAGACGGAACGGCTCACGCGGAAGGGTAGGGCTCAAGGAGACGGGGCATTACAGCATTGATGAGAATAGTTCGCAATTAGGTGGGTAGTGACGGCCGCTGGCCGTCAAGCTTCGCGGCCGTCACTCCCGGGTCGTCAGAACGAGAAGTTCAGGCTCACCCAGACGCTGCGGGCCTTGTCCTTGTTGTTGTAGTCGTCTTCGAACAGCACCTCGTTGGTGCCGTCAGCGAATGCGCCGTCGCCGTCCAGGTCGTTGAAGGTGGCCTGGTAGGTAGTGAAGTCGCGGTCCAGCAGATTGTTGATGCGGGCGTTGACCGTCAGCCACTGCGTTGCCTCGAACGAGGCGCCCAGATGCAAGACGGTGTAGTCCTTGTAGTACTGCGGCTGTCCGCTGAGGGTGCTGACGCCCCGGTACCGCTTGGAGCGCATCTCGCCGGTCAGGAACACGTTGAAACGCTCGCTGGCCTGCCAGTCGAAGGTGGCGTTGGCCATGTGCTTGGCACTCAGGCCCAGCGGCAGGCCTTTTTCCGCACCGCTCTTCTGTTCGCTGTCGGTGTAGGTGTAGTTGGCGCGCAACGCGAAGCGATCGCTGATCGCCCAACGGCCCGCCACTTCCACGCCCTGGATGACCACCTCATCGATGTTCACCGTGCGGTTGCTGTTGGCATAGCCGAGCTCGCCGAACTCACCGGTGCTGCTGCACGCCAGCGTCAGCGCCGGGCCGCACGGCTGGTTGGCGATCTTGTCGTCGAATTTATTGTGGAACACCGTAGCGTTGGCGCTGTGGCCTGCGGGATGCTGCCAGTACACCGCCAGTTCGGTGCTGGTGCTGGTTTCCGGCTGCAGATCCGGATTGCCATACAGCGGCGTGGTGCCCTGGCCGCCGAAGCCGGTGACGCCGTCATACAGCTGGGTGGTCTTGGGCGTCTTGAAGCCGGTACTGACGCCGCCCTTCATGGTCCAGGCGTCGTTGAACGTATAGACGCCGTACACGCGCGGGCTGAGGTGGTTGCCGAACACTTCGTGGTCATCGAAGCGCAGGCCGTAGGTCAGCGCGAATGGCGCGGTGATGTTCCACGTGTCTTCGGCGAACACCGAATACATGTTGTGGTCCTGGGTCTGCCCGGGATTGCCGGTTTCCATGCCGAACACACCGTCGGTAAGCTCACCGCGGATGACCTGCGCACCGACCACGGCGATGTGCTCGCCCGCGGCCTGGAACGGGATGTCCAGCTTGGCATCCAGGGTGTATTGCGCGCTCTCCAGCGTGCGCTTCGGGCGTGGCAGGAAGGTGGCTTCGGCCGTTGCGCGGCGCTGTGCCTCGGTCTGCCCGGCGTATGCGCCGGTGGCGTTGAGCATCTGCAGTAGCTGGCGGCGTTCGTCGACGGTGAACGGCATCGTGCGGCCATCGTTGTTGGTGGCGACGTGGGCCAGTGACACCAGGCTGCGGCCGAAACTCCAGTCGCCTTCGTGGGTAAGCGCCCACGCATCACGGGTGAACTCCTGGCTGGCGCTGTAGCCCACCCGCGGATCGGCGCGCACACAGTTGCGGCGGGTGATGCAGGTGGTGGTGTTGCCGCGCCGAATGGAGGCGATGCCGTCCACCGTGCCGACCGGGTATTCCTCGACGCCGGCGTCGTTGATCTTGACCGAGTTGTCGTACTCCTGGCGCGAGGTGTCGAAATCCAGCGTGACGCGCTGCGCGTCGGAGACGTTCCACTCCAGACTGACACCGCCCGCCTTGTTGGTGTTGTCCACCGTCTTGCCGCCTGCGCCGAAGCCCAGCGGACGCGTGTGCTCGACGCCGGCCGGATCGGTGGACGGCGAGTACACCGGATTGGATGCCTTGCGGTCGTACCAGCTGGCGCGTGCGCTGAGGTTGAGCACGCCGGGCACCAGCGGTCCGGTGAGGAACGCGTCGACCGTGGTGTCATCGCCGAACTGGTCATCGGTTTCGAACGTGCGACCGATGGTGGCCGAGCCGTGCCAGCTGTCCAGGTTGCGCTTGGTGATTACATTGATCACCCCACCCATCGCATCGGCACCGTACAGGGTCGAGGCCGGGCCGCGGATCACTTCGATGCGTTCGATCGCATCCAGCGGCGGGATGTGGTTGAACTGGTTGCCACCGAAGTTGTTCGGGTAGATGTCGCCGTGGTTGTTCTGGCGCCGACCGTTGATCAGCAGCAGGGTGTAATCCGAGCCCATGCCGCGCATCGAGACGCTGCCTTGGCCCGTCTTGTCGCGCGTCTCGCCCACGTCCACACCTTCCAGGTCACGCACGGCATCCAGCAGCGTCATGTAGGGACGCTTGGCCAGTTCTTCGCGGGTGATGACCGAGATGCTGGCCGGTGCATCGGTGATCTTCTGCTCGAAACCGGATGCGGTGACGACCACCTGGTCGAGGGTGCGCGGCGCGGCGACGTCGGCCAAGGCCGGCGCAGCAAGTGCGCACAGCAGGGCGCTGGACAGAACGGTACGGGAAACGGACGAACGCAGACGATGGCGCTGGGCCATGGCGGTAACCTCGAGAAGATGCAGGAAGGCGCCGCACCGGTGCGCAGGGCATGCGGTGCAGGGCGGGACAGCCCGATGCGGGCGGCGGGTAACGGACGCAGGTACGGCATCAACGCGTTCGCCTGAGCGGCGGACACGGAAGGTGGATCAGCCCAGCGGAGGCGCTTGCCCACGTTGCTGGCGTCGGCCCGGGGCATCGGCACGGCGCGGCTGCGCACTGGCGTGACGCCAGTCGCGGGAATCGGCGGGCGCTGCGATGGCCGCCGCAATCAATATCGTCCAGCCGCGCAGGCAGCCCGCTTCAGTAGCGGACGTGGACGCGGAGCAGGCTTCCTCGGCCGCCAGCGCAGCGCGACGCAGTTTCGCCGGCGCCGACTCGTGCAGCGGCAGTTCGCCACCACCGCGTTCTTCCACCGGCATCTGCAGCAGGGCCGATGGCACGTCAACGACGCTTTCGTGCGACACCACCGCCAGCGACCCCAGCAACAGCGCCAGCATCGCCACCCACGCCAGCAGGCTGGCCAGCGCAGGACGCTGGCCGCGCATGGCGGTACCGAGTTGATGGTGGCGGTGCGGATGACGCAAGCAGGTGGACCCCGATAGGGCAGCCGACGGATGCCGGCGTGCACGGGGCGTGATTGTAGTGAGAGTCGTTCGCCGTTGCAAATGAGAACGATTATTGAAGTGGCGGATGCGAGGGGATGCCGCCTACACCTCGCTCCACCGCCGCAGGAGATTGTGATACACCCCGCTCAACTGCAGCAGCGAAAGCGCCTCTGCGTCAGCGCTGCGCAGTCGTTCCAGGGCGGTATCCATCTCCCACAGCAGGCGGCGCTGTCCATCGTCGCGGATCATGCTCTGCACCCAGAAAAAGGCGGCCGTGCGTTCGCCACGGCTGACCGGATTGACCTGGTGCAGGCTGCTGGACGGATAGAGGATGAGATCGCCTGCGGGCAGCTTCACCTCGTGCTCGCCGTAGGTGTCGCTGATGACCAGTTCGCCGCCGTCGTAGTCGTCCGGGTCGGACAGGAACAGCGTGCACGACACGTCGGAACGCAGATAGCCGCCGGCATCGTTGGCCATCACCGCACCGTCTACGTGGAACCCGTAGTGGCCGCCACCGTGGTACCGGTTGAAGCGGGGTGGCAGGATCTTCAACGGCAACGCGGCCGCGAAGAACAGCGGGTTGCGCTGCAACGCGGCCAGTACGGTGGTGCCCAGCGCCGCTTTCAACGGCGAGCTGTCGGGCAACTGCTGGTTGTGCTTCACCGGCGCGCCCTGCCGTCCCACGGTTTCGCGGCCGTCGGTCCAGTCGGCCGACCGCAGGCGACCCTGCAGGCCGGCCAGTTCTTCAGCATTGAGCACGTCGGGGATGTGCAGCAGCATGGAAGTGCTCCAGTGGGGCAGGGCGCGGGCCGCTGTGTACGGCCCGCGCCTGACGACTCAGAAACGGATGTCTGCGCTCAGCAGGAACGTACGCGGTGCACCCGGTGTGTAACGGTACCCGCTCTTGTTGATCGCAGCCACGTACTGCTTGTCGAACACGTTGTAGGCGTTCAAGCGCAGCACCAGGAAGTCGCTGACCGGGTAGGACAGCACCGCGTCATACACGGTGTAGGACTTGGTGAAGGCTGGCGTGCCCACCGCCCCGTCCGTGCCGCGATGCATCGCGCTGCTGTAACGCAGGCCACCGCCAACGGTCAGGCCGAACGGAAGCTGATACGTGCTCCACGCCGTGAAGGCATCATCGGGTGTATAGGTCAGGTTGCTTGTGCCATCGGCTGCAACGTTCGTCCCCTCCTTCACTTCGGTGTCCAGATGGCTGTAGCCGGCTGACAGCGACCAGTTGTCGGTCAGCCGGCCTACGGCCGACAGTTCAACGCCCCGCACGCGCTTGCTACCGGTCTGGGTCGGGTTGCCCGCATCGTCCAGCACCTGCGTGTTGATTTCATTCTCCACATCGGTCTGGAAGATCGCCATGTTGAATGCCAGCGCATCGTCGAGGAACGCCCACTTGCTGCCGACTTCGAACGTCTTCGCTTCCTGCGGATCCAGGCGCGGATTGTCCAGGCTGCTGGCCGAACTGCTGAGGGCGAAATTGCTGCCGCCCGGCGGCTGCTGCGACAGCGCGTAGTTCGCGTACACGCTTGCCGCATCGCCCACCTTGTACAACGCGCCGAGCTTCCAGTTCAACAACGTGTCCGAGGCTTTCAGGGTGGGCACGCCCAGCACCGTACCTGCTGGGTTGCTGCCACAGGCGGGGCCCGCGCGGCCACCGCAGACCACGGCGCTGGCGTACTCCGTGTTGTAGTGATCCGCGCGCACGCCAGCCGTCAACAGGAGGCTTTCGCCGAAGTGCAGCGTGTCGAACAGATACACCGAAGAGGTGGTGGTCTTGCCGTGCGCATCGGCACCGTTGTGTGCCCAGCTCAGTCCCCCCACGTTCCAGTCCGGGTCATACAGATTCGCCGCCGGCCAACTGCTGCCGCCGGTGACGGCCTGGCCGAAGCTGTCCATTTCTTCGCGGGTGAATTCCACGCCGGTGCTGAGGTTGTGCGCGATGGCGCCGGTGGCGAAGTCGGCGCGCAGGTTGAGCTGGTCGGTCAGCAACGTGTTGCGCTGGTCTTTCAACGTGGGCAGGCTGCGCGCGATGGTATACGTGGACAGGTCGTTGCGGTCGGTATAGCGGATGTTTCCGCTCGGCGCGCCGTTGCTGGCGCGTGTGCCGGTGCCCATGAACGCGGTGAGCAGGTAATCCTGTTCGGTACGGCCCCAGCGCGCGGTGTTGGTCAGGCGCACGGCGTCGTTGAAGTCGTGTTCGATGCGGAACGTGGCCATCTTCGCGGTGACCTCGTCATGGTCCGCGCGCGTGCCGTAGAAGTTCTGCGGATCCACCGGGCGGCCAGCCAGGGCCTCCAGCGTGGGTTGCGGGCTCCAGCCGGGCAGGCCAACGGTGGGCACGCCGCCGTCGGGTACGTTGTCCTGGTCCACGTAGAGCAGGTTCAGCACGTAGCGGGTGTCCGTCCCCAGGCCGAATGCCAGCGACGGCGCAATGCCCCAGCGCGAGGTGTTCACGTGGTCGCGGCCGGGCTGGTCGCTGTCCTGCCACACGGCATTCAGGCGCAGCGCACTGGTCGCTCCCAGCGACTGGTTCCAGTCGGCGGTGGCGCGGCGTTGCTGGTCACTGCCCAGGCTGGCGGTGCCGGATACTTCATCGTGCAGGGTGGCCTGCTTGCTGACCATGTTGATCGCACCGGTCGGTGCCGAACGCCCGTTGTCGGTGCCGGCCGGACCCTTGGTGATCTCCACCTGTTCGGTGTTGAAGACATCGCGGGAGATGGAGCCCAGGTCGCGCACGCCGTCGACGAACAGGCTGCTGGAGGTATCGAAGCCCCGCATGTACAGCGCATCACCGGTGGCGGTGTTGCCGTTCTCGCCGACGAAGAAGGTGCCCACGCCCGGGCTGTTGCGCAGCGCTTCGGTCAGTGTGGTGGCGCCCTGCTGGTTGAACAGGTCCGCGGTGATCACCTGGATGGTCTGTGGCGTGTCCTGCAGGGACTGGGTGAACTTCGGCGAGGCGACTTTGTCGGCCTTGTAGCCGCGCGTGGCGTGCACATCGACCTTGTCCAGCGTGCGTGCGCCGTCGTTGTCATCGGCGAAGGCAAGCGAGGGCAGGGCGGCCAGGCCAAGCCCCGCGGCCAGACTGGCGGTCGCCAGCGGCAGGCGACGGAGTGGGGCGGCATGCTTGCGGCTCTTGATCGGATTCATGGGCAGGGCTTCGGTAATGGCGGGTAGCTACCCGCCAGGTCACAACAGGGCTGCGCCTGGCCAACGGCCGGCGGCGTGCAGATGGGGATTGCGCCGAAGCCCGCGGGCGACGGCGGTCAGGTGTCGCGCGGAGGCGCCTGACCCAGCGGACGACGCGGCCGTTGCGCGTGGAACGCCAGCGCCTCGACCGGTGCCTGCGTTTTGGCTGCCGCACGTGCGAACAGTGCCGTGGGGGCGACCGGCTTCATGCTCGGCGGCTTGTTGCGGCCGGGTTCCGGTTCGGCTTCGGTCGCCCTCATGGCCTGCTCGAAGGGCACGCCTGGATAGGGTGCCGGGTCAGCCGCTCGAAGCACAGCGCTGTGCCGGTCGGCGTGCAGCGGGACCACACCGGCGCCAGCGACCTGCCAGAGCAGCAGCACCATCACCACAGCCCACGCTACCCACGCTCCGCAATGCGGAGGGGCGGAAGGATCCGAAGGACAGGGCAGGCCAGGATTCACGCAGAACGGGTTCCGACACACAATGTTACAAATCGTAGCAGTAACGCGAACTATTCGCATCTACAGAATTGCGCTGCTGCGAGGTGAGTCACATCAGGGTCGGATAATCCCGGAAATGGGGGTACGTACAACCCAGACGCTCGCCGCACAGGGCATTGCGTCAAGGATTCCACACGGCACTGCCTCTTAGCCTTTGCAGCGCCACTATCGGCTCTTCTGGCTCATTCCCATGCACCTGCCACTTCCCAGCGGCGATGTCGCGACGTTACCCGAGCCCGCTGCCACGCCGTGCGCGGTCCTGGATCCCAAGACCATCGGCCGACTCGCGCGCCTCGCCGTGGACCACATGGCCGCAGGCATCGCCTACGGCAGCAAGGTGGTGCTGCAGCCACAGGACGACGAACTGGCCCCGCTGATGGGTCGAACCGCGGCCGAATCCTGCCCGGGCAACCAGCGGTTGAACTGGAAGCTCAACGCGCTGCTGAGCGCGAATGCGCGGTACTGCGCGGTCAAGATCGTCGGCTCCAATGCCTGCAACCACGCGCTGGGGCTTCCGCGTTCGCAGTCGCAGTTGATCCTGTACGACAAGCTGACCATGACACGCCTGGCCCAGTTCGATGGAACCGCCGTGTCCGCGCGAAGGACGGGCGCCTACGCCTCGATGGCGGTCGACCTCCTGCTTGCCGACAGGGAGCGGTTTTCTGTCTGCCTGTACGGCGCGGGGCCCATCGCCGATTGCGTCATCGACGATCTGCACGCGCATCACGCCGAGCGTATCAGCCGAATCCAGGTCTGCAGCCGGCGCCCGGCCAGCGCGGAGGCCTTTGCCACAGCGGCGGCCGCCCGCAGTGGGCTGGATGTACGCAGTGGACTGGATGTACGCAGTGGTGCGGATGGGCCGATGCAGGCCGATCTGGTGATCACCGCGACCAACGCGGGAAGCCCCATCATGTCTGCCGACATGCTGCACAAGGACGTCGCCGTGCTGCACCTGGGGGGCGATGAACTGCCGGTTGCCTTCATCGAACAAGCGCTGGCGCGAGGCACGGTGATCTGCGACGACGTGGACAGCGTGTGCCATCGCAACTCGCAGAGCCTGCCCCTTTACTTCTCACGGCAGAACCTGCGTCTGTCCGATCTGGCCGGCCTTTTCAGGGTCCGTAGCCTGCACGACCACACGCTACGCGGTGAACCGGCGCCCGCGCGTCCCGCCTTGATGACCTGCGTCGGCCTGCCGGTGCTGGATCTTTACCTGGCCCAGTGGCTGTATGAGCACGGTGCAGGCAGCGCCTAATCCCGGTCGTCCCGCGTCCAGACCGCGTCGTGCTCCCGCTTTACCGGGAACTTCGGTGCAGGGCTGTACGCGGGCGCACACAAGGCGCGTCCGTCGCGTACATCGAAGCGGGCACCGTGCAGCACGCATTCGATGCTACCTTCGGCGGTATTGAACTCGCCGGAAGACAGCTCGAATTCTTCGTGCGTGCACTGGTCCTCCAGCGCATACAGCTCGCCGTCCAGGTTGAAGACCACGATGGGCGTACCGGTCACTTCATCGAAAACGGTCTTCATTTCCCCGGGCAGCAGGTCGTTGCTGGCACACACGAAGGTCCAGGCATCGCTCATCGCGGCAGCCCCGACAGGTGCTTTTCCAGGATCTCGAACTGCAGGTCATCGCGCTTGGGGATGCCGAAGCGTTCATCGCCGTAAGGAAAGGGCTTCTTGATGCCCGTACGGACGTAGCCGCGGCGTTCGTAGAAGGCGATCAGCTCTTCGCGGATGTCGATCACGGTCATCAGCATGCTGGACAGTCCCCACGCGCGGACACCGTACGCTTCTGCCTCGGCAATGAGCTGCTTGCCCAGGCCGCTGCCCTGCTGGGTGGGATCTACGGCGAACATGCCGAAGTACCCGTGCTCGCCGCCATCGGCGACGTGGGCGCAGGCCAGCAGGTGGCCATCGCGTTCGGCGACCAGGATGGTGGAACGGGCGCGGGCGATATCTGCCTGCAGACCCTCTGCATCGATACGGGCGCCGTCCAGGATGTCGGCTTCGGTGGTCCATCCCGCCCGGCTGGCGTCGCCCCGGTAGGCCGAGGTGACGAGGGCGATAAGGGCGGGAATGTCGGCCGGCGTGGCGGCGCGGAAGGTCAGCGTACTCATGCCGCCATTGTAGCGCCGAGCCATGCTCGGCGGCATTTGCCTTACCACGGCAACGCAGCTCAGCCCAACAGTTTGCGGACCTTGTTCAGCGCCACCACGAAGCGTTCGACTTCGTCATGCGTGTTGTAGAACGCCAGCGATGCGCGGCAGGTGGCCGCCACACCGTAGTACTGCAGCAGCGGATGGGCGCAATGCTGGCCGGACCGGATCGCCATGCCTTCCAGGTCGAGCAGGGTGGCCAGGTCATGTGCATGGGCGCCTTCGATCAGGAACGACACCACCGCCGCCTTGTCCGGCGTGGTGCCGAAGATGCGCAGGCCGTCGATCTTCTGCAGCTCCTCGGTGAAATGCGCCAGCAGCTCCGCCTCGCGCGCTTCCACATGGGCAAGTCCGAGCGATTCCAGGTAATCCACCGCCACGCCCAGGCCGATGAAGCCGGCGATGTTCGGGGTGCCGGCTTCGAACTTGTGCGGGGCCTCGTTGAACACGGTGCCCTCGAAGCTGACTTCCTTGATCATCTCGCCGCCGCCGAGGAACGGGGGCATCGCGTCCAGGTGCTCGCGACGCGCCCAGAGTGCGCCGGTCCCGGTCGGGCCGCACATCTTGTGGCCGGTGATGGCGTAGAAATCACAGCCGATCGCCGCCACGTCCACCTTGCGATGCGGTACGGCCTGCGAGCCATCCACCACGGTGACGATGCCGCGCTTGCGGGCTTCGCGGCAGATCTCACGCACGGGGTTCACGGTGCCCAGCACATTGGACACATGGGCGATGGCGAGCAGCTTGACCTCGGGGGTCATTGCCTTGCGCATCGCCTCCAGGTCGATCGCACCTGCGGGCGTGATCTCGGCCACGCGGACCGTTGCACCGGTCCGCTCGGCGACCAGCTGCCACGGCACGATGTTGGCGTGATGCTCCATGCGCGACACCAGGATCACGTCACCGGCCTTCAACCGCGGCAGGGCCCAGGAATAGGCCACCAGGTTCAGCGCGAAGGTGGTGCCGCTGCAGAGCACCAGTTCGCTGGCGCGCACATTGAGGAAACGCGCCAGCTTGTCGCGTGCGCCCTCGTAGGCATCGGTGGCCTCGGTGCCCAGGGCGTGCACCGCCCGGCTGACATTGGCGTTGTAGCGCCGGTAGAACTCATCCACCGCGCCGATCACCTGCACCGGCTTCTGGCCGGTGTTGGCGTTGTCGAAATACACCAGTGGCTTGCCGTGAACCTCGCGCATCAGCAGCGGGAAGTCCTGCCGCACGCGGTCCCAGTCCGGCGCGGTAGCGGTGTCAGCCTGCGGACGCGGGGTGGTCAGGTTCATGCCACGCCTGCCTCGACCAGTGCGCGGTCCAAACGGCGGCCGAGCTGCTCGCGCAGCGCATCGGGCAGCACCTTCAACGGCTCGTGGCAGAACGCGGCGCTGAGCAGGGCCTTGGCTTCTTCTGCAGGCAAGCCGCGCGAGCGCAGGTAGAACAGCGCGTTGGCATCGAGCTGGCCGACGGTGGCGCCGTGCGCGGCCTTCACTTCTTCCGCATCGATCACCAGCGTCGGCTGGCTGTCGATCTCGGCGTCGGCGGACAGCAGCAGGTTCTTGTTGGACAGGTTGGCGTCGGTGCCATCGGCGCCTTCGCGGATGTGGATGCCGCCATGGAACACCACACGGCTGCGGTTGGCGGCCACGCCGCGCCACAGCAGTTCGCAGTTGGTGTCGCGCGCGATGTGCTCGATGCCCAGGCGGGTGTCGACATGGCGACGGCCGGTTCCCAGCAGCACGCCGTTGGCGGTCAGGTGCGCATTGTTGCCTTCCAGGCGCACGTTGAGCTCATGACGGCTCAGTGCGGCACCCAGTTCCAGGTCCACGCGGTGATACTGCGCATCGCGTGCGAGTACGGCATCGGTGCGCAGGAAGCTGGTCTGTCGCGCGCTGCCGGCCTGCACCCGGGCGTGCTTGAGCACCGCGTCCTGGGCCAGGTGGACATGCACCACGCTGTTGTCCAGATGGGCGCTGTCGCCGACCTGCAGTTGGTGTTCAACGATACCCAGCTGTGCGCCGACGCGCAGCTCGATCAGCGTGCGATGGTGCCAGGCCAGGTCGGTGTCTGCGGCCACGCTGGCGAACACCAGCTGCACCGGGACATCGAGCTGCACGCCGTCGTCCACGCGCAGCACGACGCCTTCATCGGCCAGCGCGCCGTTCAGGCGGGCAAAGATTTCGTCGCTGCGCTCGTAACGGCGCGCAAGGAAGCGCGCGCTGTCTTCGCCAGCGGCCAGGGCAGCCGACAGCGGTTCCAGCACCACGCCGGCCGGCAGCCCGTGCGTGTCACTCAGTCCGTCATGCAGGCGGCCGTTGACGAAGACCAGGCGCGGCGCCGGGATGTCGTCCAGCAGTGCCACGTCCAGTGCCGGCGGCACGGCAGGCGCGGCGCTGAAGCTGCGGCGCTCCAACTGGCGCAACGAGGTGTATTTCCACGCTTCGGTGCGCGGTCCGGGCAGCCCGTCATGCAGCGCGGCATCCAGCACCTCGCGGCGCGCAGCGCTGCCGCTGAAGGTGGCAGCCAGTGAATCCAGCAGTGCGCTCATCAGACCGCCGCCTCCGGCACCACGCGATTCTTCAGGAAGTCGTACCCGTGCTCTTCCAGCTGCAGGGCCAGCTCCGGGCCACCGGACTGGACGATGCGGCCGTCCGCCAGCACATGCACGAAGTCCGGCTTGATGTAATCGAGCAGGCGCTGGTAATGGGTGATGACCAGGAACGAGCGCTCCGGGCTGCGCAGCGCATTGACACCATCGGCCACGCTCTTCAGCGCATCGATGTCCAGGCCCGAATCGGTCTCGTCCAGGATCGCCAGCTTCGGCTCCAGCACGGCCAGCTGGAAGATCTCGTTGCGCTTCTTTTCGCCGCCGGAGAAGCCTTCGTTGACGCCGCGGTGCAGCAGCTCATCCTTCAGGTGCAGCACGGCGAGCTTCTGCCGCACCAGCTTGAGGAACTGCATCGAATCCAGCTCGTCCTGTCCGCGCGCACGGCGCTGGGCATTCAGCGCGGCGCGCAGGAAATAGGTGTTGTTGACGCCGGGGATTTCCACCGGGTACTGGAAGGCCAGGAACAGGCCGGCGGCGGCGCGCTCTTCGGGCGACAGCTGCAGCAGGTCGGCGTCTTCGAAGCGCACGCTGCCTTCGCTGACGTCATAGCCTTCGCGACCGGACAGCACATTGCCCAGGGTGGACTTGCCGGCGCCGTTGGGACCCATGATGGCGTGCACCTGGCCGGGCTTCACGTCCAGCGACAGGCCCTTGAGGATTTCCTTGTCGCCGATGCGTGCGTGGAGGTTGTCGATCTTCAGCATGTCGATAATCGTCTTGTCAGATAGGGGGCTGGAGGCAGCGCGACTCAGAGGTCGTATTCGCTGCGCTCGAGGAATTCTTTACGCAGGTAGGCGGTACGCGCACGGGTCAGCGCCGCCTTGGCGTCGGAGTACAGCATCGGGTACATCGAGCCGTACAGGAAACGCGGGTTTTCGTCGGCACCCACGGGGTAGCGCGCTTCCAGGTCGGCATCGCGCAGCTGGACCCACACCCGCTGGGCGGCTTTCATCTTCGCCAGCGCCACGGGTTCGCCGGCCAGCTTGGCCAGGATCTGCCGATACGCGGCATTCAATTCGTCGTCTGCCTGCTTGAATTCGCGGTCCGCGCAGGCATTGAGCTCAAGCTGGCTGCCGCCCGGATCGCACGCCACCGGTTGCGCGGCCGCAGGTGCCGCTGCGCCCAGCAGCAGGCACAGACTGATCAGGACACGGATCATCCGACTGAACCTTCCAGCGACACGTCCAGCAGCTTCTTGGCTTCGACGGCGAACTCCATGGGCAGTTCGCGGAACACCTGCTTGCAGAAGCCGTCGACGATCAGCGAAACCGCGTCTTCCTGGCTGATGCCTCGCGCGCGGCAATAGAACAGCTGGTCGTCGGAGATTTTCGAGGTGGTGGCCTCGTGCTCGACCGTCGCGCCCGGATTCTTGACCTCGATGTACGGGAAGGTATGGGCACCGCACTTCTTGCCGATCAGCAGCGAATCGCACTGGGTGTAGTTGCGTGCACCGTCAGCGCCGCGCTCGATCTTGACCAGCCCGCGGTAGGTGTTCTGGCCGTGGCCGGCGCTGATGCCCTTGCTGATGATCTTGCTCTTGGTGCGCTTGCCGACGTGGATCATCTTGGTGCCGGTGTCAGCCTGCTGGCGATGGTGGGTCAGCGCCACGGAGTGGAACTCGCCGACCGAGTCGTCGCCCAGCAGCACGCAGGAAGGATACTTCCAGGTGATCGCCGAACCGGTTTCCACCTGCGTCCAGGTGACCTTGCTGCGGGCACCACGGCACTCGGCGCGCTTGGTCACGAAGTTGTAGATGCCGCCCACTCCGTTCTCATCACCCGGGTACCAGTTCTGCACCGTGGAGTATTTGATCTCGGCATCGTCCAGCGTCACCAGTTCCACCACGGCGGCATGCAGCTGGTTTTCGTCGCGCATCGGCGCGGTGCAGCCTTCCAGGTAGGACACGTAGGCCTGGTCTTCGCAGATGATCAGGGTGCGCTCGAACTGGCCGGTATGGCCCGCATTGATGCGGAAATAGGTGCTCAGCTCCATCGGGCAACGCACGCCCTTGGGGATGAACACGAAGCTGCCATCGGAGAACACGGCCGAATTCAGTGCGGCGAAGTAGTTGTCACCCACCGGCACCACCGTGCCCAGGTACTGCCGCACCAGGTCCGGGTACTCCTTGATGGCCTCGGACATCGAGCAGAAGATCACGCCTTTTTCAGCCAGCTCCTTGCGGAAGGTGGTGCCGACAGAGACCGAGTCGAACACTGCATCCACCGCCACGCCGGCCAGCCTGGCGCGCTCGTGCAGCGGCACGCCCAGCTTGTCATAGGTATCAAGCAGCTCCTTCGGCACGTCGTCCAGCGAGGCATACTTCGGGCCCTTCGGCGCGGAGTAGTAGCTCAGGCCCTGCAGGTCGATCGGCGCGATCTTCAGCTTCGCCCAGTCCGGCATCGGCATGGTGAGGAAGTGGCGGTAGGCCTCAAGCCGCCACTGGGTCATCCATTCGGGCTCTTCCTTCTTTGCCGACAGGGCGCGGATGGTGTCCTCGTCCAGGCCCGGCGGCAGGGAGTCCGATTCGATGTCCGTGATGAAGCCGGCCGAATACTTGCGGCCGAGCTGCTCGTGGATCTCGCGGTTGGGCGTGTCGCCGGTGGCGACGGTGTCGATGGCCATGGGGGCTGCCTGTAAATCAGGAGACGACAGCGGCCGCGATGGCGCGGCGCTGGGAGTCGTCAACAAGGGGATGAGGGGAGAGAATCTGGGCGAGCGTGACCGCACGCAGTGCCTCGGACACCACGTCGTTGATCAGCCGCCAACTGCTGCGCGCACCGCATTTGGGGGCCATGCCGCACTGATGGTTGTCATGGCTGCATTCGGTCAGTGCCAGCGGCCCTTCCATTGCTTCCACGACCTCGAACAGTGAGATATCGCCCGGGGTGCGGGTGAGGCGGTAGCCGCCGCGCACGCCGCGCAGGCCTTCGACCAGCCCGGCCTGGGCCAACGGCTTGAGGACCTTGCTGACGGTGGGCGGTTCCAGACCTGTGAACTCGGCCAGTTCGGTCGCGCTGAGGACTTCGCTCGGACGGGCAGCGAGCACGGTCAGCACGACGGTGGCGTAATCGGTGAGCTTGGTGACGCGAAGCATGGGGTCTGCGGCTGTTCTGCAAAGCGGACCGAAATTGTACGCTTTTCTTCGCCGGCGTCCAAGTTGGACCGTAACCCCGCGATGGGCGCGTGGCGGCGGCGGGGCGCACGAATGGTGGGACATGGCCCGGATTTTGGCAATCACGAAGATTAAGGGAGAATCAACGTCCCACTGTCCACAACGCGCCCGCGCCCATGCCGAAGAAGATCAAAGCCCGCAAATCCGCCATCCATGGCAACGGCGTGTTCGCCATCGCACCGCTGAAGCAGGGGGAGCGGGTGATCCAGTACAAGGGCCTGCTGCGCAGCCATGCCGACGTGGACGCAGACGACAGCGGTGACGTGGAAAGCGGGCATACCTTCCTGTTCACGCTGAACGACGACTACGTGATCGATGCCAACTACAAAGGCAATGAGGCGCGCTGGATGAACCACAGTTGCGATCCCAACTGCGAAGCGTTGATTGAAGAAAGCGAGGAGGGCAACTCGCGTGAGGACAAAGTGTTCATCGAAGCCCTGCGTGACATCGCACCGGGCGAAGAGCTGGTCTACAACTACGGCATCACCCTGGCCGAGCGGCACACTGCGCGCCTGAAGAAGGTATGGGAATGCCGCTGCGGGTCGAAGAAGTGCACCGGCACGATGCTGCAGCCCAAGCGCTGATCCGCACGCGCCGTCCACATCCGTATCACTGCCGGAAAATGCGCCTGCGGTGATGCTGGGGCTCCATTTCCCAGGAGCATTCCCATGGCACAGCGTCTCGAAGGCAAGAAGGTCGCCATCCTCGCCACCCACGGGTTCGAGCAGTCCGAACTGACCGAACCGAAGAAACTGCTCGAGGGCTGGGGTGCGAAGACCACGGTCGTGTCACCTGCCAAAGAAGACAGCATCAAGGGCTGGAAAGAAAAAGACTGGGGCGACGCGGTCAAGGTGGATCTGGCGCTGTCCGGCGCTGATGCCGGGGACTTCGACGCGCTGGTGCTGCCCGGCGGGCAGATGAATCCGGACGTGTTGCGCATCGAGAAGGACGCGTTGGCGTTCATCGAAGCATTCGCGAAAGCGGGCAAGCCGATCGCCGCCATCTGCCACGCCCCGTGGCTGCTGATCGACAGCGGCCTGGCGAAGGGCAAGCAGGTGACTTCGTGGCCGTCGGTGCGCCGCGACCTCGAGAATGCAGGCGCGCAATGGCGCGATGCCGAGGTGGTGGTCGACGGGCAGCTGATCACCAGCCGCAAGCCGGACGACATCCCTGCCTTCAGCGAGGCCGTTGCCAAGGCGCTGGAAGGCTGACCGGAGAACGTAGCGCCGAGCCATGCTCGGCGTTTCGCCATCCAACCGGGCTCAGCGCCCCAGCAGACCCGCCGGCACCATCGTGCCGAGATCCTGGTTGAACGTGACCTGCAGGCGGCCGTCCTTCACTTGTGCCGACTGCACCTGCAACGTGCCCAACAACCCGGCCACGGCCGGGTCGATCTTGTAGATTGGCTCGCGCTGCGCGTAGTCGGTCAGCCATGCATTGAGCAGCGAGCGGGTGCGTGAGTCGAGCCGTGCACCCTGCTGCGCAGGCACGAAATCATCCATGCTCGGCTGCTGCAGGTGGAAACCCTGGGTCTGCTGGTCGTAGCGCAGCCCACTGCTCAGCTTGACCGTGCCCAGCTTGGCCGGCGCCCCACCGGCGGTGGCCAGTGCAACGTCCATGCCCAGGTTGAGGCGCTCACCGGCGGGCAGGCTCAGCTGTGGGTGGCTCATGGTCAGGGCGATCAAGCCGCCCAGCGCATCCTGGGTGCGCGGGAAGCTGCTTTCCAGATACTCCTGCACATCGCCGGCGCCGACGGACAGCTGGCGCCCCTCGATGGACGGGGCGGCCTGCGCGCCGATGGCGGCGGCAACCAGCACGGTGGCCGTGGCAAACCGGGTAAGCATGGGACGAAGACGCATGGTCGTGGCCAGAAAAGAGAAGGACAGGGGGAAAGATAGCCCGCTGCACTGAACGGCGCGTGGACAACGCGCTCAGTCGAGCACCGGCTGCAAACTGGCCGAGTGGATCAACCAGGCGTTGCGTGCAGTGTCGGGGACCAACCGGTACCAGCCGGTATAGCGGAGCGTGCCCGTCGATGTGACCGCACGTACCCGCACCGGTACTTCGATCAGATGGCTGGGCTGTTGCTGGTCGCGCGCCAGCGGCGACTGCGTGTCCACGCGCAGGGTGAGCACGTCGCGCAGCTCACGCAGGGCGGCATCATCGGCATGGCGGGGGGGCGGGGGGACCATCCACGCCGCATCGGCCGCGGTCGTATCGCGCTTCAGCAGCTGCACGGCATAGTCGCGCACCACCCCACCCGGATCCTGCGCGCTGGGCGGCAGCGCAGACAGCAGCGGCAGCGACACGGGCCGCACCGGCACTGCGGAGGTCGCCTGCTGCGTGTCAGCGGCCTGATCGGAGCTCTCGCTTTCACCGGGGCTGCGCGTCGGCGTGGGGTCGGCAACCCGCTGGCACGCGCACAGCAGGATCAGCATCGCG
The DNA here is from genome assembly GCF_014621775.1 of Stenotrophomonas sp. 169. NCBI lineage: Bacteria > Pseudomonadati > Pseudomonadota > Gammaproteobacteria > Lysobacterales > Lysobacteraceae > Stenotrophomonas > Stenotrophomonas sp. 169. The sequence continues at coordinate 1,155,273 of NZ_CP061204.1, forward strand.
GGTACAGACCAGATAGCGCGCTTCGTCATTCCCGAGATCCCGGTTGGCCAGCGCACAGTCTAGCCAGCGTCGACCTCAGGCGGGGCGGTGCAGGGCATCCAGAATGTCCAATGCGTCGCGCAGGGATCCGGCATGGGCGACAAGCGGATGACCGGACTCGTCGGCATGCCGGTCCAGCACATCGCGCAGGATCTGCGTGGCGACCAATACCGACGCGCGCTCGTCCCCGCTGAAACCGGCCAGTCGCGGCGCGCGCTCCAGCTGGCGCATCCAGTCGTTCTGCGCACGGTGCTCCAGCTCGATCGTGCAGCGCCCGCTGCACTGGATGCCGTCCTTTTCAATCGGGGTGACAGTGAGGCGGTAGCGGGTGGAGGGGCTGGCCATGGCGGGCATCCGTTGGGGGGTGCGACCACCATAGGGCTGTCAGGACAGGGCGACGACCAAGCCGGCTGCACGCAGTGTTCCACCATCCCGCCAGCGGGCATCCGAGGAAGCGGTGCCAACCTTGCACGGCAAGGCCAACGAGGCGCGGCGCAGCGAAACGCGAGCCGGCGGCACACTGTGTTGCGCGGGGCCGCATCGCGGTCCACAACGACGAACGGGACAGCCTGAGCCGTCCCGTTCGCGGTGAAACCCGGTATGCCTACGCGATCAGAGCGCGGCGTCCTTGAGCTTCTTCAGCGGACGCACCTTCAGCTTGGTGGTGGCCGGCTTGGCAGCAAACCACTGCTCTTCCTTGGTGAAAGGGTTGATGCCCTTGCGCTTCGGCTTGGCGGCGACGCTGACGGTGGAGATCTTCAGCAGGCCCGGCAGGGTGAAGCTGCCAGCGCCCTTCTTGTGGACCGACGAGGCGACGGCGCTTTCCAGCGAGGCCAGTACAGCGCGGACATCCTTGGCGACAACGCCGGAGGCTTCCACGATGTGTGCAACCAGGCCCGACTTGGTCAGCACTTCCTTGATCGGCTTCGGCGCGGCCGGCTTGGCAGCTGCCTTGGTCGCGACTTTCTTTACTGCCTTCTTCGGGGCAGCCTTCTTAGCGGTCTTTGCCATGGTTTCCTGTTCCGTAAACGGTTGGTTGTGTGGTCATGCCGACCCCGTCGGCAAACGCAATGTAGGGCAACTACAACGCGCCGCCAATAGGTTATACGCGGAAAAGCCTGCTTTTTTCGCGATCACTCGACCTTGGTCGGGGGGCGCTCAGCTGCACGCCGCATGCGTGGGACGGTGGAAGGTGTGGAATTTGCTCGGAAAAACCGCGCTGCGCGGAAATCCGGCAGGGCACGCAGCACGCGCACGCCGTTCGTCGGCGGACCTTCATCGTGGCGTTGCAGCAGCCGACGCTGCGCTAACGGCGCGGTGGGTAGGGTGGTCCCGAATCCAACCGAAGGAGTCATGCAATGGGCATTTCGCGCCACGCTACCGCGCACTGGGAAGGTGACCTGAAGACAGGCAAGGGACAATTGAGCACGCCGCAGAGTGGCTTGATGGACAAAACCCGTTATGCCTTCAGCAGCCGCTTCGGTGATGAGAAGGGCACCAACCCGGAAGAATTGATCGCTGCCGCACATGCAGGCTGCTTCACCATGGCCCTGTCGGCCAAACTGACCGAAGCGGGCTTTCCGCCGACTTCGCTCGATACCGAAGCCAAAGTCGACCTGTCGATGGAAGGCGGGCCGCAGCTTTCCCAGATCACCTTGAAGGTCGAAGCCAAGGTGCCGGGGATCGAAGCGGAGAAGTTCCGTGCGATCGCCGAAGATGCCAAGCAGAACTGCCCGGTGTCGAAAGCACTGAGCGCCGTACCGGTGACGTTGGATGCCAAGCTGCTCGACTGACTGATCAACGGGAGTGACGGCCGCTGGCCGTCAGCAGGCAACCGGTAGTGACGGCCGCTGGCCGTCAGCAGGACAACGTACATCGTGACGGCCAGCGGCCGTCACTACCTACGCCTCTCAGCATGTCGCCTACCAGTCGATGGTGCCGCGGATCACCGTCAGGATCTGGCCACCGGACCAGACCTCGCCCGCATCATCCACGGCCAGGTGCAGGCGCGCATCGTGACCCACTTCGCGACCCTGGCTGGCCGTGTACTCGCGTCGCCCGCGCGGCATGGCGTCGCGCTCATCCAGCCACGCTGCCAACACGGCATTCGCCGCGCCCGACGCGGCATCTTCGAAGCGCCTTCCGTTCCCGACGAACGCCCGCACCGCGACATCCCACGGCTGGCCGGAAGACCGGGCGTAGGCAAACACGCCCATGCTTCCGGTGTCCTCCGCCAGCGCCGCCACGGCGTCCCAGTCCGGCGTCAGGGCGCGCAACGCAGATTCGTCGGCCACCTCGACGACCCACCAACTGCGGCCGCCCTGCATGCGCGCCGGCGGCAGAGTACCCAGCGGCCAGCCCGCGATGGCAGCGGCCAGGCGCGGATCGGAGGCGTCCACGACCTCAGCGACTGAAGCACGTGGCGTGCGGATGGCGATACGGCGTTCTTGTCCTTCCCCCTCGACGCGCAGCGGCAACCGGCCGGCGATGCCGTCCTGCACCAGCAGGCCCTCCCGCGGCGACGCCAGCCCGGCTTCGATCACCGCATGCGCGGTTCCGATGCTGGGATGGCCCGCGAAGGGCACCTCTTTCTGCGGGCTGAACATGCGCAGCCGGTAGCTGCTGGCCGCATCGACGGCGGGCAGCACGAAGGTGGTTTCCGGCAACCGGGTCCAGCGGGCGATGGCCTGCATGGCCGCGTCATCCAGGCCCTCGGCATCGAGGACCACGGCCAGCGGATTTCCCGTTCCGGCACCGGTGGAGAAGACATCCAGCTGCAGGAATCGGCGGGTGGTCATCGGCAACGCTCCATGGGTTGGCCGCGCAGCTTACCAGTGCACCGTGCCGTCGATGATCCGCTGCACGTGGCCCCCGATCCAGGCGACACCGGTGCTGTCGACATGCAGGTGGACACGACCGTCGCGGCCGACCTCGCGGCCCTGGCTGGCGATGTAACGCCCGTCCTGGCCGGGTAGCTGGCCGCGCTGGGCGAGCACGCTGGCGATCAAGGCGTTGGCACTGCCGGTGACCGGATCTTCGGGCACGTTCACCGCATCGCCCGGGCAGAAGGCACGCACTACCAGGTCGTGGCCGTCGCACGCTTCAGGCGCGAACACGGCCACGCCCGTCGCGGCGGTTTCGTTGGTCCAGTCACGCAGCGCCGCCATGTCCGGTCGCAGAGCGCGGACGCTGGCCGCATCGCGCGCTTCCAGCAGCCACCAACGCGGTCCGTTGTCCCACAGTTCCGGCTGAGCATCAGGCCCGGCCACTGCCTGCAGCGTCTGCGGAAGCGTTCCCGCCTCGACGGAACATGCGCGGGCCGGCGGGCTGGAGAGGTGGATCACCGGCGCTTCGGACGTACCGGTCACGCGCACCGGCAGCAGGCCGGCGGCACATTGCTGCAGCAGATGTCCCTCGCGGGCGCTCGCCAAGCCGCTGGTCACCGCGGCCCATGCCGCGCCCACGCTGGGGTGGCCGGCAAACGGCAGCTCACTGCCAGGCGTGAAGATGCGGATGTGGTAGTCCGCCCCCGGTACGGTCGGCGTTACGAAGAAGACCGTCTCGGACAGGTTCAGCCAAGCGGCCAGTGCCTGCATGGCGTCGGTGGTCAGCCGGTCGGCGTCGAACACCACGCCGAGCGGGTTGCCCGTGCCGGGCTGCGGGGCGAAGACATCGAGCTGGAGGTAGCGGTGAGCGGTCATCGGCGGTCTCTTGGGCTTAGAATCGGGGGTTCCGCTCCCTGCGAGCGGACTCCCCACCTAGACCAGAATACTTCCATGCCTGTTTCTTCTCCTGTCGATCGCTGGATCGTCCTCAAGTTCGGCGGCACCTCGGTGTCGCGTCGCCATCGCTGGGACACGATCGGGAAACTGGCGAAGAAACGCGCGGAAGAAACCGGCGCGCGCGTCCTGGTGGTGGTCTCGGCGCTGTCCGGGGTCACCAACGAACTGACCGCCATTGCCGATGGCGCGGCCGACAGCCGTGACCGCGTGGCGGCGCTGGTCGAACGCCACCAGGCCTTCCTGGACGAACTGGGCCTGGAACGTGCCGTGCTGGCGGAACGCCTCAGTGCCCTGCAGGCACTGCTGGACGATGCCCGTGCCGGCGAGCGGACCCTGGACTGGCAGGCCGAGGTGCTGGGGCAGGGCGAGTTGCTCTCCTCCAGCATCGGTGCCGCCTACCTGCGCCAGAACGGCCTGGACATGGGCTGGATGGACGCCCGCGAGTGGCTGGATGCACTGCCGCCACAGCCCAACCAGAGCACGTGGTCGCAGCGGCTTTCGGTCAACTGCGAGTGGAAGTCCAATGCGGACTGGGCGCAGCGCTTCCGCGCGCAGCCGACGCGCCTGCTGATCACCCAAGGCTTCATCTCGCGGCATGCCGACGGCGGTACCGCGATCCTGGGGCGCGGTGGATCGGATACCTCGGCCGCTTACTTCGGCGCATTGCTGGGCGCCAGCCGGGTGGAGATCTGGACCGACGTGCCGGGCATGTTCAGCGCCAACCCGAAGGATGTGCCGGATGCGCGTCTGCTGACGCGTCTGGACTATTACGAAGCGCAAGAAATCGCGACCACTGGCGCCAAGGTGCTGCACCCGCGCTCGATCAAGCCGTGCCGCGACGCCGGCGTGCCCATGGCGATCCTGGACACCGAACGCCCCGAGCTGCCGGGTACCAGCATCGACGGTGATGCCGCACCGGTGCCGGGCGTCAAGGCGATCAGCCGCCGCAACGGCATCGTGCTGGTGTCGATGGAAGGCATCGGCATGTGGCAGCAGGTCGGCTTCCTGGCGGATGTGTTCGGGCTGTTCAAGAAGCATGGGCTGTCCGTTGACCTGATCGGGTCGGCGGAAACCAACGTCACCGTCTCGCTGGACCCGTCCGAGAACCTGGTCAACACCGATGTGCTGTCGGCGCTGTCGGCGGACCTGTCGCAGATCTGCAAGGTCAAGATCATCGTGCCGTGCGCGGCGATCACGCTGGTGGGCCGCGGCATGCGTTCGTTGCTGCACAAGCTGTCCGACGTCTGGGCGACGTTCGGGCGCGAGCGTGTACACATGATTTCGCAGTCGTCCAACGACCTCAACCTGACCTTCGTGATCGATGAGACCGACGCGGACGGGTTGCTGCCGATCCTGCATGCCGAACTGATCGACAGCGGCGCCATGCCGGTGGAAGAAACCGCCGTGTTCGGACCGCGCTGGCGTGAGATCGCCGGCACCGTGCGCCCGCGTGGCACGCCGTGGTGGCGCGGGCATCGCGCCCAGTTGCTGCAGCTGGCCGAGGCCGGCACCCCGCGCTACGTTTACCACCTGCCCACCGTGCGTGCCCGCGCCCGCGCGCTGGCAGCGATCACCCCGATCGACCAGCGTTACTACGCGATCAAGGCCAACAGCCATCCGTCGATCCTGCGGACACTGGAAGCCGAAGGCTTCGGCCTGGAGTGCGTGTCGCAGGGCGAACTTAAGCACGTCTTCAACGTCCTGCCGGACCTGTCGCCCAAGCGCGTGCTGTTTACCCCCAGTTTCTGCCCGCGCAGCGAGTACGAAGCCGGTTTCGCCCTCGGCGTCACCGTGACCGTGGACAACGTGGAGGCCCTGCAGCGCTGGCCGGACCTGTTCCGCAACCGCGAACTGTGGCTGCGCGTCGACCTGGGCCGTGGCGAAGGCCACCATGCCAAGGTGCGTACTGGCGGCAAGGAATCGAAGTTCGGCCTGCCGATGTCGCGCGTGGATGAGTTCGTCCGTGTAGCGACGGAACTGGGCACCAGCGTGGTAGGCCTGCATGCGCACCTGGGCAGTGGCGTGGAGACGGCCCAGCACTGGCGCCTGATGTGCGACGAGCTGGCTGGCTTTGCACGCCGCATCGGCACGGTGCAGACCATCGACATCGGTGGCGGCATGCCGATTCCGTACAGCGAAGAGGACGAGCCCTTCGACCTGGAGGCGTGGGCCGCCGGCCTGGCCGAGGTCAAGGCCGTGCATCCCGCATTCCGGCTGGCGATCGAGCCGGGCCGTTACCTGGTGGCCGAATCGGGCGTGTTGCTGACCCGCACCACGCAGGTGGTGGAGAAGGACGGCGTGCGCCGGGTCGGACTCGATGCGGGCATGAACACCCTGATCCGCCCTGCGCTGTACGACGCGTGGCATGACATCGAAAACCTGAGCCGCCAGGGCGGCTACGCCGAGGCGGTGTTCGATGTCGTGGGACCGATCTGCGAGTCCAGCGATGTTTTTGGCAAGCGCCGCAAGCTGCCCGCGTCCACCGCGCCGGATGACGTGATGCTGGTGGCCGACACCGGCGCCTACGGGTACGTCATGGCCAGTACCTACAACCAGCGGGAGCTGCCGCACGAGGACGTACTGGAATGAATCGTGCGCGACTGCTTGCCGACACCGTCCGCGCGTCTGCGCGTCACGTGCCCCACCCGGATAAAAAATGACTGCTTTCGATAAACACCAGGTTGCCTGCTTCCGTTTCGTGCGCTGCGATTTCGCCGTCGATACCGGCGTGGCCCGCCTGGTCTATGCCTTCGACCAAGGGCCGGAGATGGTGGAGACCATCACCGTGCCTGGCGCGCCCTTCGTGCTGGAGCCCGAGCGTGCCGCGGCGGTACAACGCGCGCTGCAGTTGCTGCACCTGATCGCCGGCGTCAGCTACTACAAGGCGGCGGTGCCGGATACCGTGACCATCGACGGTTACCGCATCGACGCCGCCACGGCGGCGCTGGTGGAGACCGTCTACCTGAACGGGTTGGGTGAGTTCGCCTACCGCAACGGACTGGATCTGCGGGGGCGCTTCCGCCTGCCCGTGCAGGGTGAACAGGTCGCCGCCCCGACGCTGGGGCTGCGTTCCCATGCGCTAGTCGCCATTGGTGGAGGCAAGGATTCGCTGGTCAGCATCGAAGCGCTGCGCCGTGCCGGCATCGAAGAAACGGTGACCTGGATTGGGGGCTCGCAGCTGATCCGCGCCTGCGCAGAGCGCACGGGTCTGCCGACCTTGAACCTGGGCCGCGCACTGGCACCTGAGCTGTTTGAACTCAATCGCCAGGGCGCGTGGAACGGGCATATTCCCGTCACTGCGGTGAACTCGGCGATCATGGTGCTGGCGGCCCTGTTGCAGGGCGCCGACCAGGTGGTGTTCTCCAACGAGCGGTCGGCCAGCTATGGCAGCCAGATTCCGGGCACTGGCGAGGTCAACCACCAGTGGTCGAAGGGCTGGGCGTTCGAGCAGGCGTTTGGCAACCACGTGCAGCGCTACGTGGCCGCCGACCTGCAGTACTACTCGCTGCTGCGTCCGATGTCCGAGCTGGCGGTCGCACGGCAGTTCACCAAGACCGATTTCTACGACGCGCATTTCTCCAGCTGCAACCGCAACTTCCACATACTCGGCGAGCGGCCGGTGAACCGCTGGTGCGGGGTCTGCCCGAAATGCCACTTCGTCTTCCTGGCGCTTGCACCGTTCATGTCGAAGGCGCGTCTGGTGCGCATCTTCGGGCGCAATCTGCTGGACGATCTCGACCAGGCGGGCGGTTTCGACGCGCTGCTGGAGTTCCAGGACCACAAACCCTTCGAGTGCGTGGGCGAGGGCACCGAATCGCGCGCCGCCATGGCGACGCTGGCGACCCGCGCGGACTGGAAGGAAGATGCGCTGGTGAAGCGCTTCTGTAACGAGATCCTGCCGCAACTGGATGCCAGCGAGCTGGCGCTGGAGCCGCTGTTGGAGCTGCAGGGCGAGCACCGTATTCCCGCGGCACTGTGGGAGCACGTGCGTGCAGATTTCACAGCTTGAGGGCAAACGGGTCGCGTTGTGGGGATGGGGGCGCGAGGGGCGCGCGGCGTTCGCCGTCCTGCGCGCACGGCTGCCGGCGCTGCCCCTGACCCTGTTCTGCCCTGAAAGCGAGATCGACGCAGCACGTGCCGAAGCCCGCGATGCGTTGGACGTGCGTGGCGAGCCGACCGCCAGCGCAATGGCCCACTTCGAGGTGGTGATCAAGTCGCCGGGCATCAGCCCGTACCTGCCGGTGGCGCAGGCCGCAGCCGCGCAGGGCACGCAGTTCATCGGCGGCACGGCCTTGTGGTTTGCCGAACACGCGGCGGCCGACGGCACGGTGCACAACACGATCTGTGTGACCGGCACCAAGGGCAAGAGCACCACCACATCCCTGCTGGCGCACCTGCTGCGTGCAGCGGGTCATCGCACCGGGCTGGTGGGCAACATCGGCCTGCCCCTGCTGGAAGTGCTGGAGCCGCATCCCGCGCCGGACTATTGGGCGGTTGAGCTGTCCAGCTACCAGACGGGCGAGGTGGCGCGCAGTGGCGCACACCCGCAGGTCGCGGTGGTGCTGAACCTGTTCCCGGAGCATCTGGACTGGCACGGCAGTGAACAGCGCTACATCGACGACAAGTTGAAGCTGGTGACGGAGGGCGCACCCCGCATTGCCGTGCTCAACGCAGCCGATCCGCATCTTGCGGCATTGTCTCTGCCGGGCAGCCAGGTGGTCTGGTTCAACCAGCCAGCGGGCTGGCACATGCGCGGCGACGTCGTCCATCGCGGGCCGCAGGCGGTATTCGATACCGCGCGTACTCCGCTGCCGGGACGCCACAACCGCGGCAACCTGTGCGCGGTGCTGGCTGCGCTGGAAGCACTCGGTCTGGATGCCGTGGCGCTGGCCCCCGCGGTGGAGACGTTCCAGCCGCTGCCGAACCGACTGCAGCGGATCGGCGCCCGCGACGGCGTCGTCTACATCAACGATTCGATCAGCACCACGCCGCACGCCAGCCTGGCGGCGCTCGAGTGTTTCGCCGGGCAGCGCATTGCCCTGCTGGTGGGAGGGCATGACCGCGGACTGGACTGGCGTGATTTCGTGCACCACATGGCGGAAGACCAGCCGCCGCTGGCGGTCGTCACGATGGGCAGCAATGGCCCGCGCATCAATGCACTGCTGCAGCCCCTGTCCGAGGCAGGGCGATTCGGCCTGCACGCCGCGCAGGATCTGGCGGACGCAATGGAGCAGGCGCGCAACGCGCTGGGCAGCGAGGGCGGTGTCGTGCTGCTGTCGCCAGGTGCCCCCAGCTTCGGCGCCTACCGCGACTATGTCGCCCGCGGCCGCCACTTCGCGGAGTTGGCCGGCTTCGATCCCGACCTGATCAGCGCCATCCCCGGCATCGGCCTGTAAGAAGGGGCGCGGTGGCGGGATGCTGGCGACCACGCGTTCGCCGCTGCGCTCGCCGACCATGGGTCGGCGCTACGGGGCTGCCGTGGTAGCGCCGAGCCATGCTCGGCGGAATGCTGGCGACCACGCGTTCTCCGCTGCGCTCGCCGACCGTGGGTCGGCGCTACGGGGCTGCCGTGGTAGCGCCGAGCCATGCTCGGCGGAATGCCGGCGACCACGCGTTCTCCGCTGCGCTCGCCGACCATGGGTCGGCGCTACGGGTGACCGGGGGCTGCCGTGGTAGCGCCGAGCCATGCTCGGCGGGATGCTGGCGACCACGCGTTCGCCGCTGCGCTCGCCGACCGTGGGTCGGCGCTACGGGGGCTGCCGTGGTAGCGCCGAGCCATGCTCGGCGGAATGCTGGCAACCACGCGATTTCCGCTGCGCTCGCCGACCATGGGTCGGCGCTACGGGGCTGCCGTGGTAGCGCCGAGCCATGCTCGGCGGAATGCTGGCGACCACACGTTCTCCGCTGCGCTCGCCGACCATGGGTCGGCGCTACGGGGCTGCCGTGGTAGCGCCGAGCCATGCTCGGCGGAATGCTGGCGACCACGTGTTCGCCGCTGCGCTCGCCGACCATGGGTCGGCGCTACCGGTTGGGTCAGTGGCTGCGCTGTACGGCGTAGCGGGCCAGGCCGCGCAGGGCGGCGACGGCGTCGTTGTCGGCCAGGCCGTCGAGGGCGCGCTCGGCGGCGGCAGCGTATTCCTCGGCACGGGCGCGGCTGTAGTCGAGTCCGCCGGTGGCGTGGATGGCGGCCAGCACCTCCGGCATTGCCGAGGCATCGCCATCCTGCACGATGCTGCGCAGGCGCTGGCGGGTGCTTTCGTCAGAATGGGCCATGGCATGGATCAGCGGCAGGGTGGCCTTGCCTTCGGCCAGATCGTCGCCCAGGTTCTTGCCCAGCTCATCCGCATTGGCCGAATAGTCCAGCACGTCGTCGGCAATCTGGAAGGCATAGCCGAGATTCATGCCGTAGTCGTACAGCGCCTGCTGGGTGGCCGCGTCAACCCCGCTGGCGAGGGCGCCCAGACGCGTGCCCGCGGCGAACAGCACCGCCGTCTTGCGCTCGATCACCCGCAGGTAGGCGGCTTCGTCGGTATCGGGGTTGTGGACGTGCAGCAGCTGCAGCACTTCGCCTTCGGCGATGCGGTTGGTGGTGTCGGCCAGGATCTGCATGACCGGCATCCGGTCCAGTTCCACCATCAGCTGGAAGCTGCGCGAATACAGGAAGTCACCCACCAGCACGCTCGGCGCGTTGCCCCACAAGGCGTTTGCCGTACTGCGACCACGCCGCAGGCTGGATTCGTCCACCACGTCGTCGTGCAGCAGGGTGGACGTGTGGATGAACTCGATGATCGCCGCCAACTGGTGGTGCTCCGGGCCCGAACCGCCCACCGCGTGGCCGGCCAACATCACCAGCATCGGCCGCAGGCGCTTGCCGCCGGCCGAGATGATGTGGTCGGCGATCTGGTTGATCAGCACCACATCGGAAGAAAGCCGGCGCCGGATCAGGGCATCGACGGCGGCCATGTCGGCGGCAGCAAGCGACTGGATCTGGGGCAGGCCCAGGGCGGCACGGGTGTCTTCGAGAATGGTCATGCGGTCTGGCTTCAAGGCTCGCTGTCAATTATAGGCGCTGGCCGTGAATTCGGGCGCATGGGGGCAGGACGGGCGCGGCGAGCGGACCTTGCGGTGCAGTGGCCGGCCGCCTTTGCCGTGAATACGTATGCAGGCATCCCCCTGTCATGGCCCCCGCCGCTAAGCTTCCACCGATGCATTCCGGCCCGCGTCCCTGCGCTGGCCCACAGAGCCCGGAGGGGGCCAGATGTCCAATACGCCATGGTGGCGCGGCGCCGTGATCTATCAGATCTACCCGCGGAGTTTCCTCGATGCCAACGGTGACGGCGTGGGAGACCTGCCCGGCATCATCGAGCGCCTGGACTACATCGCCGCGCTGGGCGTGGATGCGATATGGGTATCACCGTTCTTCAAGTCACCGATGGCGGATTTCGGCTACGACATCGCCGACTACCGCGACGTCGATCCGTTGTTCGGCACGCTGGACGACTTCGACCGATTGCTGGCCAAGGCGCATGCGCTGGGGCTGAAGGTCATGATCGACCAGGTCCTCAGCCATACCTCCAGCGAACACGACTGGTTCCAGGAGAGCCGCCAGGACCGCAGCAATCCGAAGGCGGACTGGTATGTGTGGGTGGATCCGCGCGAAGACGGCACGCCACCGAACAACTGGATGTCGCTGTTCGGCGGCGTTGCGTGGCAGTGGGAACCGCGGCGCCAGCAGTACTACCTGCACAATTTCTTCGCCGAGCAGCCGGACCTCAATTTCCACAACCCGCAGGTGCAGAACGCGACGCTGGAGAATGTCCGCTACTGGCTGGACCGCGGCGTGGATGGATTCCGCCTGGATGCGATCAACTTCTGCTTCCATGACCGGCTGCTGCGTGACAACCCGCCCAAGCCGGTGGAGAAACGCGTAGGGCGTGGCTTCAGTCCGGATAATCCGTACGCCTACCAATACCACTATTTCAACAATACGCAGCCGGAGAACCTGCCGTTCCTGGAAGACCTGCGCGCACTGCTCGACCAGTATCCGGGGGCTGTCAGCCTGGGTGAGATATCGTCGGAGGATTCGCTGGCAACCACCGCCGAATACACCACCGACACCCGCCTGCACATGGGCTACAGCTTCGAACTGCTGGTACAGGATTACAGCGCAGCGTATATCCGCGAAACCGTGTCACGCCTCGAAGTGGCGATGACCGAGGGCTGGCCGTGCTGGGCGATCTCCAACCATGACGTCGAGCGTGCGGTGACCCGCTGGGGTGGCCATCCGGCCGATCCTCGCCTGGCGCGGATGCTGGTGGCGATGCTGTGTTCGCTGCGCGGATCCATCTGCCTCTACCAGGGCGAAGAGCTGGGCCTGGGCGAAGCGGACGTGCCCTTCGAGGCGCTGCAGGACCCGTATGGCATCACGTTCTGGCCGAACTTCAAGGGACGTGATGGCTGCCGCACGCCACTGCCCTGGAACGACGATCCTCGGGCGGGTTTCACTACGGGCACCCCGTGGTTGCCAATTCCAGACGCACACCGGGGAGTCTCCGTGGCGACACAGGAGAAAGACCCGGCCTCGGTACTCTCCGCCTTCCGCGCATTCCTCGCCTGGCGGAAGACACAGCCTGTGCTGCTGCATGGCGCAATCAGCTTCCTTGAATCGGCCGAGCCGGTCCTGCTGTTCCAGCGCACCCTCGCCGATGAGCAGCTGCTGCTGGCCTTCAACCTCTCGGGGGTGTCGGTGCGCCATGCGCTGCCCGCTGGCCTGTGGCAGGCTGTAGCGATCCCTGGGCCGGATGCGGGGATGACCGATGGCACCGAACTGGTGCTGCCCGCGCACTCGGTGTTCTGCGGCCGACGCATCGGCTGAACGATTTCTCCGTTGGTGGTACTTGAGGGACGTCGCTGTAAAAAGCGACGTCCCTTTTTTAATGGACGCTTTCCATTGTCCTTTTCACCATCAGCGCGACGTTTTCCGACCCGCCAACGAGCCCTTCGCTCAGGGCCATTCTGCACCAAGGCAGTCAAGCTTCATGCTCACTCACCAATAGCGAGAGCGCTATGAAGTTCCATCGAATCATGTTTGTCACAGCCAGTGTTCTGCTGGCTGCTTCTGTGTTCACGGCCCAAGCCTCCGAGCAACCCTTTCGTGACCCGTCAGATGATGCCATCTGCGTGGATGCTTTCAGCCGCTCCCCCGCTGCGGCATCCTGTCAGCTCACGAAGGTCGAATACAGGGCTGGCAGTGGCGGCACGTGCCACCTATGGGCAGGCTGCCGACGCGATGACGGCAGTTCGGCGGCCGCGTTCGGGGCCTTCCCTGCCGCAAATGTGTATCGCGTGTGCAACAAGGACGGCAAGTTGGTCGCGGGCTGCCCGGGCTGACTCAACCAAGAGGGCCCGCTGCGCTGGCAGCGGGCCCTCTTGTTTCAACGCTTGAATATCTCAGAACTTGTAGTTCACGCCCAGCATGTAGGTGCGACCCCACTCGACATATTCCAGCGGCCGGTCCGTCGTACCGGCATAGGTGCGGTACGGCTCGTTGGTCAGGTTCGTCCCCTGCAGCAGCAGCGTCAGGCCGGCCATCGTGCTGCTGTCGCTGAAGGTATAGCTGACCTGCGCGTCGGTCACGTTCTCGCCGACCACGTAGCGCAGCGTGCGGTTGCCGTTGAAGTTGCCGATCTCACCGATGAAGTCCGACCGGCGACGCTGGCTGACGCGTGCCTCGAATCCATTACGCTCGAAGTACGCGGTGAAGTTGTACACGCGGTCGGACAGGCCGGGCAGGGCAATGGGGTCGCTGCCGACGCTGGAGGCGCTTTCAGGATCCAGGATCTCGATGTCGCTGTCATTGAACGTCGCACTGGCCTGCACGCCGAAGCCGCGCAGCGATTCGGTGAACATGTCCAGCGGCAGCGAGGCAGTCAGTTCCAGGCCGCGCAGCGTGCCGCCCTTGCCGTTCTGCGGCGAGGAGAACGTGCCGGTCTGCAGCACCGGCGACACCATGCCCGGCGGCGGCACATAGCTGGCCAGCAGGTCGGAGAAGTCATAGTCATCGACCGACTGCGTGTACACGTAGCTCTTCAAGTCCTTGTAGAACACGGCGGCGGCCACGTAGGCACGCTCGGCGAAGTACTTTTCGTAGGACAGGTCGAACGCGGTGGCACGCCACGGATCCAGCAGCGGATTGCCGCCGCTGCCACCCGGACGGCCGGTGGCGGTGTCCACGCCGAACTCCAGGCCGGCGCGCATCTGGTCCACGCGCGGACGCGCCACCTGCTTGGCGGCAGCGAAACGCAGGGTCTGCTGGTGCGGGAACATGAAGGCCAGGTTCAAGCTCGGCAGCCAATCCTTGTAGGTCTTGCCGGCGTCGATCGGGAGCACGTTCTGGCCAACGGGGCGCGAGCGGTCGAAGTAGTTCGACTGCGAGCTCTGGTCGGCATGCTGCATCTGCACGCCGATGTTGCCACGCACGCCCACCACGCCGATATCGGTATTGATGTTGGCGCGCAGCCACGCGGTGGTGATTTTCTCCTGCACCGTCCACGACTTCGGGATCAGATAATCCAGGTCGGTGACCGGATTGAACACCATGTAACGCGACACGGCCGCCGGTACGTTCCAGGCCGGGATATAACCGATGCCGGCAAAGCCCAGGTTCACCCGATCACGCTGCAGGTCGGCGGCGATGTTCGCATCCCCCTGTGCCCCCAGCAGGATGTTGCCCTCGGCCTGGGTCTTGTCCTTCTGGCGGTCGGCGTAGTTGACGCCGATATCGAAGTCAGCGAATACCGGGGAAAGCGCTTCCGGCGCGGGCAGCGTCAGGGCGACGCGCGCGCCCTTCAGGCGGTCTTCCACCGTGGGCACCTTGCCGTAGCCGGAGCCGTAGATGGTGTTGGTCAGGAACAGCGCATCGGGGTTGGAATAGTCAAGGCCCGGGGTGATCTGCGAGAAGCCGTTCGGGTTCACCACCAGGCCGATGGTATCCAGCTGTGGCATCGGGGTCAGCTGCAGGTTGTTTTCAAGGTTCAGCTCATCGCGGGTGGCCTTGGAGTAGTTCACATCAGCCACCAGCTTGACGCCATTGCCGAAGGTGAACTCGTTGTTCCAGCCGAACGCATCGATCTTGTCTTCGCGCTTGTTGTACATGCCGCGCACCAGCGGATAGACACCACTGGCCGTGCCGCCCGCGAAGGTGCCGTCGGCATTCACCTGCGGATTGCTGATCAGAAGCCCTGGCGTGTAACCGCCATTGAAGTTGCTGAGGTTGACCTCGAACTGGTTGGCCGTGTCGATCTGCTCGGCTTCGGTGTGGAACGCATCGAAGGTGCTGGTCCAACTGTTGGATGGGCGGAACTGGACGGTGGCCATCAGCCCGTCGCGCTTGTTGTTGCCGGTGCGGCGCAGCGCCTTGATGCCGTCGCTGAAGGCCACGCCGGGTGCCAGGCCCGGGCGGTTGCCGTTGTCGGTGTTCTCGGTGGTCCACGGCTCGTACAGGCCGACCTGGTTTTCCTGGATGGGCATATCGCTGTGCGCGTAGCCGATGGCAATACCCAGGGTCTTGTCGAGGAACTGGTCGATGTAGCTCGCGCTGAAGCGGTTGCCGAACTCATCCACGCCAGCGGCATCGCCCAGCGAGCTCTTCTGGTAGCGCCCGCTCACCGCGATCACGCGGTCCGGGAAACTCAAGGGACGCGCGGTCTGCATGTCGATGGTGCCCGACAAGCCCTGGCCGACGAGTGCCGCATCCGGGGTCTTGTAGACGGTCACGCCGTTGACCAGCTCGGACGGATACTGATCGAACTCCACGCTGCGGTTGTCGCCGGTGCTGACCACTTCGCGGCCATTGAGCAGGGTGGTGGCGAAGTCGGGCGACAGGCCGCGCACGCTGATCACCTGCGCACGGCCAGCGACACGCTGGGCGGCCAGGCCTGGCAGGCGGGCGAGCGATTCGGCGATGCTGACATCTGGCAGCTTGCCGATGTCTTCGGCGGAGATCACTTCCACCACCGAGGTGGCGTCCTGCTTTGCGGCGATGGCGTTCTCGATGCCGCGGCGGATGCCGGTGACCTGCACCGCGTCCAGGTTCGTCGCTGACGCACCGGTCTGGCCGGCGGTGGTGGACGTGGTGGACTGCGCGAATGCGAGTACCGGTGACAGTGCGACGGCCAGCGCCAATGACAGCGTGTTGCGCTTGTGGTTCGACATTTCCCCTCCCAGGCAATGTTGCCGAATCTAGTAGTGGTCCGCGCCGGCACGGCCGATACGGGTCGCGGCACGGTGGCCGCTGACTGCGTCGCTATGGTATGCAGCGCGCCGGGTAGTGGAATCAGCCTGCATACGTATTCAATGCAGTTGCATGCGGTGTAAGCGATTACATGTTGGTGATGACGGCGACGGGGTGTGGGTAGTGACGGCCGCTGTCCATCAGCGCGTGGCCCTTCAGAGCGGAATGAAGCGGATTGCCTGGCCGCCGCCGGGACCGAGGATCAAGGTGAGCTGGTCGGCGCTGGTGACCTCGCGGGTTTCGCGCGCGAAGGCAAAAGGACTGCTGCGGAAATCCGCACCGTCGCCATCGCGGTAGATCTCCGCGCGGTAGCGCACACCCGGCTCCAGGAAGCCCAGCGACACCGGCAGCACGCGGCCGTGTTCATCGGTGATGCTGCCCAGGAACCAGTCACGGCTGTTGCGGTCGCGGCGCACGATGGTGACGAAGTCGCCGACCTCGCCGTCCAGCACGCGGCTCTGTTCCCAGTCCACCGCGACGTCCTTGATGAACTGGAACGCGTCGCGGTGCTGCAGATAGTGCTCCGGCAGATCGGCAGCCATCTGGATCGGGCTGTACAGCACCACATACAGCGCCAGCTGGCGGGCGAGGGTGCTGGGAATCGCCTGGCCGTTGCGTCCCTTCAACGACAGGATGCCGGGGGTGTAGTCCATCGGCCCGGCCAGCATGCGGGTGAACACCAGGTTGACCTCATGCTCCGGGGGATTGGGCGGCTGACCCCAGGCGTTGTATTCCATGCCGCGCGCGCCTTCGCGGGATATCCAGTTCGGATAGGTACGGCGCAGGCCGGTGTCTTTGATCGGCTCGTGCGGGTTCACTGACAGTCGGCGCGCGGCCGCTTCCTGCACTACCTTCAGATGGTGGCGGGCCATGAACTGGCCGTCGTGCCACTCGCGCAGCAGCGGGCCACCGGCCGGGTTGCGCCGGTCCACTTGGCCGTCATCGCAGACATACCCGGTCTTGAAAGAATCCACGCCCAAGCGCGCATAGAGGTCCAGCGCCGCGCCCAACTGGTCTTCGTAGTGTTCGATGGCGCAGCCGGTTTCGTGGTGGCCGACCAGGTGCACGCCTTTTTTCGCACCATAGGCGGACAGCGCCTCGATATCGAAATCCGGAGTGGCGCGGGTAAAGTCGAAGTCGTAGCCGTTGCCCACCCAGTTGCCGTCCCAGCCAGGGTTCCAGCCCTCCACCAGCACGCCGCGGAAGCCATTGGCGGCGGCGAAATCAATCACCTTCTTCGTCTTCGCAGTCGTTGCGGCATGGCGCGGGCCAGTGGCCCAGCTTTCTTCGTCCAGGTGCATCGACCACCACACGCCAAGGTACTTCGACGGCTTGACCCAGCTCACATCACCCAGCGCATTGGGCTCATTGAGGTTGAGGATCAGGTCCGATTCCACCAGCCCGCCTGCGCGGTCAGCGATCTGCAGGGTGCGCCACGGCGTGCTGAAGGGCAGGGTGCGGCGGACCTTCCAGCCCTCTGCCGACGGCGAAAGCTGCGCGCGCAGGCGCTGGCCATCCGTGCGCCGCAGCCACATCCCGGCGTAGTCCACCAGCGCTGCCTCGTGGATGGCCACGTGCAGGCCGGAGTGGCTGCGCAGGGTGATCGGCGTGTGTGCCAGCGGCACTTCCTGCAGTGGCGTGCGCGCATACAGGTACTCATAGTGGATCGGCTCGCCGGCCGGGATCCACCACGCCGTGGACGGCTGGGCGATGGCGAACTCGGTCAGCTCTTCGTCGATGATCGCCTCGGTCATTCCCGGCTGCTGCGGGAACACGTAACGGAAGCCAACGCCGTCGTCGTAGACGCGGAAAACCACGTCCAGCCGACGCTTGTCACCGGTGGTCTGGCGCAGCGATACGGTGAGTTCGTTGTAGTGGTTGCGGGTGACGCGGCGCTCGCCCCACGGCTGCTCCCACGTTTCATCGAAGGCGCGGATGCTGCTGCCGATGATCTCGAAGTCGCGGTCCAGCCGGCCATCCCGCAGCTCGAAGCCGAGCTTGGACCCCTCCACCACGGCATCGCCGAGTCGCTCCACCTGGTAGCGGGCGGTGCCGCCATCCAGCTGCAGCGTCACTTTCAGGATCTTTGCGGGCGATTCCACGCTGGCCGATGGCAGGGTGGCAGCCAGCAGCACCGGGCTGGCGAGCAGCAGGGCCACGCCCAGCCAAGGCGCGGTTCGGCCACGCAGCAACAACGAAAACAGTGACATGTCCCCTCCCAGGGCAATGCAGGAACTGCGCCGACCATAGCCCAGCCGTCAGGGGCGCCTGGCACCCCGCGCCATGAATACGTATGCAGGCGGGGCGTGCCCTGCGAACGCCGTCTACCATGTCCGCACGATGCCTTGAGGGAGGCGTTGCGCCCCCGTCGGCCGCTCGGCAGGCAGGGACCTACAACATGCAAAGAGGGAGGGAGGGTGACAGGCGCAAGCCGGTCGTCCGCTTCGATGCTGAAGATGATCTGCCTGACCGTCGCCATCGCGACGACGCTGGGTTCGGCCGCGCATGCTGCCGACCTGGAATTCGACGGCCGCAAGGCGCATGCCGAATCCGTGGCCGGTGGCGGCTTCGTGCTGCACACGCCGGATCGCCAGGTGCGCATTGCCGCGCAGCCGATGCGCAGCGACACCGCCAGCCCGACGTTCGACGCCCTGTTTGCGCTTGCGCAGCAGGAAATGGACCAGGACCGCGTGGAGGCGATCCGCGATCCGTCTTTCGACGAAGGCCGGCCGGTGCCGTGCGACTGCTTCAAGACCGGTGCCAACTGGCCCTACGTATGGACCCGCGATGTGAGCTTCGCTGCCGATCTGGCGCTGGCGCGGCTGGATCCGCAGCGCACCCGACAGTCACTGCAGTTCAAATTGTCCGAATCACGCGATGGCCATACTGCCGGCCTGTTCGTAGCGCAGGACACCGGCTCCGGTGGCAGCTGGCCGATCAGCAGCGACCGGGTGGTGTGGTTCCTGGCCGCACGTCATCTGCTGGATGACAAAGGCTTTGCCGAGCAGGTCTGGCAGGCGCTGCAGGGCACGCTGGCACAGGACCGTGCGATGGTGTTCGACGCCCGCATCGGCCTGTACCGTGGCGAGACGTCATTCCTGGACTGGCGTGAGCAGACCTATCCCGACTGGACCCGTGAGGACGTGCGCTTCATCGGCGACTCCTTCGCGCTGTCCACCAATGTGCTGCATTACCAGGCCCTGCGGCTCGGCGAGCAGCTGGCGGGCCAGCACGGTGATGGCACCCGCGCGGCGCAGTACAAGGCCTGGGCCGATGCGCTGGCACCGCAGATCGATGCACGTTTCTGGCGCGAAGACGCCGGCCAGTACATGAGCTACATCGGCGAGGCGGCGCATCCGGTGCCCTACGCGAAGTACGACCTGCTGGCCACGTCGCTGGGCGTTCTGGCTGGCGTGCTGCCAACCGAACGCGCACGCCGCGCGCTTTCGGCGTATCCCGCGAGTGCCGCGGGCAGCCCGGTGGTGTGGCCGCAGGAAGGTAACCAGCCGGTCTATCACAACCGCGCGATCTGGCCGTTCGTCAGTGCGTACTCACTGCGTGCCGCGCGGGTGCTCGACGATGCACTGCGGATCCAGCGCGAGATCGAATCGCTGATGCGCGGTGCCGCGCTGGCAGGTTCTAACATGGAAAATTACGAACTGCTGACGCAGAAGGTCCACGTCGACGAGGGCGCCCTGAGCGGCCCCGTGGTCAACTCCGAGCGCCAGCTATGGTCGGTCGCGGGATACCTCGATATGGTGCTGCAGGGCGTGTTCGGCATGGAATCTGATGGCCGGGTGCAGCCAAAGCTGCCGGTGGCCCTGGTGCCGGAGCTGTTCGGTGCACGTGAACGGATCACGCTGCAGATGGACGGCAAGCGCTATGTGCTGCTGAAGCCGAAAGCGCTGCAGGGTGAGCTTTTGATCGCCGGAAAGGTGCAGCGCAGCGGTGACACCACCACCGTGCAGTTGGTGCCGGCCCCCGCGTTGGGGCCCGCGCAGCGCATCGCCGCCGACCGCCCAGCTGCGGCCGCAGCTGCCTACGCACCGGCAACACCGGCGGCACCTGTCGCGCGACAGATGGGCACCCACTGGACCATCGGGGTCCCGGCCCAGCACGTGCTGTGGCGCGATGGTGCCGCGGTCGCCGTACAGGGTGGAGAGATGCATATAGCCAACGACGGCCTGCAGCACTGCCTCAGTCTGACCCACCGCCAGAACGCGCTGGAATCACTGCACAGCCCGACCACCTGCATCGGCCCGCAGCAGCGCCTGCCTGGGGCGCAGACGTGGTCATGGACGCAGCCCGCTGCGGGACGCGTCCGCGTGCGCCTGCAGTTCAACAACCCCAACGGCCCGATCAATACCGGTGTCACCGCCGCGGTGAAGCAACTGGCGGTCACCTGCGCCGGCCAGCCTGCGCAGTCCCACACGGTGGTGATGCCGCACAGCGTGGCCGTGCAGGAATCCACCGCCGCCGAGTTCGACCTGCCGGCAGGCACGTGCGCGATCCAGCTGCAGGACGGTTTCAACATGAGCGCGCTGCAGCACTTCGCGCATTACACCGGTGGCAAGGGCGGCCGCGCGGGCGTGCTCAACGACGCCGAGGTCAAGGCGTTGCTGCTGGTGCCGATCGCCGCCGTGGCAGGGGGCCACCCATGAGCCGTCCCGCTGTTGCCCGTCCTCACAAACCCCAGCTGTCGTTCTGGCAGATCTGGAACATGTGCTTCGGTTTCCTCGGTATCCAGTTCGGCTTCGCGCTGCAGAACGCCAACGCCAGCCGCATCTTCGAAACCTTGGGCGCGTCGATGGAAGCCGTGCCCGGTCTGTGGATCGCTGCGCCACTGACGGGTCTGCTGGTGCAGCCGATCGTCGGCTATCTGTCCGACCGCACCTGGACGCGCTGGGGACGTCGCCGCCCCTTCTTCATGATCGGCGCGGTGCTGACCACGCTGGCCCTGCTGGTGATGCCCAACTCGCCGACGCTGTGGATCGCGGCGGGTACGCTGTGGGTGCTGGATGCGTCCATCAATGTGTCGATGGAGCCGTTCCGTGCCTTCGTCGGTGACCAGCTGGCACCGCGCCAGCGCCCCACCGGGTTCGCGATGCAGAGTTTCTTCATCGGGGTGGGCGCCATCGTGGCCAGCTTCCTGCCCTTCATCCTGGCCCACTTCGGCGTGGCCAATACCGCCGCGCCGGGCGAAGTGCCGGACACCGTGCGCTATGCGTTCTACTTCGGTGCGGTGGTGCTGCTGGCGGCGATCACCTGGACAGTGCTGAGCACGCGCGAATACTCCCCGACCGAGCTGGCCGGCTTTGCCGATGCCGAGCCCCCGCACGCGCACGCGGTAGCCGCGCGCGGTGTGCCGCCATGGGCGCAGATTGTGCTGTGGCTGCTGGTGGGGGGCGTTCTTGCGGCACTGATCGCCTGGCAGGGCGGCGACAAGATGCTGTACGCCCTGGCGGGGCTATGTGCCGCTTACGGCGTGCTGCTGGGCATTGCCCGCTTGCTTCCCGGCACGCACATGCTGGCGACCATCGTCGACGACCTGCGCAACATGCCGGGCACCATGCGGCGGCTGGCGTGGGTGCAGTTCTTCTCGTGGTTCGCGCTTTTCGCGATGTGGATCTACACCACGGCGGCGGTGGCCGGCACCCATTTCGGCTCCACCGATCCGCAGTCGGCCGCCTACAACGAAGGCGCGAACTGGGTCGGCGTGCTGTTTGGTGCCTACAACGGATTCGCCGCGTTGGCTGCGTTGGTGATCCCGTTGATGGTGCGTGCCATCGGCCTGCGCTGGAGCCACCTGGTGAACCTGTGGCTGGGAGGTGCCGGTCTGGTGTCGATGATGTTCATCGACGATCCGCACTGGCTGCTGTTGTCGATGGTGGGCGTGGGCTTTGCCTGGGCCTCCATCCTGTCCCTGCCGTATGCCCTGCTGTCGGACAGTGTGCCGGCGGCGAAGATGGGCGTGTACATGGGTATCTTCAATTTCTTCATCGTGATCCCGCAGCTGGTGGCCGCCAGCGCGCTCGGCTTTGCGCTGCGTGCGTGGCTGGGTGGCCAACCGATGCAGGTACTGGTGCTGGGCGGCTGCAGCCTGCTCGTGGCCGGCCTGTGCGTGCTGCGTGTTCCGTCCCGTCCGGAGGTGGTGTGATGCGTGTGCGTCTGTCTGTTGCGGTAGGTTTCGCCCTGGTCGCTGGCCAAGCGCTCGCCGCGCCGCGCCCGGAGTACGTGGGTACCACCGAACCGTTCGCCAGTGATGCGGTGTACTTCGTGGTCACTGACCGCTTCGTCAACGGCGACCCGTCCAACGACCACCGTGATCAGGGCGGCAAACATCCGACCTTTGATATCCCGGTGCCGTGCCCGGACAAGGTGGATGGCAACATCGGTTACCTCGGTGGTGACTTCAAGGGCGTGCTGGACAACGCGGAGTACATCCGCAACCTGGGCTTCGGCGCGGTGTGGATCACCCCCATCGTCGACAATCCGGACCAGGCGTTCACCGGCAGCAAAGAGATCAGCTGCACCAGCACCCTGACCGACCGCGGCAAGACCGGGTATCACGGGTACTGGGGCACCAACTTCTACAAGGTGGACGAGCACCTGCCCAGCGCCGGCCTGCAGTTCGCCGACTTCACCAAGGGCCTGCACGCGGCCAAGTTGAAGGTGGTGCTGGATATCGTCGGCAACCACGGCTCGCCGTCCTGGACGATGCCGGTGCGCCAGCCCCAGTTCGGGCAGATCTTCGACAAGGACGGCACGCTGATCGCCGACCACGAAAACCAGGCACCGCAGCAGCTGGACCCGGAGCACAACCCGCTGCACGCGTTCTACAACAACATCGGGCCGGTGGATGCGTCCAAGGGCTCGATCTTCGACGGCAACCTGGCCGAGCTCGGCGATTTCAACGAACACAATCCGGCGGTGATGGATTACCTGGTCGGCGCTTACCTGCAGTGGACCGCACAGGGCGTGGATGCACTGCGCATCGATACCATCGGCTGGCTGCCGCACCCGTGGTGGAACGAGTTCGTGCGCCGCGTGCGCGCCGAGCACCCGGGCATGTTCATGTTCGGCGAAGCGTTCGACTACGACGCGGCGAAGATCGCCGAGCACACGTGGCCGGCGAACGCGAACGTCAGCGTGCTGGATTTCCCCTCGCGTGGGGCGATGGAGGAGACGTTCGGCTTGAAGCAGAAGGGATTCGAGACGCTGGCCGAGCCGCTGCACCTGCTGGGCGGACCGTACGCCAACCCGTACGAGCTGATGAGCTTCTACGACAACCACGACATGCCGCGGCTGGATGCCAGCGATGCGGGCTTCATCGATGCGAACAACTGGCTGTTCACCGCGCGCGGTATTCCGGTGCTGTACTACGGATCGGAAACCGGCTTCATGCGCGGCCGCGCCGAGCACGCGGGGAACCGTGCGTACTTCGGCCAGCCGCGCGTAGATGCCGCGCCGCAGAGTCCGATTTTCGGCCCGCTGCAGCGCGTGGCGAAGCTGCGCGAAGCCACCCCGGCGCTGCAGCGCGGCCTGCAGGTCAATGAACGCCTGCAGGGCAATGAGGCGGTATTCTTCCGCGTGCTGCAGTACGACGGGATCAAGCAAACGGCCCTTGTGCTGTTGAACAAGGGGGACACGAACGCGCGCATGGAGGTGACCCGCTACGTGCAGCCCGGCACCTGGCGCGACGCACTGGACGGCGGCAGCGTGGAAGTTTCCGGCACCCTGCAAGCCGATGTCCCCGCGCATGGCATCAAGGTGTTCGTGCTCGACGCGCCCGTGCAGCAGGACGCCCTGCGCGCCGAGCTCGACCGCGCCATGTCCGACCAGCACGCCCGTAGCCGAAAGCTGGCCACCCCCTGACCATTCCGCACCTGCGTCGGTGTGTGACGACCGTTGGTCGTCACGCTGTTGCCCCCGCTCCGGTAGTGACGGCCGCTGGCCGTCATGCACTTGCTCTTGAATCACCCACCACGGCAGCCCGGCACCCCGTTCTGACGGCCAGCGGCCGTCACTACCCGATATCTGCGTCGCGGCGCTGGGTACAATCACGCTTCCGCCCGCCGTGCTCCACCCGCCATGACCGACCTCCCGCCCAAGACCCCGATCGAAACCCTGCTGCAGACCGCCATGGCCGGCCAATTGCCGATCAAGGCCTTTATGCAGGCCTTCGTCGCCTCCGAGGTGGTGCTGCTCACCGGTAGCTTGGTCACCCCCGATGGCAGCGGCTTCGACCCGCTGCTGTTCGACAAGCAGGGCGTGCTGCACGTCGCCGTGTTCACCGATCCGGCGCGTGTCGGTTTCCATTCCGAACAGGCCCCGCACCAGATCCGCTGGCTGATGCTCGACGTGCTGCGCCGCGTACCGGGCGGCTATGGCGTGGTGATCAATCCGGGCACGACGCTGGGCTTTGAGATTTCGCCTGCGGGTGTGGGTGAAATACTCAAAGACTTCGCGTAATGGTAGCCGTCCCGAAGTCCGGCGCCCTGGCAATGAAGTACGTCGCGTTGGGCGGGACCCTTCTGTCGGTAGAGCCGACTTCAGTCGGCTGCTCTGCAAGGAAGCCGACTGAAGTCGGCTCTACCTGCGCCCGACTGATGCCGCCGCGTACCGGGCGGCTATGGCGTGGTGATCAATCCCGGCACCACGTTGGGGTTTGAGATATCGCCTCCGGGCGCTGGTTAAATCCTCAAGGGCTTCGCAGCGTAGTAGCAGTTCGATCAAATTTTGCATCGCCGGACAGGCCAGCTTTGCGTAAATTGGATCATTGAATCGGGCGTTGGCGTGATCCCCAGGTCAGATATGGGCGACCAGCAGACCGTCGCTGTTTTTGATCACCTTCCGGTGATTGCTCAACTGAACTGGAGTGTTTAATGGTTGATTTCGTCAAGGCGCTCCGTCAGGGGATGGCAGCCAAAGAAAATGCCGACAAGAACCAAGAGGAGATCAGGGGAATTCTGGCCAAGGCGAGCGCGCAGTTCGTAGAGGCAGGTTTACCGGGATTCGCTTTCAAGGTCGATTCGGTCATGAAGCTGACGGCGGATTCATTGAAGAAGCAGCGCGCTGGTATGCTTGGCATGACGCTCGGCGACAGGCTTGAATACGAGCATTCTCACTACGTTCTGAAGGCCATGATTGGAGATCATGGAGTTGAACTTTGCGAGTGGGGTCGATCGGATGGGGGTTACCCGATCAAGCTGAAATACTCTGGTCGTGAAGTGACATGCCGTGACGGGGGCGGACTCGAAGTTGCGTTGACCGAGCTGTTGGCGACCGCATACGCTGGCAGAGAAATTGCCAAGCTCTTGACCGAGGCGGGCGCTACGATGCCGAGGCTGACGTCGGCAAGTCTCGAATAGACTGATGAACGATCCAGAGCGCGCGCGCGTCAGCGCACTCTGGAACAGCGTTTACAGACGGCGACGCGTCACCCGGCGTCAGGCTTTTCATGTGGATACCACACCAGTGAACTGCCATTGTTCAGTGCTTCTTCGTAGAAGCAGGCAAAGCCGCGGTAACTGTCCGTGTTCAGCACGTCTACCTGAAGCCTGCCGCAGCGCATGTTCTGGATTTCATGCATGCCGAACTGCTCGCATTCGGCCAGTGCTGCCTCGAACGCGTCCTCCTCGCTGGACTGGGTGAGGAAGAGCATGCAGTTGTGGCGCTGACCGACCTCCGGTGCATTCCAATCGAAGGCCGCAGTGCCGGAGTATTCCCCAGAGAATCGGTACACCATCACTACCCGGTCTGGCACATCTTCAGCCGCCATCATCATCCTTTCTGCACCGCTGCGATGATTCGCGCAGCACCAGTTTCACCGGGATGCTCATCCCCTCGGCGGTTTCACCGGCCACCAGCGCTAACAGTTTTTCCACCAGCAGTTGCCCCGCCTGCTTGGTGTCCTGCGCGACGGTGGTCAGCGGGGGCGATACGGAAGCGGCCAGCGGAATGTCATCGAACCCGGTGACCATGACGTCCTGCGGCACGCGCAGGCCGTGTTCGCGCAGGGCGCGCAGTGCGCCGATTGCGATCAGGTCACTGGCCGCGCAGATCGCATCGAACGGCACATCACGCGCCAGCAGTACTTCGCAGGCGGTCTGGCCATACTCTTCAGTGGTGATCGCATCGACCTGCAGCTGCGGATCGGCCAGCAGGCCGCGAGCTTCGAGCGCGGCGACATGTCCGCGATAACGTTCCTCGAACTCCGGGTAATGGCTGGACGCGTGGCCCAGGAAGGCGATACGCGTGCAGCCCTGGTCGAGCAGATGGGCGGTGATGTCGAAGCCGCCCTGGTAGTTGTCGCTGCCGATCGACACGCCGGGCTGGCCGGGCAGGGCGGCGCCCCAGCGCACGAAATGCGTGCCTTGCGCCACCAGCCGCTGCAGGCGAGTCAGGGACTCGTGGTAATCGCCGTAGCCGAGCAGGATGATGCCGTCGGCCTTGTTGCTGTCTTCGTAATCAGTATGCCAATCGGTGGACAGCTGCTGGAACGACACCAGCAGGTCGCGGCCGTGCAGCGCGCAGGCGCGGGTGATCGAACCCAGCATGGCGTGGAAGAATGGATTGATCAGCGAATCGTCGGTGGTGGGGTCTTCGAAGAACAGCAGCGCCAGCGTGCCGGCATTGCGCAGGCGCAGGCTGGAGGCGTTCTTGTCCACCTTGTAGTTCAGCTCGCGGGCGATGGCGATGATGCGCTCGCGGGTTTCGGCATTGACCATCGGGCTGCCGCGCAGGGCACGCGACACCGTGGGCTGGGATACCCCGGCCAAGTGGGCGATGTCCAAGGACGTGGCTTTGCCTTTGATGGTCATGAATGCGGCACTGGGATGATGCCGTCATGATGCCATGGGCTGATACGAGTGGCCGGGTGCCGGGATGGTGTTGGGCGACGCCGGGTAGCCACCTGCGCGGGAGCGCAAGGTGGCGGACGGTGCGAGGTCACAGTACCGGCTGAGCATAACCCCCCAATAGCCCGGTGGATCCGAAGATCCCCGCGCACCGCCCGCCATGGAAATCAGCGGGAGATGCATACTCTGCCCTGACTGCAAACAAGGGCAAAGCGCGGGGCGGTACTGCTCAGGTGGGGACTGTGATCCCCGCTGGCCTCGCTGGACCAGCCCCGTCATCCTGCGCAGGAACGCCCCGAGCGGCTATGGGCAAAGCTGCAATCTGCAGGTGCACGCCGCCGAGCACGGCTCGGCGCTACCAGCCCCAGCTGCCCCCAAGCCCGGACGACCCCGCAACCCGGTAGCGCCGAGCCGCGCTCGGCGGGATGCCAACGCAGGTCCAACGTCGCGGCCGCCGCCCGGAAACCCCATACCGCCGACCCCCGCTCGGCGGGTCCCCACAAGGGCAGAACCCGACCCCGCACGACCCAATCCCGCCCGAGTCCAACGCCCGTCCGGTGGTAACATGGGGCGTTCTGCAATCCCCCCAATTCACTGGGGTGGTCCCGCGCCGGCGCCCCCAAGGCCCGCCCGGACCGTCCCCGGACAACGGAAGAACACTCCTATGGCGCGTGGCATCAATAAAGTCATCCTGGTCGGCAACCTCGGCAACGACCCGGACGTGAAGTACACCCAGGGCGGCATGGCCATCACCCGTATCAGCCTGGCCACCACCAGCGTCCGCAAGGACAAGGATGGCAACCAGCAGGAGCGCACCGAGTGGCACCGCGTGGTGTTCTTCGGCAAGCTCGGCGAAATCGCCGGTGAATACCTGCGCAAGGGCAGCTCGGTGTACGTCGAAGGCAGCCTGCGTTACGACAAGTACACCGGTCAGGATGGCGTGGAAAAGTATTCCACCGACATCATTGCCGATGAAATGCAGATGCTCGGCGGTCGCGGTGAAGGTGGCGGCGGTGCAGGTGCAGGTGCAGGCGCCGGTGGCAACTACGGCGGCGATCGTCCGCAGCGCCAGCAGGCCCCGCGCCAGGAATACGGCGGCGGTGGTGGTGGCGGCGGTGGTCAGCGCCAAGGCGGCCAGGGTGGTCAGGGCGGCGGCTACGGCCAGCAGCGCCCCCAGCAGCAGCCGCAGCAGGCGCCGCCGATGGATGACTTCGCTGACGACGATATTCCGTTCTGACGGAGCGTCTACTGCCAGCTTTCAAGACATTTCAAAAAGCCCCGTTTTGACGGGGCTTTTTTGTGGCCGACGGATCGGTCGACGATCCCCCGCGCGCGCCGTCTTGTGCCCCGCAGCATGCGTTTTCGTGCACTGCGTCTTGCAAAAAATCAATGATGTCCTCTATGGTGCAATCGATTGCATTGAAGCAAATCGATAGCGTTTGAAACCGGTTGGGAGGCCGGCAGGTGGATGTCCATCCATTCGAACGGACCGGCCCAAGCCCCGGGGTTCACGCGACGGGATGCGCTCCGCATGGCCTTGGCCGGTAGCGCGGGCTTGGGTGCTGCCAGCGTATTAACCGCGCGCGCCACACCCGTCGCCACACGGCTCAAGGGCAATCTCAAGCACTCCGTCGCCCGCTGGACTTTCCCGCAGCAGTCGGTCGCGCAACTCTGTCAGACGGTCAAGGACATCGGTTTCTCCGCCATCGATCTGGTCGGCCCGAAGGACTGGCCCACGCTGAAGGCCCATGGCGTGTACAGCTCGATGTGCAACGGCGCGGAGATCAGCCTGGAAAAGGGCTTCGCCGACCGCCAGTTCCACGATGAACTGGTAGCACGCTACACGCGGCAGATCGACCTGGTGGCTGATGCCGGCTACCGCAACCTCATCTGTTTTTCCGGCAATCGTAACGGCAGGGACCCGCTGCAGGGCATGGCCGATGCCGAGGCCGGACTCAAACGCATCCTCGGACACGCCGAGAAGCGCGGCGTCGTGCTGGTGATGGAGTTGTTGAACTCCAAGGTCGATCATCCGGATTATCTGTGCGACCACTCTGCTTGGGGCGTGGCACTGTGCCAGCGGCTCGGGTCGGCGCATTTCGGCCTGCTGTACGACATCTACCACATGCAGATCATGGAGGGCGACATCATCGCCACCATCGGCAGGCATCACGCGTACTTCAAGCATTACCACACCGCGGGCGTGCCTGGCCGGCACGAAATTGGAGACCAGCAGGAACTCCATTATCCCGCCATCTGTCGCGCGATCCGCGACACCGGTTTCGATGGATATCTGGCGCAGGAATTCATGCCTGCAGCGCCCGATCCCGTCGGTTCGCTGCGCGAGGCAATACGCCTCTGCGACGTCTGAAACGATATCCACCAAGGTGAAGTAGACCCCATGGCAGACAATCATTACGACGCGATCGTCGTCGGCTCCGGAATCAGTGGCGGTTGGGCAGCAAAGGAACTGACCGAGAAAGGACTCAAGGTGCTGATGCTCGAACGCGGACGCAACATCGAGCACGTAAAGGGCTACGTCAACGCGATGAAGGAGGCTTGGGATTTCCCGCACCGCAACCGGCCGACCCAGGCGATGAAGGCCGACTTTCCGGTGCTGATGCGCGATTACGGTCTTGCCGAGAATCTTGAGGGCATGTGGGCCGACGAAAAGGACTCGCCGTACGTCGAGACCAAGCGATTCGACTGGTTCCGTGGTTATCACGTGGGTGGCCGATCGCTGATGTGGGGGCGGCAGAGTTATCGCCTGTCGGATCTGGATTTCGAGGCCAACCTCAAGGATGGCATCGCCACCGACTGGCCGATCCGTTATGCCGACATCGCGCCCTGGTACGACCACGTGGAGAAGTTCGCCGGCATCGCCGGCACGCGTGAGGGGCTGGACGTGTTGCCGGATGGCGAGTTTCTGCCGCCGATTCCACTGAACATCGTCGAAAAGGACGTGGCCGCGCGGATCAAAAAGGCATTCGGCGGCACCCGCCACATGATCCACTCGCGCACCGCCAACATCACCCAGCCCAAGGTGGAGCAGGGCCGGGTCAACTGCCAGTACCGCAACAAGTGCATCCTGGGCTGCCCCTTCGGTGCCTATTTTTCGACCCAGTCGGCGACGTTGCCGGCGGCGATGAAGACCGGCAACCTGACCTTGCGGCCCTTCTCCATCGTCAAGGAAGTGCTGTATGACAAGGATCGCAAGCGGGCGCGTGGCGTGGAGATCATCGATGCCGAGAACGGACAGACCTATCAGTACACGGCCAATGTCATCTTCCTCAACGCTTCGTCGTTCAACTCCAGCTGGCTGCTGATGAACTCGGCCACCGATGTCTGGGAAGGCGGGCTGGGCTCTTCGTCCGGCGAGCTGGGGCACAACGTGATGGACCATCATTTCGGTGCCGGGGCTTCCGGCCGCGTCGAGGGGTACGATGACAAGTACTACTTCGGGCGCCGTCCTTGCGGCTTCTATATTCCCCGCTTCCGCAATGTGGCCACCGACAAGCGCGGCTACCTGCGCGGGTTCGGTTACCAGGGCGGCGCCAGCCGCAACGGCTGGTCACGCGAGATCGCCGAGCTGAACATCGGCGCCGACCTGAAGGACGCGCTGACCCAGCCGGGCGACTGGCGCATCGGCATGACCGGATTCGGCGAGATGCTGCCCCATCACGACAATACGATCCGCCTGGACAGTGACAAGCGAGATAAGTGGGGGCTGCCCGTGTTGGCGATGGACGTGTCGATGCGCGCGAACGAAACGGCCATGCGCAAGGACATGGCCGCCGATGCCGCCGAGATGCTGGAGGCGGCCGGCGTGAAGGACGTGGAGATGCACGACCACGACTACGCGCCGGGCAAGGGCATCCACGAAATGGGCACCGCGCGCATGGGCCGTGACCGCAGCAACTCCGTGCTGAACCAGCACAACCAGGTCTGGGATGCGCCCAACGTCTATGTCACTGACGGCGCCTGCATGACCTCCAGTGCCTGCGTGAATCCTTCGCTGACCTACATGGCGCTGACCGCACGGGCAGCTGACCATGCAGTGCGCGAGCTGAAAGCGGGGAACCTGTGATGGACCGCCGCGAACTGCTGAAGATGATCGTCGCGGCCACCGGCGCGGCGATGGTGGGCCTGCCTGCGTTGGCCCATGGTCAGGCGCCTGCTGCCGGAGCGAAGCGCGCCTTCTCCGCCGCCGATGTCGCCATGCTGGATGAGATCGCTGAAACCATCCTGCCGCGTACCCGCACACCGGGGGCGAAGGATGCAGGCGCCGGTGCCTTCATGTCGACATTCGTCAACGACTGCTACACCCCCGCGCAGCAGACGACGTTCCGCGCCGGCCTGGCCGATATCGACAAACGCGCCGGCGGCCAGTTTGTCGCGCTCACCGGGCCCGACCGCACCGAGTTGCTGCGCACGCTGGATGCGGAGGCCAGGAAACGCGCTGTCGACGTGGACGAAACCGGAATGACCGGAGCGGGAGAAAAAATGCCGCACTACTTCACGATGATCAAGCAATTGACACTCTTCGGTTTCTTCACCTCGAAGGTCGGCGCGACCGAGGTGCTGCAGTATGTCGCCGTGCCGGGTCGCTACGACGGCGACGTGCCCTATGTCCCCGGCACGCCGGCGTGGGCAACCGGCTGATGGCCCGCCACGAAGCGCTTACTCGTCTCTTTCCGGGAACTACGATGATCAAACCCTTGCTGATGGCTACCGGGCTGCTCGCGGCGGCGCCTGCGTTCGCGCAGGCCATTGACGCGCCCGCGCGCGATCCGACCAGAACCGAGGTGTGGACGCCGGTGCCCGCGACCGTGGCCACGCCCGTGGGGAGGGCGCCTTCCGATGCGATCGTGCTGTTCGATGGCAAAGACCTTTCCGCTTGGGAGTCGGAGCAGGGCGGACGCGTGCCGTGGCGTGTCGATGACGGTGCGCTGACCGTGGTGCCGGGCAGCAAGGGCATCCGCACCCGGCAGCGGTTCTGCGATATCCAGCTGCACGTTGAATGGCGCTCGCCCAGCGCGACCGCAGGTTTCGACGGCCAGAACCGCGGCAACAGCGGCATCTTCCTGCAGGAGCTGTACGAACTGCAGGTGCTCGACAGTCATCACAACCCGACCTATGCCAACGGCCAGGCCGGCTCGATCTACAAGCAGGCGATGCCGCTGGTGAACGCCTCGCGTGCGCCGGGGGAGTGGCAGGCCTACGACATCATCTGGAAGGCGCCGCGCTTCTCGCAGGGCGGTGGGCTGATCTCACCTGCGCGCATCACCGTGCTGCACAACGGCGTGCTGGTGCAGGACGATACCGTGCTGGCGGGCAGGACCGAATACATCGGCGCCCCTTCGTACGCGCCGCATGACTGCGCGCCGATCTCGCTGCAGGAACACGATTCCAAGGTCAGCTACCGCAACATCTGGGTGCGCGAACTGTAGCGGCGCAGCGCGGCGCCGCGCCGGGATACTACTTCGCCAGATAGCTGGCGATGTCGTCGATCTCCTGCTGTGTCAGGTGAGAAAAGGGCGGCATCAGGCCGCCGCCTTTGCTGATCTTCTCTTTGATCTCTGCGGGCTGCAGCCGCTTGCCGACGTCGGTGAGTGCGGGGAACGCGCCCGGCATGCCCGCGCGGTCAGCGCCGTGGCAGGCCGTGCAGTGGGTTGCGTAGAGCGTCGCGCCGGCGGCGGGGTCGTCCTTGCTCCACGCCGCGGTGGCAAGCGTCGACGCCCATAGCACCACGGCGATTTTCAGGATCTTTTTCAAACGGGGCTCCTTGGCGTGCTAGCGCGGTGCGCTGGCTGGCAGGGTGGCGGTCAGGTGATTGCGCAGGTAGTCCGCGCCGGTCTGGATGACCGCGGCCGGATCACGCGGATGGTCGTGCTCGACGATGTACCACTGCACGCCAGCCGCTTTTGCAGCAGGCAGGATCGCGCGCCAGTCCAGCACGCCCTGGCCCACAGCGGCGAAGCCGCCTTCGTCTTCGGCGCGGCCTTTCGGCGCATTGTCCTTGGCGTGAATCGCGAACAGGCGGCCTTGGAATTTTGCCAGCATCACGGTCGGGTCATGGCCGGCACGCGCCACCCAGGCCACGTCCAGCTCGGTCTGCAGATCGGGGCCGGCCGCTGCGAACAGCAGTTCCAAGCCTGTCCGGCCATCGAAGTCGACCAGTTCGAAGTCGTGGTTGTGGTAAGCCAGGTGCATGCCCTTGGCCCGCAACCGCGTCGAGATGCGGCCAAGTTCCTCGCCCAATGCGGTCCAGCCGGCCGCATCGGTCGGCCGATCCTTCTCGTCCAGATACGGCACCACCAGCGTGGTATTGCCGACCGACCGGTTGAAGGCGACCGCGCCGTCCAGATCCTTGCGCAGGTCGGCCAACTGTACGTGGGAGGAAATGACCTTTATCGAATACTTTTCCAGCAGTTGCTTGAGTTCCACGGCGCTGACGTTCTGCGTGCCGACCGTCTCCACTGCGTCCACACCCGCGTCGTGGACGATCTTCAACTGTTGGTCGAGCGTGCCCGCGTCGCGCAGCGTGTACATCTGCACGGCAATGGGCTTCTGCGGGGCGGTCGCTTCGCGTGCGAAGGCGGGCAGGGCGGCGAGCACCAGCAGTGCGAAGGTGGCGGTCCGGCGTGCAGCGATGTTCATCAACACATCCTCTTGGGATTCAACCGATGGGGGTCCAGGCGCGTGTCCTGGCCGATGCGATGACGCGGTCGACGATCCGTGCCGAGCGCACGCCGTCTTCGAAAGTGGGAAGGCCCTGCGGCTGCTCGCCGTGGATAGCGCGATAGGTGTCGGCGACGAACGCCTCGAAACAGGTCGCGTAGCCCTGCGCATGCCCGGCCGGCAACACCGACAGGCGGCGCTGTTCGGCACTGCCGGCGCCCGGCCCACGCACGAAGCGCTCCTCGCGCTGGTCAGGCCGGCCGATCCACAGCCGTTCGGCGTCCTCCTGGTTGAACGCGACGCTCGCCTTGGCGCCATCGATCTCGAACCAGAGGCGGTTGTGGCGTCCCGCCGAGACCTGGCTGACCGTCAACGAGGCGAGCGTGCCCGTGCTGGTTCTGAACATCGCCGCCGCCACGTCCTCGCTCGCGACCGCCTGCATCGCGCCGCCCGCGGCCGGTGTGCTGAAGCTCTGCCCGGTGAGCGTGCCGCGCTCGTCGATCACGGTGGCGAACGCCGCGCTGACGTCGACGAAGCGCTCGCCGCCGACCCATTCCACCAGGTCGCACCAGTGCGAGCCGATGTCGGCGAACACGCGCGAAGCACCGCCCAGGACCGGGTCCACGCGCCAGTTGTTGCTGGCAGGGTCCAGCAGCCAGTCCTGCAGGTAGCTGCCGTGGATCAGGTGCAGCGGGCCCAGTTCGCCCTGCGCGATACGCTCGCGTGCCTCACGCACCACAGGGTGGTAGCGGTAGACAAAGGGCACCGTGGCGACCAGACCGCTCGAGGTGGCCAATGCGGCCAGCGCCTGCGCGTCTTCGAGCGTTGTCGCCAGCGGTTTCTCACAGATCACGTGCTTGCCGGCTTCCAGTGCCGCCTGTGCCATGGCGCGGTGCAGATGGTTGGGTGTGCAGATGTGCACGACCTGTACCTGCGGATCGGCGAGTAGCTCGTCGATATCGCGATAGCCGCGCGGGACATTCCACGACTGCGCAACCTCACGCGCGCGCTGTGCGGAAGAGGCAGCGACACCGCGGACCGCGGCCCCGGCCAGCAGGGCCGCGCGACGGTGCACGGCGCCGATCATGCCGGTGCCGACGATGGCGATTCCGAGTGCGTGCATCGGCTGGGGTCCTCAGGGCGTGGAAGGTGTGGCTGCGACGACCGGCCGGTCGCGGAACAACAGCAGGAAGGCGATCAGTACGATCAGTGCGACGCCTGCCGGGAACAGCCAGATCTTCTGCCAGTCCGGGCCGGCTGCCGTGGTGTAGTGCTCGACCACCGCGCCGGACAGGAATGTGCCGATCAACATGCCCACGCCGTAGGTGGCCAGTGTGATGAATCCCTGCGCGCTGCTGCGTGCGGCGGGGCCGGCATGTGCATCGGTGTAGATCTGGCCGGTGACGAAGAAAAAGTCGTAGCAGATGCCGTGCAATACGATGCCGATCACCAGCAGGCTGAAGCCGCCGCCTGCATCGCCGAAGGCGAACATGACATAGCGCAGCACCCACGCGGCCATGCCCACGGCCAGCATCGTCTTGACCCCCAACCGCACGAACAGGAACGGCATCGCCAGCATCAACAGGACTTCGGATACCTGCCCCAGCGACTGCAGGCCTGCCGCGCCGCGCACGCCCAGATCGTTGAGATACGGGTTGGTGAAGTTGTAATAGAACGCCAGCGGGATGCAGATGGCGATGGAGGCCAGGAAGAACACCAGGTAGGAGCGCGACTTCAGCAGCCGCAGCGAATCCAGTCCCAGGATCTGCCCCATCCCGGCGTCGCGCTGTCGGGCCAGCGGCGGCGTGTGGGGCAGGGTGAAGGCATACAGTCCCAACGCCAGCGAGGCCATCGCCGCCATGCGGAACGTCAGCTCAAGCCGATGCGCCTGTTCCCAGCCCAGCCAGCCGATCAGCACGCCCGCTACGATCCAGCCGACGCTGCCGGCCACGCGCACCAAGGGGAACTGCTTTTCAGGCGATTGCATGTGCCGCATCGCCACGCTGTTGGCCAGCGCCAAGGTGGGCATGAACAGCAGCATGTAGCCCATGACGCAGGCAGAAAACGTGCTGAAGTCCGTTGCCGTGGATGCCATCCACATGAGCACCGCGCCCGCCAGGTGGAGCACCGCGAGGATGCGCTGCGCGGCGAAGTAGCGATCGGCGACCAGGCCGACCAGGAAGGGGGCCACGATGGCGCCGATGGACTGGCTGAGGAAGGCCGTCGCCACCTGGCTTGCAGTGGCCTGCAGCGGGCCCTGCACCAGGTACGTGCCCAGGGTCACGAACCATGCGCCCCAGATGAAGAACTGCAGGAACATCATCGCGCCCAAGCGCGACATGGTGTGCGTCATGGCTACCCCTCCCAGGGCGGTAATGGTTCAGATCCCCAGCATGCGGTGCAGTGATTCCGTATTTGTGCCGCTGTCGGCAAAGTCATCGAAAGCACGTTCGGTTACGCGGATGATGTGGTCGCGGATGAAGGCGGCGCCCTCCCGCGCGCCATCTTCCGGGTGCTTCAGGCAGCACTCCCACTCCAGCACCGCCCAGCCCGGGAAATCGTATTGGGCGAACTTCGAGAAGATCGCCTTGAAGTCGATCTGACCGTCGCCGAGCGAACGGAACCGTCCGGGTCGATCGATCCAGTCCTGGTATCCGCCATACACCCCACTTCGCGCACTGGGACGGAACTCCGCGTCCTTGACGTGGAAGATGCCGATGCGCTCGTGATAGCGATCAATGAAGCCGAGGTAGTCGATCTGCTGCAGCAGCAGGTGGCTGGGGTCGTACAGGATTTTTGCGCGGGGATGGTGGTCCACCACGTCGAGGAAGCGCTCGAAGGTGGCGCCATCGTGCAGGTCCTCGCCCGGATGGATCTCGAAGCACAGGTCCACGCCGCAGGCATCAAAGGTATCCAGGATGGGACGCCAGCGGCGGCCGAGTTCGGCGAACGCCTCGTCCACCAGCCCTTGCGGACGCTGCGGCCAGGGATAGAAGTAAGGCCAGGCCAGTGCGCCGGAGAACGTGGCATGCGCCGTCAGACCCAGCCGCTGGCTGGCCTTGGCGGCCAGCATCAGTTGGTCGACTGCCCAGGCCTGGCGGGCGGCGGGATCGTCGCGTTTGTCGGGCGGTGCGAATCCGTCGAACAGGCTGTCGTAGGCGGGATGGACGGCGACCAGTTGCCCTTGCAGATGGGTGGACAGTTCGGTGATCTGCACGCCCTGTGCGGCCAGCGTGCCGGCAATGTCGTCGCAGTACGTCTGGCTGCGCGCGGCCTCGGCCAGATCGAACAGGCGCGGATCGCCGGTTGGCACTTGCAGGCCACAATAGCCCAAGCCTGCGGCCCACTTGGCCAGCGTGTCCAGCCGATCAAAGGGAGGTGTTTCACCGATGAATTGCGCCAGGAACAGCGCGGGACCCTTGAGCGTTTTCAAGCGGATTCGCCCTCGATGCAATCGATTGCATTATCCTAGCAGGGCCTCCTCCAAGAGCTGTTGTGCGCTGCACAGCGGAACCATGAACTGACGCAATGGCCACGATCTACGACATCGCAAAGCACGTCGGTGTGTCTGCTGGCACGGTGTCGCGCGCGCTTTCCCGGCCGGAAAAAGTCCTGCCGGCCACGCGTACCCGCATCGAGCAGGCCGCCGCCGCGCTGGGCTATGTCCCCAACACAGTAGCCCGCACGCTGAAGACGCAGCGCAGCGGCAAGATCCTGGTCACCGTGCCGGACATCGCCAATCCGTTCTTCGCCCAGATCCTGCAGGGTGCGGAGGACGCGGCGCAGGCCGTCGGCTACGCCGTGCTGCTGGGCGATACCCAGGATCAACCCGACCGCGAAGAGCGCTATGCGCAGATGCTCCGGCGCAACGAAGCCGACGGGTTGATCGTGCTGGGGCATCGCCTTCCGCCGACAGCGCAGGCGATCGTCCAGCAGTTGGGCGCCGCCGCGCCGGTGGTCAATGGATGCGAGTTCGATCCTGCGTTGGGCATCCCCAGCGTGCACATCGACAACGTGGCCGCTGCGCGTGCCGTGATGGAACACCTGTACGGGCTGGGACACGAGCACATCGCCGTGGTCGGCGGGCCTCCCGACAATCCGCTGCACCGGCAGCGGCTGGAGGGGGTGGAGGCGGCCGGCAGGGCCCGCGGACGCCTGCGCAGCCTGAGCAGGGTGCCGGGCGATTTTTCCGTGGAGTCCGGCCATGCCGCGGCGATGGCGCTTTTGGCCCGCCCTTCGGTGCCGACCGCGATCTTCTGCTTCAGCGACCAGATGGCGCTCGGCGCCCTGGCGGCCTGCCGGGACAAGGGCATCCGTGTGCCGGAAGACGTGTCCATCGTCGGCTTCGACGACCTGGCGTCGTCGCGTTACCTCACGCCGGCGCTGACGACCATCAGGCAACCCATGCGGGAAATCGGTGTGCGCGCGGTCGGCCTGCTGCTCGCCATCATCGATGGGGTGGAGGAGCCGCTGCAGCAGACGCTGGATTTCAATCTGATGGTGCGCGGCTCAACGGGCACGCCAAAGAACGGCTGAGGAACGAGGCTGCAGCCTCCTCCTTGAAGCCCCATGCTGCAGTGCAACTTTTAAATTGTAGTATTATTTGTTTTTATCCTCAGCGCAGGGCCTACAAGCCCTTGACCGCAGCGCGAGGTGTTTTTGTCCATGGTGGTGTTGAGCAACGTACATGGCCTGCAGGCAGAGATCGCGCAGCACGGCGCAGCGCTCGCGGCGATGCGCGTGCCCGACCGCGGTGGCCATCTGGCAGACGTGGTGCTGGGGCATGTGGATGCGACCGCCCGCCGCGAGGGCAGGTCGTTCCTGGGCAGCAGCATAGGCCGGGTGGCGGGGCGCATCAGCGGCGCTTGCTTCGATCTGGACGGCCAGCAGCACACGCTGGCGTCGGTGGATGGCGGCACGTGCCTTCACGGCGGGCCGGCAGGATTCGATACGCGGCCGTGGCAATGGCTGGACGTGCAGAATGACCGTGCCCGCCTTCAGCTGATCAGCCCCGATGGTGACCAAGGCTTTCCCGGTGAACTGCGGATCACCGTCGAATACACGTTGGATGACACTGACGCATTGCACGTGGAGTACACCGCGACCTGCGACCGTGCGACCGCGGTCAGCCTCACCCATCACCCGTTCTGGAACCTCGCCGGCGAAGGGGCGGGCACCGTGGACGCTCATCGGCTCACGCTGCCGGCGTCGTCGTTCCTGGAGGTGCGGCCGGATCTGACGCCTACCGGCAGACGCCTGGACGTCACTGGCAGCGCGTTCGATTTCCGCGACGAACGCGCGCTCGGTGACGGGCTGTCCGACCGCGACGACGCGCAGTTGCAGCGGGCCGCGGGCTTCGATCATTACTGGATTCTGGACACGCAGGTGCCGGGCGCCCTGCGCTTGGCCGCGCGTCTGCATGAACCGTCTTCCGGCCGCGTGCTGCACGTCTGGAGCGATCAACCCGGCCTGCAGGTGTACACCGGCAACTTCCTTGATGGCAGTCTGCAGGGACGCTCCGGCCGTCCGTACCGCGCACGCGGTGCGATCTGCCTGGAGCCACAGAGCTTCCCCGATGCGATGAACCGCCCGGCGTTTCCTTCCATCGTGCTGCGCCCCGGTGAGGTCTACCGTAATCGCATCGTCTACCGCTTCAGCAAGGACACGCAATGAACGCACCACCTGAACCAACGGGGCGGCTGCACGGCAAGGTGGCCATCGTCACCGGTGCCGCCAATGGGATCGGCCACGCCATCGCCACGCTGTTCCATGCGCACGGCGCGCTGGTGGCCGGCTATGACCTGGGCGCGCCGCCGCAGGGCGATCCCGCGTTCGCGCTGTTCCAGCAAGGTGATGTCACCGATGCCGACGCGGTCAGTGCGTTCGTCGAACACGTGGCGCAGGCCCTGGGTCGCGTCGACGTGCTGGTCAGCAATGCCGGCATGGATGTCTTCTCACCGCCGCTGGAACTGTCCGCGCAGACCTGGCAGCGCAACCTGGACGTGAACCTGGGTGGGCATTGGAACTTCGCCCGCGCGGTCGTGCCGCACATGCTGCAGCAGGGCGCGGGATCGGTGGTCAACATCGCGTCGG
Source organism: Stenotrophomonas sp. 169 (assembly GCF_014621775.1). NCBI lineage: Bacteria > Pseudomonadati > Pseudomonadota > Gammaproteobacteria > Lysobacterales > Lysobacteraceae > Stenotrophomonas > Stenotrophomonas sp. 169. The sequence continues at coordinate 1,195,019 of NZ_CP061204.1, forward strand.
TGCATGGCCATCGCATCATCCAGGGGGCCTTCCCGTACAACGTGGCCAAGCATGCGTTGATCGGCATGACCAAGGCACTCGGCCTGGAATACGCGGCCAAGGGCCTCCGCTTCAATTCCATTTCGCCTGGCCTGATCCTGGTGGATCGCATCGAGCGCTGGTTCGACGCGCAGCCGGACCCGGCGCAGGCGCGGCAGGAACAGGAAGCACTACTGCCGCCCAAGCGCATCGGTGAACCGTCCGAAGTCGCGCAGACCGCGTTGTTCCTGGCCAGCGACGAAGCCCGTTTCATCAACGCGGCCGACATCCTGATCGATGGCGGCCGCAGCCAACTCTACTACTGAGCCCCCCATGAGCCTTCCTTCTCTTCCGCTTATTGCGATCCTGCGCGGCATCACGCCTGCGGAGATCCGCAAGCATGTGCGCGCGTTGATCGATACAGGCATCGCGCAGATCGAAATCCCCACCAATTCGCCGGACTGGCTGAGCAGTGTGCAGCTGGCACTGGAAGAGGCGCGCGGCGACGCCGAAGTGGGCGCGGGTACCGTGCTGACGACCGCAGACGTGGATCGATTGGCCGCCACGGGTGCACGGCTGATGGTCACCCCGAATACAGACCCTGTGGTGATCGCGCATGCCCGTGCGCACGGGCTGGACGTGGCCGCCGGTTTCGCCACCGCCAGCGAGGCGTTCGCTGCGATCAACGCGGGGGCGCAGCGATTGAAGCTGTTTCCGGCAGCGCATTTCGGCCCCGGCTATGTGCGTGCGCTGAAGGCGGTGCTGCCGCCGGACGTGCCGCTTTACGCCGTCGGGGGCATCGGCCCGGACAATCTCGCGGCCTTCCTGCAGGCCGGATGTACGGGGGCGGGGCTGGGCGGCGAACTGTATCGCCCCGGCCAGGATGCCGCTACCACCGCGCGCCATGCAGGCGCCTTCGTCGCCGCCCTGCGGAGTGCCACGCCATGAAGATCACCCGCCTGACGACGTATCGCGTCGCGCCGCGCTGGATGTTCCTGAAGATCGAAACCGACGAAGGCGTGGTCGGCTGGGGCGAGCCGGTCATCGAGGGCCGCGCGCGCACGGTGGAGGCCGCGGTGCAGGAGCTCGGCGAGCACTTGATCGGCAAGGACCCGGCGCGCATCAACGACCACTGGCAGGTGCTGTACCGCGGCGGCTTTTACCGGGGCGGCGCGGTGTTCATGAGTGCATTGGCCGGCATCGACCAGGCCTTGTGGGACATCAAGGGCAAGACGCTTGGCGTGCCGGTGTACCAGCTGCTTGGCGGTCTGGTGCGCGACCGCATGAAGACCTATTGCTGGGTGGGCGGTGACCGCCCGGCCGACATCATCGCGCAGATCCGCGCACGCGTTGCACTGGGCTACGACACCTTCAAGCTCAATGCCTGCGAGGAGATGCCACTGCTGGCACCCAGCCGCACCATCGATGCCGCCGTGGCCAAAGTCGCCGAGATCCGCGAAGCATTCGGTCAGACGATCGAGTTCGGCCTGGATTTCCATGGCCGCGTCGGCTGGCCGATGGCGAAGACGCTGATCCGTGAGCTCGAACCGTACCGGCCGTTGTTCATCGAAGAGCCGGTACTGGCGGAGCAGGCGGAGTACTACCCGCGCCTTGCCGAGCAGACGGCCATCCCGCTGGCGGCTGGGGAGCGCATGTTCTCGCGCACCGAGTTCAAGAGCGTGTTCGCTGCCGGTGGCCTGTCCATCGTGCAGCCGGATCTGTCGCATGCGGGCGGCATCACCGAGTGCATGAAGATCGCCGCCATGGCGGAGGCCCACGACGTGGCGCTGGCGCCGCACTGCCCCTTGGGTCCGGTTGCGCTGGCCGCGTGCCTGCACGTGGACTTCGCCAGCTGGAACGCCGTGCTGCAGGAACAGAGCATCGGCATCCATTACAACGCCGACGGCGAGCTGCTGGACTATGTAAAGAACAAGGATGCCTTCACCATGCACGAAGGCTCCATCCTGCCCTTTACCCAGCCGGGACTGGGCGTGGACATCGACGAAGACGTGGTGATCGAACGCGCGCGGACGGCGGGTGACTGGCGCAACCCGCTGTGGCGCCACGAAGACGGGAGTGTTGCCGAATGGTAAGCATGTCGATGCGGGCCCCGGATGCCGTGCTGGCGTTCGACAGCGGCTGCACGCTGGGAGAGAGCATCGTCTGGTGCGCGCGCGAGCGGGTGCTGTGGTGGACCGATATCAAAGGACGCCGGATCTGGCGGCAGGGGCCGGATGCGGCCGCCGGTACATGGTGGTCAACGCCTGGGCGGGTGGGTTGTCTGGCGCTGTGTGGGTCCGGACGCCTGTTGCTGGGCATGGAGGACGCGCTGTACCTGGCTGACCCGCGCGAGTGCGCCGCCGGCAGCGAACTGACGTGCGAGCGGATCTGCGACGTGCCGATGCCCGCAGCGGACATGCGCATCAACGATGGGCGCCTGGACCGCAGTGGCAACTTCGTGTTCGGGTGCATCAACGAGGGCGCGGAGCAGGCACGTACGGCGTACTTCCATCAGTACTCGCGGCGGCATGGCCTGCGTCAGCTGGCGCTGGATCCGGTGACGATCGCCAACGGCATCGGCTTCACGCCCGATGGCAACGGCATGTACTACTGCGATTCGCTGCAGGGACGGATCATGCAGGTGCGCTACGACGCCGATACCGCCACCGTCGGTGCACCACAGCTCTTTGCCGTGGTCGACGGTGCCGAGCCGGACGGTGCAGCGGTTGACGCGCAGGGCCGGGTATGGGGTGCGCAGTGGGGGGCAGGGCAGGTGGTGTGTTACTCCGCTGCCGGCGCCGTCGCGCACACGGTAGACGTGCCCGCCAGGCAGCCGACCTGCGTGGCTTTCGCCGGTGATGCGCTGGACACCTTGTTCATCACCTCGGCACGCGATGGATTGGACGCTGCGCAACTGGAAGCGGAACCCGGCAGTGGCGGCGTGTTCGCCAGCCGCCTGCAGGGCGTGCGCGGTCTGCCCGATACCCGGTTCGCGGACGCATGATCGCCGTTGACTGGGGCAGCAGCAGCCTGCGTGCCTTTCGCGTGGAAAGCGATGGCCGCGTGCGTGAAACGCGCCGGACCGATCAGGGCCTGCTGCACGTGGGTGGCCGCTTCGCTGACGTACTGGGGCAGTTGATCGACGGCTGGGACGACGCCCTGGTGGTGCTCGCCGGCATGGTCGGCAGCCGGCAGGGCTGGCAGGAAGTGCCCTACGTGCAGGCCCCCGTGGGTCTGCAGGACATCGCTGCCGGCATGCGGCTACTTGACGGCGACGCCATGCCGGGTCGCGCGCTGTGGCTGGTGCCGGGTGTGAGCTGTTTCGATGCGCATCAGGTGCCTGATGTGATGCGTGGCGAAGAGACCCAGCTGTGCGGCCTGCTGCCGACGCTCGGTGCGGGCTCGCATCACGTGCTTCTGCCCGGTACGCACAGCAAGCACGTTCGGATAGTGGATGGCCGCATCGAAGGCTTCAGTACCTTCATGACCGGCGAGGTGTTCGCTGTGCTGCGCCAACACAGTCTGCTGGGCCGGATGATGGTCGATGCGCCGCACGATGACGCTGCATTCGCCGACGGGATGTCCATGGCGTCGCGTGGCGATGCGCTGCTGCATCACTTGTTCAGTGTGCGAACGCGCGCACTGTTCGATCAGCTCGCACCCGAGCAGCTGACCAGTTATCTGTCCGGCCTGCTGATCGGGCATGAAGTGCAGTCGCTGTCCGCTTCGGGCGGCACGGTGCAGGTGATCGCATCCGACGACCTGGCTGCGCGCTATCTGACGGCGCTGAAGCTGCGCGGCATGCAGGCGGCACTCCACGGTGAAGAAAGCGCAGCGCGGGGCATGCACCTGCTCGCGCATGCACGTGGCCTGCCGGTATAGCGCTGGCGCACCTTCGCCTCGTTTCATCTCCCACCGCCCGGTGATCCGCCGGCACCCGCAACAAGGAAGCAGGACATGCAACTTTCGGTGCTTGATACCACCATCGTACTGATCTACCTCGCCGGTGTTTTCGTGCTGGCGCAGTGGGTATCCCGTGAGAAAGCGGGCCACATGAAGGACGCCAAGGATTACTTCCTGGCCAGTCGCTCGCTGCCGTGGTGGGCGGTCGGTGCCTCCTTGATCGCGGCCAACATTTCCGCCGAACAGATCATCGGCATGTCCGGCTCCGGTTATGCCATCGGCCTGGCCATCGCCTCGTACGAATGGATGGCGGCGCTGACCCTGCTGATCGTGGGTAAATGGTTCCTGCCGGTGTTCCTGCGCAACGGCATTTACACCATGCCGCAGTTCCTCGAACAACGTTACGGCAGCCGCATCCGTACGCTGATGGCGGTGTTCTGGCTGGGCCTGTACGTGTTCGTCAACGTCACCTCCATCCTGTGGCTGGGCGCGATCGCGGTCAGCCAGGTCACCGGCATGGACCAGATGCTGGCGGTGGTGCTGATCGGTGTGTTCGCCTTGCTGTACCAACTGTACGGCGGCCTGAAGGCGGTCGCCCTGACCGACATCGTGCAGGTGTCGCTGCTGGTGCTGGGCGGTCTGCTGGTGACCGGGCTGACACTCAACCAGCTGGGCGAAGGGGCGGGCATCGTCGCGGGCATCACCCGCCTGTGGCAGGCGCATCCGGGTCATTTCGAGATGATCCTGAGCAAGGACAACCCGTTCTACAAAGACCTGCCGGGCATCAGCGTGTTGATCGGCGGGTTGTGGATCATGAATCTCAGCTACTGGGGGTTCAACCAGTACATCATCCAGCGCGCGCTGGCAGCCAAGAACATCGGCGAAGCGCAGAAGGGCGTGCTGTTTGCTGCGTTCCTGAAGCTGCTGATGCCGCTGATCGTAGTGGTGCCGGGCATCGCCGCGGTGATGCTGGCGCCGGGGCTGGAGACGCCCGACCAGGCCTACCCGACCATGATGCGCCTGCTGCCGACCGGCATCCTCGGGCTGGTCTTTGCCGCGCTGGTCGCTGCGATCGTGGCGTCGCTGGCGTCGAAGATCAATTCGGTGGCCACCATCTTCACGTTGGATTTCTACGCCAAGGGCAAGCGCCAGCACGACGAGACGCAGTTGGTGCGGGTGGGACGCATCGCCGCAGCGGTCACCGTGGTGTTGGGCATCCTGGCCGCCAAGCCGCTGCTCGGCAGCTTCGACCAGGCCTTCCAGTACATCCAGGAATACACCGGCTTCTTCACCCCGGGCATCGTGGTGATCTTCCTGTTGGGCCTGTTCTGGAAGCGCGCCAACGAGGCTGGCGCACTTGCCGCTGCCATCGGCTCGTTCGTCCTGTCGGTGGTGCTGAAGCTGGCCTGGCCTGTACTGCCTTTCATCGACCGGGTCGGCCTGGTGTTCCTGCTGGCGCTTGCGCTCGCGGTGGGCGTTTCGCTGGCCACGCCTGCCGCGCCGGCCAAGGACGTGGTCCGCACCGATGATGTGGTCTACGCCACGAGTTCGTCCTTCAACGTGGGTGCCATCGCGGTCGTTGCGATCCTGGTGGCCCTGTACGCCCTGTTCTGGTGAGGAGAGAGCCATGATCACGAAGACCCTGCTGGCCGCTGCATTGGCCTTTGCCCCCCTGTTCTGCGCAGCGGCCGAGGCGCGCGAGGAACTGCAACCGACCGGCCGCTTCAGCGTATATGGCCACGGTGCCGCGGCCACGCCGCCGATGGGCTGGAACCCATGGAATGCATTCCGCACGGAAGTCACCCAGGACAAGATCCTGTCCGTCGCCGAGACCATCAAGCGCAATGGCATGCAGAAGGCGGGCTACCGCTACGTCAATATCGATGACGGCTGGTGGTTGCAGCGGCGCGAAGACGGCGGCATCCAGATCCGCACCACGATGTTCCCGATGGCGGCCAGCAAAAGCGGACCGCCCAGCCTGAAGCCGTGGACGGACCACCTGCATGCCATGGGGTTCAAGGCGGGGCTGTACACCGACGTGGGCCGCAACGTCTGTTCGCAGGCACACGATGCGCACAGCCCGAACCTGCCGGTGGGGACCACCGCGCAGCGCGAGATCGGCCTGGAAGGGTTCGAGGCGAGCGACCTGGCCACCATGTTTGGCGAATGGGGGTTCGATTACATCAAGGTCGATGCCTGCGGACTGGCTGACTATGGCCAGGGCAGCATGGCGCAGGCCAGTGGGCTGTACCGCGAGGCCCGCCCGCTGATCGTGCGTCGCGATGCGCAGCAGAGTGATGCCGACAAGGTGGAAACGATGTATGCGCGCGTCGGACGCCTGCTGGCCGAGGCCAATCCGGACAACGACTTTGTCTTCTCCATCTGCCCGTGGGGCGAAGCCAACGTGGGCACGTGGGGCGGGCGGCATGGCAACCTGTGGCGCACCAGCCCGGACATCGAGCCGACCTGGGAAAGCATGCTGCACAACTTCGACACGGCATCGCGCCGCGAGCTCTATGCCGGCCCCGGCCGCTGGAATGATCCGGACATGCTCGCCGTGGGATTGGGCGAGTTCGCTGCCGAGCACATGACCGAGGCGCGGACGCATTTTTCGATGTGGACGATCCTCGCCGCGCCGCTGCTGGTGGGGTTCGACCTCAACCATGCCACGCCCGCGCAGATTGCCCTGCTGTCCAACCCGGAGGTGATCGCGGTGAACCAGGATGCGGCCGGCAACCAGGGCCGTATCGTGGCGACGGACGGGGCCGTGCAGGTGCTGGTGAAGCCCTTGGCAGCGCGCGGCGATCGGGCGGTGCTGCTGGTCAACCGGGGCGAAAAAGAAGTGCGCGCCGGCGTGACTGCGGCGCAGATGCTGCTCAACCCGGACAGCCCGCTGCGCGCACGCGACCTGTGGCAGCAGCAGGAGATACCGGCGGCCGACGGCCGGCTTGGGTTCACCCTGCCACCGCACGGGTCGGTGCTGCTCAAGGTCAGCGGTACGCCGGCCACGGGCAACGACATCAGCCTGGGGGAGATCACCGGGCGCATCCACGTCGCCGTGGACGGGCTGGACGGCTACAGCGCCAAGCCCGCCGAGGTGTCTGGTACGCCGCGGGTCGACGTGACGCCGGCGGGACAACCGCTGCGCATCGGCGGCCAGGTGCAGGCACGTGGTATTGGCATCCATGCCAACTCGCGGCTGGAAGTGCGTACTGCCCGGGAGTACGCGCGTTTCAGCGCGCTGGTGGGCCTGGATGACAGCTCCGCAGCGGGGAAGGGCAAGGTCGTGTTCCATGTATACGGCGACGGCAAGCCGCTGTTCACCAGCGCCCCGCTGGGGCGTGGCGACGCGCCGGCCCGCATCGAGGTCGACACCACCGGCGTGCAGGTGCTGGAACTGGTGGCGGATGCAGGAAGCGCGCAGGGCACCACCCCGGTTGTGGTCTGGGCCGATGGCCGGCTGCGCTGAAGGCACCGCCGCGCCGGGTAGCGCCGAGCCATGCTCGGCGGCTTCTCGCGCAGACGGCAACAGCATCCGCCGCGCACGTCCCGGCGCTACACTGACTACATGGAAATTCCGATGTTTCCCGCACAGGACCGGACATGATGGCGACGTCGAGCCGTAGCCTGCACGGGCAGATCGTGCACGAACTGGGCAAGCTGATCATCGCCGGCACGTACAAGCCCGGCGAGGTGCTGCCACGCGAGGAGCTGCTTGCAGAACACCTGCAGGTCAGCCGCACCGCGCTGCGTGAGTCGCTGCGCGTGCTGGGCTCCAAGGGGTTGATCGAAACGAAGCAGAAGATCGGCACCCGGGTCCGCGATGCCACCCACTGGAACCTGCTGGACCCGGACGTGCTGGCCTGGCACGGCGCGGCCTTGCCGGACCTGGAGTTTGTCGAACAACTGGCAGAGATGCGCGAACTGATCGAGCCTGCCGCTGCCGCACTGGCCGCCCAGCGCCGCACGCCCGCGCAGCTCGAGCGTATCCAGCAGGCCTATGCGTCGATGGCAGCGGCCGTGGACATGGAGGCGTGGGCGGCAGCCGATCTCCGGTTCCACCATGCCGTGCTGGATGCCACCGCCAATGCGTTGCTGCGCCCGTTGTTCAGCGTGATTGAAACCGCACTCGGGAGTTACCTCCTGCTGTCTGCGCAGAAGGCCGACGCGGACTTCAAGTACTCGTTGCCCCGGCACGCACGTGTGCTGCAGGCCATTGCCGACCAGCAGCCGGAAGACGCCCGGCAGGCCATGCTGGAAATGATCGCCGATTCGCGCCGCAACCTGCGCGAGGGCGCGAGGCCTACGCCATGAGTGCCATGCCTTCACCCGTCCTGCTGAGCAGCATCCACACCGGACGCGCGCTGCCGTACACGCGACCGGGCAGCCGCAGCGCGATTGCCAAGTCGTTGGTCGATCATCCCGTGCGCATCCACGCAGAGGGCATTGAAGGCGATGAGCAGGGTGACCTGCGCGTACACGGTGGGCTGGACAAGGCCATCCATCACTATCCGTTCGATCATTACCCGTTCTGGCGCGCGGACCACCCGCATCCACTATTGGGCGCCGCTGGTGCCTTCGGCGAGAACTTCTCCAGCAGCGGGTGGACCGAAGCGCACATCCATATCGCCGATGTGATCCGGGTTGGAACGGCCACACTGCAGGTGTCGCAGGGTCGCCAGCCATGCTGGAAACTCAACGACCGATTCGGGTATGCGGACATGGCACGGACAATGCAGTCGAGCGGGCGCACCGGCTGGTATTACCGCGTGCTGGAAGGCGGTACGGTGTCGCCAGGCGACACGCTGACCGTTGTGGAGCGGCCGTGCGCTGATTGGCCGCTCAGCCGACTGGTGACCGTCTTGTTCGATCGCACGTTGGAGCGAGAGCTGCTGGAAGAAGCCAGCCAACTGCCGCTGACCGCATCATGGAAGAAACTGTTGTTGAACCGGCTGCAGCGCAACGAAGTGGAATCCTGGCAATCCCGGCTGCAGGGCCCCGCTGACGCATGACCGCGACCCGCCACGCGCGTCGCCGCCCGGTATAGCCGACCGGTAGAGCCGACTTCAGTCGGCTGCCGTCCGCGAAAAAGCCAGCCGCCTGGTAGAGCCGACTTCAGTCGGCTGCCGTTCGCGAAGAAGCCAGCCGACTGAAGTCCGCTCTACCAACCCGCACGAACCAACGCCCGCGAGCGGTACGGGTCTTCCGCCGAGCGTGGCTCGGCGCTACCGTTGCGCGGGGTCGAACAGGGAATTCAGCGTAGCGCCGGGCGTGGCGCCCTCCAGGCCGGCGAAACTGCCTTCGTCCTGCAGCAGCTGCGTGGCGCGCATGACGCCGCCCCACGCGGCGCGTGCAAGCGCGCCGCCGAGGCTGACGCGGCGCACCCCCATCGCGGCGATGTCCTGCAACGAGAACGCGCTTGGGCCCCCGACCAGCAGGTTCACCGGCTTCGGCGCGACGGCCGCGACCACGGCTTCGATGTGCGCGCGCTGGGTGATGCCCGGTGCATACAGGCAGTCGGCGCCGGCCGCTGCATAGGCGCGCAGACGCAGGATCGCGTCGTCGATATCAGGTTGCCCCACGAAGAAGTTCTCGGCGCGTCCGGTCAGCATCACCACCGCGCCGGAACGGTCGATCGCTTTCCGTGCGGCACGCAGGCGTGCCACGGCGTCATCCAGCGGGCGTAGCGGCTGACCGGGATCGCCACTGGCATCTTCTATGGACAATCCGGCCACCCCTGTATCGATGGCGCGCCGGACAGCCACGTCCACGTCAGCAGGCGCCGCCCCGAAACCATCGCCAAAATCAGCAGTGAGCGGCAGGGAGGTGGCTGCAACGAGCTCGCGCAGATGCGCCAGCACCTCATCCAGCGTCTCTCCGCCATCTGGCACGCCGCGGCTCCAAGCCCGCCCGGAACTGGTTGAAGCCAGTGCCGCGAAGCCCGCGTGCTGCAGGTAGCGTGCACTGCCGATGTCCCACGGGTTCGGCAGCACGAAACAGCCGGACGCGTGCAACGCCCGGAACTGCTGCCGGCGGTTGGTTACCTCGGGCGTCGACATGGAAGGTTTCTCCTGCGAGGGCAATAACAGTGCGTCAGGTGCGCGGATCCAGATAATCCAGCGCCTCGGCCACGGGCGTGTCGCCCGCGGTCAGCTCGATGATCACCCGCTGGATGGCGGGGCGCTCCACCAGCGCCACCAGCGTGGCGGCCACATCCTCACGCGAAATATCGCCATACCCGATCGCCGGGCCGGCAGACACATTACCGGTGCCGGCCGCATCGGTCAGCGTGCCGGGACGCAGGATCACCCATTCCAGACAGGACGCGGCCAGGTGTACGTCGGCCTGTTTTTTGACCTGCATGTAGACCTCGAACGTGTCGGACACGTCCGTGCCACGCCCGGCTTCTGGAAATGCGGACACCAGCAGGACGCGCTGCACGCCAGCCCGTCGCGCGGCATCCACGGCGGTTTCGAGTCCGCGACCATCGATGGCACGCGTGGTGTCCACGCCGCCCTTTCCGCCGGCGCCGGCCGTAAATACAAGCACATCGCTGCCTGTCAGGAGCGCGGCCAGCGCTGTGCCATCCAACGCCTGCAGATCACCCGCCACGGGCGTCGCACCGTCCTGTTGCAGCGCGGCGGCTTGCTCGGGTCGGCGATGCAGCGCACGGACCCGGTGCCCACGGGCGGTCAACTGGCTGACCAGGTGGCGGCCGACCTTGCCGGCCGCACCAATGACGAAGACAGTGCTCATCGGAGAGCTCCAGGGAAGAGGGGGAGGACCAGCATGCGTGATGCTGCGTTGCGACCGCGTGCGCGTCGCTGGGGGGCTGGACGCTACCGTGGCCAGGTGAAATCGGTCACGATGGTGGGTTACGCCCTTTCTGCTCCCCCTGGATTTTTCCTGTGCTGAGTGTCATTGCTTCCGTTCTCGCGCTGTACATCGTGCTCCGCCTGGTCTGGCCGCTGCGCCTTCCGCTGGCCGTGCGCGTGCTGCTGTCTCTGCTGGTCTTCGCGATGGCGCTGCACCATCGCATCGTGGCCCAGTTCGCCGGCACCATGGCGTCGCCTGAGCTGCCGAAGATGGTCATCGCCGTGCTGGCGACCGGATTCACGTCGTTGCTCCTCGGCGCCTTGTTCCTGCTGCTGATCGATGCGGCGTTGCTGATCGCACGTCTGCTGAAGTCAGCGAGGTCAACCGCCGCATTGCGCGCGCCATGGCTGCGTCCTGTCGCGGGCCTGACAGCGCTGGCGCTGGGAATTTTCGGCGTAAGCCAAGGCATGGCGGTGCCCAAGCCGCGCAGCATCGACGTCGAGATCGCCGGACTGCCCGCTGCGTTTGACGGCTATCGTGTGTTGCAACTGACCGACATCCATGCCAGTCGCCTGCTCACCGGTGACTGGGTGCGCAAGGTCGTAGCCGAAAGCAACGCGCAGCACCCGGACCTGATCGTCATCACCGGCGATCTGATCGATGGCACGGTCGCAGCACGTGCCGATGACTTCGCACCGCTCGGTGACCTGCGCGCGCCGGATGGCGTCATCGCGATTACCGGCAACCACGAGTACTACGCGCAGTACGCCCACTGGATGAAGGCATTCCGCGGCCTGGGCATGCAGGTGCTTGAAAATACCCATACCGAGGTCCGCCGCGACGGTGCGGTGCTGACCATCGCCGGGGTCACCGATCCGGTGGCCGCGCGCTATGGCCTGCCACTGCCGGACCTCGACGCCGCGCTGGCGGGCAGCAACCCGCAGGCCCCGGTGATCCTGCTGGACCACCGCCCGCGCGAAGCGGTAGCGAATGCCGCCCGCGGGGTGAAGCTGCAGCTGTCCGGGCATACCCACGGCGGCCATATCATCGGCATGGATCAGCTGGTGAAGCGTGCCAACGGTGGCTTCGTGTCCGGCCGTTATGCAGTGGGTGGCATGACGCTGTATGTCAGCAACGGCGCCGGTCTGTGGCCGGGCTTCGCGGCCCGCATCGGGGTGCCGTCGGAGATCACGTTGATCACCTTGCGGGTGCCGCGCTCGTGACAGCGCCGGCATTGCCGGAGCATGCCCGGCAGTGGCCTGCCGTGCGATTCCGTTCTTCACCTGCCCTGCGTTAGGGTGGCCGCTTCTTGAGCGGAGGCGCGTGGATGAAGCATCGGACAGGGAGCCTATGAACGCCGTCATGCACCGCCGTTCAATGTGGGTGGCCGCGCTGTCCACCGTGGTGGAGTGGTACGACTTCACCCTGTACCTGTACTTCGCCACCGTGCTGTCCCGGGTGTTCTTCGGCGGCGGCGAAACCGCGCTGCTGGCCACCCTGGCAGGGTTCGCCGTGTCCTACCTGATGCGCCCGCTGGGGGCGCTGTGCTTCGGCCATCTGGGTGACCGTCTCGGTCGTCGCTGGATGCTGCTGGCGTCGATGACCCTGATGGCCGCCGCGATGCTCGCCACCGCATTGCTGCCGACCCATGCCCAGATCGGCGCCAGTGCAGGCGTGCTGCTGCTGGTGCTGCGCTGTGTGATGGCGTTCTCGGTAGGCGGTGAGTACACCGGGGTGGTGGCCTACCTGCTGGAAAGCGCGCCCAGCGGACGGCGTGGTCTGATCACGTCGCTGGCATCGGCTGCCAGTGAAGTCGGTGCCTTGCTGGCGGTGGCGCTGTCCGCGCTCACGGTCGCCTTGCTGCCACAACCTGCGCTGGATACGTGGGGCTGGCGTATTCCGTTCTTCGTCGGTGCGGCGTTGGCGGTGGTGATCCTGCTGGCCCGCTCGGGCATGCACGAATCGCCGGAGTTCGAACGCCAGCAGCGCGAAGGCAGCGTGCCCAGCGCACCGCTGCGGCAGATACTGCGTTCGCATCCGGGCGCGGTCGCGCGTACTTTCGCCATATCGGCACTGGGATCGATCACCTACTACGTGGGCATCACCTACGTGCCCGCGTTCCTGCACGCCAACGGCCGCGGCGAGGGGGAAGCCCTGTGGCTTTCAACCATCGCGGCAGTGGCCGTGATCGCGGCGACGCCCTTGTGCGGTGCGCTGTCCGACCGCTTCGGGCGGCGCCCGATGTTGCTGATGCTGACGGTCCTGTCTGCGCTGCTGCCGTTGTCGATGTTCAGCTGGATGGCAGATGCCTCCACCGCAGGCGTCATCGCTGCAGCGGTAACCCTGGCCTGCGTGGCGGGTGGGATCAGTGCGGTGGCCGCATCGGCCACCGCAGAGCAGTTTCCCGGCGAGGGCCGCCTGAGCGGGCTGGCCCTGGGGGTGACCATGGCCACCGCAGTATTTGGCGGCGCCACGCCGTGGCTGGCGCAGTGGTGGGTGGAGCGCAGTGGCTGGAATGCAGCGCCCGGCGCGATGATCGCCATCGTCGCGGTGCTGGTCCTGCCGGTACTGTGGCGGCTGCCGGAAACGCGTCCGACGCCAGTCCGGTAGCGCCGAGCGACGCTCGGCGGACGAACAAAGGCGCCGCGCTGCGCGCTCGCCGAGCGTGGCTCGGCGCTACCAGAGAAACAAAGGCGCTGCGCTTCGCGCTCGCCGAGCGTGGCTCGGCGCTACCCGTTACCCGTCACCCGTTACCGCTTGCCGGGATGTGTCGTGCTGGCTTACAGCGACAGTGTCTTTTCGATATCGGCCAGCACGGCGTGGGCATCCACGCCGATGGCGATCGACTGCATGGCCTGGTTGTCCCACACGCTGGGGCCGAAGGACAGGCCGGCCGGCTTGGGGATGGTCATGCCGCGGGCCACGCCGTCGGTCGCCACGCGCACGCTGGCGTGCTCGTACTCGAACAGTTCCGGCCGGGTCAGCGCGATGCAGGCGCAGCAGTCATGCACCACCATGCCCTTGTGACCGGCCTGCAGGTAGAAGTCCACGTAGTCCTGCGACAGCGCACGGACCAGGTCGGCGTCGGCACCACCGACCTCGGCCAGGGCATCGAGTCCATGGCGATCCATCTCCACCTGGGTGGTGACGTCCAGGCCGATGGCGATCAGCGGCCAGTTGGCGGTGAACACGATATCGGCGGCTTCGGCATCGCCCCAGATGTTGGCTTCCGCCGCCGGGGTGATGTTGCCGTTGACATGGAATGCGCCGCCCATGATCACCACGCCGCGCACCAGCGACGCGATCTCGGGTGCTTCGCGCAGGGCCAGGGCGAGGTTGGTCATGCGGCCCACTGCGACCAGGGTGATCTGGCCCGGCTGGGCACGCACCATGTCGATGATCAGCTGATGCGCGCTGCGCGGATCGGCGGCGACGTCCAGCATGGCCGGCACCGGATGATTGCCCAGGCCGTTGTCACCGTGGATGTGCACCGGCCAGGCTTCCGGCTGTGCATCCGGCTGCAGCGGGCCCGCAGCGCCGCGGGCGACCGGCGCATCGAAGCCCCATACCTGCTTGAGGAACAGCGCGTTGTGGGTGGTGGATTCCACGGCGGCATTGCCGAATACCGTGGTCACCGCCAGCAGGTTCACCTGCGGATGCTTGTACAGGTAAAGCAGGGCCAGGGCATCGTCGACGCCCGGGTCCGTATCGAAAATAACGTTGTGCATCATGGCGTTGTTCTTCTGTTTCGTCGTGATTGTTCGCTGCGTATTGTGTCACGACGGAACACCCGCCAAGGCCACCCCACGGCCAGGTAGAGCCGACTTCAGTCGGCTCAGTCCCACTGCACCCCTCCAACGTAGCTCAATATTTCCAGCGCAGGCTGAAGGCCACGAAGCGCGGCTCGCCGTAGTTGTTGTAGTCCAGGTTCGCCCAGTAGGTCTTGTCCAGCGCGTTGCGCACGCTCACCGTGGCCGTCCAGCTGTCGCTGATCCGGTAGTTGGCGTTGAACTGCACCAGCGCATACGCCGGCTGGTTCACGGTCACCGCGCCACCGGTCGGGTAGGGCACGTTGAACGCCTGCACCTTGCTCTGCCACTGCACGCCGCCCCCCAGGGTCAGCCGCTCCCAGGCACCGCGCAGGCGGACGCTGGTATTGAGCTGCAGGAAGTCTTCAGGCAGGTTCGCGTACAGCAGGTCGGTCGCCGCGCGGGTCACCTTTACGTGGGTGAAGCCGGCATTGACCGTCCAACCGGGCAGGATCTCGCCGTTGAGGTCCAGCTCCCAGCCCCGTGCCTTGGTGCCGTTGATGCCGATGAAGGCCGAGCTGCCATCGCTGAGCGAGCCTTCCGGCACGCTGGCGTCACGCACCGCGTAGTTGTCCTGCTTGGCCTCGAACACGGCCGCGTTGGCAGTGAACCGGCCCTGCATCCACTGCGATTTGATGCCCGCTTCCACGTTGGAGCCTTCCACCGGCGCCAGCAGGTTTTCGTTGCGGTCCTTGTAGTTCTGCGGATTGAAGATCTCGGTGTAGCTGGCGTAGCCGGAAACGTTCGGCGTCACGTCATACACCAGGCCCACGTACGGCGTGACTTCGTCATCCACCTTGTACGCGCCGCTGGTGGCGGTATAGGTGTTGGCGACGTTGTAGGCCCGGGTGCGGGTCTCCCACGAACTCAGCCGCGCGCCGGCGATCAAGGACAGCGGGTCGGCCAGGCGCAGGCGGGTGGAGGCATACACACCGCGTTGGGTGGTACGCGCGTCGCGGTGTGCCCCGGTCCGGCGCACGATCAACTCCGGCGCGTCGCCGTTCCAGGTGTTGATATCGGGGATGTCGTAGCGCCAGCCCGCCGTCGGGCTCATCGTCCACGCGGTGGACTGCAGGTCGGAGAAGCTGCCACCCAGGACGACATCGTGCTCGCGGCCAAACAGGGCGAAGGTGCCGGACAGGTACACGTCCACGCCCTTGCGGGTGTCGTCGGTCTCACCGGCAGCGCCCAGCAGGTACACGCCTGCGCCGGTGGTCGGGTCCGGGTAGCCGCTGCCGTACACGCGCACGTTCTGCACGTTGCCGCGGGTGTACGCGGTGTTGACCTTCAGCAGCCAGTCCTCGCCGAAACGCTGTTCCAGGTTGGCGAACGCGGTGCTGGTCTGGCGCTGCCAGCGGGCCCAGTGCGGGGCCATGTTGGTGCTGCGCGGCAGGTGCGCGAAGCTGCCGTCACTGTTGAAGAACGGCACCGTGCCCCAGGTCGAGCCGACCGGGTTGTTGTCCTGGGTCTGGAAGCCGACGGTGACCGTGGTCGACTCGGTCAGGTCACCTTCCAGCACCGCCATGCCGGACATCTTGTCCTCGCTGTAGCGGTCGTAATAGAAGTCTTTGTCCTGATACGCCGCGACCACCCGGCTGCGGAAGCGGCCATCGGCGGTCAGCGGCGCGTTGACGTCGGCCTGCATGCGGCGGAAGTCCCAACTGCCTGCGCTGACCGCGAAGGAGGCGTCGAAATCCTTGCCCGGCCGCTTGCGCAGCAGGTTCACAGTGGCCGACGGCACGCCGGCGCCGCTGAGCAGGCCGTTGGCACCGCGGATCACTTCAATGCGGTCATAGAAGGCGGTGTCGTATTCCTGGTTGGTCGAGCCGCTGTACGTGGGCAGGCCGTCGACCTGGAAGTCGGTGATCGCAAAACCGCGCGCGTAGTACAGCGGGCGCTGGGTGTCGTAGAACGAGACATTGACGCCGGTGACGTTGCGCATCACGTCGTTGATGCTGAACAACGACTCGTCCTGCAACCGCTCCAGGCCGATCACGGTGGACGACTGCGGGGTCTCCTGCAGGCTGATCGGCAGCCGCGTGGTGCTGGACGGGGCGGCCTTGCTGCCGTGCACGCTGACCTGGTCGAGGGTCTTGGCACTGGCTGCGGCACTGGCGTCGGCCGCGGTGTCGGCCTTGGCCGGTACGGCGGTCAGGGCAGCGAGCAGCGCGATGGCCAGCGGCGCGGGTCGGAACGAGGAAGAGGCGGTCATGGCGGTTTCGCGGAAGGGTGGGGTAGGCGGACGGGCGCAAATGTAAATGATTATCGAAAACCTTACAATTCGCGATTGAGTCCGGGGCGACGAACGGTCGTGTCCGCGCTCAACCGCCAGGGCCGCCAACGAAAACGGCCACCCGAAGGCGGCCGTCTCGATAGATCACTTTGGCAGGCCTTACAGCGCCTGCAGCTCCTCGTTCTTGTTGCGCTTCACCTGCGGCGGCTCGGGCGCTTCGGCCGGGCGGGCCACCGTGGCGGGGATAGCGGCCGGCTGGATCACGTCCGCCGGCACATCCAGGAAGGGCAGCTTCAACGCCTGGCTGGTCAAGGTACGGATCTCGTTGGTCAGCGCCGGGCTCTCGTTGAGCTTGCGGCCATACGACGGCACGATCTCGCGAAGACGCGCTTCCCAGCCGGCTTTCATCTCTTCCGGGAAGGCCTTGGCCATCAGGTCGAGCATGATCGGCGGCGAGGTCGAGGCGCCCGGCGAGGCGCCCAGCAGGGCGGCCAGGGTGTGATCCTTGTCGGTCACGATCTCGGTGCCGAACTGCAGCACCGGGCCTTTCTCCGGGTCACGCTTGATGATCTGCACGCGCTGGCCGGCGGTGACCAGCGTCCAGTCTTCGCGTTTGGCGTTGGGGAAGTATTTGACCAGCTCGGCCTGGCGGTCGTCGTCGTTCAACTGGGCCTGGTTCATCAGGTACTTCACCAGGTCCAGGTTTTCCGCGCCCACGTTCAACATCGGGGCGACGTTGTTGTGGGTCACCGACGAGTAGAGGTCGAACCACGAGCCGTGCTTGAGGAACTTGGTGCTGAACAGCGCGAACGGTCCGAACAGGACCACGGGCTTGCCATCGAGCTTGCGTGCATCAAGGTGCGGCACGGACATCGGCGGCGAGCCGGTCTCGGCCATGCCGTAGGCCTTGACGCTGTGGCGCGAGGCGATGTCGGCACCCTGGAAGGCGAGGAACTGGCCGCCCACCGGGAAGCCGCCGTAGTTCTTGGCTTCCGGAATGCCCGACATCTGCAGCAGCTTCAGGGCCGCGCCGCCGGCACCGATGAAGACGAAACGCGAGTGGGTGGTGGTCTCGTTGCCGGACGCAAGGTCCTTGACGGTCACGTTCCAGGTCTTGTCGTCGTTCTGGCGCAGCGCGGTGACTTCATGGCCCAGGTGCAGGCCGAAATTCGGGCTGCGCTTCAGGCCATCGGTGAGCTGGCGGGTGATGACGCCGAAGTTCACGTCGGTGCCCAGCGGCATCCAGGTAGCGGCGACTTTCTGCTTCGGGTCGCGGCCTTCCATCAGCAGCGGAGCCCACTGCTTGATCTGTGCCGGATCTTCGGAGTACTGCATGCCGTAGAACAGCGGATTCTTGACCATCGCCTGCTGGCGCTTGTGCAGGAAGTTGATGTTGTCGTCGCCCCACACAAAGCTCATGTGCGGGGTGGCATTGATGAAATCGCTGGGCTGGCTCAGGCGGCCTTCGCGCACCTGGTGCGACCAGAACTGGCGCGAGACCTCGAACTGTTCGGCGATGCCGACCGCGCGCTTGGTCTCGATGCTGCCGTCCGGAAGCTCCGGGGTGTAGTTCAGCTCGGCGAACGCGGAATGCCCGGTACCGGCGTTGTTCCAGCCATCGGAGCTCTCTTCGGCCACGCCGTCGCGGCGCTCGTACACCTGTATGTTCCAGTCCGGCTGCAGTTCCTGCAGATAGGTCGCCAGGGTGACGCTCATGATGCCGGCGCCTACCAGGACTACGTCAACGGGCTTGTCGTTGCTGGCCGCCGGCACCGAGCGCTGGGTCAACGGCCAGTACAGGAACAGTACCGACGTCACCAACAGCAGCACGAGCAGGGCGACTAAAGCCTTGCCAAATTTCTTCATGGGAACGATTCGTTTGGGGAGGGAATCAGGATGCGTGCCGGCCAGGGGCGGCGCGTGAAGACGCGTCAGCAGGCGGCCGCCTACGGCGTCCAGTGACGTATTTTACCCGTTTGTGGTCCTGATTTGGTGCGACGCAGCATCCTGCGCGTGGCTGGATCAGCGTTTGCGGCGGATCAGGGCCGTCGATGCGCCCAGCACCGCGCGGGTCAGCAGCGCCATGGTCTGCACGTCGCCTTTCCAGTGCTGCCAGTACAGCGGCACGTCCTCCCACGCGCGCTGGCGCACGTAGACCAGCCGACCGGCATCGAGGTGGCGCTTCACCAGCGGCAGCGGATTCATCGTCCAGCCCAGCCCGCCCAGGTTGGCCTGGACGAACGCGCGGGTGGAGGGAATCCACCACGTGGGCGCCGTGTTGGGCACCTCGACCCCGGCCATCCGCCGCGCGAACCGGGCCTGCATGTCGTCCTTGCGGTTGAATACCAGGACCGGGGCCTGCGCCAGCGCCTGGGCGCTCACCCCCTTGCCGAAATGCCGGTCGCGGAACGCCGGGGTGCACGTGGCGGCGTAGCGGATGCTGCCCAAGGCGTGGATCTGGCAGCCCTGCACCGGCTCATCCAGCGTGGTCACCGCGCCCAGCACCGTGCCCTGGCGCAGCAGCTCCACAGTGTGGTCCTGGTCTTCCACGCGCAGGTCCAGGGTGGTGCCGGTGACCTGTGCGAACTGCTGGGCCGCTTCCGGGAACCAGGTTTCCAGGCTGTCATGGTTCACCGCCACCGGGATGCTGGCCTGCGGCAGGTCTTCGTCGGCAAGCCCCATCCGGTGCAGCGCGTCGTGCTCCAGCAGGGCCGTCTGTTCGGCCAGCTGCACCAGCACCTGGCCCTCGGCGGTGGCGGTGGCCGGTGCGCCGCGTTTCACCAACAGCCGACCGACGCGGTCCTCCAGCGCTTTGACGCGCTGCGACACCGCGGAGGCCGTGACATTCAGCGATTGGGCGGCGCGATCGAAGCTTCCCTCGCGTATTACGGCGGCAAGTGCACGCAGCTGGGCATGGTCAACGCGCATGGCAGTTAAGTTCCGCTAAAGAGGCTTAAGTAAGTTTAGCTTTTCTTGAGCGTGCTGCAACGCGACAATACGCGCCGTACCCCGGTGCTGTCCGCCTTCGCGAGGCACCGCCCACCCGCATTACAAGGTTGCCCTCATGTTCTCTCTCATCTCCGCCAGCACCGGCCTTGCGGCCTGGTTCAGTGGTGCCGCTACCGGCATCGGCTTGTTTGCCGTGGTCGGTGCACAGAGCGCTTTCATCCTGCGCCAGGGCATCCTGCGCAAGCACATCGTGCCGGTCGTGGCGACCTGCGCGGCGATCGATGCGGTCTTCATCTTCGCCAGCGTGGCCGGCCTGCGCACCCTGATCCAGGCAGCGCCGTGGCTGACCAGCGCGGTGCTGTGGACCGGTGTCGCCTTCCTGGCCTGGTACGCGCTGAAGTCCGCGCGCCGTGCCATCGCAGGTGGCGGTGGCATGGGCGAAGCCGAAAGTGATGACGGCAGCCGCCGCGCCGTGCTGATGGCAGCGGTCGGTTTCTCGCTGATCAATCCGCATTTCTGGCTGGACATGATGGTCATCGGTTCCATCGCGGAAAACTTCGGCAACGACCGCATGGCATACGCCGCCGGTGTGGTCACCGCCAGCTGCATGTGGCTGACCGCGCAGGGCCTCGGCGCCCGCCTGCTGGCACCGTTGTTCAACAAGCCCGGTACGTGGCGCGTGCTGGATGGCACCATCGCGGTGATCCTGAGCATTCTTGCCCTCACCCTGGCGGTGCGCGGCGTCAACTGATTCCACTCTCTCTCCAGAACGTGGTTTAAGGGGCGGCATCGGCAACGATGTCGCTCTTTTTTTGCAGATACCCTGATTCCCAATTCGTTCACGTGCCGTTTACAATCGTGGCGTGGCGGACATGCTGTCTGCAGAACGGGGATAAGGATGCGCAAGACGATGCTCGCGGCAATGATCGCCCTCCTGGCGACGCCGCCGATGGCCGACGCGGCCGAGGTGAACCTGGACCATTTCCTGCGCCGGGACGCCTTCACCGATATCAAGCTGTCGCCGGGTGGCGAGTATTACGCCGCGACCATACCGTTCGAGAAAGAGACCGCGCTGGCGATCCTGCGCGTGGCTGACGGCAAGCTGGTGGGCCAGTTCATGCCACCGCAGCACAACCACGCTTACCGCTTCGACTGGGTCAGTGACGACCGGGTACTGATCGAGCTGGCGCAGAAACTCGGTTCGCTGGACATGCCGCAACGCACCGGTGAGTTGTATTCGCTGCGCGCGAATACCTCCAGCGGCCAGCTGCTGGTCGGTTACCGGGTTGATGCGCAGGAGACCGGGTCGCATATTTCAGGCAAGAAGGCCGAGCGCGTGGCCGCCTTCCTCACCGACGACCTGCCGGCTGACGACCGCAACGTTTTGATCGCCGTGTCGCCGTTCACTGCCGATCCCTACACACGCCTGGAAAAGATGGATGTCAGCACCGGCCGGCGCACGCCGGTAACCCGCTCGCCGGTGCGCCGTGGCAGCTTCACCACCGACGGGCAGGGCCAGGCCCGCTTCGTTCATGGGGCCGGTGCGGACAACGTCAACAAGCTGTTCTACCGCGAGCGCAATGGTGCCAGCTGGGCGATGATCAACGACGAAGCCGTGACCGGCCGGATCGAAGATGCCATCGGCTTTTCGGCAGACGGCACGCTGGCGTACCTGCAGATCGAGCAGGCCGACGGTCCGGACAAGATCGTCAGCTGGAACCCGGCCACCGACGAACGCAAGGACGTGCTGCAGGACCCGGTGGTGGATCCGTCGCGGATCATCCATCGTCCAGGCACGGCCATTCCGGTGGGTGCGCTGTTTTTGGGCGACACGCCGCGCACGCGCTTCTTTGATGAGACGTCCGCCGATGCGCGGCTGTACCGCAGCTTGGAAAGTGCCTTCGACGGCAACGCCGTGTATGTCACCTCTAGCACGCGTGATGGCAACAAGGTGCTGGTCCAGACCTTCTCGGGCACCAATCCCGGCGATTTCTTCATCTATGACCAGAAGGCGAAGGCGGCCGAGCACGTGGTCAGCCGCAGCCAGTGGATCGATCCGGCGCAGGCCGCACCGGTCCGCGCTGTCACCCTCAAGGCCCGCGACGGCATGGTCCTGCATGGCTTCCTGACCACCCCGCCCGGTGGCCCATCGCGCAACCTGCCCACGGTGGTGATGCCGCATGGCGGACCCTTCGGCGTGTTTGATGAGGGCACCTACGACGTGCAGTCGCAGATGCTGGCCGCTGCTGGCTATGCGGTGCTGCAGCTGAACTTCCGCGGCTCGGGCAACTATGGCCGCGCGTACAAAGCGGCCGGTGCCCGGCAATGGGGCGGTGCCATGCAGGACGATGTGACCGATGCCACGCGCTGGGCGATCAGCGAGGGCATCGCCAACAAGGGAAAGATATGCATCTACGGCGCAAGCTACGGTGCCTATGCGGCGCTGATGGGCGTGGCCAAAGAGCCCGCTCTGTATAAGTGCGCGGCCGGCTATGTCGGGGTCTACGACCTGCCGATGATGCATGCCCGCGGCGACATCCAGCAGCGCGATTCGGGCGTGAACTACCTGCGGGAGTGGGTGGGCGAGCCGGCAACGCTGGCGGCGGTATCACCGGTCAATCTGGCCCAGCAGATCAAGGTGCCTGTCTTCCTTGCCGCCGGTGGCGAGGACGAACGCGCGCCGATCCAGCACACCCAGCGCATGGAAGCCGCCCTCAAGCGTGCCGGCGTGCCGGTGCAGAGCCTCTACTACCCCCGCGAAGGCCATGGCTTCCATGTCGATGCCAACCGCCGCGAGTACTACGGCAAGCTGCTCACCTTCCTCTCGCAGAACCTCGAAAAAGGGGACGGAGGGAATTAATTTCAATTAATTACCTCCGTCCCGCTTTACTTGACGCCGTGCATCATGCGCCGCAGCAGCGGCGCACAGGCGAAGGCGATCACCGCGCAGCCCAGCCCGATCCACATCAACAGCCAGAACAGGTGGGCGTAGCTGGCTGACGCGGCGACGATGTCCAACGTCTCGCCCTCGGGCACTTCGATGGCGGCCAGTTTGCCGAACAGGGCCGCCAGCGTTTCGGAAAACGCGGTGGCCAGGAACCAGGTGCCCATCATCAGGCTGACCACGCGCGGCACCGCCAGCTGGCTGACCGCCGACAGGCCCACCGGCGACAGGCACATCTCGCCACTGGCCAACAGGAAGTACGCCAGCACCAGCCACCACACGCTGGCCATCTGGCCGGTTTCGCCGACCTGCTGTGCGGCCAGCGCCAGCGGCACGAAGGAGAGCGCGCCGATCACCAGGCCCATCGCGGATTTGTACGCCTTGCCCGGTTCGGCGCGACGGCGGTCCAGCCACGCCCACAACAGCGCGAACAACGGCGCCAGCAGCACCAGGAACAGGCTGCCGAGGTAGGTCAGCGAACCGGCGGTCTGCGGTATGACCAGGCAGTCGCGCACCAGCAGCACCACCATCACCAGGCCGATGGCAATGAACATCCGCCGTGGCAGCGCCGAGCCGGGATGGCGATCGGACAAGCGCGCGCTGACCACGAAGCCCAGCGGTGCCAACACCAGCGAGAGGATGGACCACGGCAGCGGGGTGCCATCGCGGATCACCAACGCGGGTACGATGTCCTTGGTCAACAGGCGGTCGGTGAAGGTGACCCATGACCCGTACGACTGCTCGTACAGGGTGAAGAACACCAGTGCCATGGCGATCAGCGCCATCAGCGCGATCATCTGCTGGCGTTGCACCGGCGTGCACTGGGTGCCGGTGAACCAGGCAAACCACAGCAGCACACCGCCCAGCACGACGATCATCAGCAGCAACGCCAGGCTGATCTCGCCACCGAGCGCGAAGGCCCCGTTGCCGGCGGCCCACATCAGCCAGGCGATCGGCAGCACGGCGATCACCGCGCCGGCGTAGATCAGCCACTCGCGTGGCAGGCCGAGCACGCGGTCTTTCAATGAGGCCGGATCGCGCGGCTCGGCCAGCCCATGCAGGTATTTCTGGCCCCACAGGAACATGCCCAGGCCGACCAGCATGCCGATGCCGGCGGCACCGAACCCGTATTTCCAGCCGTAGGCTTCCCCCAGGAAACCGCAGATCAGCGAGGCGAACAGCGCGCCGAGGTTGATGCCGGCGTAGAACAGCGAGAAGCCGGAGTCGCGACGCGGATCGTTCTCGGCATACAGCTTGCCGACGATGGTGGAGATGTTCGGCTTGAGGAAGCCGACGCCCATGATGATCAGCGCCAGCGACAGGTAGGTGATGGACAGCGCGCCGGTATCACGCACCACCTGGCCGTCGCGCACGTAGGCCGCGTGGCCTTCGAAGGCCATGCCCAGGTGCCCCAGCACCAGCAGCACACCGCCGAACAACACGGCCCGGCGCATGCCCAGCCAGCGATCGGCGAGCAGCCCGCCGAACACCGGGATGCAGTAGACCAGTCCGCCATACGCGCCCAGGAGGTCCAGCCCGGCCTTGTCGCCGAACAGGTGGTACTTGGTGAGGTAGAGCAGCAGCAGCGCCTTCATCCCATAGAAGGAGAAGCGCTCCCACATTTCGGTGAAGAAGCAGACGTAGACGCCCTTGGGGTGGCCGAGGAAGTCGTCGGAGGCAGTGGTGGTCATCGGGCAGAGTATGAGCCCGTTACAGATACCTCAGCCAGAGCAGATCCTTGCGTCGTGCCTTCAGGGCAGCAAACGCGCGCGTGGGCAGGTACAGCAGCAGCGCCAATGCGGTGCTGATCAACAGCAGGGCGGCCACCGATTCCACCGCGAACAGGGGCCCGTTGGTGGGCCCCCACAGTGCCAGCGCGCCCAGGTACATCAGCTTCAGCACATACAGGTGCAGCAGATAGAAGAACATCGGTGCCGCGCCGATCCGCGCCAATGGCTGCAACGCGGCGGCCACGGCAGGTACTTCGTACAGGCGCAGCAACAGCAGCCCGACGCCGAGCGTGGCCAGCAGGAACAGCAGCGAGGGCGGGTACTTGGTGATGTTGACGATGCTCATCAGCGTCCGCAGCGCGGTGTCCTGCACCTGCCACGGTGCATCGCCATACCCATTGAGCGCGCGCAGCATCACGAACGCGGCCAAGGCGCCGACGCCGCTCATCAGCAGCCAGCGCTGGCGCTGTGCCGCCGGCCGGCTGTTGGCGAACCACGGTCCCATCAGGTAGCCCAACGTGATCACGCCGATCCACGGCAGCAGGGGGTACGAGGTGCGCAGGCGCAGCCCGTCACCGAGTGCGATCCAGTCGCGCTGGTGCAGCACTTTCCACAGGGTCGCCACGATGCCGTTGCCGTCCATATGCACACCGTCCAGCAGGTTGTGCCCGGCGACCAGCAGTACGGCCAGCGGCAGCAGCACCGCACGCGGCAGCCACACCAGCCCGGCCAGCGCGATCATGCTCAGGCCGATCACCCAGATCACCTGCAGGTAGATCGTGTCCGGCGGGAACTGGAAGGTCCACGCGAAGTTGACCAGGGTCAGCTCGAGCACCACCAGGAACAGGCCGCGCTTGAACAGGAAGCCGGCGATGGCGCGCCGGGGATCGGCCTGTCGCTGGCCGTAAAGCCACGCCGACAGCCCGGTCAGCAGCACGAACACCGGCGCACACAGGTGGGCCAGCAGGCGGCAGGCGAACAGCGCCGGCGACACCGTGCCGACATCCATCGGGTCGCTGACCTGGTACTGCATGAAGAAGGTTTCGCGCACGTGGTCGAGCAGCATCAGCAGCATCACGGTGCCGCGTAGCTGGTCGATCGACGCCAGCCGGGTGGAAACAGAAGGGGGCATACGGACGGCAGGAAGGGGTGTGGAAAGGATATAACATATCATTTTGGGGGTGTGCCAAGCCAGTCTCCCTGCGTGCGCGTGCTGGACTTGCCGCAGCCCGGACGCTAGCGTTGCAGGGATTTTTTTCGTATCAGGGGCTTCAATGAACAACGTCGCTGCGCCCAAGCAGCTCACGTTCCGCGCGGTGGTGCTTTCCATCGTGCTGGCCGTGGTGCTGTCGGCCGCCAACGCCTATCTGGGTCTGTTCGCAGGCCTGACCATCGCTACGGCGATTCCTGCCGCAGTGATCTCCATGGGCGTGCTGCGCCTGCTCGGCGGCGGTTCCATCCTGGAAAACAACATCGTGCAGACCGGTGCGTCTGCCGGCTCGTCGATCGCTGCCGGTGTGATCTTCACCATCCCGGCGCTGGTGATCATGGGCTACTGGCCGGACTTCAAGTACTGGTGGGTGCTCGGCATCGCCGGTCTGGGTGGTCTGCTGGGCGTGCTGTTCTCGGTGCCGCTGCGGCGCTCGATGATCGTCGAAGATCCACTGCCGTTCCCGGAAGGAAAGGCCGCGGCCGAGGTGCTCAAGGCCGGTGAGAATCCCGGGCCGGGCATGAAGATTCTTGCCGTGTCGGCGGTGATCGGCGCCGTGGTCAAGGTCGCTGCCGCCAGCGGTCTGCGGCTGATTCCCGACGCGTGGGCCACCGCAGCCTACGTGGGCAGCTCCAAGGTCACCGCGTTCATCGGCACCAACCTGTCGCCGGCATTGCTGGGCGTGGGCTACATCGTCGGCCTCAACGTCGGCATCGTGGTGGTGGGCGGCTCGATCCTCACCTGGCACATCGCCATTCCGATCTACCAGGCGTTCTTCCTCAACACCGACCCCGCCCTGGCCGCGTCCATCGCCACGGCATCGGCCACCGATGCGGCTTTCGCCATTTGGGGCGCGAAGATGCGCTACCTGGGCGTGGGCGCCATGCTGATCGGTGGCATCTGGACCCTGTTCTCGCTGCGCAAGTCGCTGCTGAGCGGCGTCAAGAGCGGCTTCGCCGCAGCCCGCAAGAGCACCGGCCCGGCCGTCGCCGAGACCGAGCGCGACCTGCCGATGAAGTGGATGCTGGTGGCGCTGGTGGTGTTCACCCTTCCGTTGCTTGCGCTGTACCAGGCGATCGTTGGCCAGTGGCATGTGTCGATCCCGATGACCATCATCATGATCGTCGCCGGCTTCCTGTTCGTGTCGGTATCTGCGTACCTGGCCGGCCTGATCGGCTCGTCGAACAACCCGGTGTCGGGTATCACCATCTCCACCATCCTGTTCGCGTCGGCGGTGCTGGTGCTGTTGCTGGGCAAGGACGGCCTGACCCCGGTCGGCGCCTTCGGGGCCCCGCTGGGTGCGGTCGCGGCGATCATGATCGGCGCGGTGGTGTGCTGCGCCGCCGCCGTGGGCGGTGACAACCTGCAGGATCTGAAGGCCGGTTACATCGTCGGTGCTACCCCATGGAAACAGCAGCTGATGCTGGGCATCGGCGCGTTCTCGTGCGCGCTGATCATGGCCCCGGTGCTGAACCTGCTGGCTACCGCCTACGGCATCGGTGCGCCGACGCCGGAACATCCCAACGCGCTGGCCGCACCGCAGGCCAACCTGATGGCGTCGGTGGCCCGTGGACTGTTCGGCGGCGAGCTGCCGTGGAACTTCATCATCATGGGCGCCGTGGTGGGTGCGGCGATCATCGCCCTCGACGACTGGCTGAAGAAGACCGGCAAGCGCTTCCGCGTGCCGGTGCTGGCGGCCGCCATCGGCATCTACCTGCCGCTGGAACTGATGGTGCCGATCTTCCTCGGCGGCCTGATTTCCTATCTGGTGGAACGCTTCCACAAGATCCGCGCTGAAGACGAAGAGGGCCGTGACCGCGTGCACCGCCCGGGCGTGCTGTTTGCCGCCGGCCTGATCACCGGTGAGGCCCTGATGGGCATCGCCATCGCCGTGCCGATCGTGGTCAGTGGCCGCGCCGACGTGCTGGCGGTTCCGGTCACGCTGCCGGCTGCGCAGTGGATCGGGCTGGCCGTGCTGTTCCTGGTCGGTTGGCTGATCTACCGCACCGGCAAGCGCGCCAGCGCTGCCTGATCACGTGCTGATCCGGGGTCGGATCCCGTTTGCCCTGCGAACTGAATCCGGCCCCGACCTGGCCCCATGACCGATGGGCTAGGCAGGGTGGGCCGCGCAGGCCTACCATCGACGTTTTGCCGTCCTGCGGAGAACCCGATGAAACTGCGCCATGCCCTGTTGCCGTTGAGCCTGCTTGCGGCCCTGCCGTCCGTGGCGGCCGCCCGCGGTCTCGATGTCCGCGACATGATCGCGATGGACCGGGTGTCTTCGCCCGTGCTCAGTGCCGACGGTGGCACCGTGGTGTTCGCCAAGCGCAGCGTGGATGCGCAGCAGAAGGCCAGCAGTGCGCTGTTCGTGCGCAACCTGCGTACCCGCGATGCGGCGCCGCCGAAGCAGGTCACCCCGGCCGGCTGGAACGTCAACTCGGCGTCGCTGTCCGCCGACGGCCGCACCGTGTACTTCCTCAGCAGCAAGAACGGCAGCCAGCAGCTGTACGCGCAGGGCCTCGACGGCGACGCACCGCGCCAGCTGACCGATTTCCCGGTGGACGTGGACAGCTACCACGTGTCGCCGCAGGACGACCGCGTGCTGTTCAGCGCCGGCGTATTCCAGGACTGTGGCTCCGACCTGGCCTGCACCGAGAAGAAACTCGCTGCGAAGAAGGACACCAAGGCCAGCGGCCAGGTGTTCGACACGATGTTCGTGCGTCATTGGGATACCTGGAACGATGGCCGCCGCAACACCTTGTTCGTCGCTCCGCTGCCCACGGGCAAGGCCGCTGGCGTCAAGGGCGCCTCGGCGCTGAGCGCCACCCTGGCCGGTGATGCACCGTCCAAGCCGTTCGGCGGCAACGATGATTTTGCGTGGTCGCCCGATGGCCGCAGCGTGGTGGCGAGCATCCGCGTGGCCGGTCGCGAAGAGCCGTGGTCGACCAACTTCGATCTGTACCGCTTCGATGCCGCTGGCAAGCAGGCGCCGGTCAACCTGACCGCCGACAACCCCGCGTGGGATGCCGGCCCGGTGTTCAGTGCCGACGGCAAGACGCTGTTCTACCGCGCGATGAAGCGTCCCGGCTTCGAGGCCGATCGCTACGCCCTGATGGCGATGGACCTGGGTACCGGCAAGCGCCGCGAAATCGCCGCGGACTGGGACCGCTCCGCCGGCGGCATCGTGCTGTCGGCCGACGGCAGCACGATCTACACCACCGCCGACGACATGGGCGAGCATCCGCTGTTCGCGGTGGACGTGGCCAGTGGCAAGGTGGAAAAGCTGGTGGGCGAGGGCAGCGTCACGGCGGTCGATGTGGCCGGCGGCAGCGTCGCCATTACCCGCAACAGCCTGAAGAGCAATGACCAGGTGCTGGTCGGCCTGCTGCCTGCGGCGGGTGAGGCGATGGGGGCGCTGCGTGCCCTGACGCCTTCCGCGGAAGAGGTGCTGAAGGACGTTGATTTCGGCGACTTCGAGCAGTTCTCGTTCAAGGGCTGGAACAACGACACCGTGCACGGGTACGTGGTCAAGCCGCACGATTACGTGGAAGGCAAGCAGTACCCGGTGGCGTTCCTGATCCACGGTGGCCCGCAGGGCAGCTTCGGCAATGGCTGGAGCTACCGCTGGAATCCGCAGACCTATACCGGCCAGGGCTATGCGGTGGTGATGATCGATTTCCACGGCTCCACCGGCTACGGCCAGGCGTTCACCGACGCGATCAGCCAGCATTGGGGCGACCGTCCGCTGGAAGATCTGCAGAAGGGCTGGGACGCTGCGCTTAAGCAGTACGCGTTCCTGGACGGTGACAAGGCCTGTGCACTGGGTGCCAGCTACGGCGGCTTCATGGTCAACTGGATCGCCGGCAACTGGAACAGCCCGTTCAAGTGCCTGGTCAACCACGATGGTGTGTTCGACCAGCGCATGATGGGGTACGCCACCGAAGAGCTGTGGTTCACCGAGTGGGAGCAGGGCGGCACGCCGTTCGCCAAGCCGGCCAACTACGAGAAGTTCAACCCGGTCAACCACGTGGCGGACTGGAAGAAGCCGATCCTGATCATCCACGGCCAGCTGGATTACCGCATCCCGGTGGAGCAGGGGTTGGCCGCGTTCACCGCCGCGCAGCGCCAGGGCATCGACTCGAAGTTCCTGTACTTCCCCGATGAGAACCATTGGGTGCTGAAGCCGGCCAACAGCGTGCTCTGGCACGACACGGTCAACGCGTGGCTGAAGCAGCACATCGGGCAGTAAGGCCCGTTTGAAGCGCCGCTCCTCGGGGCGGCGCTTTCAGGTGGGGTAGAGCCGACTTCAGTCGGCTGCCATTCCGTTTCACTGACAGCAGCCGACTGAAGTCGGCTCTACCGGGTGCCTGTGTCCATGCCTTCGACTCCCCTGATCCAGAACGACATCGTCGTCTTCGGTTTGATTGCCGCTACCCTCGGTGCGGTGTTCTGGACGGCTTCGCGCGAGCAGGGGCTGTGGAAGCGGTTCTACGCCTTCGTGCCGGCGCTGCTGCTGTGTTACCTGCTGCCCGGCATCTACAACACGGTGGGCCTGATCGACGGCCAGAACACCAAGCTGTACAACCCCATCGCCCGCGACGTGCTGCTGCCGGCCGCGCTGGTGCTGCTCACCCTGGCGGTGGACATAAAGGGCATCCTGCGGCTGGGGCCGAAACTGGTGCTGATGTATCTGGGGGCGTCTGCCAGCATCATGATCGGTGCCGTCGTGGCGTTCCTGCTGATGCGCGCGCTGCACCCGGAAACGGTCGCCGGCGATACGTGGGCCGGCATGGCGGCGCTGGCCGGCAGCTGGATTGGTGGCGGCGCGAACATGCTGGCGATGCGCGAAGTCTTCGACGTCAACGCGACCACGTTCGGCCAGTTCGCGGTGGTCGATGTCGGCGTGGGCTATGTATGGATGGCCGTGCTGATCTTCATGGCGGGGCGGTCGGCGAAGATCGATGCGCGCAGCGGGGCCGATACCACGCCCATCGATGAGCTGAAAGAGCGCATCGCCCGCTTCCAGGCCGAGCACGAGCGTGTGCCGACCTTGACCGACCTGATGCTGATCGTGGCGGTGGCCTTTGGCGGTGTGGGCCTGGCCCATGCGCTGGGCGCGCCCTTGGCGGCGTGGTTCAAGCTCAATGTCAGCTGGGCATCGCAGTTCAGCCTGGACGCGCCGTTCGTCTGGGTGGTGGTGCTGTCCACCACCTTGGGCCTGGCCCTGAGCTTTACCCGGGCACGCACCCTGGAAGGTGTGGGTGCATCGCGCGTCGGCTCACTGCTGCTGTACTTCCTGATCGCCTGCATCGGCATGCAGATGGACCTGCTGGCGCTGCTGGACCGGCCGTGGCTGTTCCTGCTGGGCATCATCTGGATCGCGGTGCACATCGTGCTGCTGTGGCTGTTGGCGAAGCTGCTGAACGTGCCGTTCTTCTACTTCGCCATCGGTTCGCAGAGCAACATCGGCGGGCCGGCGTCGGCACCGGTGGTGGCCGCGGCATTCCATCCGTCGCTGGCGCCGGTGGGCGTGCTGCTGGGCACGATGGGCTACGCGACCGGCACGTACCTGGCCTACGTGGTGGGCATTACATTGCGGGCGCTGGCGGGGCAGTAATTTTTTCGTCTGTCGTGGTGGGACCAGGCAGAAGCAGGTAGCGCCGAGCCATGCTCGGCGGAATCCATCCGTGCCCGTCAGCAAAAAGCCGCCGAGCATGGCTCGGCGCTACCGCTTTTGCGTTTGCTTTTCTTCCCGCCCTCGGCCCACCCGCACACACGGACACACCCGCTCAGCCGACCAACAAACCCCGTTCGACCAACCATGCGCGCGCGTCTTCGGCGTCCTGCTCGAACCAGGCGCGGGTGGAGCCCAGCCGGTAGGTGTAGCCCCAGGCATCCATGTCCGCCATCAGGCGGTCGCTGCCCACGCCGGGCAACTGCCCGGCCAGCACGATCTGCAGATAACAGGTGGCGTCTTCTTCGGGCACCGAATCGGTGGCGTCGGTGTGCACCAGCGCGCGGCGCTCCGGCGGCAGCACGATCAGATGGCAGGACTCGTGCAGCATCGAATGCACCGGGGTGTCATCGCGCACGTAGACAGTGTGGGCGATGATGCCTGCCTCCGGTTCGCCCCAGTAACTGCCGGGGATCGGTTCACCCGCCGCCACGTGGTGCAGGTGCAGGCCGTGCGTGGCGAGCAGGCACGCGGCATCGGCGAAGGCGATGTCGCCCACGCAGGTGACGATGGGATCGGATGCAGGATCGGTCATGGCAGGTATCGACCCCGTCCGCACCGGGTGCGGACGGGGCAAAGAATCAGGGCTTGTCAGGCCCTTCGGGCAGGGCCACGGAAATATCCAGCACGTCGTGCTGTCCATCCTTGACCAGGTCCACCCGTACCGCATCAACGTCGATGTTGACGTACTTGCGGATCACTTCCAGCAGCTCGCGCTGCATCAGCGGCAGGTAATCCGGACCGCCGCGATGGCTGCGTTCCTGCGCGATGATGATCTGCAGGCGGTTCTTCGCGGTCTCGGCGGTGGTCTTCTTCGCTTTCAGGAAATCGAACAGGCCCATGCTTACCCTCCGAACAGCTTGCTGAAGAAGCCCTTCTTGTCTACGGCGGTGAAGCGCATCGGGCGGTCTTCGCCCATGATGCGCGCGACGGCATCGTCATAGGCCTGGCCGGCCGGTGAGGTGCCATCCAGAATGACCGGCTCGCCCTTGTTGGAGGCATTGAGCACGTCGCCCGATTCCGGAATCACGCCGATGGCCTTCAGGCCCAGCACTTCTTCCACGTCGGTGATGCTGAGCATTTCGCCAGCTTCCACCCGGGTCGGGGTGTAGCGGGTCAGCAGCAGGAAGGCGGGTACGTCCTGGCCGTTCTCGGCCTTGTGGGTCTTCGAGTCCAGCAGGCCGATGATGCGGTCTGAGTCGCGTACCGACGACACTTCCGGGTTCACCACCACGACGGCGCGGTCGGCGAAGTACATGGCCAGGAACGCGCCTTTTTCGATGCCGGCGGGCGAATCGCAGATGACGTACTCGAAGCCGTCGGCGGCCAGGTCCTTCAGGACCTTGCCCACGCCTTCCTGGGTCAGTGCATCTTTGTCACGCGTCTGCGAGGCCGCCAGCACGTACAGATTGTCAAAGCGCTTGTCTTTGATCAGGGCCTGCTTGAGGCTTGCTTCGCCATGCACGACGTTGACGAAGTCGTACACCACGCGGCGCTCGCAGCCCATGATGAGGTCAAGGTTGCGCAGGCCGACGTCGAAGTCGATCACCGCCACCTTTTTGCCACGACGTGCCAGGCCGCAGGCAAGGCTTGCGCTGGTGGTGGTCTTGCCGACGCCGCCCTTGCCGGAGGTGACTACGATGATTTCAGCCAAAGGACTTCTCCTGCTCTAGTTCTGGTTGGGGCTGCGTCAATCAAGCGCAGCGATCATGATCTGGTCCTGTTCCAGCCAGACCTGCACGGCCTTGCCGCGCAGGTTGTCCGGTACATCGTCCAATACCTTGTAGTGGCCGGCAATGGCTACCAGTTCGGCATGGAAATCGCGGCAGAAAATACGCGCCGCGGTGTTGCCTTGGGCACCGGCCAGCGCGCGTCCGCGCAGGGTGCCGTAAATATGGATGCTGCCATCGGCGATGACTTCGGCGCCGGCGCCCACGGTCGCCATCACCGTCAGGTCGCAGTTTTCCGCGTACAGCTGCTGGCCCGATCGTACATTGGCCAGTTGCATGCGGCCCGGCTTCGGCGCACCGCCGGTGGCCGGTGGGGGCGCCGCCAGCGCTGCGCTTGCCGCCGCCGCACGGCGCGGTTCACGCGTCGGCGCGGGCGCAGCAGCAGGGGCCTGGCGTGCCGTTACCGGCTCGGCATCCGCGCGTTCGTACTGGGCGCGGAACTTGGCCAGCAGCGGCAGGCCAAGCTGCTGGGACAGCAGCTCGATTTCCGACGTGCCATAGGCCAACGCCACCGGCAGCACGCCGGCGCCGCGCAGCCCGTCCAGCAGCGCCTGCGCACTGACAACATCCGGTGCGCGGGTCAGGCCGCCGAAATCCAGGATCACTGCGGCGCGGCCGAACAACTTCGGCGCCCGCGTGACCCGCTCGTTCATTTCCTGCACCAGCCGTTCGACATCCATCGTGCGGATGCGCAGGTTGGCAATGCCCACCTGGCCGATCTTCAGCTCACCGGCCTGTTCGTAATCCATGTTCACCGCCACCTCAAGTACCCGTCGGCTGCTGTGCGTGCGCCGGCAACTGCCGGCCACGCGCCCATGCCACGTCTGGCAGCTTGCCGCCGTAGGTATCACTCACCCAGGCGTAGCTGCACAGTTCCTTGGCCAGCATGCTGGCGCGTACATCGACGTGCGGCATGGTGTTCTGGCCCAGTTCGCGGAAGCCGAAGCTGCCGTGGAAGAGCAGTGCCGCATCGGCGCCGTGGTCCTGGAAGACCTCGCACGTCATCTGCGGGTAGCGCAGTTCGGCATAGCTCTGCGCATCGGCGTAAAAAGCCCGCCCGACACCGCCGCCACGCCGACGGCTGGCGACCACGATGCGGTCGATATAGAAGAATCCGCTGTCCAGGTGCTGCTTGAACCAGGCGAAGTTGCTGCTGTCGTGCTCGCTTGCGCTGCCGAACCCGATCAGGAAGCCGGCAAGGTTGCCGTCGCGCTCGGCGACGCGGAAATATTCGGCCGTTTCATAGAACAGATGCAGCCGGTGCGCGTCCAGCGGCAGGATCGCCAGGCCGGCATTGTTGTTCAAGGCCAGGACGGAATCGAGCTCATGCTCGCGCACGTCGCGGATGACAATCGACATTGTGACTCCGTGGGGTGGTGCGTGTGGCCCGTTTCCGGACCGCTCCCATTGATTATTGCATGGGGGGACCGTCGCCGGGGGAATCCGGGGCATGACTTCCGTGGGAGTGACGCGGGCCGGGTTCAGCCTAAGATGCAGGGATGTTGGGAGCCCTCAGTCATACCCGCGTCCTCCGTCTGGCCGGCCTGTTCACCTGGGTCATGGTCGGCCTGCCGCTGGTTTATTCACAGATAGAGAACCTGCAGCGGCAAGGCGCTGACAACGGGCCGGCCATGCTGTTGTTCGGTGCCTACCTGGTGTTCGGCGGGGCCTACTTCCTGCTCACCCGTGATCTGCGCAGTGGGGGCCACGCCAGTTGGATGGACCGCGGCATGCTCGTGCTGCTGACCATTTCCGCGCTCGGCGTCAGCTTCCTGAGCGGCTCGGGGCTGGGCAGCATCCTGATGATGGTCGCCGCCGGGGTGATCCCATGGATGCTTGCCGCGCACTACGGCGTGATCTGGCTGCTGTTGAGCCAGTTGGCGGTGGCGCCGGTGTACTACGTGCTGCTGCGCTTCCCCCTGTTCGAGGCGGTGATGCAGTCGCTGCTGTACGGCGGGTTCTCGATGTTCATCTTCGTCACCAGTCTGGTGGCCCGGCAGCAGACCGATGCCCGTGAAGAACAGCGTCGTCTGAATACCGAGCTGCGCGCCACCCGTGTACTGCTGGCCGAAAGTGCCCGCGTCAACGAGCGCACGCGCATTTCCCGCGAGCTGCATGACCTGTTGGGCCACCACTTGACCGCGCTCAGCCTGAATCTGGAGGTCGCCGGTCACATCACCGAGGGACGCG
Source organism: Stenotrophomonas sp. 169 (assembly GCF_014621775.1). NCBI lineage: Bacteria > Pseudomonadati > Pseudomonadota > Gammaproteobacteria > Lysobacterales > Lysobacteraceae > Stenotrophomonas > Stenotrophomonas sp. 169. The sequence continues at coordinate 1,230,285 of NZ_CP061204.1, forward strand.
CGCAGGAGCACGTGCATCAGGCGCACACGCTGGCGCGGCTGCTGCTGACCGATGTGCGCGAAGCGGTCAGCCAGCTGCGCGACAGCGGCGCGATCGATCTGGCGGCGGCGCTGCGCCCGTTGACCCTGCGCGTACCGGCGCTGGAGGTGCACCTGGACGTGCCCACGCCGCTGTATGTGGAAGATCCCGAGCGCGCCCATGTGCTGCTGCGCTGCACCCAGGAGATCATCACCAATACCGTGCGCCACGCCGGTGCGCGTAATCTGTGGCTCAAGGTCCGCCGGGAAGAGGGCGGAGTGAGCCTGGAAGCACGCGATGATGGTGCCGGCACGGACGGAATCGTGGTAGGTAATGGCCTGCGCGGAATGCGCGAACGCCTGCAGCAATGCGGCGGGCAGCTGGAGATTGAAACCCGCCGTGGCGAAGGCTTCTGCCTGCGTGCAACGGTTCCCGGTGTTCCGGCCTTGGCGCTGAGCACTGCACCTGAAGGAGTTCGTTGATGATTCGCGTATGCCTGGTCGACGACCAAACCCTGGTGCGGCAGGGAATCCGCTCGCTGCTTGCACTGGACGATGGCATCGAAGTCATTGCCGAGGCGGCCGACGGCCGGCAGGCGGTCGAGCTCATTCCGCAGGTGAAGCCGGACGTCGTGCTGATGGACATGCGCATGCCGGCGATGTCGGGGCTGGAGGCGCTGCAGATGCTGTCCAAGCTGGGGCAGCTGCCGCCCACCATCATCCTCACCACCTTCGACGATGACCAGCTGGTGCTGGCGGGGCTGAAGGCCGGTGCGAAGGGCTATCTGCTCAAGGATGTGACCCTGGACCAGCTGGTCGGGGCGATCCGCACGGTGTCCGAGGGCGGTTCGCTGGTACAGCCGGCGGTGACCCAACGGCTGCTGTCCGGACTGGAGCACATGCGCAATGAGTTCGTCAGCCTGGACCGGCCGGACCCGTTGACCGATCGTGAGACGGAGATCCTCCGGCTGATGGCCAGCGGTTTCTCCAACAAGGAGATCGCCAATTCGCTCGGCGTGGCCGAGGGCACGATCAAGAACCACGTTTCCAACATCCTGTCCAAGCTCGGTGTGCGCGACCGTACGCGCGCCGTGCTCAAGGCATTCGAGTTGCAGTTGGTGTGAAAAACCTTGAATGACAAGGGTTTGGCGATAAACTGAACGACCCCCTGAAGGGGACCCCCTACTGGTGGGTAGCGGATGTGCGCTACCCTTCGGTCCCTTGTATGTACAAAACGGTTGCCGGCACGGAAACCGGTACGCCAAAACCAGATCTACAACGCCAACGAAGCTGCTAGGATTGGCGCTTCGCTTCAATCAACCCGGCCGTGGGATCGGCCCCGGAGACTTCTGAATGACCCGTATTATCGAGTTCCTGATCGCTTTGGGGATCGTGGCTGGCCTGTTCGTCATCATCGGCGTGGTCTTGCCGGGCCAGCGCCATGTTTCGGAAAGCATCGAAACCAACCGCAAGATGACGATCGTGTTCGACACGGTGAACAGCTTGCGCCGCTTCAAGGATTGGAACCCACTCCTGCTGCGTGATCCCGCTGCCGAACTGAAGTTCTCCGGCCCGGCTGCCGGCGTCGGTGCCACCTTGGATTACACCTCCAAGGACCTGGGCAACGGCACCTGGAAGATCACCGAGAGCGAAGAAAACAAGCGCGTTGCAATCGCTGTCGACGATGCCACCAAGGGCAGCGACAAGGTGACCACGTTCCTGCTCGAGCCGACTGGCAAGGGTGGCCGCAACGTCAAGATCACCCAGGATTACAGCGTCAACTACGGCTTCGATCTGTTCGGTCGTTATGCCGGCCTGTACGTCAGCCGCCACATCGGTGACGACCTGAAGCTGGGTCTGTCGCGCATGGCGAACATGCTGGCCACGGTGCCGAACATTGATTACCGCACCGCCGAAGCACCGTTGAACGACCTGGCCATCGTGGATGTCCCGGCCGAAGATCTGCTGGTCGTCAACGCGGGCAACGTGGATCGTGGCGAAGCCACCATCACCAAGTCCATCGCTGACAACGAAGAGTGGATCAAGCGCGTGATGGAAGCGAACAACCTGGAAGCTGCAGGTCCGTTCCGCCTGATCACCACCGATTTCGGTGCAGAGAAGTACGCCTTCGACGTGGCCCAGCCGGTCAAGAAGAAGGGCACCGAGGGCGTGTCGGCTGAAGAGCTGACCGTCAAGATCGACGGTGGCGCGCCGGTGAAGTACGTCCGCGTTGCACCGCACCGCTCGGCCCATGCGACCTTCACCGGTCACATGGCTGGCCTGGACATTGCCCGCAATGCCCTGCGCGCCTGGTCGGTGACCGGCGGCAACGAAGTGATCGACCGCCCGTACGAGACCTGGAATGGTGGCGTGCAGAAGTCCTTCACTGCAGAAGGTACGTACGACATCTATTGGGCCGTCAAGTAAGCCTGGACGCCTGATGTAACGTACGAACGAAAACGCGCCGCTCACTGCGGCGCGTTTTTTTTTGTAGTGCCCAAGGAGCCGCTATGTTTTCCATGGATCGACGTACCCGCAGGCCTTCGTTGCTGGCCTGCATCGGCGCGCTGTTGGCTGCAGCGTCCATCGGCGTGTCTGCCTACGCCTCGCACGGTGTCAGCGACCCGCTGGCGCAGCAGCACCTCAACATGGCCGCGCTGTATGCGTTCGCGCACGGTGCGGTACTGGTGGCATTGGGGCCGCGGGCGAGCACGTTCTTCGCGCAGCTGGGGTTGTGCGTGCTGCTGCTGGGCACGCTGCTGTTTGCCGGCAGCCTGGCCGGCAACGCGCTCTGGCAGTGGCCGACACGCTTCGCACCGATCGGCGGCAGCGCATTGATGCTGGGGTGGGTGCTGGTGGCGGTAGACGCCTTGCGGCGCTGAGTGACCTGGTAGCGCCGAGCCGTGCTCGGCGGAGGCTTCAGGCACCGCTGCGCTCGCCGAGCGTGGCTCGGCGCTACCGATTACGGGCATTTCGGGGCCGGCTGTTGTAGCGCCGAGCCATGCTCGGCGGAGGCGTCAGGCACCGCTGCGCTCGCCGAGCGTGGCTCGGCGCTACCGATCACGGGCATTTCGGGGCCGGCTGTTGTAGCGCCGAGCCGTGCTCGGCGGAGGTGTCAGGCACCGCTGCGCTCGCCGAGCGTGGCTCGGCGCCACCGATCACGGGCATTTCGGGGCCGGCTGTTGTAGCGCCGAGCCATGCTCGGCGGAGGCGTCAGGCACCGCTGCGCTCGCCGAGCGTGGCTCGGCGCTACCGATCACGGGCATTTCGGGGCCGGCCGTTGTAGCGCCGAGCCGTGCTCGGCGGAGGCTTCAGGCACCGCTGCGCTCGCCGAGCGTCAATCAGGCGCGTTTCAGGCGCCGGCCGGGTGCCATCGCCAATGCCACGGTTCGTAGACGATGCCATGCGGGTTGCCCTGCGGGTAACTCATCCGGAATCCATGCCGGTGCGCATGTTCCTGCAGCCAGGCGAACGCCGGGCTGTGCTCGAACGACGTTTCCGCAGGCGGCTCGCCGGGTGTGCCGATGTCCAGCGCCATGCCACTGTGGTGCTCGCTGAAACCCGGTGCCGCGTTCACCTGCAGGATCTGTTCGACGTGCTGCCCGCGGGCCCGCTTGCGTTCGAAAATTCCCAGCTGGTAAGCATGGCTGCGGTAACCGGAAATCGCGTCCAGGGCGACGCCGTTGCGTGCTGCCTGCAGGCGCATGCGTCGCCACGCCAGGGCCGCCGCTCGACGCAGCCACAGGGGGCGATGGAAACGGTCGCGACCGGCGTAGTGAAGCAGCACCGGTTCAGGCTCAAGCATCAGGCCACTCTGGTCCGCGTACGCATCAGCATCCAGCCCAAGCGGCTCGAGCCGCTCCCGCAGGCCCTGCGGGGACAGCAGGCGCGTGTCCAAGGCCCCCGCGCCGCGCGCAGGGTCCAGCCACGACAGCGCGTCGAGCGCCTCGGCGGTACCGGGTTCCCGTGGCAGCTGGGCGATCAGCGAATGCACGCCCTGATCGAGCACCGCTGCCAGATAGCGGCCGTCGCGCTTGCGCCGGAGTACCCAATCCGCCCGTGCCAACAGGCGCGCATCGGCATTGCCGTGGGCGCGCAGCAGCGGGGCGGGCCACACTTCGATGGCGTCGGTGTTCAGCAGCAGGGGGATCGAGCGGTGCATACGGTCAGCTTAGCGCGAAGCGCCGTGGGGGGCAGCCTGGGCAGGCTCCCCGGTAGCCCCGACCATGGCGCAGCCCACGCTCAGCCGCGATCGTTGCGCAGCGCCTGCAGCAGCTGCTGTGGCTGCTCCACGCTCAGCAGCAGGGTAGGCCCCTCGCGCACCGGGATCACCAGCACCCGGCGCAGGTCGGTCACCAGGGCGAAGCCCTTGCCGCCACCGCGCAGGCGGTAATGGCCGGAGTGGAAGCCGGGCAGGCTGTACGCATTCGTCCTGCACTGCAGCCCTTGCCGCCGGTCCCGCGTCATATCGACCACCACGGCTTCGTCCAGTTGCATGTCCACGACGGCCGTGCGGCGGCGATAGAACGTGGACCACACCGTCAGCACGCCGTTGTCCAGCTGCACCCGGCGCTGGAAATACTTCCAGCACAGCACGCCAGTGACGGTGATCGCCACCAGCAGACTCCATCCGGGGCTGCCCCCCATCGTGAAGTAAGGGGGCGAGGCGGTGATGTCGAAGATGAGCGTCGAGAAGGGCGCCGGTTCGCGCAGGTGCCACGCCGTCACGCCAATGAAGGACAGCATGGGCAGCAGGATCCAGAGCAGGCGCAGTGCCGAATCCTCGCTCACGTCGAAACAGCGCGGGTCGCTGCCGCCGCTCACTTCTGCGCCTCGATCCAGGTGGCGATGTCATCCACCAGCTGATCATCGACGTGGCCGGTCTGCGTGTATTCCTTCAGCGAACTGGGTCCGGTGCCGGCGATGCCGATGTGGTTCAAGGCCGGATAGCGCTTCCAGGCGACGTCGTTGCGTCCCTTCAATGCGGCTTGCCACAGCGCCCAGTCGGTGTCGGTGATCTGGAAGTCACGCCCACCGTGGACCAGCAGCAGCGGTTTGCGCAGGGCCTTGGCATCGGCGCGTGCATCTACTGCTTCGATGCTCTTCCAGAAGTGCTGGGGCACGCCCAACGGCAACGTGTTGGCGGCAGCAGGCACGTCGCTGCGCGCAGCGGCGATCTGTGCGTCCAACGTGTCGAGGAAGGCCTGTTCGGGGGCCGTGATGTCACCGTCCAGCCCCAGCAGGTAGCGGTTCTGTTCGGGCAGCAGGTCCAGCAGGCCGCGCGCCGGCGCTGCCCACATCACCACGCCGCGTGCCTGCGGCCAGCGGCTGGCGATGCGCGGTGCCAACATGCCGCCCTGGCTGTGGCCCAGGACGAACACACGGCGGCCATCGATGCGGGGATCGGCGGCCAGTGCGGTCAGTGCCGCGACGGCGTCGTCGGTGGTCTCGTCATCGATGTCGAACGGTTGCTGGAAATCCTGCGGGCGGGCGAGGGTGCGCTTGTCATAGCGCAGTACCGCTTTGCCGTGTGCCGCCAGGCCGCGCGCGATGTCCAGGAAAGGACGGTTGCCGCCAACGGTCTCGTCGCGGTCCTGCGGGCCGGAGCCGTGGACCAGCACCACCGCGGGGAAGGGGCCCTTGCCCTTGGGCAGCGCCAGCGTGCCGGGCAGTGCGCCGCGCTGCTGGGGAACGCTGAACTCCAGCTCCAGGAAGCGGGCGTCCGCTGCGGGCGCGGGTGCCTTCGCGGCCGGGGCAGGGCGTAGCAGCAGGCCGGCGATGTTGTCCTGTGGGTCTACCGCGATCTGCGCGATCAAGGCCGCGCTGGCGAACTGCAGCGGAACCTCCACCATCTGCATTCCCTGCTGCGTACTCACGCGTGCATCGCCGCGCTGTTGCAGATCACCCAGTGATTGCCACAACGCACGCAGCTTGGCAGCGGGCACGGCAGCGCGCATCTGCGGGGTGAACATGGATTCGGCGTCGTCGACACGCCCCGCCTGCAGGTGGTCGAGCAGTTGCACCGCGCGCGTCGCCGGTTCGCCTGCACAGGCCAGGCCGGCAGACAGTGACAGCGCCACGGCGAGCATCGTGCGATAGAAGCGCATGCTCAGGCCTCCTTCTTGAAGACCAGGATCATCGGATTCAACGGAGCGAAGACGATGTTGACCAGCTCCCAGCCGAGCTGTCCCTGTCGATTCAGTTCCGTCTGCACTTCATCAACCTTGAAGCCGCCCATCAGGCCGGGCTTGATCTCGATGGTTTGATAGGTCCAGCGCTTGCTCATTCCTTGTGCTCCTTCGATGGGGGGGATTTGGGCAGCCGCCCGGCCTTGCGCAGCGCATCGCGCAGCACGTATTCGATCTGGGCGTTGAGGCTGCGCAGCTCGTCGTCAGCCCAGCGCTGCGCCGCGGCCAGAACATCGGCGTTGATGCGCAGTGGATAGGCTTTCTTCTCGCTCATGGAAACTCCTGTGACACCGACTCAGTACAGCGATCCGGCATTGATGACCGGCTGCGTGCCGCGGTCAGAGCACAATACCGTCAACAGGTTGCTGACCATGTGCGCTTTGCGCTCTTCGTCCAGCTGCACCACACCGTTCTTCTGCAGTTCGCTCAGGGCCATTTCCACCATGCCCACCGCACCGGCGACGATGCGCGTGCGCGCGGCGATGACCGCGTTGGCCTGCTGCCGCTGCAGCATCGCCTGGGCGATCTCGGCGGCGTAGGCCAGATGGCTGATGCGCGCATCGATGATCTGCACGCCGGCATCGGCCAGCCGCTCGGCCAGCTCGTTCTTCAGGTGCAGGGAGATCTCGCTGGCATGGCTGCGCAGGGAAAGCTGGCCTTCTTCATGCTGGTCATACGGATAGCTGGTCGCCATCGCGCGCAGCGCGGATTCGGACTGGATATGCACGAAGCTTTCGTAGTCGTCCACGTTGTAGACGGCTTCGGAGGCATCCACCACCTGCCATACGATCACGGCCGCGATCTCGATCGGGCTGCCGTCGAGCTCGTTGACCTTGAGCTTGCCGCTTTCGAAGTTGCGTACGCGCTGGCTGACACGGCGCTTGGCATAGAAGGGGTTGTTCCAGCGCAGGCCGTTGTCTTTCACCGTGCCGACATATTTGCCGAACAGGCTCAGCACAGCCGCCTGGTTGGGCTGCACGGTGTACAGGCCGATCAGTGGCAGCACCGCCACCATCATCAACACCACACTGCCCAGCAACAGGACCGGGCTGGGGCGCATGCCGCCCGCACCGGTGATGCCGACCAGGAATGCAACGCCCGCAATGCCGGCGATGACCAGAATGGCGGCCAGTACGGCCAGGCCATTGATGGAGCGGATGGGCTGTTCTTTCATGGCGATACGTCCTTGAGGTGTCAGAAATGGAAGATATCAAATTGATATCACTTTGCAAGTTCCGCTGTTCGGCCGGAAGGCCGGAGCGGCTAGAATGCCCCTCCGCCATCAGCTCGCCGTTGGATCGCCGCCATGTCTGCATTTGGAACCCCCCTGTCGCCCTCCGCTACCCGTGTATTGCTGCTCGGTTCGGGTGAACTCGGTAAGGAAGTGGCGATCGAACTGCAGCGGCTGGGCGTAGAAGTCATTGCGGCCGACCGCTATGCCGATGCGCCGGCGATGCAGGTCGCGCACCGGGCGCATGTGATCGACATGCTGGACGGCATGGCGTTACGTGCGCTGATCGCAGAGGAGAAGCCGCATCTGGTGGTGCCCGAAATCGAAGCCATCCACACCGAAACGCTGGTCCAGCTGGAACAGGAGCAGGGCCTGCGCGTCGTGCCGACGGCGCGTGCCGCGCGGCTGACCATGGACCGCGAAGGCATTCGCCGGCTGGCCGCAGAAACGCTCGGCTTGCCGACCTCGCCGTACCGTTTCGTGGATACCGAGGCAGAGTATCGCGCGGCCGTGCAGGCCATCGGTCTGCCGTGCGTGGTCAAGCCGGTGATGTCGTCGTCGGGGAAGGGGCAGAGCACGCTGCGCAGCGAATCGGACATCGCGCCGGCATGGGCGTATGCACAGACCGGTGGTCGCGCCGGTGCCGGTCGCTGCATCGTTGAAGGCTTCATCGACTTCGAGTACGAGATCACCCTGCTGACCGTGCGCCACGCGGGCGGCACCTCGTTCTGCGCGCCGATCGGCCACCTGCAGAAGGATGGCGACTACCGCGAGAGCTGGCAGCCGCAGACGATGACTGCCGCGGCGCTGGCCCGCGCCGAGCAGATTTCGCAGGCCGTCACCGATGATCTCGGGGGCTGGGGGTTGTTCGGCGTCGAACTGTTCGTCAAGGGCGACGAGGTGTGGTTCAGCGAGGTCTCACCGCGCCCGCACGACACCGGCCTGGTCACGTTGGTATCGCAGGAACTGAGCGAGTTCGCCCTGCATGCGCGGGCGATCCTCGGCCTGCCGATTCCGGTGATCCGGCAGAGCGGACCGAGTGCCTCGTGTGCGCTGCTGGCACACGGCGAAGGCGTGCCGCACTTCGCCGACGTCGCCGCCGCGCTGCAGGTGCCGGATACCGCCGTGCGCCTGTTCGGCAAGCCCAGCGTGCACGGCCATCGCCGCGTCGGCGTCACCTTGGCCCGCGGCGAAAGCACGGATCAAGCGCGCGCCATCGCCCGCGACGCCGCCGCCGCCATCGGCGTAAGCCTGAAGTAGGGCCGCTGCTGTCTCTGGTAGGTAGAGCGGACGGGTAGAGCCGACCGGGTAGAGCCGACTTCAGTCGGCTGCCGTTGCGTGGACCCCAAGAGCAGCCGACAGGTAGAGCCGACTTCAGTCGGCTGCCGTTACGCGGACTCGAAGAACAGCCGACAGGTAGAGCCGACTTCAGTCGGCTGATGTTATGCGGACGCAGAGCAGCCGACTGAAGTCGGCTCTACCCGGTCGGAGCTACCCGGTCGGCGCTACCCCTCAGCGTTACCGGACGTCGGCCCAGACGAGGTGGTGGTCGCTGCCGTCTGCGATGCGGGACTCGGGGCTGCCTTCGGCGGGCCAGAAGACGCCGCCACCGAGGTACGCGAAGCCGACCGAGGGCAGCACATAATCCAGCCGCATCGTGCCCGACTTCGGGCCGAAATCGCCGGTTGCGTGCTGCGGGGCGCCACGGCGGGTGATGCCTTTGGCGGCGTAGGCCAGGCTGGTCTGCTCACCGCCCACGCTGGAGGGGGTGGCGTGGCGCAGCACGCGCGGGTGTTCCAGCAGTTCGACAATCGCCTCGTGGCGGCCATCGCCGTCCACCGGATCATTGTTGAGGTCACCCAGGATCACGAAGCGGGCATCCTGCGCCAGGCCGCCGCAGCGCTTCTGGTCATCGCACAGCCACGAGGTGTCACCGGCCGACAGGTAGGCCTGCCACAGCTTCAGTTCGTCATGGTTGCGCGCGGCATTGCGCTTCTCCGGGCCGTCGAAAACCGGCGGGGTGGGGTGGGATACCAGGGCGTGCACCACGCCGGACGGGGTCTGCACCGGCACGTCCCAATGCGATTTGGACGACAGCCGCAGCTGGGCCCATACCGCGTCGCTGTAGAAATGCGTTCCGGTGCGCGGGTCCACCGGGCGGATCGCTCCGGGCAGCGCGCTCCACTTCAGCAACTGGAAGCTGCGCACCTTTGCTTCATCGATCGGGTAGCGCGACAGCACCAGCATGCCGTATTGGCCGGGGTGCAGGCCGTAGCCCCATGCATCGTTGCCGCGGCTGCGGCCCTCCCCGCCGATTTCGCCGTTGTTGTCCAGGTCCAGCCCGCTCTGCACGCCGGTATTCACCGGGGCCAGGTAGCGGTAGGCGAAATGCAGCGACTCACCGCCGCCGTCCTGCGCGACCTCCAGATAACGTTTCTGGAACAGATCGGCAGCCCGCTGGGCGTCGTCGAAGTCGAACTCGTTGAGCAGCACCAGGTCCGGGCGTACCTGCTGCAGTACCGCGGCAATCTTGCGCGCATGCGCGCTGTCGCCTTCCAGTTCGGCGATCAACCCCCCGGTCTCGTCCGAGTACAGCGAGGTGTTGTAGGTGGCCAATCGCAGGGGGGAGGCGGCGTCGGGCATCGTGGCGGTACGCTCGGGGGTCTGCGCGCAGCCGCCGCACAGCAGGGCCAGGGCGACGGTCAGGGCAGGGAGGCGGAATGCGGGAATTTTCATGGTCGGTATTGTGCACCGGCGCCTGTGTCAGTGGCTTGTCAGCGACCGGCCAGTTCCAGGTCGAACTCGTTCCAGCGGCGTCCGTCATAGGCTTCAAGCGGGCGGAACCTCCGCTTGTAATCCATCTTCAGGTGGTCGCGTATCCAGTAGCCCAGGTAGAGATGAGGCAAGGCCTCGCGGCGCGCCCATTCCACCTGCTGCAGGATCGCGAACGTGCCCAGACCGCGCTGGGCGTGGTCCGGATCGAAGAACGTGTAGACCGCCGACAGGCCCTGCTCGGTCACGTCGGTGACCGCCACCCCGATCAGGGCGCCGGGACCGCCCTGCGGCGGCGGCAGGCGGATTTCCATGAAGCGGGTGTGCGACCAGCTGCCGATCAGGAACTGCTCGAACTCGTGCGGGCCGTGGCTGTCCATGCCGCCGTTGGCATGGCGGTGCGACAGGTAGCGGCGATACAGCGCGAACAGCTCGTCGCTGGCAGTGGCGGCGGTGATGCGGATTTCCAGGTCAGCGTTGCGCGCGGCGCAGCGGCGCTGGCTGCGGTCGGCGGCGAAGCGCTGCACCGGGATGCGCACCGCCACGCAGGCATGGCACTGCGCACAATGCGGCCGGTAGACCAGATCGCCACTGCGCCGGAACCCCCAGCTGAGCGCCATCGGATACAGGCCACCCAGCCGGCGGTCGTGCGGGTCCAGCACCAGGTCGCGCGCGGTTCGGTCCGGCCAGTAGCCGCACGGGTGCTCGCCGGTCTGGAACAGGCGCAGGTCGTCGTCTCGGTTGCCATGTAGTGCCATGCGGACAGCATAACTTCTGGCTGTCGCATCAGCCGCGACTGTCTGCCTGATGAACGCGGCGGGGTGGCAGGTCAACCGTGGCTCCGCCCGGGCGTTGTTCGTATATCGAGGGTGACAGACATGCACCCCCGGTACCCCCTTCTACTGGAGCGACACCATGACCCTGCGTACCCCCCTGCTGCTGGCCCTGCTGTTCAGCACCTCTGCTACCGGCATCGCACTGGCCGCTGACGCGCCGCCCGCTCCGCAGCGTCCGGCCAAGCTGGACACCAACAACGACGGCTTCGTCGATCGTGCCGAAGCAGCCGCGTCGCCGCGTCTGGTCGCGCGTTTCGACCAGATGGACGCGAACAAGGACGGCAAGCTGTCGCGCGAGGAAATGCCGCGTGGCAAGCACGGCCACCGCGGCCCGGGCCGCGGCCACGCCGAGCAGCTGGCGAAGCTGGACACCAACAAGGATGGCCGCATCAGCCGTGAGGAAGCCAAGGCCGATCCGCGCCTGGCCGAACGCTTCGATCAGATGGATATCAACAAGGATGGCTTCCTGGACCAGGCCGACCGCGAGCTGCGCATGAAGCAGCATCGGGATGCCTGGTTCACAGCGGCCGACACCAACAAGGACGGCCAGTTGAGCAAGGCCGAGTTCGATGCAGCGAAGGGCCTGATGCACGGTCCCCGCGGCCAGGGCCGGGGACCTGCTGGTCCGGCGGGTCCGGCTCGCCCCGCTGCCAAGTAACCCTGCAGGTTGATCGCCCGCCCTCGTCGGCCACGCCGGCGAGGGCAGGTGATCGCGGTGCTCAGGATCCGGCTGGGCTCACAGCGAGCCGTTTCTCCACAACAACGCCCCGACCACGATCAACGCACCCAGGCCGGCGCCCAGCATCCCCTGCTTGCCGTACATCGCTTCGTACGTCCAGTTCCGCTTTCCCTGCCGTCCGCGCCGTTCGGCATCCCGGTCGATCAGCGGCTGCATGATCTGCCGCAGTGGAACCAGACACTGCCAGCACACCAGCGACAGGCCTGCGAACAGAGCGAACAGACCCACCCACACCGGTGCCGCCAGCAGCGAAAGCGCCAGCACGGTGATGCAGACCACGAGCGCAGTGAGCGTGTTGAGATACACGAAACGCCGGATCTGCGTGCGTTCCTGCGGCGATTCCGCGAATGACATCAGGTAGCGACCGCCGAGGTAACTGAAGGTCGTACCCCCCACCACGGCGCCGATCGTCGCGCCCACGCTGAGTTGATCCGCAAACACCGGCAGCTGGGATGCCGCTGCGGTCAACGAACCCAGTGCCGTGCCACCGGTCGCACTGGCGCCGCCCAGGCCGAGCTTGGTGCCGCCCGCGCCCACGGTACCCAGTACGATGGCCGCGCTGGCCGTACCCGGCGCCACCACCATCAGCGTAGACACCACCGCTGTAGCGAACGCGGCGCTGGGCGCCGTGCTGCGGGCGAACTCGCCGAAGCGTTGCAGCAGGCCCTCGCGCACCATGCCGCGCGCGCGCGACAGGCGCTTGCGTACCGCCGCGTCACTCAGGCCCAGCAGGTTGGCCACGTGCTGCGAGCGCTGGCCCTCGCGGTAATACAGCAACAGCACTTCGCGGCTGTCTTCAGGCAAGGCCGAGATGATGTCTTCGGCCGCCGTTTCTTCTTCGATCTGTTGCAGGCGGTCGGCTGCATCGGGCGATGGATCGGCCGCCATCTGGATGGCCAGATCGGCCGCATCGCCGGACAGGGGACGACCGCGCTGACGGCGCAGCCAGTCACGGGCGAGGTTGCGGGTGATCTGCCGCAGCCACGGCATGAAACTGGACGGATTGCGCAGCGTCTGCAGTTGCTGCCAGCCGCGGACGAAGGCGTCCTGGGCGATGTCTTCGCTCGCCTCGCGATCACGGGTGATGGCCAGGGCGATGGCGGTCACCGTGTTCTGGCACGCCTGCACGATGCGGCCATACGCATGCTGGCAGCCCTTTGCGGCGGCCGGCAGTTCGCGGTGCAGGACATCATCGAAGGGTGCGGCAACAGTCGTCATGGGCGGCGCTCCTGCGGGGATTGTGTCCCAAGACGAAGCGGCCCGGCGAATGTGACCGCCCTGTAGTGACGGCCGCTGGCCGTCTGCGCTGACGGCCAGCGGCCGTCACTACCGTCAGCGCGCGTTGACGGCCAGCGGCCGTCATTGCAGTCAGCGTTGCGGGGCGGCGGGCTGGATACGCACGCGGACTTCTTCTTCCTCTTCCGGCGCGGCGGGCGGGGTCGGTGCGGCAGGCTGCGGTTGGGCGGCGGGTGCAGGTGCAGCGGGCGCAGGCTGCGGGGCCTGTGCGCCGCGATGGCCCATCGCGATGAACAGCGCTACGCCGGCGATCACCACCAGCAGGGCGATGCGGATGCGCCACGCCCAGCCGCGGCCGCTGGTGGCAGCGGCGGGTTCGCGGAAGGCGAATTCCGCGGTCGGATGGTCGCGGCGCGTGGTGTCGAGCAGCCGTGCATCACGCAGGATCTCGCGCGCCTTCGGCTGGTCGTCGGCCCGCACCACCCACACCGTGGGCGGTCGGATGTTCTTGTTCTGGTCGAGGTAGCTGAACTGGCCGCGGCGTTTGGTGTGGTACGTGCGCCCATCGGTCACACGTACTTCGATGTCATGGCTGCGCAGCAGCTCGGCCACGCCCTCCACGGTTTCCACGCGCTGGCTGCTGAATATCTGTCTCATGGGATGGGGTCCTTCAGTCCTTCGCCGGTACGGCGGCTGCGGCGACGCTGTCGGGCACCACGCGGATCAGGCCTTCCTGTGCCGTGCTGGCGACCAGCCGACCCTGGCGGTCGAAGAACTGGCCGCGTGCCAAGCCGCGCGAATCCTGCGCGCTGGGACTGTCCAGCGAGTACAGCAGCCAGTCGTCGGCGCGGAACGGCCGGTGGAACCAGATGGCGTGATCCAGCGAGGCCATCTGCACGTGCGGCTGGTAATAGCTGATGCCGTGCGGGAACGTTGCCGTGCCCAGCAGGTGGAAGTCCGATGCATAGGCCAGCAGCGCTTGATGCAGCTCCGGGGAATCGCCCACCGGCTCGCTAAGGCGGAACCAGACCTGGTGATACGGCGGGCGCTTGGGCGGGTTGAGTTCATCGCGCGGATAGACGTGGCGGAACTCGAACGGACCGCCGCGTGACAGCCAGCGCTGCACCTTGATCGGCAGCCGCTCCAGCACGTCCTGCGGCAGCGGGCGGTTGGGTTCCAGGTCTTCCGGCTGCGGCACTTCCGGCATCTTGTGCTGGTGCTCGGCGCCGTGCTCGGCTTGCTGGAACGAGGCCGCACAGAAGAAGATCACCTTGCCGTGCTGGATGGCGGTGACCCGGCGTACCGAGAAACTGCCGCCGTCCCGGGTGCGGTCGACGTCGTACACGATCGGATGATCGATGTTGCCCGCCCGCAGAAAGTAGGCGTGCAACGAATGGACGTGGCGGCCGTTCTCCACCGTGGCCTGGGCTGCGGCCAGGGCCTGGCCCAGCACCTGTCCACCGAACACATACTTGGTGCCGATGTCGCGGCTCTGGCCACGGAACAGGTTGTCTTCCAGCCGCTCCAGGGTGAGCAGGTCGATCAGTTCGGAGACGACGGGTTCGTGCGTGTCGTTCAAGAGGGACAGCCGGTGTCAGGACAGGGGGCGATTATAGCGGGGACGCCCCCGGACCCACGGTTCATTTACCCAGCCGGGCGACCAGGTGCTGCAAGGCCTGCTGCGCATCGGGCGCGTACCAGGATTCAATGAAGCGATCCAGCTGGATCAGGTCCGGATGCAGGGCTTCGTGCAGCTCGGCGCGGGCGATGGCCCGGGTCAGCAGCATGGGCTGGCGCGGCATCTTCAGCAGCCGCTGCAGCCACGCCACGGCGCGGGCCACCACCAGATCGCCGTCCGCCAGCTCATCCACCAGGCCGATCTGCAGCGCCTGCTCGGCCGGCACCATCGCCGCAGTGGTAAGTAGGATGCCGGCGCGGTGCACGCCTACGGCACGGCGCAGCAGGCGCTGGATGCCTTCAGGCGCGACCAGGCCGACCTGTACCTCGTTCAATCCGATGGTGAAGGGCTGGGCAGGGTCAATGCTGCGCGCCATCACCCGGTAGTCGCAGCACAGCGCCAGCACGCAGCCCCCTGCCGGCGCGTGGCCGGTCAGCGCGGCCACCACCGGGATGCGGCTCTCGGCCAGCGTGCGCACCGCGCCGAAGAACGCCTGCCAGCTGTCCAGCAGAGCACGCTGGTCATCGCCATGGGCCATCAGATGCGGCACGTCCATGCCGCCGGTGAACACGCGCTCGTTGCCGGACAGCACCAGGCCGTGCACGTCCTCGGCCATGGCCTGTTCGATCGCGTGGATCAGCTGCCGGCACAGCTCGGTGTCGAGCGCATTGACCGGCGGCCGCGCCAGGCGCAGTTCGCGGATGGGGCCGTGGTTGTACACCTCGATGAGGGTGGTCATGCTGCGATCTCTTGCCGTGAGGGAACGTGGTCCGATGATAACCAAACCATTCGTTGGCGTACTGTTCGGGATCTGCGCCTGGGCTGCGCCCCTTGTGGGCTCCGCCGCGACGGTGACCTGCCTGGAAGTAAAGGAGGGCTGGGCGCGATTGCCGCCGACCGCCTCCACGCCGATGACCGCCGGCTACGGGAAAATCCGCAACGCATGCGGAAAGGCCGTCACGGTGGTGGGCGCGCGCAGTGCGGCCTTCGCCGATGTGTCGCTGCATGAAACCCGGGTGCAGGGCGATGTCAGCCGCATGCAGCACCTGCACCATCTGGCGATACCGGCGGGCGCGACGATCGAATTGAAGCCCGGTGGCATGCACCTGATGTTGATGCAGGCAACTGGCGCAGTGAAAGAAGGGCAGGCGGTGCCGGTGGTATTGGCGCTGGACGGCGGTGACGAAGCGAGCATCACCCTGCAGGTGCGGAAGGCCGCCCCCTGACACCCCGCAGTCGTGCGGACGGATGCCGGGTAGCGCCGAGCCACGCTCGGCGAGCGCAGCGGCAAGGTCTACGTGCAGAAGCCGCCGAGCACGGCTCGGCGCTACCGGGGTGGTGTCTGTAGCGCCCAGCCACGCTCGGCGAGCGCAGCGGCAGGGTCTACGTGCAGAACAAGCGGTCGCTCAGGTCGAGGCGTTGCGCACTGCATCCGGTAATGGCGCGCTCTTGCCGGTCTGCGTATCCATCCACACCACCACCACGTTGCCATCCGAGTACAGGCGGGTTTCGTCCTGCTGGTCGACGATGCGATGGCCGATGGTGACGCTGCTGTTGCCCAGCCGCTCCACGAACAGTTCCACCAGGATGTCGTTCGGCCACACGAGCGGCAGCCGGTAGTTGACGTTGGTGGCGGCCACCACCGGCGCGATGCGGTCGGTCATCGCCACGCCTTCCACGCCCAGCATCCAGCGCACGCGCGCTTCTTCCAGGTACGAGATGTACTTGGCGTTGTTGACGTGGCCCATGCTGTCCATGTCGCGCCAGCGCACGCTGATCGGTATGCGGGCGAGGATCTTGTGCTCGTTGCTCATCAGGCGTCCTTCTTCTTGCGCGTCGCGGGGGTCTTGGTCGCGGCGGACTTGGTCGTGGTGCCGGTGCTCTTGGCGGCGGCAGCTTTCTTCTTCGGTTCCGGCTTCACCTTGCGCGGCGGGCGGGCATCCGGCTTGTTCGCCACGGCGGCCGGCTTGTCCGGACGCGCGCTGATCGAAGGCAGCATCTTCGCCAGGAACTGGCCGGTGTACGAGGTCGGGCAGGCTGCCACGTCTTCCGGCGTGCCGGTGACCAGGATCGTGCCACCGCGGTGGCCGCCTTCCGGGCCGAGATCGACGATCCAGTCGGCGGTCTTGATGACATCCAGATTGTGCTCGATCACCACCACCGTGTTGCCTTCGTCGCGCAGCTTGTGCAGCACGCCCAGCAGCGCTTCGATGTCGTGGAAATGCAGACCGGTGGTCGGCTCATCCAGGATGTACAGCGTGCGCCCGGTATCGCGGCGCGACAGTTCCTTGGACAGCTTCACGCGCTGTGCTTCACCACCGGACAGCGTGGTCGCGCTCTGCCCCAGCTTGATATAGCTCAGGCCCACGTCGACCAGGGTTTCCAGCTTGCGCGCGATGCTCGGCACCGGCTCGAACAGCTTCAGCGCATCTTCGACGGTCATCTGCAGCACGTCGTTGATGTTGTAGCCCTTGTACAGGATCTCCAGCGTCTCGCGGTTGTAGCGCTTGCCATGGCAGACATCGCACGGCACGTACACGTCCGGCAGGAAGTGCATTTCGACCTTGATCAGGCCATCGCCCTGGCAGGCTTCGCAGCGGCCACCGCGCACGTTGAAGCTGAAGCGGCCCGGCGAGTAACCGCGCGCACGCGATTCGGGTACCTGCGCGTACAGCTCGCGCAGGGGCGTGAACAGACCGGTGTACGTGGCCGGATTCGAGCGCGGGGTGCGGCCGATCGGCGACTGGTCGATGTCCACGACTTTGTCGAACAGGTCCAGCCCGTCGATTTCCTTGTACGGAGCGATGTCGTGCGATGCGCCGTTGATCTCGTTGGCGGCCAGCGAGAACAGCGTGTCGTTGATCAGCGTGGACTTGCCCGAGCCGGACACGCCGGTGATGCAGGTCATCAGGCCCGCCGGAATCGCCAGGTCGACGTTCTTCAGGTTGTTGCCGCTGGCGCCGCGCAGGTGCAGGGTCGTCTTCGGATTCGGCTTGTGCCGGCGTGCCGGGATCTCGATCCCGCGCTTGCCTGACAGGTACTGGCCGGTCAACGAACGGGGCGAATCCAGGATGTCCTGCAGGGTGCCCTGGCCGACGATCTCGCCACCGTGCACGCCCGCGCCCGGACCGATGTCCAGCACGTAGTCGGCCAGACGGATCGCATCTTCGTCATGCTCCACCACGATCACCGTGTTGCCCAGGTCACGCAGGCGGGTGAGGGTGCCAAGCAGGCGTTCGTTGTCGCGCTGGTGCAGGCCGATGGACGGCTCATCCAGCACGTACATCACACCGACCAGTCCCGCGCCGATCTGCGACGCCAGGCGGATGCGCTGGGCCTCACCACCGGACAGGGTATCGGCCTTGCGTTCCAGACTCAGGTAATCCAGGCCCACGTCCACCAAGAAGCCGAGGCGTTCACCGATTTCCTTGACGATCTTGCTGGCGATCTCGCCACGCCAGCCCGGCAGGCTCAGCGTGTTGAAGAACGTCAGCGCCTCGTCGATCGGCATCACCACCAGGTCCGGCAGCGGACGGTCGGCCACGAACACGTTGCGCGCGGCACGGTTCAGGCGGGCGCCCTTGCACTCCGGGCAGCTCTGCTCGCTGATGTACTTGCCCAGTTCTTCCTGCACCGCCGACGATTCGGTTTCCTTGTAGCGGCGTTCCAGGTTGGGAATGATGCCCTCGAAGCGGTGCTTGCGCTGGGTGCGCCCGCCCGCCTCGGTGAAGTAGGTGAAGCTGATGGTCTCATCGCCGCTGCCGTACAGCACGGCCTTCTGCACGTTGGCCGGCAGCGTGTTCCAGGCCGCATCCACATCGAACTTGTAGTGCTTGGCCAGCGAGGCGATCAGCTGGAAGTAGTACGCGTTGCGACGGTCCCAGCCGCGCACGGCGCCGGCCGACAGCGGCAGCTCCGGGTGCACGACCACGCGGGACGGATCGAAGAACTCGGCCATGCCCAGGCCATCGCAGCCGGGGCAGGCGCCCATGGGGGCATTGAACGAGAACAGGCGGGGCTCCAGCTCGGGCAGCGAGTAATCGCAGACCGGGCACGAGTACTTGGACGAGAACAGCGCGGGCGCCGCATCGGCTGCGTCCAGCGACTGCACCGACACCATGCCGTCACCGAGCTTCAGTGCGGTTTCAAAGCTTTCGGCCAGGCGCTGCTTGATGTCATCGCGCGGGCGGAACCGGTCGATCACCGCCTCGATGGTGTGCTTCTGGCGCAGCGCCAGCGGCGGCACTTCGTCCACCTCGTACAGCACGCCGTCCACGCGCACGCGGACGTAGCCCTGCGCACGCAGCTGGTCGAAGACCTGCGCATGCTCGCCCTTGCGGTCGCGGATCACCGGCGCCAGCAGCATGTAGCGCTGTTCCGGATCCAGCGTCAGCACGTGGTCGACCATCTGGCTGACGGTCTGTGCTTCCAGCGGGTAGCCGTGGTCCGGGCAGCGCGGGGTGCCGACGCGCGCGTACAGCAGTCGCAGGTAATCGTAGATTTCGGTGATGGTGCCGACGGTCGAACGCGGATTGTGCGAGGTCGACTTCTGTTCGATCGAGATGGCGGGGGACAGGCCTTCGATGTGGTCCAGGTCCGGCTTTTCCATCACGCTGAGGAACTGGCGGGCATAGGCCGACAGGGATTCGACGTAACGGCGCTGGCCCTCGGCGTAGATCGTATCGAACGCCAACGAGGACTTGCCCGAGCCGGACAGGCCGGTGATCACGATCAGCTTGTCACGCGGCAGATCGAGATCGATGTTCTTGAGGTTGTGCGTCCGCGCGCCGCGGATGCGGATGAAATCCATCGCCATGGGGGATCCGGTAGTGGGGACTTGGGCTGGGGCCCGGCCAGCAGGAAGGGCGTCGGGGACGGCAATCAAGCAGCCTACCGAGCAGACCAGATGGGGGCAATGGGCGACAATGCCAGCCGCCAGTCGCATGGGATGAGATTGCCAGTCAGGGTGATGAAGGCCTTGTGCCGCCTGCGTTTGCGTGGCGTGGGGCTGGGTTGACCGGGGCAGGGGGCTCGCGTACAATTCCGCTCCTGTTTGCCCTCGATGGCAACAGCCAATAGACCACAATAACTACAAAGGAAGTCTGGTCATGTACGCAGTACTGGTCACCGGCGGTAAGCAATACCGCGTCGCGCAGGGCGAAAAGCTCCGCGTGGAAAAGCTCGAAGTCGAAGTCGGCAGCGAGATCAAGTTTGACAACATCCTGCTGCTCGGCGACAGCGATGGCATCAAGATCGGCGACGCCCTGAGCGGCGCTTCGGTCACTGCCACCGTCCTGTCCCAGGGTCGTGCCGACAAGATCCGGATCATCAAGTTCCGTCGTCGTAAGCACCACATGAAGCGCCAGGGTCACCGTCAGTACTACACCGAAATCGAGATCACCGGCGTTGCCGGTGGCAGCAGCAAGTAAGGAGATAGGTCATGGCACATAAAAAAGGCGTAGGCTCTTCGCGCAACGGTCGCGACTCCAACCCGAAATACCTCGGCGTGAAGATCTTCGGTGGCCAGGCCATCGACGCTGGCAACATCATCGTGCGTCAGCGCGGCACCCAGTTCCATCCGGGTACCGGCGTCGGCCTCGGCCGTGACCACACCCTGTTCGCCCTGGTGAACGGCAAGGTGGAGTTCTCGGTCAAGGGTCCGAACAAGCGTCGTACCGTCAGCGTGGTGTCGGTCGAAGCCTGATCCAGGCCTGGCTGGCAGCCCATGCTGGTCATGGGTTCGCTGCAGAAGAGCCCCGCTTCGGCGGGGTTTTTCGTTGAATGAAGTACCCGGCCCACCGCCCAGGTGGCCGTGCTCCGGCTGCGCCGGCGCGCTAGAATCCCAAGGCGACGGCAGGCTGCCGCGCCCATCGTAGGCATCGAAAAATGAAACTGGTAGACGAAGCAGAAATTGAAGTGTTCGCCGGCAACGGCGGCAATGGCTGTATCGGCTTCCGTCGCGAGAAGTTCATCCCGCTCGGTGGCCCCGATGGTGGCGATGGCGGCGGCGGTGGCAGCGTGTGGATCCGCGCCGACGAAAACCTGAACACCCTGGTCGATTTCCGCCATGACCGCATCTTCAAGGCGCAGCGCGGCGAGAACGGCATGGGCCGCCAGGCCTATGGCAAGGGCGGCGAAGACCTGATCATCACCGTGCCGATCGGCACGACGGTGACCAACGTGGCCACCGACGAAGTGATCGGTGACATGACCACGCACGGCGATCGCCTGCTGGTGGCCAAGGGCGGCCGTGGCGGCCTGGGCAACATGCATTTCAAGAGCTCGACCAACCGCTCGCCGCGCCAGGCGCTGCCGGGCGAGCCGGGCGAAGAGCGTTCGTTGAAGCTGGAGCTGAAGCTGCTGGCCGACGTCGGTCTGCTGGGCTTCCCCAATGCCGGCAAGAGCACGCTGATCCGCGCGGTGTCGGCGGCAACGCCGAAGGTGGCCGATTACCCGTTCACCACGCTGTACCCGAACCTGGGTGTGGTGAAGGTGGAGAACTACCGCAGCTTCGTGATCGCCGATATCCCGGGCCTGATCGAAGGTGCGGCTGACGGTGCAGGCTTGGGTGCGCAGTTCCTGCGCCACCTGCAGCGCACTCGTCTGTTGCTGCATCTGGTGGACATTTCGCCGATGGAAGGCGGGGTGGAAATCTCGCCGGTGGAGCAGGTGCGTGCGATCGAGCGCGAGCTGGAACGTCACGATCCGGAGCTGCTGCAGAAGCCGCGCTGGCTGGTGCTGAACAAGGCCGACCTGATGTTCGAGGACGAGGCCAAGGCCGCGGCCGAGCAGATCATTGCGGATCTGGGCTGGAAGGAGCCGTGGTTCCTGGTGTCGGCGCTGGGTCGCGAGGGTACGTTCCCGGTGATGAGCAAGATCATGGCGTTCTTTGATCGCCAGAAGGAAGACGAGCAGCAGGCGCGTCACGCGGCTGGCGAGTAATCGTCTTCGTTTGGTTGGACGCGAAAAGCCCGGCTTCGGCCGGGTTTTTTGTTGGCTGTTGGTTGGCAGCGAACGGCGGAGCCCCTCGTGGTGGGTCGCGCGAAACGCCGGATTGCTGGGTTGGGGCCGGGCGGGAGGGGTTGGTGGGGGACGCGCACAAGTACGTCCATGTAGCGCTCGTTTCGCGCCATCCATGGCGCTCAACGCCCCCACCAACCCCTCCCGCCCGGCCCTGACAGTCCGCGCGCGGCCCGCCACGTAATGAAAAATGAAAAGCGGTAGCGCCGACCCATGGTCGGCGAGCGCAGCGGGCCGTTGGCGGAGACATTCCGCCGACCATGGGTCGGCGCTACCGCAGGCTCCCTTGACCCGTCGGGGGGAGAGAGCCTCTGAGTCAGCGTCGGCGCGCGCGTCCCGCCACGTAAGAAAGAATGAAAAGCGGTAGCGCCGACCCATGGTCGGCGAGCGCAGCGGGCCGTTGGCGGGAACATTCCGCCGACCATGGGTCGGCGTTACCGACCTGCTTTTCTTTTTCTTTTCCGTGGTGGGCCGCCGCAGAATTCCGGCAGGGCCGGGCGGTGGGGCTGGGTGGGGGCGTTGAGTGCCATGGATGGCACGAAACGAGGCCCGCAAGGACGCAGTTTTTGCCGTCCCCCGCCCAGCCCCACCGCCCGGCCCCAACCCGGGAACCCGACGCTTTACGCGACCCACCACGAGGGGCTTCGCCGTTCGCTGCCAAATCACAGGCAACAAAAAACCCGGCCGAAGCCGGGTTTCAAGCAGCAACCCACACCCTGAGGGTGCAGGTAGCTTCGCCGGATCAGGCGGCCTTGAGGGCCTTGATGCGGGCGGTCAGGCGGCTCTTGTGACGAGCTGCCTTGTTCTTGTGGATCAGACCACGCGCGCTGAAACGATCGAGGATCGGCTGGGCAACGGTGAAAGCGGCTTCGGCGCCGGCTGCATCGTTGTTATCCAGAGCCTTGATCACTTTCTTGACAGCGGTGCGCAGCATCGAGCGCTGAGCCACGTTGCGCGCGTTGCGCACGACGGTCTGCTTGGCGCGCTTCTTGGCGGACTTGATATTGGCCACGGTGGTGGTTTCCTGAAAAATCGGTGTTATGGGAACAGCAAGCTAGCTAGTATGATGACTCGAGAAATGTACGTCAAGTCGATTGTCAAGAGGATGTTTGAGTGAGTTCACCCAAGATGCTGCGGGGCCTGCTGTCGTTCAGCAGCATGACAATGGTTTCGCGGGTGTTGGGGCTCGTTCGGGACACCGTCATCACCACGACTTTTGGTACGAACGCCACGACGGACGCATTCTGGGTCGCCTTCAGGGTACCTAATTTCCTCCGCCGGTTGTTCGCCGAGGGCTCATTCGCCACCGCATTCGTGCCGGTGTTCACCGAGGTGAAAGAAACCCGCAGCCACGAAGAGCTGCGCGATCTGATGGCCCGGGTGGCTGGCACGCTCGCTGGCGTGTTGATGGTGGTGACCGCGCTGGCGCTGATCTTCGCGCCGCAGTTGGCCAGCCTGTTCGCCAGTGGCGCCGATACCGATCCGGCCAAACAAGGCCTGCTGGTGGACCTGTTCCGGCTGACGTTTCCGTTCCTGTTCTTCGTTTCGCTGACCGCGCTGGCGGGCGGGGCGCTCAACAGCTTCCAGAAGTTCGCGATGCCGGCACTGACCCCGGTCATCCTCAACCTGTGCATGATCGTCGGCGCCCTGTGGCTGGCCCCACGCATGGACGTGCCGATCCTCGCGCTGGGCTGGTCGGTGCTGGTGGCCGGCCTGCTGCAGCTGCTGTTCCAGTTGCCCTCGCTGAAGGGCATCAACCTGCTCACGCTGCCGCGCTGGGGCTGGCGCCATCCCGGCGTGCGCAAGGTGATGACGCTGATGATTCCGACGTTGTTCGGCTCGTCGGTGGCGCAGATCAACCTGCTGCTGGACACCGTCATCGCGGCCAAGCTGACCGATGGCTCGCAGTCCTGGCTGTCGCTGGCGGACCGCTTCCTGGAGCTGCCGCTGGGCGTGTTCGGCGTGGCGCTGGGGACGGTGATCCTGCCGGCACTGGCACGGCACCATGTCGGCACCGACCGCGCGGGGTTCTCCAATGCGCTGGACTGGGGCCTGCGCATGACCCTGCTGATCTCCATTCCGGCCATGCTGGGCCTGCTGCTGCTGGCCGAGCCGCTGATCGCCACCATCTTCCAGCACGGTGAGTTCACCGCCTTCGACACCCGCATGACCGCACTGGCGGTGTACGGCCTCAGCTTCGGCCTGCCAGCCTTCGCGCTGCTGAAGATCGTGCTGCCGGCCTTCTATGCGCGGCAGGACACGCGCACCCCGGTACGCGCCGGCATCGCCGCGCTGGTGGCCAACATGGTGTTCAACTTCGCCCTGTTGGCGGTGCTGTACCACGTGATGGTGCCGCAGGAGCTGCGCGCCCAAGGAGTGATGCAGGCGCTGGGGCAGCAGCCGGGCCTGCATCTGGCGCTGGGCATTGCCAGTGCGCTGTCCAGCTACCTGAATCTGGGGCTGCTCTGGTACTGGCTGGGCAAGACCGACGTGTACGAGCGCCGTCCGGGCTGGGCACGCTTCCTGGTCCGGCTGGGCGTTTCCTGTGCGGCCATGGTGGGCGTGCTGCTGGCCCTGCTGTACTGGCTGCCGGCGTTCTCGCCGATGGGCCTGTGGCAGCGGATCGGCGCGCTGTCGCTGCTGGTCGGGGCGGGCGGGGCGACCTATCTGGTGATGCAGCTGGCGCTGGGTCTGCGACCGCGCGACCTGCGCGGGCATTGATCGGCGGCCACGGCGGCTATACTTCATGGTTACCACAAAGGATCCAGCGGCCGGTGTCGGCCGCGAGCGGAGTTGATGACCAGCTTGTTTCGAAGCGTTGAGGGCGGGGCGTTGTTCCCGCACGGAAGCGTGGTCTGCATCGGTGCCTTCGACGGCCTGCATCTGGGCCACCGGGCGCTGGTGCGCCACGCCGTCGCCCGTGCGCGTGCGCTGGGCGTTGCCGCCGTGGCCGTGACCTTCGAGCCGCTACCGCGCGAGTTCTTCGCCCAGGGCACGCCGCTGCCGCGACTCACGCTGGCGCGCGGAAAGGTGCAGATGCTGCGCGAGCTGGGCGTGGATGCGGTCGGCCTGCTGCGTTTCGATGCCGCCATGGCCGCCATGCAGGCCGAAGACTTCGTGCAGCGGCTGCTGGTGCAGCGGTTGTCGGCGCGTGAGGTGTGGATCGGGCCGGAGTTCCAGTTCGGCAACCGCCGTCGCGGCAACCTGGCGCTGCTGCAGGAGATGGGGGCCACGCTCGGTTTCCAGGCCAATGAGATCGAAGCGGTGGACCTGCGCGGTGAGCGCATTTCCAGCACCCGCATCCGCCAGTTGCTGTTGGCCGGTGAGTTCGGCCACGCTGCCGACCTGCTCGGCCGGCCCTATGCCATCAGTGGGCGGGTCGTGCGCGGCCGCCAACTGGGCCGCACGCTGGGCTATCCCACGGCCAACCTGCGGTACCCGAAAACGCCTGCACTTTCGGGCATCTATGCCACCCTGGTGCACGGCGTGTTCGAGCAGCCGTGGCCGTCGGTCTCCAGCTTCGGCACCCGTCCCACCGTGGACGGCGTGGAGCCGCTGCTGGAAGCACACCTTTTCGATTTCCAGGGCGACCTGTACGGTCGGCATATCAACGTCGAGTTCGTGGCCAAGCTGCGCGACGAAGTGAAGTTCAATGATCTGGCGGCACTGACCGACCAGATGCACCGCGACGCCGAGCAGGCGCGCGCCCTCCTTTCCGAACATAGATTGCGAGCCACTGCGTGAGCCAGGATTACAAAGCCACCCTCCATCTGCCGGCCACCGAATTCCCGATGCGCGGCGACCTGCCCAAGCGCGAGCCGGGCATTCTGGCGCGCTGGGAAGAGCAGGGGCTCTACGCGCAGCTGCGCGAGAACGCCGCCGGCCGCCCGCTGTTCGTGCTGCATGACGGTCCGCCGTATGCCAACGGCCGCATCCATCTGGGCCATGCGGTCAACAAGATCCTGAAGGACATCATCGTCAAGTCGCGCTACCTGGCCGGCTTCGATGCGCCCTACGTACCCGGCTGGGACTGCCACGGCCTGCCGATCGAGATCGCGGTCGAAAAGAAGTGGGGCAAGGTCGGTGTGAAGCTCGACGCCGTCGAATTCCGGCAGAAGTGCCGCGAGTTCGCCGAAGAGCAGATCGAGATCCAGCGCGCCGACTTCAAGCGCCTGGGCGTGACCGGCGACTGGGACAACCCGTACAAGACGCTGAGCTTCGAGTTCGAAGCCAACGAGATCCGCGCCCTGTCCAAGATCGTGGCCAACGGCCACGTGATGCGCGGTGCCAAGCCGGTGCACTGGTGCTTCGACTGCGGCTCGGCACTGGCCGAGGCGGAAATCGAGTACCAGGACAAGGTCTCGCCGACGGTGGACGTGGCCTATACGGCGCGTGATTCCAAGGCGCTGGCCGCGGTGTTCGGCGTGGAGCTGCGCGAAGGCGTGGAAGTGGCGGTGCCGATCTGGACCACCACCCCGTGGACCCTGCCGGCCTCGCTGGCCGTGTCGCTGGGTGCGGCCATCGAGTATTCGCTCGTCGAAGGTCCGGCCCACAACGGCGGCCGTCGCTGGCTGGTTCTGGCCACCGCGTTGGCGGGTCGTTCGCTGGCGCGTTACGGCGTGCAGGACGTGGTAAGCCACGGCCATGCCAACGGCGCGGCGCTGGAAAACCTGCTGCTGGCCCACCCGTTCTATGCCGAGCGCGATATCCCGCTGCTCAACGGCGAGCACGTGTCCGACGAAGACGGCACTGGTGCAGTGCATACCGCCCCCGGCCACGGCCAGGAGGATTACGCGGTATGCCAGCAGTACGGCCTGCTGGATCGCTACCACGCCGGTGAAATCACTCCGATCGACGGTGCGGGCGTTTACCTGCCATCGACCCCACCGGCGGGCGATGTCGTGCTGGCCGGCGTGCACCTGTGGAAGGCGCAGCCGCTGATCATCGACGTGCTGCGCGCGTCCGGCGCGCTGCTGGCGTTCGCCGAGATCACCCACAGCTACCCGCATTGCTGGCGCCACAAGAAGCCGGTGGTGTTCCGCGCGACGCCGCAGTGGTTCATCTCCATGGAGAAGGCGCGGCTGCGCGAGGATGCGCTGACCGCCATCGACAACGTGGGCTGGTTCCCGGCCTGGGGCAAGGCGCGCATCCAGAGCATGGTCGACGGTCGCCCGGACTGGTGCATCAGCCGCCAGCGTACCTGGGGCGTGCCGATCGCCCTGTTCACCCACCGCATCACCGGTGAGATGCATCCGCGCAGTGTCGAGCTGATGCAGGCCGTCGCCGACCGCGTGCAGGCCGAAGGCATCGACGTGTGGTATTCGCTGGATGCCGCCGAACTGCTGGGCGCTGAAGCGGCCGATTACGAGAAGGTCACCGACATCCTGGATGTCTGGTTCGACTCCGGCGTCACCCACGAAGGCGTGTTGCTGGCACGTGGCTTCGGCAAGCCGGCTGACCTGTACCTGGAAGGCTCCGACCAGCACCGCGGCTGGTTCCAGTCCTCGCTGCTGACCGGCGTCGCCATCGATCGGCACGCACCGTACAAGCAGTGCCTGACCCATGGCTTCACCGTGGACGAGCACGGCCGCAAGATGTCCAAGTCGCTGGGCAACGGCATCGAGCCGCAGGACATCATGAAGAACCTGGGCGCGGACATCCTGCGCCTGTGGATCGCATCGGCCGACTACAGCAACGAAATGTCGCTGTCGCAGGAAATCCTCAAGCGCAACGCCGATGCGTATCGCCGCCTGCGCAACACTGCGCGCTTCCTGCTGGCGAACCTGGACGGTTTCGATCCGGCCGTGCATCTGCGCCCGCTGAACGACATGGTCGCCCTGGACCGCTGGATCGTGCATCGCGCGTTCGAGCTGCAGGAGAAGATCAAGGCGGCCTACGAGCGCTACGACATGGCCGAGATCGTCCAGCTGCTGCTGAACTTCTGCAGCGTGGACCTGGGCTCGTTGTATCTGGACGTGACCAAGGACCGCCTGTACACCATGGCGGAAGACTCGCGCGGCCGTCGTTCGGCGCAGAGCGCGATGTATCACATCGCCGAAGCGTTCACCCGCTGGGTGGCACCGATACTGACCTTCACCTCCGACGAGCTGTGGGGCTATCTGCCGGGCAAGCGCAGCGCACACGTGCTGTTCGATACCTGGTACGAAGGGCTGGCCCCGTTGCCGGCCGATGCCGAGCTGACCGCTGCCGATTTCGACCAGCTGTTGGCCCTGCGCGAGCAGGTGTCCAAGGTGCTGGAACCGATGCGTGCCAACGGCGCCATCGGTGCCGCGCTGGAAGCGGAAATCACCGTCGCCGCCAGTGAAGAGCAGGCCGCGCGCTGGCAGCCGCTGGCCGAGGAACTGCGCTTCCTGCTGATCAGCGGTGACGTGCAGGTGCGCCCGGCCACCACCGACGAAGTGTTCGTCAGTGCGCAGCCGACCAGCAAGACCAAATGCGCACGCTGCTGGCACTTCCGCAGCGACGTGGGCAGCGTGCCCGAGCATCCGGAGATCTGCGGCCGCTGTGCCGACAACATCGACGGTGCCGGCGAAGATCGGCGGTGGTTCTGATGACCGCCGTCCGTCCGCGCCCGAACGCGCTCATCTGGCTGCTGCTGTCGGCGGTGGTCATCGTGCTGGACCAGTGGAGCAAGGCCTGGGTGCTGTCCAGCCTGCCCGAGTACCAGGCGGTGCCGGTCATCGATGGCTTCTGGAACTGGTTCCGCACCTACAACACCGGCGCGGCGTTCAGCTTCCTCAGCGACGCCGGTGGCTGGCAGAAGTACTTCTTCACCGTGCTGGCGATCGCCATCAGCGGCCTGATGGCGTGGTGGCTGTATGGCACCGCCCGCAGCAACTGGCGCAGCGCACTGCCGTTCGCGCTGGTGATCGGCGGGGCCATCGGCAACGTCATCGATCGCCAGGTGCATGGCCACGTGGTGGATTTCATCCAGTGGTACGTCGGTGACCATTACTGGCCGTCGTTCAATATCGCCGATGCGGCGATCGTGGTCGGCGCCATCGGTATCGCAGTGTTCGGCCTGTTCGAGGGCAAGCCGAGCAAAAAAGCGGATAATACGACCCCGTAACCCCCAGCCGGCTGACGCCGGGAGACGTTGATAGATGGATGTTCTGCTCGCCAATCCGCGTGGTTTCTGTGCAGGTGTCGATCGCGCGATCGAGATCGTCAAGCGCGCGATCGAAACGCTCGGCGCGCCCATCTACGTGCGCCACGAAGTGGTGCACAACCGTTTCGTCGTGGACGATCTGAAAAGCCGTGGCGCCATCTTCGTCGAGGAACTGGACGAAGTGCCGGACAACAACACGGTGATCTTCAGTGCGCACGGTGTGTCCCAGGCCGTGCGTGCCGAGGCGGACCGTCGCGGGCTGAAGGTCTTCGATGCCACCTGCCCGCTGGTGACCAAGGTGCACTTCGAAGTGGCCCGCCACTGCCGTGCCGGCCGTGACGTGGTGCTGATCGGCCACGCCGGTCACCCGGAAGTGGAAGGCACCATGGGCCAATGGAACCGTGAAGCCGGCACCGGCCAGATCTATCTGGTGGAAGACGTGGAGCAGGTGTCCACCCTGGTGCTGGACCAGCCGGAAAATTTTGCCTATACCACCCAGACCACGCTGTCGGTGGATGACACGCGCGGCATCATCGAGGCCCTGCGCGCCAAATTCCCGGCCATGCAGGGCCCGAAGAACGACGACATCTGCTACGCCACGCAGAACCGCCAGGACGCCGTGCGCGACCTGGCCAAGCGCTGCGACCTGGTGCTGGTGGTGGGCTCGCCGAACAGCTCCAACTCCAACCGGCTGAGCGAGCTGGCCCGTCGCGAAGGCGTGGAGTCGTACCTGATCGACGGCGCACACGAGATCGACCCGGCGTGGGTGCTCGGCAAGCAGCACATCGGCGTCACCGCCGGCGCGTCCGCCCCGCAGGTGCTGGTGGACGGCGTGCTCGCCCGCCTGCGCGAACTGGGTGCCGACGGCATCGGCGAACTGGACGGCGAACCCGAATCGATGGTCTTCGCCCTGCCGAAAGAACTGCGCCTGCGCCTGGTCGACTGACCCACGTCCGCCACCGCCGGACGTGACCCCATAACGCGCGACGTAATCCGCCACCGGGCGATGCTCTTCGGTAGCGCCGACCCATGGTCGGCGAGCGCAGCGGCGCTTTTGCCGTCGCTTTCGCCCTTCACGCCCCACCGCGCACCGCGCTCGCCGAGCACGGCTCGGCGCTACCGCTGACGTCCTTCTTACGCACCCACTTTGCCCAATCCGGCCACCCGCCCATCCATGACCTTTGGCCATGGGGCAGGGCACGCCCACAGGCCTAGCATCAAGCATCCCCGCCTGCTGGAACCGCCCCATGACACCCCGTGCGCTGGCCCTGTCCGTCCTGCTTTCCCTGGCGGCCACGCCCGCCTTTGCCCAGCCTGCGCCCGCGGCCCCCATCGCCGCCCCCGGCATGCTGCGCATCGACGTCGACGCACGCGACCTGGACCGGCGCATCTTCAAGGTCACCGCCACCGTTCCGGCCAAGCCCGGCCCGCTGACGCTGCTGTACCCGCAGTGGCTGCCCGGCAACCATTCGCCCAGCGGCCCCATCGACAAGCTCGCCGGCCTGCAGATCACCGCCAACGGGCAGCCACTGAAATGGCAGCGTGACCAGTACAACGTCTACGCGTTCAAGGTTGACGTGCCCGCAGGCGCCAGTGAAGTCGTTGCTCACTTCAATTACCTGTCATCGCAGGGCGGCAGTCAGGGCCGCGTCGTGATGACGCCGGAAATGCTCAACCTGCAGTGGAACGCGAACTCGCTGTATCCCGCAGGCGTGAACATCCAAGGCCTGCAGGCGCAGACCACCGTCACCCTGCCGCCGGGTTGGTCCTACGCCACCGCGCTGGACACCGAGCGCCGCGACGGCGATACCGTAGTGTTCAAGCCGATCAGCTACGACCATCTGGTGGACTCACCGCTGTATGCCGGCGCGCACTTCCAGCGCTTTGATCTGGATCCCGGCGCGAAGCAGCCGGTGCATCTCAACGTCTTCGCTGACGACGCCAAGTCACTCAACGCCAGCGAAAAGCAGCTCAACGCACACCGCGCCCTGGTCCAGCAGATGGACAAACTCTACGGTGCGCGCCACTTCAACCATTACGAGTTCCTGCTGGCGCTGACCGACAAGCTTGGCGGCATCGGGCTGGAACATCACCGCTCCAGCGAAAACAGCGCCGACGTCGGCTACTTCACCGAGTGGGACAAGAATTGGTGGGCACGTGATCTGCTGCCGCACGAATACAACCACTCGTGGAACGGCAAATACCGCCGCGGTGCAGACCTGGCAACCGCCGACTTCAATACCCCGATGGGCGACAGCCTGCTGTGGGTGTACGAAGGGCAGACGCAGTTCTGGGGCCAGGTGCTGGCGGCGCGCTCCGGTTTGTGGAGCACCGACCAGGCGCGCGACATGCTGGCCAACGTGGCGGCGACGTTTGATCGGGGTCGTCCCGGATTGGCGTGGCGCCCCTTGCAGGACACCACCAACGATCCGACCATCGCACAGCGCCGCACACTGGCCTACCGCAATTACCAGATGAGCGAGGACTACTACTCCGGCGGTCAGATGCTATGGCTGGAAGTAGACGGCAAGCTGCGTGCGCTGAGCGGCGGCAAGCGCGGCCTGGACGACTTCGCCAAGGCGTTCTTCGGCATGGACAACGGCAACTGGGACGTCAACCCGTACACCTTCAATGACGTGGTGGCCACGCTCAACGGCATCGCCCCCAATGACTGGGCGAGCTTCCTGCGCGAGCGCCTGGACGGGCATGGATCGTTGATTGGCGGCTTGGAAATGGCCGGCTGGAAACTCGTCTACCGCGATACGCCGAACGACGCCTTCAAAGCACAGGAAACCCGCGCCAAGGCCGCGCTGCTGACGTATTCCATCGGCGCCACCGTCACCGATGCCGGCGTGGTCGGCGATGTGGTGTGGGACAGCCCCGCGTTCAACGCAGGCTTGGCCCCGGGCATGACCGTGATCGCAGTAAACGGGCGCGAGTACAAAAGCGAGCGACTGAAGGACGCGGTGGCCGGATCCAAGGATCAGAAGGCACCGATCACCCTGCTGGTGAAGAACTTTGATCGCGTGATGCCGATCAGCATCGATTACCACGGCGGCGCGCTGTACCCGGCGCTGGAGCGCATCCCCGGCACCCGCGATGGGCTGGCTGCGCTCTGGAAGGCCCGCTGATCCGGCGCCCTACTTGTTGATCCCGCGCCCCAACCCCCGCGCCGGAAATGCCGGCGCGAGGCACGCACCCCCGCACCCGCGGCTCCGCGTGCCCTGAACGCACCTGCGCCCGGCACGTCGACCTCACGCGGCCCCGTGCGCACACCCGGTAGCGCCGAGCCATGCTCGGCGGAAGCCTTCCCCCCATCCCGAACGCCGACGGTACTGCCCTCAGATACTCCGATGCCCAGCGACACCGGCACCGGCCATCTACATCAGGACCGCACCTTGCGCCACTCACAACCACGCGCTACGTTCCTTCGGCACACATGAGGGCTGCCGCAACCCGGTTGCGCTTGAAGCTGATCCACCCGCAGGAGCGAGGCACCAAATGCAAAGGAAGGCAGGAATCGCAGGATGCGTAGTGCTCGTAGCCGCCATCGCTACAACGCTCTGGCTGTGGCGTGGAAACTCGGATGACGTAAGGCCACAATCAAGCCCTCAGGCAGCCGCCTTCAGCAATGCGCCAGCCCGGCCCAGCCCAGTGCCGTCGCCCGCAACGACCCAGCACCTGCAAGCAGCCCGATTTCCGGCCTACGATCCGTCCATGCGAATGGCAGTGGGCCTGAAGGCCTACAGCATCCAGCGGGAGACGGCATGGCGAGCCCCCGGCGATGCACGGCAGCAGGTGCTGGCGCTGAAGCGGCAATCAGATGCAGGCGAGGGCTTGGCCAGCTACGAAATTGAATTGATCGTGCGGGACTGCAGAAACCTGATCAACGGCAATCCGGAGGAAGCCTGGCAGGCCCTGCAACGCGCGGGCATGCGTCCCGATCCCAATCACCTGAGCAGACTGGAGATCGGTCTGGGCGAGTGCTCGGCATTGAGCCAGGATCCCACGCTTTACGACGCGCCGTGGCTGGCGCGTGCAGCGGAACAGGGCTCGGTAGAGGCGCAGTTGCTCTACAGCATCGACATCGAAGCGGTGATCGGGCCCGCATCGACCTTGACCGGGCGCGATGATGAACTGCAGGCGTGGAGGGAGACCTCGCTCCGCTATCTGCACTCCCTCGCCGACGGCGGCAACGTCGACGCACTTTCTGCACTGGCGAGTGTTTACGACAACGGCTTCAACGTCGCCCGCGATCCAGTCGCCGTGCACGCTTATCGCCAAGTCCTCAGCCGCCTCGATCCGCGGTACATCGACGAAACCACGCTGGCGCGCGAACGGCGGGCACTGGCCCCGGAGCAGCAGCGGAAGGCAGCCGATCAAGCCGATGCAATCTACAAACGATGTTGCTCCCTATAGGCGAAGGCCCCGCACCCTTGCATCGCCAAGCCATGCGCGGCGAGCCGGATCCTGACCGCTAAAACCCCGCCGCCGCCCACCGATTCACCACCCCACCGCCTGCACACGCTGCGGATCCTCGGGGTCGTAAAGGATATCCATCGTCTCCCGCGGAATCCTGGCCAGGCCAATCAACGGCACATAGCGTCGAATCACCGCGCGTTGCGCTCGACCCGCCACATCAGTGAAACCCAGCTGGAACTCCACCTGCGGCTGCTCATTGAAGAACGCGCCGGTCTGCCGCACCTCCGCGATGCTTGCCACCGTACCCACGCCCCGATACTTCAATGCGTTGCCGGCCGCATCGGCCTGCAGCCGACGCAACAACAAACGTACGCCGACAACGAACGCGCACAGCACCAGCGGACTGATCAGCAGCGGATGCCCCAAGCTGAAAAATGTCCAGCCCAAGCCGTCGTTCTGCAGGTGCCACGCCACGCCGTACGCGCTCGCGACCAGTGCCATGAAGAACACGCCGATCGCCGCGCGCAGCCACAATGTGCCGTGGTTGATCTCCGGCGCGCCACCTTCCAGCGACATATTGGGATAGGCGCCGGGCGAGCGGCTGAGCCGGGCAGGCAACGTGCGGCCGACCTCGTAGCGCTGCTGCATCGGCTTACTGTCCACCAGCACGAGCTCATCGGTAATGGGCGTGCCGGACAGATTCTCGAATGCCAGGCGCAACCGCAGCTGCGGGAAGCCGTCGACGGTGCCGGGCAAGGAAACCACCTGCTCGATGCGTGCGTTGCGGGGCTCACCGTAGGCCAGGATGTCGCGCATCCGGCGCACAGCGCGCACCCCGGCGAGCACCAGCGTGTCCACATAGACGTAGAGCAGGACCAGCCACAGGCTGAGGGACGCCACCAGGAGTGTCATCGCCCACCCGGGCGGAGAGCGGCTTTCCAGCGGGACGGGGTAGCTGGCCTGCGCATACATCATCACCGGCAAGCCGATGGCGAACATCAGCGCGAAGAACAGTAGGAAAGCGCCCCAGAACCAGAGTGGATTTTTCACGGCCATGTGAGGGGAGTACAGGGGAGGGCAGGGTACTACAGGGGTGTCAGGCCCTTGTCGGGATTGGCTTTGGGGCCATCTTGCGGATTGGGCAGGATGAGCACGCGCGCATTGACCGCTTTCCGGACACGCTTTAGAATTGCCAGCTCAGCCGGAATAGCTCAGTTGGTAGAGCGGCGCATTCGTAATGCGTAGGTCGTAGGTTCGATTCCTATTTCCGGCACCAGTTCTACGAAAAGCCCCGGCCTTGGTCGGGGCTTTTTGTTTGCGGCTCGCTTGGTGGTAGTGCCGGCCGCTGGCCGGTAACTGCAGGTCCGCTTGACGCGAGCACCTGTCGAGACCGCCACCAAGGTCTGGTCTGGCTTCGTTGGCCCTTAGCGCAAAAGGCGCGGGCATTTTCGACTCAGTTGGCGTAGCCATTGATGCAACGGCTACGGCTGTACCCTTCGTGCCCGATGGCGCAGGTACAGCGATCAAGGCAGCTAGAGGACTTGAGAGGGCTGTTGAAGGTGCACGTACGGCAGAAAAAGCGGGAGACAGGCTCGACTCCGCGAGACGTGGTGCGTTTGAGAGCGCTGGGATGAATGACCCCATCAAGGTTGCCTTCTCAAAGGTTGATGAGAAGACCGGTAAAGCTGTGGAGTTCAAGGGGGAGGGTGGGGCGAAGATTGGATACGATGGACCACATCCCAGTCCTGGGCCTCACCATGACACCCAGCATTTAAGCTGGCAGTCTGCGGGAAAGAGAGGCGACGGGTGCACAGCGTGGAAAATATCCCATATTCCGGAGAACGCCATCCATCAAGGCCGGATAGGAAAGATCAATGAGCACGAAAGATAGTGGTGCTGTGGCGGCATCTAAACAAATCTGTGATCTAGACCCCCAATCATGGACACGGGGTTAAGCTATATTTTCAAGCTCGAACTGATCCGGGCTGACGTAGCCCAAGGTCGAGTGCAGGCGTGATCGATTGTAGTAGACCTCGATGTAGTCAAACACCTCGGCTTTGGCTTGCTCGCGTGTGGCGAAGCGCTCGCCGTGGATGGCCTCAACTTTCAGGCTGTGGTTCCAGCTCTCCATCGCGGCGTTGTCATAGCAGTTGCCCTTGGCGCTCATGCTGGGCACCAAGCCGTAGGTCTCCAGCAAGCTCCGATGCTCTTTCGAGCAGTACTGCGAGCCGCGGTCGCTATGTACGATCACACCACGTGGGAACTTGCGCCGGAAAAGAGCCATCAGCAGGGCGTCGCACACCAGCGTCGCGGTCATGCGACTGTCCATCGCCCAACCTACGACTTTGCGGGAGTAAAGGTCCAGCACCACAGCCAAGTACATCCAGCCCTCGTCGGTCTGAATATAGGTGATGTCGCTGACCCAGGCCTGGTTTGGCCGCTCGGTGCGGAAGTTCTGATTGAGCAGGTTTTCAGCCAACGGAAGATTGTGCCGAGAGTTGGTCGTTGCCTTGTATCGACGTGCTGCCTTGGCGCGCAGACCTTGCCGGTGCAGACTTTCGGCGACCTGACGGCGCCCTCGGCGGAGCCTTCGACTCAACCGCTGCGCGCCTTCACGGCGTCTGGCTGTCACGAATGCATCCTGCACTTGGACATCCAGTTCTGACTGCCGCTGTGCTCTGGCCGAGGGCTTGCGGCGATGCCATGCGTGGAAGCCGGTTCGGGAAATCGCAAGCACACGACACATCAGAGATACCGGGTGCTCACCAACGTGCTCAGCGATCACGGCGCACTTCACTTGGAACCCTTGGCGAAGTGCGCCGCCACTTTTTTTAGGAAGTCGTTCTCTTCGGACAACCGCGCCACTTCGCGCTTGAGCTTGGCCAGGTCCGCCTGGGCCGTGCGTTGCTCCTCGCTGAGCGAATCCCTCTCCTGTGCGCGGGCTCGCCACGTGTAGAGCTGCTGAGCCTGCAGGCCGAGGTCCTGCGCAGCCTGGGCTACACCATCGCGCCGAGCACGCTCCAGCGCCTGCACCTTGAACTCCTCGCCATAGCGTTTACGGGTCGTCGGCGGCGCGGGCTTCTGAGCACTCTTCTTGGTCGTCTTCTTGATCATCTGGGCACCTTCAAGTTGTGATATCAAATCACTTAACCGGGTGTCCATGAAACAGGGGCTGGATCAGAACTCGTGGTAGTCCACCCGGCTGGGCTTGTAGAACTGCCGATACCAACGGTGGGCGATGGCTTGGCCCACGTTGCTCTCCGTGCACGGAGGCAGCCCTTTCAGCACGCAGGCCAGCCGTTGGGCGCACACCCGGGCTGCCCGATGCAGCTCTCGTCAGAAATGGACGCAACCGTCAAGCTGCTCTGCGAGGCGTGTGGTTGATCAACGTTCCGCAGAAGGGGCGCCGACTCAGCCACCCCCATGCTGTGCAAGTGTTCAGCCTGACGTGAGGCCAAGCTCTTTGATCGCGCCCCAAGGCATTATGGTAATGCCGTCGCATTCGCCCGCGAGGACGCCGTTGGAATCCGCCTTGGAAACGATGCCATGTCCGTTGTTCCCTCGGACTACTGCGGCACCGCTGTCTCCCGGCGCGCATGCGAGCGCTGGACCCTGGACGCGTATCCAAGTGTTCGCACACGGAAGAGCCTGGCCGGGTCCGCACGAGATGCCAGGATCCCACCCGATGCTGACTACCTTGCCGCAACTCCACCCCGTTCGGACGCCTCGGAAACAGAGTTCTTGCCCCACTTGTGCACCTGTCCACATGTACATGATCGAGCGCTTGTTGTAGTCCGAGGTTGAGGTTGCATACACGCTCCTAAGTGGTGTATGGGCGCCGACCGTATGCCATTGAACGTCATGACTGGCATCGTTGATGCCATCGACGTAGGTCAGCGGCGTGGAGAACTTGGTGGGGTAGCCGTAGTTGCCGTAAATCAGATCGTCAGGGCAATGGGCAGCGGTCGTAATTCCTTTCCGACCCGTCGCGGTATGCTTGACGGGAAATCCTGAGGTGCAAAAAGAGTTGTTGTTCTGAAGCACCGCGCCGCCGTTGATGTACTCCATGTTCAACGACCTGGACATGTTAGGCCTGAGGGAGAGAGAAATGCCTAAGACGCGTTCAAGTTTTTTAAGGGTCGTCTTGAGTTCCTCAGTCTTTGCCTCATCACCCGTAATGTGGATCACAAGCAGGTCTTCACCGGGCAGCCCCATCGTGCCCACGATGCCGGGTATTGCGCTATACAGTAGGTCTCGATGCTTGTCTACAATGGCGTAAAACTCTTCTTCGTTATGCTTGCGGCCGGTCTCAATAACGACGCGGGTGGTGCCGCTGGCTGTTTTTAGAACCCTGCTGTTCACGGGCTCTGAGCCCTTCAGTTCGAGAAGGATGTGTTGATCCGGCTCCTGCTGAATAGATATTGCGGTGAATCTTCCTGCAAATTCCTGTTCAAGGTCCTCCATCGGCTGCAGTATTTCGGTCTGAACTGCGAGTCGGGTGATCACGTCGTCGATGGCTACTTCAGGATGCTCGGTCACATAAGTCTTCACCAACGTTTGCATCTCCTCGCCTAGTTCGGAGTCCGGATCGGGCACCTGTGCCCAAGCGTTCGTCGACAGGCAAAACAAGAATGAACAACCGAGAAGCTTCCATTTCATAAGGGTCTCCGTGTCCCTGTAGGTTGATCCCAGCGCCATGCGATACGCGGGGAGAAAGCAGGCTATCAGTCAAGCCCAGCAGGTTCAGTGACCCGCCTCGCATACTACAGCTGCTCCGTATAACCGAGCGACTGAGTAAATAGGCGTTCGACCACGCGGATAAGGGGAAGCGCGGTCATCTCGGAGGGCCACTGCACCTCAGACTGAAGTCCTGGTAGTCCACTCGTGCTGGGTTGTAGAGTTGCCGATACCAACGGTAGGAAGTGGCTTGGCCCACGTTGCTCTCCGTGCACGAAGGCAACCCCTGCTGGCTCCCATACCCGCCGTTTGGCGTGCACCCGGCTTGGCCCGTGCAGGTCACGTAGGGTGATCCAGCCCCTGTTTCATGGACACCCGGTTAAGTGATTTGATATCACAACTTGAAGGTGCCCAGATGATCAAGAAGACGACCAAGAAGCAGGAGAGGGATTCGCTCAGCGAGGAGCAACGCACGGCCCAGGCGGACCTGGCCAAGCTCAAGCGCGAAGTGGCGCGGTTGTCCGAAGAGAACGACTTCCTAAAAAAAGTGGCGGCGCACTTCGCCAAGGGTTCCAAGTGAAGTGCGCCGTGATCGCTGAGCACGTTGGTGAGCACCCGGTAGCTCTGATGTGTCGTGTGCTTGCGATTTCCCGAACCGGCTTCCACGCATGGCATCGCCGCAAGCCCTCGGCCAGAGCACAGCGGCAGTCAGAACTGGATGTCCAAGTGCAGGATGCATTCGTGACAGCCAGACGCCGTGAAGGCGCGCAGCGGTTGAGTCGAAGGCTCCGCCGAGGGCGCCGTCAGGTCGCCGAAAGTCTGCACCGGCAAGGTCTGCGCGCCAAGGCAGCACGTCGATACAAGGCAACGACCAACTCTCGGCACAATCTTCCGGTGGCTGAAAACCTGCTCAATCAGAACTTCCGCACCGAGCGGCCAAACCAGGCCTGGGTCAGCGACATCACCTATATTCAGACCGACGAGGGCTGGATGTACTTGGCTGTGGTGCTGGACCTTTACTCCCGCAAAGTCGTAGGTTGGGCGATGGACAGTCGCATGACCGCGACGCTGGTGTGCGACGCCCTGCTGATGGCTCTTTTCCGGCGCAAGTTCCCACGTGGTGTGATCGTACATAGCGACCGCGGCTCGCAGTACTGCTCGAAAGAGCATCGGAGCTTGCTGGAGACCTACGGCTTGGTGCCCAGCATGAGCGCCAAGGGCAACTGCTATGACAACGCCGCGATGGAGAGCTGGAACCACAGCCTGAAAGTTGAGGCCATCCACGGCGAGCGCTTCGCCACACGCGAGCAAGCCAAAGCCGAGGTGTTTGACTACATCGAGGTCTACTACAATCGATCACGCCTGCACTCGACCTTGGGCTACGTCAGCCCGGATCAGTTCGAGCTTGAAAATATAGCTTAACCCCGTGTCCATGATTGGGGGTCTAGATCATGCAACTGAACTAAGTCAGCCGCACAGCGCGGAAGATGTTGTCTTGTATACCGCAATTGCGATGTCGGCTGGCATCGGTGCTGGCGCCGGTGGAAGGGCAATGGTTTCGGCAGAGGCGAGGGTGGGTGGGGCTAAGGGGGTGGCTGAGATGAGTGGCATGCTTCGCGATGCCGCTCGTGGAAAAGGAAATTTCGGGATTGGTAATGCGACTTCTGAGCAAGCTGATGTTATGGGTCGAGCATGGGTTGGATCGGGTGCGAGCCAGTCTAGTTCTGGGAATGCGCTCATTAGTCGAGATGGTTTGCGCCAATGCCGTTTCCCATCAGACAAACCCAACAGTGCTCACGCTTCTACCGGTGTTCAGGCCAATTTTGAATATCGCTCCATACCTGGAGGTAGGTGGACCAACAATGCATCTCGATGTCGAGAAAATAAAATGACTCAAGCAAAGTTGATGGGGATCGATTCGGCTGATTGGGATGCTTCATATGATAAGTATCGTCAAACTGGTTTATTTGGTTGCTACTTTCAGGCATCTATCGGTCCAGATGACGCCAAGGGTGCGGAATTTTTTGGTTTTACTGCATGTAACCGCGAGTGGCTGGAGCGCATGGTCGAAGAAGGTCAAATCCTTCCAAAGCTTCTTGTTGTAAGTGATGTCAGCTGTGAGGCAGTTAAACGAGCAGTTGAGCTTGTTTGCGCCGCCGTGCCGCATGGCAGTTGGGATGAGGTGGCCCATAGGTTGGCTGAAGTGATGGACTGGGAGTTTGAAGGTTATGTTCCAAGAGATGACGTTGATCAAAGGTGATGTAGGTAATTACAAAGCTTCCTGGCGTGATTCCCCAAATGATAGTGACGTTTGTTTGAACGTTTAGATGCAGTCAGTCGGGATGATCGGCAGGACCAGTTCTTCAATGGAGACACGGCATACAAGTTTGAAACCCCTCAGCAGCAAAATATCTTCAAGACGTTGCCCAGTGAGCAGCGCCTTATCAATCGGACCACATCATGGATCAGGCTCGATGAAAAAGTTATTGGTGGCTGCCTTGTTGTGCATGTTGATACCGGCCTGTGCAACCCAGCTTCGGCGTGCGGACTCTAAGGACTTCAGCGTTTCTGTGACTGACCGCGCGACGGAAAACCGATACGATGTAGTCTTGAATTCTGCCGCTGACGGGCCTCTTTGCCTGTCAAAGGAAAGCTGCGAAAGAGTTTGATGGGCAGGGTCGACCTGTCAAGACCATCGACTTCACTGACCACGGGAGACCGGGAAGCCATACAAACCCTCATGAGCACCCCTACGAGTCCAACGGTACTGGTGGGACGCCATCTCGGGCGAAGGCCCGGCCACTCAATGAAGGTTGAGCAGTATGAATGCTGAAGACTGGGGATTCCCCATAACTGGAAAGATAGTCAGTGAGGTCCTTAGGCGACACTTCAGCCCGGAAGACGTCTGGGAACTATCCTTCTTGGATGTTCCATCGGGAGATTTTTCATCTCCATCACTCGATGCACTACGAGATAAGGTTTCTGGACGAGGTTGCCATATTTCAACAGCCGGGTTATGCGAAGCGTTGGATGCACAGCGTGGAAAATATCCCATATTCCGGAGAACGCCATCCATCAAGGCCGGATAGGAAAGATCAATGAGCACGAAAGATAGTGGTGCTGTGGCGGCATCTAAACAAATCTGCTCTCTTGGGTATGGCAGTGTTTCAGTAGCGTCTGATGCGGATCTGCTGCTTCGAAGGCTGGTCGAAATACATGGGATCGATTCAACCAGGCACTATTGGTGGGAGTCTTTGGCGACGTCCCGGTTCGTTCGCTACAGCACATCAGGCAATGATTGGACGGAGCAGATTGCGGTGTTTCTGGCTGACATGGGAGACCCCATATTTCTTGCCATCACCGATGATGAGCCGCCGCCGTGGCCGGTGTTGAGAATTGAGCATGGTTCGGAGGTTGCGACTTTGCTCAGCGAAATGCACTTTTTTGAGTATTTCGTATTCTCGCAAGACTGCGCGCGAGTCTTCTTTGATACACACGATAACGTTTTGATCTCCTCGCCATAGGGGGAGTGTTCGTAGGTTCGATTCCTATTTCCGGAACCAATTGTACGAAAAGTCCTGGCCTTGGTCGGGGCCTTTTGTTTGTGCGGGTGTTGCCGCGTAGCGGCACCCATGGTCGGTGGATGGCAGGATGGCCCTCCCGGGCAGTGGCAGGCCGGGATTGTCGAACCTGTCGATCTGCTCGCACGCCCCTGCGGCTTACCTAGTCCTTGTTGAGGGGATCCGAAATACGTCTTTAAAGCCAGATTGTTATCGGGACACGGATCTGCCTTGTTCTGGTGATGGGGCTGGATGTGGTGCAGACTGCAGGCGAAACGACGGTCACGTACATTATATGAGAGATGCCGGCATGCTTGGATTTCTAGAGGAGATATGTTCCATTCGTTGGGACGTCATGGAGTTTGGCGCGTTTGAGCTAATTCCAGCAGACGCGCATTCGGTTAGATGTAACCACGTTTACGTCGATTGCAAGATGCCATTTCTTATCGCGGCGGAATCTTTGGAGCTGGATGGCATCGAGACGTTTGGTGTGGGATTGGTGCATGAGCCGGATCGGATAAGAAGGTTCTTGGAAGGGCCGTACCCACCGCACAATAAGCCGCGCACAGCTGGGTTATCCGATTTGGTTGGTATGGATTGCGAGCCTTGTCTACTAAGCAGAAAGTCCTTTCGCGCTTTCAGCGAGACAAGCGAGTTGTGCCATCTTACTTCTGAGTTGGTACATGCCGTGACTTTCGAAATGTGCTCTATCACTATCACCATATCGGCTGACGAGGAGGCTCCCATGGGGTTGAGGGTGAGCTGGTGAGTCCGGGTTGAGGCTTTATTCCCTCGTTTTGATTGATGGGCCGA
Organism: Stenotrophomonas sp. 169; assembly: GCF_014621775.1. NCBI lineage: Bacteria > Pseudomonadati > Pseudomonadota > Gammaproteobacteria > Lysobacterales > Lysobacteraceae > Stenotrophomonas > Stenotrophomonas sp. 169. The sequence continues at coordinate 1,272,603 of NZ_CP061204.1, forward strand.
CTGAGAGTCTGGTCGCGGCCTGTTCCTTACGCTATTTTACTAAGGGTGCAGCTATAGGCTGGATGACGAAGGAAAAGATAAGGTGTCGGTTCGCTGGCAATGCCGCAACGTACGAGCGGAATTAGGATATTCCATCTGATTTCCAAAAGGTGAAGCCTGTCAATGTAACCAGGAAGGCCCGAGCCAACCAAGTGGTGGATCTGCGGTTGCTACAGCTCACGTAAAATAGATAGGTCAGAAGGGTGTACGTCCGGCACTGCCAGAAGAGCTGCCGAAGCTAAAGTGAGATCAATTATGGATACTGCTATCTCGTTGTTGCAAAAATGGTATGCGCGGCACTGCGATGAAGATTGGGAGCACTCCTACGGTATCAATATAGATACCCTGGACAACCCAGGGTGGATTCTTACCGTCGACTTGGCCGATACGGAGTTCAGCGAACTTCTGCTGCCGCGCAATCGCCTTGATCGGTCAGAAGCAGACTGGGTCCAGTCGGAGATTTCAGGGCGGCGCTACATTGCTTGCGGAGGCGTGTTAAATCTGGAGGAGATGGTCCTTCAGTTTCTGATCTTCGTAGGGGAGCCCGGGGTCGATACTTTCATTAAGCCAAAAAGCGAGTTATGAACGTGGTTCAGTATGTATGGTCAGAACAGATAGATTCGATGCTGCGCGAAGGCGAATTTCTGGAAATGCTGGGCGTTCGTAACTGGGCGCTTGACAGGGTTGGAGCGCTGGACGCAGTGGAGAGGTTGAGTTGTGAGAGGATCGCGGTCGCCGGTGGTGATGTGTACAAGCGGGAAAACGGTCGCCTTGAAACGACTTACGACAATTGGTATTGCAACAGGAACGATGGTGAGCAGATGAGCGAGTACATTGAACGTAGCGTCGATATTGCGAGGAATTACATATCCAAATACCCCGGGTCGGACAGCATAGTTTTCTTCTCATTAGTGCCTGTGGCTCAGTGACCAGAGTCCTGGGTCTAGAGAAATTTAATTTCGGTAAGCAGGATCCGCATCCAAACACCGCCTCGCCTCCTCTCCTACGTCGGCGCCATCGCCACCCATGCAATTCGCTCAATGTCATGTGCTCTCACGAAGCGCATCATTTTTACGTCAGAGCCACTTGGTCGCCCTTGGGAGCTCGGAGACGCTCAGATTCGCGGCTTGATTCTCCTTGGGTAGCCTTCCTGGTATATGGCTTGGATCATGGCCTGGGTGTACAGCAAGCGTCGTAGGTTGGGCTGGGTTGAACACCTGAGCTTGGATCAAGCGAGTGATCAGGCTCGCCAAACAGTTGCTGAGTACGTTCATTCGGGATTGCCCGCCCCAGCGAAGTCCAAGGCAATTAGTTGCACACTCGAGAAGAAAGAAGCGGCTGGGCGGCTGCTTGAAGAAATCCCGAAAATTCCGGAAACTGTCAAGAGAGCCTTCGGCCGCAGTCGATTCGATTACTGGGGGCGAACGGTAGAGGTCTGCGTCTTGAGGCGGATCGAGCACTCAACTCTTTCGTGGGTCAAAAAAACGGGTGTAGTGATGGGGAGCTTCTCAACAGATTTTGTGAGCCCGACGAATTTTGATTCGCTGGCGGTGGAGATATCGTACGACTCTCAAATCCTTTGTCGTATTGACAGGGAGAGCGCTGATGGAACGCTGGAAATAGAATTTTTTCATGAGGCAAGGCTTCTAGCCGATGATGTCAACATGAAGTTTCCGGTGCTGGAGTTCCTGAGTGCCGTCGAGGAGGCATGTGTGGATCTTCGAGAGATTTCCTAGAGGAGGCGCGGCGACGAGATTAGAGAGCCCGGCTGCACGTGAAGCGGGTGAGCCCGATCGGAAAAGCTACAGCGATACGAACAGTACAGTTAAAGTCTGCTCCCCTACTATCGATCAAGGGGGTTGAGTGAATCGCATTCTGATGATTGCATTGGCTTTATCCAGTGTTTCATGTTGGGTCGACGACGAGCTCCCGCCTCCGTGCGGCGTCGGAAACAGTCCTGTGGAAGCCGTTGCCCCCATCGTGCCTGCGGCGGCGGATTCGCAGGTGTGCGGCTCTATCGTGGCCACACTCGTCGTTGAAGAAGATGGCAGGGTAACGAATCCGGTCATGGCGCGCTCTCAGTTCAAAGAACTCCATCGGAGGAAGGTCGATAGTGCTGCTTATGAAAGTGCTGTCCTGACCGCTGTAGCGAAATGGCGTTTCCCGCCTGTACCATCTCGCTGCACGAAGAACATTACAGTTGACTTCCAGCGTCTGGATAGCAATGGTAAGAGTGTTGCGCCGGAGTCGCCCGAGGTGCATCTTCCTCTTGAGACAAAGTGAGGCGCAAAATGCACGATTGGACGCTGTTGGATATCAGTGTTGATTGGGTTGGCGGGGTGGCAGAGCTCCGCGTTCTGGATGAGTACTCTTCAGAGCGGTTAGTTCGATTTAGAGGGCTCCGCGAGATATATGCAGATAGGCAGGAGCATTGGGGGCCGAGCAGTTCGATCAATGAGGATTCATGGATGGATAGCGATGGCGCGGACGTGGTGTCTTTGAAGATTGAGATGCAATCAGGTGGTGTGATCAACATATCCGCTGAATCATGTGAGATCGACGGTTTGGGTTGTTGCCCGTCCGTGAACGAGGTGAAGAGAGTGGTCTCTAGTAGCGACGGCAACACGTGATCTGACTTCAGTGATTTTTTTGTCCATCAGTTCGGCGTGTGTCTTCCAGCCAAACGTCTTACGTGTCGGAGTGCTCATAAGCATCGCTACGTAGTTGAGATATTCTTGGCTTGCGCCCTTCAGATATACGCCCTTGGGCAGGAACTGTCGAAGCACGTCCATTGGTGTTCTCGCTGCTGCCACGCTGCTTGGTGATCCGGGCGGGGCAACGAAAGCTGCTATCCAAAAATCGCTGGATGGGGTCGCGGCAAGGTCTCGATTTGCTTTCCGAGGCAGTTGCGGAGAAGTAACTCAGGTGAGCATCGCGCTACACTCCGTCGGAGATATGGACGCCGTCACCATGGCGACAGCGCCTACCGTAGGTTCGAATGCCGGGCAGGTCATAGAGCCCTGTGTCAGCTGCGCTGCGGTCGCCAACGACCAAGGTGTCCGTGCGGTACTTCCTGTAAGAGCACGCCCGTTCTAGGATTGATTGATGAATTTCAAGGACACCTCTTATGATCAGCGACGTCAGCTGATCGATGCTCTAGATGATGCATTGGATGCTGCTGGGCTCGGACAGGATCGTCGCGCCAGTGCGATGATGGCCGTCGCGCTGTGTGATCGGCTGGGCAACCGACTCGACTGAGAACGGCAGTCTGCCATCGAGGCCGCTCGACATTTCTGGGCGGTAGGCGATGGTGTCGAGTACAAGAAGTGGTTAGATTTTTTTTCCACACGGCTCAATGATCAGCCGCTCTCGGATTCGGTTGATCGGCTAGTTTGGAGTGCATTGGCCCAGTCCGGTGGGCTTGATTCGTACACGGGTGAATACTTGGTCCTGGAAGCACTCGATGCGGGGCTCGATATTTCAGCAGTATCGGAAGCGATCAAGACTGTCTTTCCGGAATACACGTATCCCTAGGTATGTTGTCTTTTCAGGTTGGGGATGTGATGGTGTACATCGTAAGCTTGATCCCTATGCCGGCACCAGATATGGCGAGAAGCCGCGGCCTTGGTCGGCGCTTTGTTTGTGCGGCTGTTGGAAATCTTTGATTGGTGAGAGGTTCGTGGCGGACGGATTGCTGTTGGGCTTCATTGGGGCGAGTTGGGGATGGCTGTTGCCGTGCGCACGGGTTGTGTTGGTCCTGATCACTTGGCTTCATCTCAACTTACATGAAGGTGTTCCATGGCCTCACTGATCCAAGTTCGCCTAGTATCCCCAGTACGCTTGGTTGGTAGTAGCACGTTGGCCCTTGATGACGTAGGTTCCGGATAGGCACGGACGCCAACGCAAGGGGAGATGCGCGGATCTCTGCGAGCGCGCAAACGGTGACCCACATCCAGCTTTGTCGTTGTCCAGACTGGAATGGGCAGCATGTTTCAATCATCAGCGGCGGCTGGAACCCACCGTCTAAAGTCCATCTGCCGTGGGTGAGGCGAACTACAATCGGCAACTAGCCAATCAAGCCCTCGCGGTGGCCTCCTGAGTTGAACCAGCCGACCTCCGAAACCTGGAGTGATTCATTCCGAGAAATAGCCATGGGTTGAGAGACCCGGAGGTTAAGTAAATTGAAGAGATCTATCTCATCTCAGCAATATTCGGAGTTGGTTGCGATTGCGGCGAAGCGCCATTTTTCCTTGCCGAAAGGGGGAGTGAGCTGCCTCATTGACAGTGAGCGCGAGTTGCTGATTGATGCTCTATTGCAAGAGCTTTTAGAGGTAGGCTTAGGATCTGACGACGAGCCCAATCGCCGAGGTTTGGACATCGAAGCGCTCATTGATTTCGTTGGGCCGGCCGCGGAACAGCCGGATGTATCGAAAGGGAAGGTCATCTGACGTGGGGCCAGATAGCTGATCATAGGTGCCATTCCGAGCTCTAGGCAAAAATCGAAAGAACCCGTCGCCTCCGTCAAGGCTCTGTTCTATGCCGTCTATCTGATAATGTCGACGTGCCAGAGGCGGCAGGGCGTCGAATGGCAATATTATTGTCGCGGAGTGCTATATCAAGCATCATCCCGATAGCAGCCCGATAGCGGGGCTTGACCATGAAGAGGTTTGCATGGAGTTCCGCAAGAATTGCATTCGAGGGATTAGCTATGATTGATGGGGCTGAAAGTAAGGGCGGAGAAGTCGAAGTGCCTGTGCCTACCGTCTGGCGGCCTACGTTGGTGGCCATTGTTGATGCTTTGGTTAAAGAGGAAGAGCTACTTCTGCCGAAAGTCACGCTTCAAGCTCAGGAAACATGGAAAGATGCGCAGCAGAGCGTTCGAGCATATGGGGCAAACCTTAAAAGTCTGCCCGAGGAGTCTTGGGACTCTTCTGTTTGCATTTGGTACGGGGATTTCTGGGACGTTCTAATCGATCTGTACACGGAGGAAGAAGGGAGAAGCGATATAGTGCTTCAGGTGCACGTGTATGAAGTTGATGATGGCTACCGCTATGAGATCGTCTTGGTATACGTGCCGTAGTGATCAAGTGCCCATCACCGTTTGAGCCGTGGGCGGCATGTCAAGTTGAGAGTCTGAAGTGCCGGGATGGTGCCGCACGCGACATGTTGCTCCAATCCGGATGTATTTCTTAGGCACTGATATGGGCGCGTTGGGAACTATGTCCATCACGATGATGAGGGCATACGAGCTGCTCTCCCTGCCTAGCGGTCGGTAGCTCAAACGTCACGTCTGCGCGTCGGGTATTGCTTTTTTTGGGGACGTTTTGATGCGACTAGGTTGCTCGGAGATGCCAGGTGGAAATATGAAGAAATCGGTCGTGCTTGCTGTCTCAAATGCGCTGATCCTCGTGATGGATCATGACTCTGGATCGCTGCCGTGTAGTATGGGATCTGCTCTTGTCTCGGCGACATCATCATGTGTCGCAATAGGGACAAAGCCAGCGTCGGATGGTGTTAGTGAGGTCACATTGATTAACGAAGTGGAATGTAGCGCCACGGGATTGTGCGTGTATGAAGGTTCGGTGGAAACGCCGAGTCTGGAGATTTCGGTGTGTGACGTCACCAACGTGAGGCTGCTATCTCTACCGGTAGAGAAGTCGACTACAGGTGTCAGAGTGTTTGTCAACGACCAATACGAGCCTGATCGAATAGTTGTAGTCGTTCGGTGATTGTCTTCGTCCCAGCTGCGACGTCCCCCCGAGATTGAGTAGCGGAGCGGTTTGGAGTCCAATCCTCAATGACAAGGAGATTGGACGTGAAGAAGCGCTTTGACCAGACATTCGTCTGTTGAAAGGCCCGCAGAGCAGATCATCGGCTTCCTACGCGAAGCTGAGGCCGGCATGCCCATCAAGGCCCTTTGCCGCCAGCATGGCTTTAGCGAGGGCTCGTACTACCTTTGGTGCAACAAGCTCTACAGTAGAGCGGCAGTCGACAGTTGTTCGCCGAGATGACCTAGGACCAAAAAGATGACGCCCAAAGAAGAGGTTGAAGGATTGCTCGGCAATTTGCTGGAGTTCGCTAGAAAGATGCTTGTCGAGCATGGGGAATTTCACCCATTTGGCGGCTACCTCACGTCCTCTGGAAATGTGGTTCACATGGGTGTCCAGATGGATGGGGGCGGCGCGGTGGATCGACTGAGCCTGCTGTATTCGGCTTTGCAAGAGCGGGCTGATTGCGCCATTGCATGTGGTGTGGCTTCAAACATTTGGCTGCCGCAGAGTGATGGCGTCGGATTCGATGCGGTCAAAGTATTTTTAGAGCATAAGGATGGATATTGTACGGACGTGTTCTGTCCATACGATCTTTCTAGGCATGATCCGCTACTTGTCCCGGAAATGTTTGCTCAGCGTGGCGATTCGGTCTTTTTTGCCCAGTCTTCCTTGGACTGCGGAAGATAATGCTTGGTCGTTCCGTGATCTGTTAGCCAAGCATCCTCAGTGGGCGCTCTTAATCGCCCCGCAGGTTAGCCGCAGCCAGACGCGGAACTTCCTGGGAGCCCAAGGCTTCTCTCAAGCTCAAGGCTTCCCGCCCCGGCTTTCCGCGGTACATCGGCAGCAACCTCGCCGGCATTCAATGCCAACGGGTCTGGTTGGTGATCAGAGCAGCCCTCTGGCAGGAGGAAATAAGAGTGGCACGCGGCATACAAGCGGCAACCTAAAGCCGGAGTTCGGCGGCACCGGGAAATACGAAGACGATCTCAAGACGGACGCTCGCCGGGGATACAAGGCCTGCAGTTCGAGGGGACCGTGCTCTCCCTGGGGGCACAAATCGGGGAGAATGGCGTTTTTGGTCGCCAGACGAACAGCTCCGGTGGAAAAAGCATCGACATCCCTGCCAATGGTGGTAAGCCACATGAAACCCTACACTACGATTGAACAACGTCCCGACGGTGGGCACTATTTGCCGCTGCAATTGCAAGGAGTGGAGCTGGGTAAGTTGGCGGCTTTGCTCCGAGGGCGCCGGCTTCTTGCATGCAAAGTCCCCAAGATGCAGACAGCCAGATCGGCTTGGCAGGTGATCTTGATTTTTGATCCTGATATGTACCTTGAATTGACATCTTCTAGTACCGTTGCTCAGGGACGGGACGATTTTGGAACGATAAATGTCGAAGTGCTGGCCGGAGCCGCTGTCGAATCAATGTGCGAATGGGAAAATTTGCAGTTTCCGGAAGTCCTTGTTGTTGTCCGGGCTGAGATTGTTCGTTGGCAAGGCGGAGGGCTGATCGTTGATTCCGGTATTCGTTTGCAATTCGCCCATGGCCGGACCTTCTCAGCCGTGTCTTCGGACGTGCCTGGAGCGCTTCTCTTGACCATGCCAGAAGAGGCTGCTCCAACTTCTTGGCAGTTTCCAGCAAGTGAATACTCCTTCGTAGCGATTGAATGAGTAAGTTTGATTCTTCTGTTCGGCACATTTTCTTATTCAAACGAGCCTCTTGGCAGTAGCTTGTGGCTGGCATTGCGTAGGTCGTAGGTTCGATCCCTATTTCCGGCACCAGATTCAACAAAAGCCCACGCCTTGGTCGGGACTTCTTGTTTGTGGCGGGTCGGAACCTGTTGGTAGAGAAGGGCTTTGTCTCGAGTCGTTGTGCGCCTTAGCTCAATTGCAGCCAACTGTGGATGATGCGTATCCGTGCCGACCAATTGCAGTAACCGCTAGCATCTTGGCCGATCGCCTTCTTGGTCATCGGCCAGCGGCTGGGGTTGCCGTTGACCATGACCACGGCACCTTATCACTTGATCGTCAAATACGGCGATGAAGAACAGGGCCAGTGGACGAACTTTGAGGCCACAAGCGCCTTGTTCCATCCGGATAGTGGCTACGAACAGGCCATGAGCATTCCGTCCGAGGCGACGCGCAACGACACGTTCCTACTCCCTTTCTCGCAACGGGAAACGGTGGCCCTGTTCGCAACCGCTTCCCTATTGCCCCACTACCGGGAGAGGAAGCAGGCCGAACGCATGTTGGCAGCAAGCGACTTGATCCTTGCGGCCAATCCCAAGGATGTCAACGCTATGACCTTCCGTGGGGATGCCTACTACATGCTCATCGAACAGCGTTTCAGGGCCAAGTATCCGAAGGCCGAACAGATACCGTTGGAGCTACGCGCCGAGTATCTGGATTACGGTAAGCAAAATTTGGCTTGGTACGAAAAGGCCGAGGCCTTGCGGTGGCGCCAATGGGGGCTGGCGGAAAGGCAGCGCTACCTACAGCACTTCAACAACATGAAAACACAGAGCCAAGGAGGTTCGTGATGCGCGTAATCTTGACGTTTAGTGTACTGTCGATGACGTTGGCAGCGGCTACCGCTCACGCATCGACCGATCCGGTGAAGGCCAACCCCAATACGGGTGCAAGCTTCAATCGCTACTCTTATGCGGCGAACAACCCTTACAAGTTCGTGGACCCTGATGGCCGCGACATCAAGTGTGCCGGCAACACCTGTCAGTTAGTGCCGACTGGCGGAAACCTTCCGACTATGAACTTCCCCAGGCCCGAAGGTTTCCCCGCGAACATCAGTCCGACTGATTCCATCTTTCATCACGCTTACCGCTTCAGTGATGCTGCCGGAAGTGGCGATGCCGCATACGGTCAACGCCTGAACAATCAGTTGGTCAACAACCCAACGCCCATGCAGAACCAGCATGCCACCTTGCAGGGCAATAAGATCGACGTAAACGCCAACAACGCGATCAGCAGGCTCACGGGGCAGGACAACGTGATGTCGTATCAGGTGCCCCTACAAGATGGCGCCAGCGCCGTTCTCAATGTTACAACTGGCGATCATGCTGCCACCTGGGGAATTGTCATGCGAATGGTTCAGCCCGATCAGAACGGCGCGCAGAACATCGATACGTATGGGGAAGGCGACTCCTTCCTGCAACGCGCCTTCGATCCCAAGAACAACCAATCCAGGGGAGTGTGGTCGCAGAGCGCAGAGGAGATTACCCGGAGAGCCCAGCAGCCATGAAAGCGTTGGCTTCCATTTCCTTGCTGGTGTCGCTGGCACTCTACCTCGCCCAGATTTTCCTTTACACGAAGGGTCAAGAAATCCTCGTGTATGGCGTGTTCGGCGCATTGTGGTTCCTCGCCATGTACCTCGATGCGTTCAGCGTCCAAGTCAGGACCACACTTACTGGCATCGTCGTTCTTTCCGGTCTGGCCGCTTTTGGCTTGGGGTTCGTTCCCCATCGTCTGCGCCTTGGCCCTGGGTTCGACATCTACGTGGCCCTGTTCCCGGTGATCCACTTCTTGGCGACGTTCGCCTTTCTGTCAGCCGCGCGAAAAGCAGCGAACTAAGGCCACCTCTACAGTTTCGCTTGGACCATGAGCGCCGACCTGAAAGAACCATTCCCGCTGTTGCTTGCTGTGGCTGCAACGCGAATCTGCAAGGCCCTATGACTTGTCTCTCTCACCGCGGGTTGGGCAATTGTGGCAGCCGACAGATGGTGATCCAGTACCAATGCCTCGGAGACCCAGGCCGATGACGGGCGATGAAGTACTGAGTGCAACCACCGCTGCAATCATGGGTGACGATGTCCGTGAGATTGAATACCTCATCAGCGGATTTCATCGGGTGCTCTACGTGCCGCCACCCCAGTGGCCGGGTTGTCGCTTCGAACAGGGCGAAAAACGTCGCCTCAGTCAAGGCTCTGTTCTATGCCGTCTACCGGATAATGTCGGCGTGCCGAAGGCGGCAGGGCGTCGAATGGCAATATTATTTTCGCGGAGTGCTATATCAAGCATCATCCCGATAGCAGCCCGATAACGGGGCTTGATCAGGAAGAGGTTTGCATAAAGTTCCGCAAGAATTGCATTCGAGGGATTAGCTATGAATGACGGGGCTGTAAGTAAGAGCGGAGAAATTGAGGTCCCTGTGCCTACTGTCTGGCGGCCTACATTGGTGGCCATTGTTGATGCTCCGGTTAAAGAGGAAGAGCTAGTTCTGCCGAAGGTCACCCTTCAAGCTCAGGAAACATGGAAAGATGCGCAGGAGAGCGTTCGAGCATATGGGGCAAACCTTAAAAGTCTGCCCGAGGAGTCTTGGGACTCTTCTGTTTGCATTTGGTACGGGAATTTCTGGGACGTTCTAATCGATCTGTACACGGAGGAAGAAGGGAGAAGCGATCTAGCGCTTCAGGTGCACGTGTATGAAGTTGATGATGGCTACCGCTATGAGATCGTCTTGGTATACGTGCCGTAGTGATCAAGTGCCCATCACCGTTTGAGCCGTGGGCGGCATGTCAAGTTGAGAGTCTGAAGTGCCGGGATGGTGCCGCACGCGACATGTAGCTCCAATCCGGATGTATTTCTTAGGCACTGATATGGGCGCGTTGGGAACTATGTCGATCATGATGATGAGGACTTGCCAACTGCTGTCCCCGCCTAGCGATCGGTAGGTCAAACGTCACGTCTGCGCGTTGGGTATTGTTTTTTTTTGGGTTGGGCGTTTTGACGCGACTAGCTTGCTCGGAGATGCCAGGTGGAGTTATGAAGAAATCGGTAGTGCTTGCTGTGTCAAATGCGGTGATCCTCGTGATGGATCATGACTCTGGATCGCTGCCGTGTAGTATGGGATCTGCTCTTGTCTCGGCGACATCATCATGTGTCGCAATAGGGACAAAGCCAGCGTCGGATGGTGTTAGTGAGGTCACATTGATTAACGAAGTGGAATGTAGCGCCACGGGATTGTGCGTGTATGAAGGTTCGGTGGAAACGCCGAGTCTGGAGATTTCGGTGTGTGACGTCACCAACGTGAGGCTGCTATCTCTACCGGTAGAGAAGTCGACTACAGGTGTCAGAGTGTTTGTCAACGACCAATACGAGCCTGATCGAATAGTTGTAGTCGTTCGGTGACTGTCTCTGTCCAAGGTGGACGAATGAGGCCCGATGGTACGATCATAGGTAGCCATGTATCCAAGTCTACCGGCGTTGCGACTATCGATATTAATAAGGCTGGGCAGGTTTACAAGATAAGAGTCGAGGCGCCTAAGCAGGCTCGGGAGTAAGGTTATGATCGACTTTCATTTAAGTATTATTGAGAATTATGGGTCTGATGTTCTTGATGATCCGAATATGGAGTACCTGCGAAAGTATTGGATTAATATTTCGCAGCTGAAGGCGGATTGGGCGGAGCTTCTTGATCAGAAATTTGTTTTGGGTCAGGATTGTTTTGCAGTACCAACCAGGTGCGATGCGGAAAGTCGCTTGGGTGGAGCGATCTTTGCCGAGGAGGAGTTTTCTGAGTTCAAGCGGATGTCCACTGATATGGGTGCGAAATCTTTCGCAATAGTTGAGTACATCGGGCAGGACCAATGGAATGAATTTGAATCTATATCATTCTTTAGGTTTGTTTTCCCGTTGGACATTACTTGGGCTGAAATGGTGTGCTCTTGTTCGATCGCTTACGATGTGTTTGAACGGCCCATCAGGACCTACTTTGTCTTGTCCGACAATGGTTGTGTCGGAAAGTATGTTGATAGTGACGCGTTGCATCCTTACGAATTGTGCTTTCCTGTCGCCCGTGAAGGTTAGGGCATCCTGCCGAGTTCCGGGGCAGCTCCCAATAAGCACCATCCGCATCACCGCTCCCCGGATTAGATCAGGAGAAAGTTCCGCCTATGGCCGCCGCTTACCCAGGGGGGCATCGCCCTCAAAGCTTCCCCGCCCCGGCTTTCCCCAGCACATCGGCAGCAACCTCGCCGGCATTCAATGGCAAGTAAGGGTAAGGCGGAGTCCAGCCGATATTGCGGTTCCAGCTGCACTCCAGTGAGGTTCCGTTGAGCATCGATCCGTCATCGCGGTAGACGGTTCCGCCATAATTGACCGCGACCTTATCGCAGCTGCTTATGCCGTCGAGTTGGTACACATTGGCTTCAGCGAGAATCTTTGACTCTTTGCCAACGCCATGCGCGTACGCGAAGGGATACACCGGGTGACTCGCGCTCCCGACATGATAATTGTTGTACAGGTGTACCTGGCCGAATCGAACCCGAGGTCCGCGCGAACCGATGTTCTCGAACAACGTGTTGTGGATGGTGACTTTGAGCTTGCCGCTATCTTTGGATGACGCTGCGTCGCTGGCGCCAATCAGGCTGTTCTTTTCGTGCAAGCGAAACGCCGAGTAGGACACGGTCACGTAGTTCGCGCCGTTCTTTATGTCCAGTGCACCATCGTGGTGCTGCTTGGGCCGCCCATTCTCACTGCCATTCTGATCATCGGTACGACGCCCGTCTGTGAACGTCACGTGGTCCACCCACACATTCTTGGCGCCATCTATCGTGATGCCGTCGAACTCAGAGTTCCAATTGCCTGCGTTCCCGTCATTGGGGTCCCAAACGGGCACTGGGTCCCATGGATTCTCGATCGTGAGATTCCGGATGATGACGTCATCTGCCTTGATGATTAAATAGGCCTCTCGGAACTCAGCATCAGACGCGATGCCGACAATCGTGGTCTTGGCCGGCACCTCGACCCTTGCCCGCGCCTTCATATCGGCCGAGCTGGTGTATGGCATCCCTTCGCTGAGGTCGATCACACCGTTGATGCGGATGATCCGCCCGGTGTCACCCACCTCGGCCTTGAGTGCGCTTCGGAGTGTGGCCGCGTTGTTGACGGTAAAAACAGCGCTCGCTGCTGCGTTGGAACCACCGCGGGTGCCGCCGTCCTGGGTCGCCCAGCCACTGGTGGCTATCTCGCGACTTCGATCAGGCTGCGCTGCTGCACTGTGCGGCCAAGAGAGTGATGCCGCTACGACGAAGGCAACCATCAGCACGTGGGGATTATGTAATGCTCGCATGTGGCAATGTCCTTATGCAGTGAGTTGGGCTATCTCAGGCGCTCTGCAAATGCAGCTGCAGACGGCGAACTCCCGCAATCACCGGTCGTTAAACCATGACTGGTGTTCGATTCGTTCGTAGCTTCATTTTCCCAAAGCGTGAGTGAAGCGTCCGCGGAAGCCAGGATGATTCGGTTCGCAACAGCCACCATCCGCATCACCGCCCACTGAACTCCCTACGCGCGGGCCCCTTGATCATCTCCCTCCCTGCAACCAACAGGCCTTCCACCAAATGCTCCCCCAGCAGCGACGCCGTATCCCCATCGCGCCGCGCAATGTGTTCGGCATGCAGTATCTCCAGCACCGCATCCACCGCTTCCAGAACCCGCAGGGGCACGGCTACGTGGCCCGATCGTTCAAGCGCATCAAACCGCTCAGGCCGGTTCGCGGGCAGATCCGGCACCAAGGCCAGATGGGTTGCTCGCACGCGCGCAGGCTGCTCCTGCTCCCAACGCGCCAAGCATCGTTCCAGCCTATCTACGAGGTAAGGCGGCAACGTGTGGATGTGATCTCCCAGCAGGGCGGTCATGCGCGGTGAACCCGGCGGATGGTCGATAGGCATTGCGGCAACCTCGCAGTGAGGCCACCCGCGCGGCAGCGCAGGGTGGCAGGCGATGCGGGTTGGCATACCGGGCAAGCAAACCATAACCGGCGGATCAGGGATCCCCACACACCGCCCGCCGTGTAACCGGTAGACGATGCAGTGCATTCTCCGCCGTGCCCCGGAGGACAGAACAGAGCTACTGGTTGACTTGCTATCAGGATGCCAATCCCGGCCGATGCCCCGTGGCACCAGCATCACCATCGTGCGCAGCGCCAAGTCCCCGCGTCCATGAGGAAAACTGCGAAGTAGGGCGCTTAGGCCAGCACCCCATAGGGGCAGAACCCGCCACCGCTCGACGCCACAGTCTCAGCGCATCCCAGTCCCGTTCGCCCGGCTGAAAGATGCAATGCGCCTACCCGAGCAGGCGTCCTGCGACACCCAGCAAAAAGGCCCCGGTCGCCCGGAGCCTTCGTTCATCACCTTAGCTACGCATCAGGCAGGCAGATCCCACTTGTCCGAATCCGCGCGCTTTTCCTTGTAGATCGTGCCGGCAAAATCAACGTGCAGTTCCATCCACACGCCATCCCCGCGCTCAGCCACGATCTCGAAGTGCTTGGGCTTACGATCCGGATCACTGCCCACCGTCCACCCCGCCTTTTCCACTGCAGCCAAGGCAGCATGCGGACCGGCCTTTCCATCCGGGTGGTGGTGGTGCTTCGGGCCGTGATGTGGCTTCTTGTGTTCGACCTCGACAAAGCGTCCGCCTTTCTTGCCAATGCGGGTCACTTTGATTTCCGATGGCCGTTGTTCGCCTTCCAGTCGTATGGCCAAGCCTTCCTCCAGCGTGAAGGCCTCCGCGCCCTTCGGTCCCAGATCGGCCAGGTACGCCTGGTCGTCGGCAATGAAGGTGAAGCGATGGGCAAAAACGTGCTCGATGACGCCGGCGAGGGCGACTTTTTCATGGTGCGGCATGCATTTCTCCTGAGAGCGCCCAACCGCGGGCGCAGCTCAGTGATGGCGACCGGCCGGCGTGGTTTCAAGCCACGGCGCCGGGCCCGGAAGTGAACGGATCAGCTTGGTTCAGCTGGCCATGCTGACCCGGTTCCGCCCCTCTGTCTTGGCGCGATACAGCGCCTCGTCGGCGCGCGCGGTCAGTCCCTCCAGTAGGCTCTGATCGCCACCGGGCAGGGCTTCGCCCAGCGCGCCGCCCACACTCACCGTCACATTGATGCGGACGCCGTCGACATTGATCGGCGCCGAGGCAATGGCGCTGCGCAGCCGTTCGGCGGTCGCCGGTACTTCGTCGATCGCAGGTGCGGCCAGCAGGGCGATGAACTCCTCGCCGCCAAAACGCGCGAACAGGTCGCGCTCGCGCAGGGCTTCCCGGCAGCGCTTGGCGACCACCTTCAATACCTGGTCGCCCACGGGATGGCCGTGGGTGTCGTTGATCTTCTTGAAATGATCCACGTCCACCATCAGCACTGCCACGGTACGTCCGCTCGCCTCACGCGCGGCGATGATCTGGGCGGAACGTTCTTCGAAATGGCGGCGATTGGGCACACCGGTCAACGGATCCGATGAGGCGAGGCGCTGCAGCTCGGCGGCCATCAGCAGATCGGCGGTGACATCAGTGAACAACCAGATACGCCCGTACTCACCGTTTCCCCGCACCGGGTGGGTATCCACTTCAAACGTGCGTTCGCCCAGTGTCCAGTTGATCTTCGCGGCGAAGTTGACGTTGCCCACCTGTGCGGCATACGCCTGTTCCAGCTCGGCGTGGTTGTCGCAGCGCTCGCGCAGGGCGCGCATGGGGCTGAGCAGATCTCCGGCACCGAGACGGCCCGGCGCGCAGCCCAGCAGGCTGGCAGCGTGTTCGTTGATCACCGAGCCCATGCCATCGCCATCGATCAGCACGATGCCGGCGGGAACACTCTCCACCAGGTCGATGAACTGATTCTGCACGATCACCTCGCGCGCACTCTCCCGCCGTGCGGACAGCAGCCGAGCTACGCCTTTGGCCAGCAATGGTACCTGCACGGTCATGGATCCGGCCGGTTGTGGACTGCGCCACAGCAGCAGCACACCACTCAGCGGTGCATCACGGGTTGGCGTCGGGACGAACAACAGCTGCCGTGCCGGGCCGCCCAAGGCGTGCACGATGGCGGTCGGCAGGCGGAATGCGCTCGCCTCGACGGCGTGCCCACTCCAGGGTGCTTCGAAGAGCCCGCTTCGCGCCAGGTTGAAGCTCGCTATCGGTAGCGCGGGGGATGAGGCCGTCCAGGCGGCACGTCCATTCGATTCAACTTCCACCGCCATCACCAGATCCGCCCCTGAGGCGAGTTGGGCGAAATGGCACAGGCTGGCGAGTGCCTCGCTGTCGGTGGTGGTCACGCGACTGTCTTGCCGAGGCGGTATTCGAGGATTTTCTGCACTTCGTCGGCTGCCGTCATGTGCGGCAGATGACCCGATGCCGCGATCACATCCAGTGTGGCGCCGTTGATGGCCTGTGCCAGCCATTCGCCCACCTGCACGGGCACGGCGACGTCGACCTCCGTCTGGATCAGATGCACCGGCGTGGAGATCTGGGCGGCTACGCCGCGCATGTCCGAAGTGAAAATGGTGCGCGAGGTGTTGAGTGCGATGTCGGGGCGCATCCGGAACAGCGCGTTGGAGAAATCCGCGATGACCTCGGAATTGTCCACACCGACCACCATCGGCGCGAAACCGGCGACCCACGCCTGGTAATTCGCGCTCATGCTTTCAAACAGGTTTTCCAGGTCTGCCGGTTTGAAACCACCGGTATAGCCCTCGTCGTCGAGATAACGCGGCGAGGCGCCGATCATCACCATGCGCTGGAACACCTCCGGCCGGGCGACCGATGCGGCAGCACCGATCATGCCGCTCATCGAGTGGCTGATGTAGGTGCAGTTCTGGATGCCCAGGTCGTCGATGATGTCGAGCAGGTCATCGGCGTAGCCGAAAACAGAGCCGTGCCGTTCGAAATCGTAGGTGTCCGCACCGTGCGGACCGCAGCCGGCCAAGTCGAAGGAAATGACATCGAAGCGTTCGTCGAACCACGGACGCAGCGCGGTCCACGCGGTCTGGTCGGTACCAAAACCATGTGCCAGGATCGCGACTTCTTTGCCGGAACCACTGCGGCGGCCGTTGAATCGTTCAAAGCTTCCCACGCACTTTCATCCATCACGCCGCGCAAGGGAAAGATACTAGGCCACCGGGGGAGGCCGGTCCACC
Source organism: Stenotrophomonas sp. 169 (assembly GCF_014621775.1). Taxonomy (NCBI): domain Bacteria; kingdom Pseudomonadati; phylum Pseudomonadota; class Gammaproteobacteria; order Lysobacterales; family Lysobacteraceae; genus Stenotrophomonas; species Stenotrophomonas sp. 169. Next base: position 1,289,333 of record NZ_CP061204.1, read on the forward strand.
GCAGCGGTGGCCCTTGATCGGCAGGGTCCAACCCCCGCTCGCGCATTGACCCAACGCAATGCGGCGCGGCATTCGCGGGTGCTACAGTCCGCCCATGTTCCGGGAAGGGAAGTCCTGCATGAAAATCGCCGTCTTCAGTGCCCGCCCGTACGATCGCCGCTCGCTGGATGCCTGCAACCAGCAAGGCCACGCAGCAGATGGCTTCGAGTTCATTTACTTCGATGCCACCCTGGACGCCCATACCGCGGCCCTGGCACAGGACTGCGATGCGGTCTGTGTGTTCGTCAATGATCGCCTGGATGCGCCTGTGCTGCAGGCTCTGCATGCGTTGGGCGTGCGCGCGGTGGTGCTGCGATGCGCCGGGTTCAACAACGTGGATCTGGCCGCCGCCGAGCAGCTGGGTTTCTTCGTCGCCCGCGTACCGGCGTATTCGCCTGAGGCGGTCGCTGAGCACACGCTCGCGCTGATCATGACGCTCAACCGGCAGACCCACCGCGCCTATAACCGGGTGCGCGAGGGAAACTTCATGCTGGATGGGCTGCTGGGTCGGACGCTGCACGGCAAGACGGTCGGCATCGTGGGCACCGGCAAGATCGGGCTGGCGACGGCGCGCATCCTGCATGGCATGGGCTGCACGGCGCTGGGTCACGACCCGTACCCGTCGCCTGAATTCGATGCGCTGGGCAGCACCGTGCCGCTGGATGAACTGCTGGCCCGGTCGGACATCGTTTCGCTGCACTGCCCGCTGACGACGCAGACCCAGCACATGATCGATGAGGCCTCGCTGGCGCGGATGAAGCCTGGTGCGATGCTGGTCAATACGTCGCGCGGCGGGCTGGTGGATACCGATGCGGTGATCCGGGCGCTGAAATCGCACCATCTGGGCCACCTGGCCATCGATGTCTACGAGCAGGAAAGCGCATTGTTCTTCCAGGACCGCTCCGGCGAAATCATCGACGACGATGTCTTCCAGCGGCTGATGACGTTCCCCAATGTATTGGTGACCGGTCACCAGGGCTTCTTCACCGCCGAGGCGCTGCAGGAAATCGCAGAGACCACTCTGGGAAATCTGGTGCATTTCGCGGCCGGGTCCGAGTGCCCCAACCGGGTAACCAAGGCGTAGGGTGGGCTCAGGTGCGATGCACCGTCGCGCGTGATCGGGTGTCCAACGGGGAGCAGGAACCATGTGGCAGCAGAACTACGATCCGCTGGGTAATGCCAATCTGTCCGCGATCCTGGCGGCGCTGCCGGTGCTGGTGTTCCTGCTGGCCCTGACGGTCTTCAAATTGAAAGGTCTCACTGCCGCCATTCTTGCGGTAGTGGTTTCTGCGGCGGTATCTCTGCTGGTGTTCGGCATGCCGGCCGGCGCCATCGCCGGCGCGGCGCTGCTGGGCATCGCCAACGGCGTCTTCCCGATCAGTTTCATCGTGCTGATGGCGGTGTGGCTGTACAAACTGGCCATCCGCAGTGGCAAGTTCGAGGTCATCCGCGGCAGCATCGCGACGATATCCGAAGACCAGCGCATCCAGGTGTTGCTGATCGCATTTTGTTTTGGCGGTTTTCTCGAGGGGGCGGCGGGTTTTGGCGTGCCGATCGCCATCTGTGCGGCGCTGCTGGTGGAATTGGGTTTCCGGCCGTTGAAGGCGGCCATGCTGTGCCTGCTGGCCAACGGGGCAGCCGGCGCATACGGGGCCATTGGCATTCCGGTGCTGGTGGGCGCGCAGCAGGGCGGCGTCAGCCTGGACGCGATGTCGTTGATGCTGATCGCGCTGGTGCAGGTGATCGCTCTGCTGACGCCGGTCATTCTGGTGGCGATGCTGGATGGATGGCGCGGCGTGCGCGACACCTGGCCGGTGCTGCTGTTTGTCGGCGCGGTGTTCAGCGGGGTGCAGACCCTCACGCTGTATCTGTTGGGGCCGGAGCTGGTGGATATCCTTGGGCCGCTGGCGGCGATGGCCGGACTGGCCGCCTTCATGCAGTTCTGGCGCCCCAAGCGCATCTACCGCGAGGCGGGCTCTGCCGCGGGCACGACGCAGCGTTACCAGCTGAAGGACGTGCTGCTGGCGTGGTCACCGTTCTACATCCTGACCGCGGCCATCCTGTTGTGGAGCCTGCCGGCCTTCAAGGCGTTGTTCGCCGCCGGTGGCGCCTTGAGTGGATCGGTCCTGCACCTGCCCATCGGCCTGCTGCACGAGCGCGTGCAGGAACTTCCGCCGCTGGTGAGTCAGGTGCATACGCTGCCGGCGGTATGGAACGTCGGCTGGATCAATGCGTCGGGCACCGCCATCCTGGTTGCCGCCCTGCTGACGGTGCTGCTGTCGCCGCGGTTGAGCGTGCGCATGGCCGGTGAGGAGCTGGCGCAGACCGGGCGTGAGATGTGGAAACCGCTGGCCACGGTGTCGCTGGTGATGGCGGTGGCCTACATCACCAATTACTCCGGTGCCTCGTCCACCATCGGCCTGGCGTTGGCGCAGACCGGGGGCATTTTCCCGCTGCTGTCGCCGGTGATTGGCTGGATGGGCGTGTTCATCACCGGCTCGGTGGTGAACAGCAATACCCTGTTTGCCCACCTGCAGGCGGTCACCGCGACCCAGATCGGTGTGCCGGAGGCCCTGCTGGTGGCGGCCAACACGGCGGGCGGGGTGATGGCCAAGCTGGTATCCCCGCAGTCCATCGCCATCGCGGCCGCTGCGGTGAAGCTGGTGGGGCAGGAGTCGGCGATCATGCGGACCACGCTGGCCATCAGCCTGGGCCTGCTGGCTTATATATGTGTGTGCACGTGGGTGCTGTCGATGGTGATGGGGTGAGCGTGCGGGAGGCCGCTACTCGGTAGGGCTGCGTTGTATACGGTACGGCGTTGTTCTGCGTCACGTCACTGCCGGGCTGCCGGGCTTGATCAGCAGGGTGACGCCCAGCGCACCGAGCACCCGCTGTACTGTTTCGAACCGGGGGTGGGCGCCGGGCCTGAGTGCCTTGTACAGGCTTTCGCGTCCGAGGCCGGAGGCGTCGGCGATGGTCGACATGCCGCGGGCGCGCGCCGCCGTCTGCAGTGCTTCCTGGAAATGTGTCGTGTCGCCGGAGGCCAATGCCTCGGTGAGGTAGGTCGCAATGGTTTCGTCGCTGTCCAGAAACGCTGCTGCGTCGAAAGGGATGATGTGGGTTCTGCTCATAGGTCGATTTCCCGTCGGTCGCACGTCGGCAAAGCAGCGCGATCAGAGGCGTGATGCCAGTCGTCTTGCGTTGTCGATGTCATTACGGTCAATGATGATCGCCTTTGCGCGACGGTCTCGCAGCAACCGAAGCCAAGTGGCGAGCGCCGTAGTCTGTGTGATGACTGCCACGAATTGTATCCTTGTGGATACATTTCGCAAGCGTGGTGATGCCACCTCGTGCGCCCGGGATTCCCGCTCCTGCAGAATCGGCGTCCGTTCAGTAGAGGAAAATCGGGAAACCCCGCATCCCTGCAGTGGCGCAGTGGGTTCATGCCAGCCAGGAATGCCGTTCCGGACAGTTCCCAGCGCACTTCGCAACTTTCCTCATGTACGCCTGTGTCGCCGATAGACAGGATGGGGGTGCTGGAAGCAGCTCCTCCAGCCGGCAATGGCCGTTTCGCTTCCGTCAGGAGGCGGTCATTGCCTTTTGCCCTCCTTGTTCGGGCACGGCGGATGGTGCGGCGGCTACCCGGTTCGGGGCTGGGCGTTGCATGGGGTCTTCCCGATCCGCCGCTTTTTTTCCGTTGCGGGGGATGGGGGTTGCGGGTAGGGTGCCGTGTGGCTCAGCTCGTGCGTGGCCAGCGGGAGATTGACGGCCAGCGGCCGTCACTACCCGGCGGAATGCCCGCAAAATCGACGCTGCGACAACGTGTCGCATGCCGAAAACGTCGAATTCTGCGTCAGATCAATGTCAATGGCTTTCTTAAATGGTCGGTGACGGCCTAAACTTGAAAGGCTGACTCTTCCCCCGTTCTCCGAACCCGTCGATCCTTGGCAGGTCGGGCCGGCTTTTGCCGGACTGGGCAGGGCGGGGTGGCATTCCCTCGCAATTGGATCGACCGATGATTCCGTTGAAAACCCTTGGACGCTGTTTGCGTCCGGGCCTGCTGTTCGCACTGGCGGTGTTTCTCACCGGCTGCAACACGGCCATCCTGAATCCGAAGGGCCAGATCGGCCAGGATGAGAAGACCCTGCTGATCACGGCTGTCGTGTTGATGCTGCTGGTCGTCGTCCCGGTCATCATCATGACCCTGACGTTCGCCTGGAAGTACCGCGCTTCCAACACCAAGGCCCGTTACGAGCCGAACTGGTCGCATTCCACCGCGATCGAAGTGGTGGTCTGGTCGATCCCCTGCATGATCGTGCTGGTGCTGGCCGTGCTGACCTGGCGCTCCTCGCACGCGCTGGACCCGTATCGCCCGATTGAATCGGACGTCAAGCCGGTCGTCATCGAGGCGATCTCGCTCGATTGGAAGTGGCTTTTCGTCTATCCGGAAGAAAAGATCGCCGTGGTCAACGAGATCAAGTTCCCGGTCGATACCCCGCTGAACTTCAAGATCACGTCCGATACGGTGATGAATGCGTTCTTCATTCCGCACCTGGGCAGCATGATCTACTCGATGGCCGCGATGGAGACCAAGCTCCACCTGATCGCCAACGAGACCGGTGAATTCCCGGGCATGTCCTCGCACTACAGTGGTGCGGGCTTTGCCAAGATGCACTTCACGGCCCATTCGGTCACCGAGCCGGAATACCGTGCGTGGGTGGACCAGGTGCGTGCCGAGCAGGGCAACAGCCTGAACAAGGACACGTTCAAGGCGCTGGGCGAAGAGCGCAATTCGGACTGGCATCCGGTCACCTACTACGGTCAGGTGGAAGAAGGCCTGTTCGACTGGGTCATCGCCAAGCACATGGGCGATAACCGGCACTACGGCATGAAGCACGCGCACCCGGGTGCCGCTGCAGCCGATGCGGGCACGCAGGAAGAGCATGAGGGCCACGCCCCCATGGACGACCACGAGTCCAAGGCGTCTGGCGAGAACCTCGACGCCAACACCAACGAACACGAGCACGCGGGCCACGCCGGCCACGAGGGCTCGGGAGAATGAACATGCTGGGTAAGCTCTCTATTGAGTCGATCCCCCACGATCCGATCGTCCTGACGACGTTGATCGGCGCGATGCTTGGCGGTCTGGGCGTTGTTGCCCTGATCACCAAGTTCAAGCTGTGGGGCTATCTGTGGAAGGAGTGGTTCACCTCGGTGGATCACAAGAAGATCGGCGTGATGTACCTCATCGTCGCCTTCGTCATGTTGCTGCGTGGTTTCTCCGACGCGATCATGATGCGTACCCAGCAGGCGCTCGCCGTCGGCGGGTCCGAAGGCTACCTGCCGCCGCATCACTACGACCAGATCTTCACCGCCCACGGCGTGATCATGATCTTCTTCGTGGCGATGCCGCTGATCACCGGCCTGATGAACCTGGCCGTGCCGCTGCAGATCGGTGCGCGCGACGTCGCGTTCCCGTTCGTGAACTCGCTCAGCTTCTGGCTGTTCGTGTCCGGTGCGGTGCTGATCATGCTGTCGCTGTGGATCGGTGAGTTTGCCGCTACCGGCTGGCTGGCGTTCCCGCCTTTGTCTGGCATCGAGTACAGTCCAAGCGTCGGCATGGACTACTACATATGGGGTCTACAGGTCGCAGGCCTGGGCACCACGCTGAGCGGCATCAACTTCTTCATTACCATCCTGAAGATGCGTACGCCCAGCATGAAGCTGATGCAGATGCCGATCTTCACCTGGACGGCGCTGATCACCAACATCCTGATCGTCGCCGCCTTCCCGGTGCTGACCATCACCTTGGTGCTGCTGACCCTGGACCGTTACCTGGGTACGCATTTCTTCACCAATGACGGTGGCGGCAACGCCATGCTGTACATCAACCTGATCTGGATCTGGGGTCACCCGGAAGTCTATATCCTGGTGCTGCCGGCCTTCGGCGTGTTCTCTGAAGTGATCGCCACGTTCTCGCGCAAGGCGTTGTTCGGCTACAAGGGCATGGTGTACGCCACGGCCGCCATCGGCGTGCTGTCCTTCATCGTGTGGCTGCACCACTTCTTCACCATGGGCTCGGGTGCCAACGTCAATGCCTTCTTCGGCATAACGACGATGATCATCTCCATTCCCACCGGTGTGAAGATCTTCAACTGGCTGTTCACCATGTTCCGCGGTCGCGTGCACTTCACCACTCCGGTGTTGTGGACCATCGGCTTCATGATCACCTTCGTCATCGGCGGCATGACCGGCGTGATGCTGGCGATCCCGGCCATCGACTTCGTGCTGCACAACAGCCTGTTCCTGATCGCCCACTTCCATAACGTCATCATCGGCGGCGTGGTGTTCGGCATGTTCGCCGGCATCACCTACTGGTGGCCGAAGATGTTCGGCTACAAGCTCAACGAGTTCTGGGGCAAGTGTGCGTTCTGGTGCTGGTTCATCGGCTTCTATGTGACCTTCATGCCGATGTACGTGCTGGGCTTCATGGGCATGACCCGTCGCCTGCAGAGCACGGTCAACCCGGCCTACGAGCCGCTGCTGCTGATCGCTGCGGGCGGTGCCTTCATCGTCGGTGCCGGCATCCTGTGCCAGGTCATCCAGATCTTCATCTCGGTCCGCGACCGCAAGAAGAACATGGACCTGACCGGCGATCCGTGGGATGCCCGTACGCTGGAGTGGGAAACCTCTTCGCCGCCGGCCTTCTACAACTTCGGTACGCTGCCGCAGGTCACCGAGCTGGACGATTTCTGGGCCCGCAAGCAGCGCGGTGAAGCCTGGCCGAAGCCGGCCAAGTACACCGACATCCACATGCCGCGCAACACCGGCACGGGCGTGGTCATCGGTGCCTTCAGCATGGTGTTCGGCTTTGCGATGATCTGGCACATCTGGTGGCTGGCGATCATCGGACTGGTCGGCATGATCGGCACGTTCATCTACCGCACCTTCGACAAGGACGTGGACTACTGGGTCCCGGCTGCCGAGGTGGAGCGCATTGAAAACGAACACCGCAAGCACCTGGTTGCCCAGGGTCTGGTGAAGTCGGAGCTGAAGGCATGAGCACCCATACCCCTACCGTGAACCACGGGCACGCCGCACACGCGGCGGCCCATGGCCATGACGACCACGAGCACCACGACACCGGCGGCAACACCGTCTTCGGTTTCTGGGTGTACCTGATGAGCGATTGCCTCATCTTCGCTTCGCTGTTCGCCACCTACGTGGTGCTGGTCGGTGGTACCGACGGCGGCCCCGGCCCGGGCGATCTGTTCGAGCTGCCGTTCGTCGCGTGGGAAACCGCGCTGCTGCTGACCTCCTCGCTGACCTTCGGCCTGGGCATGATCGCCATGCACAAGAACAAGGTCGGTCAGCTGTACCTGTGGCTGGGCATCACCTGGCTGCTGGGCTTCGGCTTCATGTGCATGGAAGTGTGGGAGTTCAACCACCTGATCCATCAGGGCTACGGCCCGGACCGCAGTGCCTTCCTGTCGGCGTTCTTCGCCCTGGTCGGTACCCACGGCCTGCACGTGAGCGCGGGCCTGTTGTGGCTGCTGGTCATGTTCATCCAGGTCAAGCAGAACGGCCTGACCCCGACCAACAAGACCCGCCTGGCGTGCCTGAGCCTGTTCTGGCACTTCCTGGATCTGATCTGGATCGGCGTGTTCTCGGTCGTCTACCTCAACGGAGCGCTGTAATGGCACATGACAACGCACACGACCACGCGCATGGCACCGGCGGCGAGAGCCACGGCAGCGTCAAGTCGTACCTGATCGGCTTCGTGCTGGCGGTGATCCTGACCGTCATCCCGTTCTGGGTGGTGATGTCGGGTGACTTCTCGCGCACCGTCAGTGGTGTGGTGATTGCCGTATCGGCGGTCCTGCAGATGCTGGTCCACCTGGTGTTCTTCCTGCACCTGGACCGCTCGTCGGAGAGCCGCTGGAACGTCAACGCGGCGGTGTTCACCGTCGTGGTGATCGGCATCATCGTCGCCGGCACCCTGTGGGTCATGCACAACATGAACGTGCACATGATGCACTGACGTCCACTCGACGTTGCCGCAGAACGCGAAAGGCCACCCCTCGGGGTGGCCTTTTGCTTTGGGTGATGCGCTTCATCGGTCTGGGACGAGCAGCCGACTGAAGTCGGCTCTACCGTGCACGGTGCCTGGTGTGTTCATCGGTAGCGCCGAGCCATGCTCGGCGAGCGCAGCGGCCCGGTGGCTTATCCCACCTTGCGCAGGAAATCCTCGGCGGCCATCGGCCTGCCCAGGTGATAGCCCTGCAACTGGTCGCAGCCCAGGTTGCTCAGGTAATCGCGTTGGCCCGCCGTCTCCACGCCCTCGGCCACCACTTTCAGCTGCAGCGAACGGCCCAGCGCCACGATCGATGACACGATGGCCGCGTCTTCCGCGTTCTGCTCCAGGTCGCGCACGAAGGCGCGGTCGATCTTCAGTTCGGTCGCGGGCATGCGCTTTAGGTACAGCAGGCTGGAATACCCCGTGCCGAAATCATCGATGGAGATCCGCACGCCCAGCCCGGTCAACGCATTGAGGATCTGCAGGCTGGTTTCCACGTTCTTCATCGCCGTGGTTTCGGTGATCTCCAGCGTCAGCCGGTCCGCTTCCAGGCCGTGCTTCTGCAGCGTCTCCTTCACCGTTTCCACCAGGCCGGGGGCGGCGAACTGCAGCGGGGACAGGTTCACTGCCATCGTCCAGTGCGGATGGCCGGCGTCGTGCCACGCACGCAGCTGCGCACAGGCCTGGTCCAGCACCCAATCACCGATCGGCAGGATCAGCCCGCTGCGCTCTGCGATCGGAATGAAGACATCCGGTCCCAGCATCCCCAGCTCCGGGTGCTGCCAGCGCAGCAGGGCCTCGGCGCCCACGGCCGGTGCGCCGGAGGCCATGAACTTCGGCTGGTAGTGCAGCAGCAGCTCGCCGCGGTCGGTCGCGCGGCGCAGGTCCTGCAGCAGCCGCAACTGGCGGTTCGCACTGACCTGCATCGACGGCGTAAAGAACGTATAGCCGTTCCGTCCGCCTTGTTTGGTGTGGTACATCGCCGCATCGGCGTTGGCCATCAGCTGGCGCTCGTCGTTGGCATCGTCGGGATACAACGCAATGCCCAGGCTGGCAGTGACCTGCAGTTCGGCCGACTCGATGCTGAAGGGTTTGCCCACTGCGGCAATGATCCGCTCTGCCACCACCACCGCATCGTCCGGTTCGTCGACGGGCAGCACGATCACGAACTCGTCCCCGCCCAGGCGCGCCAAGGTGTCCTGCGGTCGCAACAACGAGCCGATGCGCTGGCTTACTTTCACCAGCAGGCGGTCACCCAGTTGGTGGCCGTAGGCGTCGTTGACGGTCTTGAAGCCGTCCAGGTCGCAGAACATCACCGCGACGCCATGGTGGCGGCGACGTGCCTTTTCGATGGACTGTTCGATGCGGTCCTGCAGCAACGAGCGGTTCGGCAGCTGGGTCAGCGGGTCGTGCAGGGCGGCCTGCAGCAGCTTGTCATTGGCGCGTTCCAGCGACTCGGCCAGCAGGCCGGTGCGTTCGCGCATCTGCCGGTCGAACAGCGAGGCGACCAGCGCGATGCCGATGGTGCCCAGCGTGGTGACGATCACCAGCACTGCCAGCCACTGCGCATCAATGCCGCCATCGATCACCGCGCCGCACAGGCTGTCGGCGGGGAAGCGGGCGGCGGCCATGCCGGTGTAATGCATGCCGACGATGGCCACGCCCATCACCAGCGAGGCCAGACCACGCAGGCTGCGGGTGTTGCGCCGCTCGGCGCGCAGGCGGAAGGCGATCCACAGCGCCGCACCGGCGGCCCCGATGGCGATCAGGATGGAGGCGGTGAACCACAGCGGGTCGTAGTCGATGCCCGGCTGCATGCGCATCGCCGCCATGCCCAGGTAATGCATGGTCGCAATGCCCAGCCCGAGCAGCACCGCGCCGGCGACCAGGCGGTGGGTCGGCAGCAGCGGGCGTGAGACCAGCCACAGCGCGTACGCGGAAGCGCCCACTGACACGGCAAGCGAATAGAACGTGATGGCCAGGTCGTAGCCGATCGGGATGGGCAGCTTGAAGGCGAGCATGCCGATGAAGTGCATCGACCAGATGCCCAGGCCCATTGCCGTCGCGCCGCCGGCCAGCCACCAGCGCGCCACGCGCCCCTGGGTTGTCGCGAGTCGTCCGGCCATGTCCAACGCGGTATAGGACGCAAGGATCGCGACCAGCAGCGAGAACAGGACGAGGCTCTGGCTGTAGCTGCCAGTCATGGGGAATCCTTGGGAAACGTGGGGGTGCGGGCAAGGCGGCGCGTATCTTATCGACCGGTCCGGCTTCAACCTGAGCGTGGCCTCACACGACGGGTCAGGTGACGGTCAGGTCGCCCGGTCGCAGCACCTGCGACGGCGCTCGGCTATGCTCGCCGTCCAACGCGCAATCGGAATCATCATGGCCAAGAGCCGTACCGCCTACGTCTGCAGCGAATGTGGCGCCGACTACAGCAAATGGCAGGGTCAGTGCACCGAGTGCAAGGCCTGGGACACGCTGTCGGAGATCGTCGTGGAAAGCGCGGCCGCTGCCGGCGCACCGGCGTCACGGCGCAGTGGCTGGGCCGGCAAGATCGACCCGCCGAAGGTCACCGCGCTGAAGGACGTGGCGCAGACCGACCACATCCGGGTCAGCACCCGTATCGGCGAGTTCGACCGCGTGCTCGGCGGCGGCCTGGTGGAAGGTGCAGTGGTGCTGGTCGGTGGCGATCCCGGCATCGGCAAGTCCACTCTGTTGCTGCAGGCGGTGGCCCTGATGGCGGCCGAGTTGCCGGTGCTGTACGTCACCGGCGAAGAATCGCTGGCACAGGTGGCCGGCCGTGCGCACCGTCTGGAACTGCCGCTGGAAGGCGTCAACGCGCTGGCCGAAACCTGCGTGGAAACCATCCTGCAGCATGCCGGGAAGGCCAAGCCGCGGCTGATCGTGGCCGACTCGATCCAGACGCTGTGGACTGAATCGCTGACTGCCGCACCGGGGTCGGTCAGCCAGGTGCGGGAGAGCGCCGCGCGGCTGGTGCGCTTTGCCAAAGAGACCGGCACGGCCGTGTTCCTGGTCGGGCATGTCACCAAGGAGGGCGGCATTGCCGGGCCCCGCGTGCTGGAGCACATGGTGGATGCGGTGCTGTATTTCGAGGGCGAGAGCGGCAGCCGCTTCCGCCTGCTGCGGGCGTTCAAGAACCGCTTCGGCGCGGTCAACGAACTGGGCGTGTTCGCGATGGGCGACAAGGGCCTGAAAGAGGTCTCCAATCCGTCGGCGATCTTCCTGTCCGGCGGCAGTACGCGCCAGCCCGGTTCCTGCGTGATGGTGACCCGCGAGGGCACCCGCCCGTTGTTGGTGGAGGTGCAGGCACTGGTGGACTCCTCGCCGCTGTCCAATCCGCGCCGCGTGGCGGTGGGGCTGGAACAGAACCGGCTGGCGATGCTGCTGGCGGTGCTGCACCGCCACGGTGGTGTGGTGGTGGGCGACCAGGACGTGTTCGTCAACGTGGTCGGCGGCATCCGCGTGCAGGAAACCGCGGCGGACCTGCCGGTGCTGCTGGCGGTGCTGTCGTCCCTGCAGGATCGCGCGCTGGCGGAAAAGACCATCGCCTTCGGTGAGGTCGGTTTGTCCGGCGAGATCCGTCCGGTGCCCAATGGCGAAGACCGCCTGCGTGAAGCGGCCACCCACGGCTTCAAACGCGCCATCGTGCCCAAGGCGAACGCGCCGAAGGGCGGGGCAGTGAAGGGCATGGAAGTGATCGCCGTGGAGCGGCTGTCCGAAGCGCTGGAGGCTGCTGCGCAGTAGCGGTAATGCGTGGCATACGACCCGCTGCGTCAGCGGGTCGTATGCCCGAATACCAGTTCGATCACGAACTGGCTGCCGAAGAACGCCAGCAACAGCAGCAGCATCGCGCTGAGGGTCCAGTGCACGGCCTTCAGCCCGCGCCAGCCGTAACGGCGACGGCCAATCAGCAGCACACCGAAGACCAGCCACGAGAGCACGCTGAGCACCGTCTTGTGCACCAGCTTCTGTGCCAGCAGGTCATCAACGAACAGCACGCCGGTGACCAGCGTCAGGGTCAGCAGGGCGAAGCCCACGGTGATCACCCGGAACAGCAGTGATTCCAGATCGGCCAGCGGCGGCAGGGCGCGCAGCCACGGACGGAACTCGCGGCGGCGCAGGGCGCGTTCCTGCAGCCACAGCATGATGGCCAGCAGGGCGGCGATGCTGAGCGTGGCGTAGGACAGCAGGGCCAGCCAGGCATGGCTGGCCAAGCGCCAGCCCAGCTCCCGGCTTGGTTCGTGTCCATAGCCGTGATACGCGGCCAGCAGCAGCGCGGCCAAGGGGAACACGACCACGCCGAGCGCCGCCATGCGCCCGCGCGCACCGACCAGCGAGGTCAGGCCGGCCATGCCCAGGCCCACCAGTGAGAGTGCGGCAAAGAAGTGCATGTCCGGACCGCCGGCATTCTGCAGCGCCACCTGCACGTGGTAGCCAGCATGCAGCAAGGTGGCCGGCACCGCCGCCCACACCCAGCCGCGACCGGGGCGGGGCGCATCGCTGCCGACCGCGCGCACCAGCATCACGGAAGCGGTCAGATAGAGCAGGGCAGCGATGAGAACGATTGTCATCGTAGAAGTTTCGCACACCCCCAGCACAGTAGCGACGACCCGTCGGTCGCACCCGGGGCGGCGGCACCGAGGCCCCGAACCCCGGTAGCGCCGACGCATGGTCGGCGAGCGCGAAGCGCGGCCTGCGTCAGGCACCACAATCCCGCACAGCGTCCGCCAAGCACGGCCCGGCGCTACCGGTCCCGTTTCCCGGACCGGCTATACTGTATGCCTCATTGTTCCCCGTTCCAGACAGGTTGCATCGCATGTTCGAGTCCCTGACCCAGCGCCTTTCCGGCACCATCGAGCGCCTGCGTGGCCGTGGCCGCCTGACCGAGGAAAACATCCGCGACGCTACCCGCGAAGTACGCATCGCGCTGTTGGAAGCGGACGTTGCCCTGCCGGTCGTGCAGGCCCTGATCGAGCGCATCAAAGAGCGCGCGGTCGGCCAGGAAGTGTTGAAGTCGCTGACCCCGGGCCAGGCGCTGATCAAGGTCGTCCGTGACGAGCTGACCGCGGTGATGGGCGCTGAAGCGAGCGAGCTGAATCTCAATGTGCCGGCGCCGGCGATCATCCTGATGGCCGGCCTGCAGGGTGCGGGCAAGACCACCACGGTGGGCAAGCTGGCCAAGCACCTGAAGGAAAAGCGCAAGAAAAAGGTGATGGTGGTGTCGGCCGACGTCTACCGTCCGGCCGCTATCGAGCAGTTGAAGACGCTGGCCGACCAGGTGGGGGTGCTGTTCTTCCCGTCCAGCGCCGACCAGAAGCCGGAAGCGATCGTCCGCGCGGCCATCGACGATGCGCGCAAGTCGTTCGTCGATGTGCTGATTGTCGATACCGCCGGCCGACTGGCGATCGACGAAGCGATGATGGCCGAGATCAAGGCCCTGCACGCAGCGGTCAATCCGGCGGAAACCCTGTTCGTGGTCGATGCCATGACCGGCCAGGATGCGGCCAATACCGCGAAGGCCTTCGGCGATGCGCTGCCGCTGACCGGCGTGGTGCTGACCAAGACCGACGGTGATGCGCGTGGCGGTGCTGCGCTGAGCGTGCGCCACATCACCGGCAAGCCGATCAAGTTCGTTGGTGTCAGCGAAAAGCCCGACGGCCTGGATGTCTTCCATCCCGACCGTATCGCCAGCCGCATCCTGGACATGGGCGACGTGCTGTCGCTGGTGGAGCAGGTTGAACAGCAGGTCGACAAGGACAAAGCCCAGAAGTTGGCCGAGAAGGTCGCCAAGGGCAAGAAGTTCGACCTCAACGACATGCGTGACCAGTTGGAGCAGATGCAGAACATGGGCGGCATCGGCGGCCTGATGGACAAGCTGCCGGGCCTGGGCCAGATCCCGGAGCACCTGAAGCAGCAGGTCAGCCAGGGCAAGGAAGTGCCGCGGATGATCGCGATCATCGGCTCGATGACCAAGAAAGAACGCCGCAATCCGGGCCTGCTCAACGGTTCGCGCCGCGCCCGCATCGCGCGCGGCTCGGGCACCCAGCCGTCTGACGTGAACAAGCTGATGAAGCAGTACATGCAGATGGAAAAGATGATGAGCAAGATGGCCGGCGGCGGCATGAAGGGCATGATGCGAAGCATGAAGGGCATGATGGGCGCCATGGGCGGCCGCGGCCTGCCGTTCCGCTGATCATCGCCCGGTGATGAGCGCGGTCTGGTGCAACGGTGAGCCGGCAGACGCCGCCGCGTTGTCCGCCGCGCTGGTCAATTACGGTCACTTCACATCGCTGCAGGTGCGCGATCGCGCGGTGCAGGGATTGGACCTGCACCTGCACCGTCTGGTGCAGGCCACCGGCACGCTGTTCGGCACGACGCTGGAGGCGCAGCAGGTGCGGCGCTGGATGGCGTATGCGGTTGAACACAGGGAGATGGCGGACGCTTCAATGCGGGTCACCGTATTCTCCCGCGCCTTCGATTTCCGCGAACCCTTGGCGGCCGTGCCGGTGGACGTCCTGGTGGCCGTGGGGGCGCCGGTGCAGTTGGCCGCCGTGCGCGCGGTGCGCAGCATCGGCTATCAGCGTGAGCTGCCGGCCCTGAAGCACGTGGGGACGTTCGGCCTGTTCCAGCAGCGGCGCGATGCCATGGCGGGCGGCTTCGACGATGCGCTGTTCCTGACCGCGGATGGTCTGGTCAGTGAAGGCACCACCTGGAATGTGGCATTTCTCGATGGCGAGCAGCTGGTGTGGCCGCAGGCGCCGGCCTTGCGCGGTACGGCCGAGGCACTGCTGCAGGCGCATTGGCAGGGGCCTCAGGTGCAGCGCGCCTATCACGCGGCGGAACTGGCCACGGCCACGGCGGCGTTTGCCTGCAACGCGAGCGGCATCTGGCCGTTGGGTGGCATTGACGGGCGTCTGTTGCCGGATTCCATCGCCTTGGCCGAACGGGCCCGGAGCGTCATGGCCGCCGTTGCCTGGCAATCACTGGACGAGCAAGCGGTGCCGTCCCGCCCTCCGGCCTGATAGCCCATTCAGCCCGGAAAGGTCCGCTGGGGTTGGCGCGGACGAAAGCTGCCGCTATAATCGCCGGCTTACCGCGCCATCCTGGCGACTGGGTTACATAGGAAAATACACCATGGTCAAGATTCGACTGACCCGCGGCGGCGCCAAGAAGCGTCCCTTCTACCACATCATCGTGACCGACGTCCGTAGCGCCCGTGATGGCCGCAACATCGAGCGCGTTGGTTTCTACAATCCGGTTGCCCAGGGCGCCGAGAAGCGTATCGAGCTGGACCTGGCCCGCGTTGACCATTGGGTCAAGAACGGCGCCCAGCCGACCGACAAGGTGCGCAACCTGATCAAGGAAGCGTCCAAGTCCCAGGCCGCTGCGGCCTGATCATGAAGGGCCGCGCCCCGCGCGGCCCGTCTGGCCTACGCAGATGAAAGATATCGAGCGCCGGATCCTGCTGGGCAGGGTTGCCGGCGCTTTTGGTGTGCGCGGCGAAATAAAGCTCGAGTCGTTTACCGAGCCACGTTCCGCCATCTTCAATTACCAACCGTGGATCGTGCGCAGCCCCTCTGGGCAGGAATCGACGCTGACCGGCGTGCGCGGACGCGACACCGGCAAGCATCTGATCGCACGGTTCCCCGACGTCGACGACCGCGATGTGGTCGAAGCGATGCGTGGCACCGAGGTCTACGTGGCCCGCAGTGCGCTGCCGCCGCCGAAGCCCGATGAGTATTACTGGGTCGATCTGGAAGGCCTTGACGTGAAAACCGTCGAGGGCGTGTCGCTGGGCCAGGTGTCGCACCTGTTTTCCACCGGCTCCAACGATGTGCTGGTCACCCGCGGCGACCGTGAACGGATGATTCCGTTCGTGCTGCCGGAGTTCGTCAAATCGGTGGACTTCGACGCCAATCTGGTCGTGGTCGACTGGGATCCCGACTTCTGATGCGGTTCGACGTCATCACGTTGTTCCCTGAATTCCTCGCCCAGTCCGCTGGGCTGGGCGTGGTCGGACGGGCACAGGAAAAGCAGCTTTTCAGCCTGCATGGCTGGAATCCGCGTGATTACGCCGAAGGCAATTACCGCCGGGTGGACGACCGTCCGTTCGGTGGTGGCCCCGGCATGGTGATGTTGATCGAACCGTTGCAGGCGTGTCTGGCGGCGGTGCGGGCGGCAGATCCGACGCCGGCGCGGCTGATTTACCTCAGCCCGCAGGGACGGCCGCTGACCCAGGCCAAGGTGCGGGAACTGGCGGCGTTGCCGCGGATGATCCTGCTCTGCGGCCGCTATGAAGGCATCGACGAACGTTTCCTGCAGGGCGAGGTCGACGAGGAAATATCCCTCGGCGACTACGTGCTGTCGGGCGGCGAGCTCGGTGCCGCCGTGATCATCGACGCGGTTGCCCGGCTGCAGGAGGGGGCGTTGAACGACGCCGAATCCGCCGCCCAGGACAGCTTCGAAGGGGAGTTGGGCCTGCTCGATTGCCCGCATTTCAGCCAGCCGGCCCAGCATCCACTGGGAAATGTGCCGGACGTGCTGCGGTCAGGCAATCACGCGGCCATCGCTGCCTGGCGGCGCCAGCAATCGCTGGTACGCACTGCACAGCGGCGGCCGGAGCTGCTGGACGAGACTGCCTTGTCCAAGGCGGATCGCAAGCTGCTGGAGCAGGGCAGGCAGGAGCTGGCCCGCCAGGTCCCGCCAACGGATCAAAACCCCTAGCGCGCTGGCCCCGGAGTGGGCTAGAATCGCGGATTACCTCGGCCGTTCACCGCCGACGTGCACTACACATAACAAACGTGCAGCACAGTCCAGTGACTGCATGAGCCCTACGTTGTCAATCGACACGCCCACCCGAACATACGAATCGGTGTAACCCAATGAGCAAGCTGAACAAGTCCATCCTCGCAGATTTCGAATCTGCCCAGATCACCCGTGAACTGCCGAAGTTCAGCCAGGGCGACACCGTTGTCGTCAACGTGAAGGTGAAGGAAGGCAACCGCGAGCGCGTGCAGGCCTATGAAGGCGTTGTCATCGCGACCAAGAACGGTGGCCTGAACTCCGCATTCACCGTCCGCAAGATCTCGCACGGCTACGGCGTCGAGCGCGTTTTCCAGACCCACAGCGCCATCATCGACTCGGTCGAAGTGAAGCGTCGTGGTAAGGTCCGCGCCGGTAAGCTGTACTACCTGCGTGGCCTGGAAGGCAAGGCTGCCCGCATCAAGGAAGATCTGGCTGCTGCTGCGCAGGCCAAGGCCGCGCGCCTGGCTGCCAAGGCCCAGTAATACCCGTCGACAACTTCGGTTGTCGCCGCAACGGCCGCCTTCGGGCGGCCGTTTGCGTTTGGGTGGCAGGAGCCGCTATGTTCGGGGGATGAATGCACAACCTCCCCTGATTCCCGAACATTACCCACCGCAGGTGCAGCGCGCCCTGCAGAAACTGGATGCCGCCGGTGCGAAACGCGCGATGTCCGCACCGCCCCTATACCGCCTGTTCTGGCGACTGGGCTGGGACGTGGCACCGCCGGTGCTGGCCAGCTTCGCCACCAACGTGCTCACCACCGGCCTGTGGTTTGGTGCCGGCTGGGGACTGGCGATGTGGCTGCTGTTCTGGCGCACCACTGGCATGACCGGCGCGACGATGGTGGCCGCGGGATTGCTGGCGGGGCTGTTGTTCGGCGTCTGCATGGCCTTGCTGCTGCGCTACCAGCGCCAGCGCCTTGGGCTCCCGTTGTGGAGCGAAATCAACCACTGAGATCGCGCCGCGCCCTGTGATGCGGCGGGGCAAATCGACGCGACGGGATGACTCGGCGCGGCGGGGCAAATCGGCACGGCGGGATGAATCGGCGCGGCGGGGCAAATCTACGCGGCGGGATAAATGGGCGTGGCGGGGATAAGTCGACGCGGCGGGATGACTCGTGCCTCGGTAGAGCCGACTTCAGTCGGCTGCTTTTCGATGGAGCAGCCGACTGAAGTCGGCTCTACCGGAGCTGGGCATGGGGCAGCCGACTGAAGTCGGCTCTACCCGGATCCGGATCCGGTGGGCGCGGGCGGTGGTGGCGTACCACCGGCGGCTCAGCGCGGTGGGGCGGCCGGGGACACCGCCGTCGGTGCCGCCATCTCCAGCGCGGCATCCGGGTCGGCGACCGGGGACGGCGGGCTGGCTGGGACCTCGGCGGGCGTGCCCTGCGCCGGGGCACCCATCATCCGCGCCTTGCGCCAGCCACCCCAGCGGTAGTACGCCAGCGACAGCAGCATCGACACCAGCGAACTGGCCGGGAAACTCCACCAGATCGCATCCACGCCCAGATAGGGCTGCAGCAGTTCGGCGAAGGGCACGCGTACGCCCCACAACGACCCGGCCAGGATCAGCAACGGCGCCAACACCGCGCCGGTGGACCGCACCACGCCGGAGATCACGAAGCTGACACCGAAGAACAGGAACGACCACACCGCGATGTGGTTGAGGTGGCGCGCGGCCTCCAGCGCCTGGCTGCCGTCCGGCAGGAACAACGCCAGCGTGTAGCGGTCGAGCAGGATCAGCGGGGCGATCAGTACGCCGGTCATCAGGAAATTGAACAGCACGCCCTGCCGCGCGGTGGCGCGCACCCGTCCCCACTGCAGCGCGCCCACGTTCTGCGCGGCCATCGACGAACACGCCGCGCCGATCGCCATCGCCGGCATCTGCACATACGTCCACAGCTGCAGTGAAGCGCCGTAGGCCGCTGCGGTATCGGTGCCGTACTGGTTGACCATGGTCATCAACATGATCATCGACAACGAGATCAGTACCATCTGCAGGCCCATCGGCACGCCCTTGACCACCAGCGCTTTCAGGATCGGCAGGTCCACTTTGAACAGCGCCATATCCTTGCGACCCAGCCACAGCACGTGGCGCTTGTGGCGCATGTACAGCAGCAACGCAATCAGCGACAGGGTCTGCGCGATCAGGGTCGCCCACGCGGCACCCGCGATGCCGAGCTCGGGCAACGGGCCCAGGCCGAAGATCAGCAACGGGTTGAACACGATATCCAGCGCGACCGAGACCAGCAGGAAGCGGAACGGCGTGCGCGAATCGCCCGCACCGCGCATGGCCGCGCTGAGGAAGGCGAACGCGTACAGCGTGGGCATCGCGAGGAAGATGACTTTCAGGTAGGCCTCGGCCAAGGGCAGCGACTCGGCCGGCGTGCCCATCGCGGAAAGCAGCGGATGCGCAAGGAACCAACCGGCCACCGCGATCACCACCGACAGGCCGATGAAGAAGGTGGCGCTGGTGCCCATCACCCGACGCGCCTGGCTGATGTCCTTGGCGCCCATGGCCTGCCCGATCAGGATCGTCGATGCCATGCCGATGCCGAAGACCGAACCGATCAGGAAGAACATGATGTTGTTGGCGTTGGCTGTCGCCGTCAGCGCGGCCTCGCCGAGGAAGCGCCCGACCCAGACCGCATTCACCGAGCCATTCAACGACTGGGCGATGTTGCCCGCCAGGATCGGCAGCGAGAACAGCAGCAGGTTGCGGCCGATCGGGCCGGAGGTCAGGTCAAGGGGCGCTTTTGCCATGGACTGGAGATCGAACGGACGTGCGCGAACACTAGCACTTGGCGGGTCTGCAGGATGTGGCGGTGAATCATTCACCGATGGGCACCGCAGGTAGCCGGGGGGAACCTTGATTGCTGGAGGGAAGCCCGCATGTCCTGAGCATAATCTTCTTGAATCCGCGAACGGAGCAACCCCTGTCGATGACCGAGCTTTCCCTGCCGCAGCCCAGCGTCCGTCTGGACATCTGGTTGTGGGCGGCCCGCTTCTTCAAGACCCGCAGCCTCGCCAAGCAGTCGGTGGACACCGGCAAGGTGGCCGTGGCCGGACAGCGACCGAAGTCTTCACGTGCGGTGCGCGTGGGTGAGCAGCTGACCATCGAGCGGGGCGAAGAGCACTTCGAGATCGCGGTGGCCGCGCTCAGTGATCAACGCGGGCCGGCGACCGTGGCGCAGCAGCTGTACGTCGAAACCGAGGCGTCCAAGGCGCGGCGTGCCGAACAACGGGCACTGCGCATCGCCGCGCGTGATGGCTACCAGGCGCCGGAACACAAACCGGACAAGCGGGCGCGCAAGTTGATCCGTGCACTGGGTGATCTGGACGCTATCTAGCACTCATGGCGTCAACCGCATAGGTCAGGAACCGACGCGTCTACCTATGACGTGACCGTAATGGACCTGCACCACGGACGCGCGCCGCATCAGCGAACACGCTTGTCCGGCCTTGCCGACAGGTACCGGCATCATACCGGTACCTGTCGTCCGCACTGCGCAGGCTTACGCGTGCAGGTCGTAGCGGTCCAGTTCCATCACCCGCGTCCAGGCGGCGATGAAATCCTGCACGAACTTCTTCTGCCCGTCGTTGCTGGCATATACCTCGGCAAGCGCACGCAGCACCGAGTGCGAGCCAAACACCAGATCCGCACGGCTTGCGGTCCAGCGCGCGGTGCCGCCGCTGCGGCTGATGCCTTCATAGCCATCGCCTGCAGCCTTCCATTGCGTGCCCAGGTCCAGCAGGTTGACGAAGAAGTCGTTGCTCAACGTGCCCGGCCGGTCGGTCAGTACGCCGTCCTTGCTGCCGTCCACCGTCGTGCCCAGCACGCGCAGGCCACCGACCAGAGCGGTGAGTTCGGGCGCGGTCAGGGTCAGCTGCTGCGCCTTGTCGATCAGCAACGATTCGGCGGGGACGCTGTAACGGCCCTTCAGGTAGTTACGGAAGCCATCGGCCGCCGGCTCCATCACCGCGAACGAGTCGACATCGGTCTGTTCCTGGCGGGCATCGGTACGGCCCGGGGTGAACGGTACGCTGACGTCATGGCCCCCCGCCTTGGCGGCCTGCTCGATGCCGACACCGCCGGCGAGCACGATCAGATCGGCCAATGAAACCTGATGTCCACCCTGGCCATTGAACTCGGACTGCACCGTTTCCAGTGCGGCCAGCACCTTGGCGAGCTGCTGCGGCTGGTTGACCGCCCAGTCTTTCTGCGGGGCGAGGCGAACACGCGCACCGTTCGCGCCACCGCGCTTGTCGCCGCCGCGGAAGGTCGATGCCGAGGCCCACGCCGTGGACACCAGCTCGGCGATGCTCAGGCCGGTTGCGCTGATCTTCTGCTTCAGCGTGGCGATGTCCTTGGCATCGATATGCGGCTGCGTTGCGGCGGGCACCGGATCCTGCCAGACGAATTCTTCGGCCGGGATCTCCGGCCCGAGGTAGCGCGCACGCGGCCCCATGTCACGGTGGGTCAGCTTGAACCACGCACGTGCGAAGGCATCGGCGAAGGCCTGCGGATCGTCGAGGAACTTCCGCGAAATCTTCTCGTACGCGGGGTCGAAGCGCAGCGCCAGATCGGTGGTGAGCATGCTCGGACGGTGCTTCTTCGACGGATCGAAGGCATCGGGAATGACCGCCTCGGCGTCCTTGGCCACCCATTGGTGCGCGCCGGCCGGGCTCTTGGTCAGCTCCCACTCGTACTTGAACAGGTGCTCGAAGAAGTCGTTGCTCCACTGCGCCGGCGTGCGCGTCCACGTCACTTCGAGGCCGCTGGTGATGGTGTCGCCGGCCTTGCCACTGCCGTAGCGGTTGCGCCAGCCCAGGCCCTGGTGTTCCAGGTCATCCGCTTCCGGTTCAACGCCGACATTGTCGGCCGGGCCGGCACCGTGCGTCTTGCCGACCGTATGGCCACCGGCGATCAAGGCCACGGTTTCTTCGTCGTCCATCGCCATGCGGCCGAACGTATCGCGGATGTCATGCGCGGCGAGCACCGGATCCGGGTTGCCGTCCGGACCTTCCGGATTGACGTAGATCAGACCCATCTGCACTGCGGCCAGCGGGTTTTCCAGCTTGCGCGAATGCACATCGCCATCGGCATCGTCATCGGACACCAGTACGCCGCCGGCTTTCTCCACGCCTTCCGACCCGTGCTTGTAGCGCTCGTCACCGCCCAGCCACGTGGTTTCGCGACCCCAGTAGACGTCCTGGTCCGGCTCCCAGCTGTCCGCACGGCCGCCGGCAAAGCCGATCACCTTGAAGCCCATGGACTCCAGCGCGACGTTGCCCGTGAGGATGATCAGGTCGGCCCAGGAGATGGCCTGGCCATACTTCTGCTTGATCGGCCACAGCAGGCGGCGTGCCTTGTCCAGGCTGACGTTGTCCGGCCAGCTGTTGAGCGGAGCGAAGCGTTGCTGACCCCGGCCACCACCACCGCGGCCATCGCCGACGCGATACGTGCCCGCGCTGTGCCATGCCATACGCACGAACAGGCCGCCGTAATGGCCGAAGTCGGCCGGCCACCAGTCCTGCGAGTCGGTCATCAGCTGCGTGAGGTCGGCCTTGAGGGCGGCGTAGTCGAGCTGATTGAACGCCTTGGCGTAATCGAACTGCGGATCGAGCGGATTGGAGCGCGCGGAATGCTGGTTGAGCAGGTCAACGCGCAACTGCTTGGGCCACCAGTCCTGATTGGTGGTGCCTTCACCAGTGACGGCATGGTTGAAGGGACATTTTGCTTCGCTTTTCATGGGTAGCTACCTGTGTACTGGCGAGGAGGATCGACCTGACCAACCTAAGCACGCACGCGCAATCGGTACAGTCGATTTATTCAACCATGCTGATAGGTCTGGGCTATAGGACACGGCCTGCACGTCATGCGTTTTCGCAATCGACTCAGGGGCGCTTGCCGAACAAGCCGCTGCCGATCTTCATGACGTCACCGATACCGAACTTGCCGTCACCATCCTGATCCAGCAGCCCAGCGAGGCCACCGCCGGCCATGCCGGAGGCCTGCGCCTCCTGACCCAATTCCTGGCTCAGCTGGCCGGCATTGCCCTGCTGTGCAAAACGCTGTGCCAGGTACGACATGACAATAGGCGCGAGCAGGGCGAGCAACTGGCCGGACTTGCCGCTGTCCAGGCCGGTTTTCTGGCCGAGCAACTGGGCAGCCTGCGGCGTTTGGCCACCGAACACATGGCCGAGGATGCCTGCACCGTTGGTGGCCTGGCCACCGCCGCCGCCCAGCACCGCACCGAGCAGGCCCCCCAGATCGAGGCCACCGGACGCAGCCGCTGGAGCGGCCGCGCTGACGGTCGAATGGTCTCGCTGCAAGGCATTCAGCAGCGACTGCGCGCCTTGGGGGTTGCTGGCGTTGTTGCCCAGCGCCCCCATCAGCAGCGGCAGGGCGGACTGGATGGCTTGGCTTGCCTGGTTGCTGTCCACGCCCAGCGTCTTGGATACCTGCTGCAGGGCAGGGCCCTGCTGCAGTTGCTGGAGGAGAGTGGAAGTGAGCGAGGAAGCATTCATGGCGGAGCTCCTGGGCGGTGGATGGGAAACCGCCCGAGCATAGCGCTGCGTGCACTAGCCCGGTGCGAAGGCCTCACGCCGCGCTCGAACACGCCAACCACAAGCCTGGCCCCTGTCACTCCTCGGTGCCTTGGCCAATCCGCAGCAGCAGTCGGTCGAAATCAGGCAGGAGTACCCGGTTGCCGTGCCCGCTGAGGTGATCCTGATCGAAGAACAACGGCTGCTCGCCATCCATCGCCGTGCAGCGCTCTGCTGTGCATAGCAGTGGCATGGGGTCCCATATGTGCACGGCGGGGTACCGCGCGGCCAAGCGTTGCAGCAGTGCCATCTGTGGGGCCCGCAGTGCTTCCATCTGTGCGCGGGGCACGCTCAGCCCACCGGCGCAGGCCGGATTCATCCGGTTGAAAGCGTCAGAGCACCGGTAAGCGGCCGAACGAAACACCGGCAGGGGGGCATCAATGATGACCTGCACCTTCAGCGGTTCCAGTCGCGCCAGCACAGCATTCGCCTCACGCTCGGCTGCAGCTTCATCAGCCGCACTGCGCTCACTACGCAGCGTGGCAAAGGCTGCCTCCTCCCCACCGCTGAAGTCCACATCGCGCAGTTCCGGCATGCGCAGGGACGCGAGCAGTACGATGTCGCCGGGCCGCGCATCGCGTTCGATCCCGGACAG
This sequence comes from Stenotrophomonas sp. 169, assembly GCF_014621775.1. Classification (NCBI taxonomy): domain Bacteria; kingdom Pseudomonadati; phylum Pseudomonadota; class Gammaproteobacteria; order Lysobacterales; family Lysobacteraceae; genus Stenotrophomonas; species Stenotrophomonas sp. 169. Next base: position 1,313,475 of record NZ_CP061204.1, read on the forward strand.
CACCCGTTCCAGGTACGGCGCACACTGGTCGCTGCTGGCTCGCAACAGATTGACGATGCTGCAACCGCCTCGCTCATCCATGTGCAGGTTGAGGTCGAACTGCCGCGCCGCGATGCTCACCATGTTGCGATACGCCGCCGCGTGCGAGTCGCCGGCCACGAACAGATTGCGGCCCGCCAGTGCAGGTGCATCGATCGTTTCAACCGGCATCCACTTCGGTTGCCGCTGCGCCCGCCAGGTGTAGCCGTCGCCGGTGGTGCTCAGTGAAAGACTGTCGGTGTACTGGACGGTGGTCCAAGCGGCTGCCGTGGACACACCCAGCCCGGCCATTGCGACGAGCAGGATCTTGCCGGGATGCCAGCGTTTGCCCCAGCCTGCCGCGCGCACCGGGCATTCCACCCAGTGGTAGGACGCGCTGGCCAGCATCAGCAACAGCACCGGATAGGCCCACAACGCGATGCCGTGCATGCCGTAGGTCCAGCGCAGCAGCACCAGCAGCGGCCAGTGCCACAGATACAGTCCGTAGGAAAGGCGGCCAAGGTAGGCCAGCGGACGCCACTGCAGCGCGCGCAGCAACGGCTGTGCGCGCTGGGCACTCGCGGCCGCCGTCGCCGCGGCAAGCAACATCAGCGTGCCGACGACGGTGCCTATCACCCCTGGGACCGGGGACAGCAACTCCGGTACGAACAGGAAACCGACCACCAGCAGCAGCAGACCCGGCAGCGCCCAGCCCTGCCAGTGGGGGGCCAGCCGATGCGTGGCGACGAACTGGTACAGCAGCGCGCCCGAGGCCAGTTCCCAGAATCGTGCGGGCAGCAGGTAGAACGCCGACACTGGCGCAGAACGCGTCTGCCAGGCGCCGAAGCACAGCGATGCCAGTGCGAGAACCGGCAGCAGCCACCGCGACCACGCCTGTGTGTGTCTGCCGCGCAGCCAGACCAGGAACAGCAGCGGGAACAGCAGGTAGAACTGCTCTTCCACCCCCAGCGTCCAGGTATGCAGGAAGGGGTTGAGATCGGCACCGGGTGAGAAGTAATCGCCCCCCTGCCAAGCCAGAACGAAGTTGCTGACGCCCAGCAGTGCGCCCAGGCCGGTCTGGTCGAACTGCTCGTTCCGCCACGCACGCGGAATGAGCAGTGCGGACAACAGGAAGGTAACCAACAGCACCAGCAGCAGCGCCGGTAGCAGGCGCAGCACCCGCCGCCGATAGAAATCCAGCAGGAAGCGGCCCGCGTGGTCGTTCGGCCGTGAGGCCAATGATTGGCTGATGACGAAGCCGGAGACGACGAAGAACAGGTCGACGCCGGTGAAGCCGCCGGGCAGCAGCGTGGCGTCGACATGGAATAAAATCACCGCGATGACGGCGAGCGCGCGTAGGCCGTCGATAGCGTTGTCACGGCGTGGTGTCGTATAGGACATGGATGATTCCGTGGCAGACGATGCCGCAGGATCAGAGCGATGGTCCTCCCGGACAAGTGGCAGACACGACAGTGCTGAAAACGGTTGGGCTGGCGTTGCGTCGCGGCAGCCGACTGAAGTCGGCTCTACCTGGGTGCGACGGCGGCAACGTTACCGCTGCCGCCTGCTTGGCTGATTCCGGCGCGTCACTACCGCGCCGGCAGGGCTCAGATCAGCGCTTTCAGCCGGTACAGCGCTTCCAGCGCCTGGCGCGGGGTCAGCTCGTCCGGATCGACCGCCGCCAGGGCGTCCAGCGCGGCCGTATTGTGCGCGGCAAACAAGCCGAACTGCTGCGGTGCATCCAGCGCCTGCGGTGCAACCGCAGCCGACTGGGTCTCGCCCCCACGCTGCTCCAGCTCGGCCAGACGGCGACGCGCCTGCGCCACCGTTGCCCGCGGCAGACCGGCCAGCGCCGCGACCTGCAGGCCGAAGCTGCGGTTGGCCGGCCCGTCCTTTACCGCATGCATGAACACCAGTCGCTCGTTGCCGCCCTGGTCGGTGTGCTCCACCGCATCCAGATGCACATTCGCGATGCCGCTGCGGCCACCTTCGTGCTGTTCGTCGGCCAAGGCGGTCAGCTCGAAATAGTGCGTGGCAAACAACGTGTAGCAGCGGTTGTGCCATGCCAGATGACGGGCGACCGCATCGGCCAGCGCCAGTCCGTCGTACGTCGATGTGCCACGGCCGATCTCGTCCATCAACACCAACGAATGCGCCGTGGCGTGGTGCAGGATGTAACTGGTTTCGGCCATCTCCACCATGAAGGTGGACTGCCCGCGCGCGAGGTCGTCGCCTGCACCGATGCGCGTCAGGATGCGGTCGATCGGACCGATCACCGCGCGGCTGGCCGGCACGAAACTGCCGATATGGGCCAGCAGCACGATCAACGCGTTCTGACGCATATAGGTGGATTTACCGCCCATGTTCGGACCGGTGATGACCAGCATGCGGCGGTCCGGATGCAGGTCCAGGTCATTGGGTTCGAAGGGCTGGTCACGCACCGCTTCCACCACAGGATGGCGTCCGCGCTCGATCTTCAGGCAGGGCGCCGTTTCCAGCTCCGGGCGCGACCAGTCAAGCGCCTGCGCGCGTTCGGCGAAGCCGGCCAGTACATCCAGTTCGCTCAGGGCGCCGGCGCACTGCTTCAGCGGTTCCAGGGACTCGCCCAGCGTGTCGAGCAGTTGCTCGTACAACTGTTTCTCACGCGACAGCGAGCGGTCACGCGCAGACAGCACCTTGTCTTCGAAGGTCTTCAGTTCTTCGGTGATGTAGCGCTCGGCATTGGTCAGTGTCTGGCGGCGGGTGTAATGCACCGGCGCGCGATCGGACTGTCCCTTGCTGATTTCGATGTAGTAACCGTGCACGCGGTTGTAGCCGACTTTCAGCGTGGCGATGCCGCTGCTCTCGCGCTCGCGCTGCTCCAGGTCCACCAGGAACTGGTCCGCATGAGTGGACAGTCGGCGCAGTTCGTCCAGCTCGTCATCGAAGCCATCGGCCAGCACGCCGCCATCGCTGAGCTTGAGCGGTGGCATTTCGGCGATCGCACTGGCCAGCAGGCGCGCGCAGTCGTCATGCTCGCCCAGCAGCTGATGCAGCGCCTGCAGGCGCGGCGAATCGAGCGGCGCCAGCACCTCGCGCACGGCCGGCAGCAGGCCAAGTCCATCGCGCAACGTGGAGAAATCGCGCGGTCGCGCCGAGCGCAGGGCCACGCGGGTGAGGATGCGTTCCAGGTCGCCCAGGCGACGGAACTGCTCGCGGATGTCCGCCTCCGCGCCGCGGTCGATCAGCGTTTCCACCGCGTGGTGGCGCTGCACCAGCACATTGCGCAGGCGCAGCGGGCGATGCAGCCAACGGCGCAGCAGACGGCCGCCCATCGGGGTGACGGTGCTGTCGAGTACGCCGAGCAGGGTGTTGCGCGTATCACCGTCCACGCGCGTATCCAGCTCCAGGTGACGGCGCGTGGCAGCGTTCATGGCGATCGCTTCGCCCGCGTCTTCCATCGCGATGGACGTCAGGTGGGGCAGGCGCTGCTTCTGCGTTTCTTCCACATAGCCCAGCAGCGCACCGGCCGCGCCGGTGGCACGCGGTTTGTCATCGATACCGAAGCCGCTGAGGTCATGCAGCTTGAAGAAAGTCAGCAACTGGCGGCGGCCGCTATCGGCGTCGAACAGCCACGGCGCACGCAGGCGCACGCCCTTGCGCTGGCGCAGGAACTCGGGCCAGTTGTCTTCGTCGGGCACCAGCAGTTCGGCCGGTTCCAGACGGGCAAGCTCTGCCTCCAGCGCGTCGTCGGTGTCCACTTCGTTGACCAGGAAGCGGCCACCGGCCAGATCTGCCCATGCCAGCCCGTAACCGGACTTGCTGCGCGACAACGCCATCAGCAGGGTGTCACGACGCTCATCCAGCAGCGCTTCGTCGGTGACCGTGCCGGGAGTGACGATGCGCACGACCTTGCGTTCAACCAGCCCCTTGGCCAGGGCCGGATCGCCGATCTGTTCGCAGATGGCGACCGACTCGCCCAGCGCGACCAGCCGGGCCAGGTAGCCCTCGTAGGCGTGGACGGGGACGCCGGCCATCGGAATCGGCGCGCCGCCTGAACTGCCGCGCTGGGTCAAGGTGATGTCCAGCAGGCGGGCGGCTTTGCGGGCGTCGTCGTAGAAGAGCTCATAGAAGTCGCCCATGCGGAAGAACAGCAGCAGGTCCGGGAACTCGGACTTTGCGGCGAAGAACTGCTTCATGAGCGGGGTGTGTTCGGGCTGCTTCTGGGTCACGCGGGGGCCATCGGGATGCGGGTGCGGGCACGGGGTGGCCGCGGGTGGACCATTGTAGGGGAGGGGGGCGATGGGGGCGATGGCTACGGCTGCGCTGGGCAACCCTTGTGCAAAACCGGGCTCTTCAGGGCGCCATCGCGAGCGGTTTTATGCGTCCATGCGGACGAAAGCACCAGAATGGTGCCGACGCGACCGATTCAGAAATAGAACCCCACATTGAGATTGAACCGCGAGCGCCAGCGCGACGGTCCTCCGTCATTGATGCCGATGCCTTCACCCCCAGCGAACCACATGTCCTTGCCGGCTATCCAGTCCACGTAGGTCAGCATGATGCCCTTCTGCAGGCTGCAGCCGCTGACGTTCTGCACGGAGGTGCGCGTGCCCGCCGTGCGCTGCACCGGGCGCGCCGCACTCAGGTTGTTGTAACAGGTGATGTCATCCAGCCAGCGCTGCTCGCCGAACGAATAAGCCAGGTTTACCGACGGCACATCCGCGTGCGCGGCGATCTCGAACGGCGCCTGGAAGGCGGACAGCGCGATGCGCTCGCCGGGGACGTCGTAGCGGTAGCGCGCCCATTGCACCTGCGCCGTCCAGCCTTCGCGCTGCCACTGTGCATGCACGGCAGCACCGTGGTGGCCGTGATGGCGGCGCGTCTGTGTGTTCTGCACGGTGCCACTGAAGCCCGACGCGCCCACCAACACCTCACCGCCCGCCCAGTCGGTGCTCCGCTCGTAGCGCAGGTGCACGCGGTCGCGTTCGCGGTAGGGCAGCCCCGGCACCTGCGCCACGTCGAAGGAATACCGATCCGTGCGGGAGCCGGTGCCGTATTCGTCGCCGGAAAACCAGCCGATGTGCCATGTGTGCGCACCCCGCTGGTGACTCACCACCACGCCGGGATCGTAGTCGTCTTCGATGCCGAGGTAATAGCCCGCACCGAACCAGAAACTCTGCGACACCGTGGGCAGCAGGCCGAAGGGCACCTGCTGGATGCCGGCGGTAACGAGCGTGGATTCCGTGGCCTGCCATCCGACCTGCGCGTGATGCACCGCGTCGAAGCCGTCGTACCAGCGATACTGTGCCGAGAACGTAAGCGGCCCGCTGCCTGCTTTGATGTCCGCGCGCAGCAGCTCCAATTGCAGCCTGCTGGTGGGGCCATAGTCCAGCCACCCGTAGTTGAAGCGTACCGCCCCGCCGATGTCCACGTAGGGCGCGGTAGTGGATGACGGCGCATCCTCTGCGCGTAGTTCAGTGCTGGACCATGCGGTGGCCAGCAACAACGGGAGTGCTCTCTTCATAGCGCCGTCGGGCTCCAGGAAGCGGAAGAAGGCCAAGTACCTTAACGCGTCGCTGTGAGGATATTGACCACGATGCGGGACGCGCGCGCTGCTTCGCGCACACGAGCGCCATCACTCCGATGCCGTGGCAGGCAGGCGCAGGTGTTCCCAGAGCGACGCATCGACGCTGCCCAGCGCCTCCAGTTGCGGCTTCCCGAACAGGTAGCCTTGGTACAACGCGATGCCCAGCGAGCGCAGGAACTGATACTCCGCCACGGTCTCCACCCCCTCGGCCAGCACCGTCGAGCCGACCGACGTGCCGATGTCCACGACCCCCCTGACAATGGCTTGGCGCACCGGATCGGTGTCGATGCCACGGATCAGCGCCATGTCCAGTTTCAACAGGTCCGGCTGGAAATCGGCGAGCAGGGTCAGCCCCGCATAACCGGCGCCGAAGTCATCGATCGCGGTCAGGAACCCGCGGGCGCGGTAGTCGCGGAAGATGCGGGTGATGTGCAGGCGGTCGCGCATCTGCTCGGCTTCGGTGGTCTCGAAGATCAGTTTTTCGGTGGGGAATCCGCAGGCCTGCGCAGCGCTCAAGGTCAGGCGGATGCAGGTGGCCGGCTCATACACGGCGTTGGGGAAGAAGTTGATCGAAAGCCGCTCACGCAGCCCGAGGCGCGAGGCGGTTTCGATGGCCTTGACCCGGCAGGTCTGGTCGAAACGGTACAACTGCTCCGGGTGCACCTGGGCGATGACATCCGCCGCACTGCCGCCGTCCATCGAGCGCACCAGCGCCTCGTAGCCGAAGATGGATTCGTCGCGGGCATCCACGATGGGCTGGAAGGCCATGCGGACGTCGAAATCCAGTCGGTTGTCACCCTGGCAGCCCGCGCAGGGATGCGGGCTGCCGCCCGTGCCGAAGAAACGTTCCAGGTACATCAGCGGTCTCTCGAGTGGATAGCGTCATGGTGCCGCGAACGGCGGGGCGTGCCAAGCAGGCGTCCGTCATTCCGCCGGTGCGGGACCGGCCAGCATCGCGGCACGTCGTGCCCGATAGGTTTCCGGCGTCTGCGGCTTGATGAACAGGGCCGTCAGCTCCGGGTACTCGCTTCTCACCGTGGTCTCGATGCGCGCGATGCAGGCCTCGATTTCCGGCGTGGTGCAGTCATCTTCGAACTCCGCGCTCAGCATCGCCACGACTTGATTGGGCCCCATCTGCATGGTGCTCAGGCCGTTGGCGTGGCGCAGGTCAGGATCGGCGTTGGCTACGGCCATGATGCGTTCGGCCACGTGCGGGTGCGCCGGTTCGCCGACGAGCAGACCCTTGGTTTCACGGGCGAGCAGGAAGGCCGTGAGCGCCAGCACGCCGGCGATGCACAGCGACGCCACGCCATCCAGGACGGGCATGTCCAGCACCTGCGCGGCCAGCAGGCCGGCCATCGCAAAGAAGAGCCCGAGCAGGGCGGCGCTGTCTTCCAGCAGGACGGTAAACGTGGTGGGGTCCTTGCTGCGCCGGAACGCTTCGAAGTAGCCCATGCTGCCCTTGGTAGCACGGAACTCGCGCAGCGCAATCCACCACGAAGCGCCTTCGAACACCATGGAGACGCCCAGCACCACATAGCTCACGGTGTGGTTCGTGGCCGGCTCCGGATGGCGGATGTGCTGGATGCCTTCGTAGGCTGATACGCCTGCACCGGCCGCGAACACCAGCAGGGCCACGATGAAACTCCAGAAATACAGCTCGCGACCGTGGCCGAAGGGGTGGGCCGCATCCGGCTTGCGCTCTGCGCGGCGCAGTCCGTACAGCAGGAGCACCTCGTTGATGGTGTCGACCAGCGAGTGCACACCCTCGCTGACCATGGCCGAGCTGCCCGATATACCGGCGGCGACGAACTTGGCGATGGCGATGGCGAGGTTGCCGGCGAGGGCGGCATAGATGACGAGACGGGAGCCGGAGGGCTTGGCCATGGTGGGGGAACCGGTGGGGAGGCCCATCATCGACAACGGGCTGTGCCGACTGCGTGCACGGCGGGGCGGCGGTAATCTGGCGGCAATGTTCCGTCTACAGGGTGCATGCTAGGTTCGACCCATCCCCGTGCAAGGACAGCATCGTGATCAAGACCCTACGCCTTGTTTCCCTTGCCATGGCCGGGCTGGTCCCGGGCGTGGTTCTTGCCCAGCAGGGCCCCGCCGACCGGGTGCCGCCGGCCTCCCACTGCCTGGATGCGCGCGATATCCGTCAGGTAGAACAGGCCAGCGCGGAGTCCATCGCGGTGCGCGGCGGCAATGGGCAGGCGTATCGGATTGATTTCAGCGGGGAGGGATGCCCGGGCATCAACGAAGCCAGTCAAGTGCGGCTGGACGCACCGGCGGGCTGGGCCTGCGGCCGCCCCAGCGAGCAGGTTATCGTGGATGGGCGGAACTGCGGCATCAGTGCGGTGACGGTGATGGACAACCGGGATTTCGCTGAGGCTGCCCGTGAAAGCAGCCGTCAGTTCGCCGCTACGCTGCCGGGCATCACCGTGACCGGCGACGGGGACGCCCAGGGCGCACGCCGCAGTGCGCGGCATACGTTCGAAGGCACGCACGATTTCTGCTTTGCCACCCGCCATGTACGCAGCTGGAATGAAGATCCGCAGGGTGTGGTGGTTGAAACCAATCCACGCCGCAACGGCGGCGTGCGTTACTACCGTGTGGAGCTGGGCGGGTCCTGCAGCATTCTTGCCGGCGCACAGTCGGTGGACTTTCAGTCCGGCTTCCAGAACGGTCTGATCTGCGGCAACCCGGGCGACCGCATCGTGATGACGCCGTCGGCCATCATCGGTGACCTGCGCTCCAGCACGCCGCGTTTCGCGCGGCCGGGCTGTGAGGTGCTGGCGGTGTACCCGAAGGACTAGCCGGGGGGCAGGGATCAGGGGGCGCACCAGTCGGTGGCCGATGACGCGCGCACGAGCTGCCTGGCCGCTACGATCAGGCCCTCCTGCAAGTGCTCGCTGAGCGTGCGCCACTGACGGCTGCGCTACGCCGTTTACGACATGGCATCATCACCGCCTTGCCCCAGCCCCTGTGAGTGTTCATGCCAAGCCTGCTGCTTTTCCTCGTCATGCTGGTTGCGCCCGTGCTGTCGGCCCAGGCCGCGCCGGTCCAGCCGCAGAACGGCGATCTGCTGTTCGTCACCGCCGCCCGTACCGGGCTCAGCGGGGCCATCCACGATGCCACCGGCAAACAGGGGGCGGCGAGTTACGACCACGTTGCACTGGTCGCGCACGAAGAGGAGGGCGAGGTGGTGCTGCATGCGGACGAGAAAGGTTCCCGCGCGCAGGACCTGGACAGCTTCCTCGCCGATGCGCGGGCCAAACATCGACAGGTCATCGTCTACCGTTTGAAAGGCGAAGCGCGCACGGCGATCCCGGCGGCCATCGCACGTGCGCGTACGTTGCTGGGCAAGCCGTACAACTTCACCTATGTGCAGGACGAAGGCAGTTACTACTGTTCTGATTTCATCGAGCGCGCGTTTCGTGCACAGCACGTGTTCGCTACCCAGCCGATGAACTTCAAGAATCTGCAGACGGGCGAGATATCGTCGTACTGGGTGGATTTCTACAAGAGCAAGGGTATGGAGGTTCCACAGGGTGCACCAGGAACCAATCCGAATGACATGTCCGCATCGCCGGTGCTGGAACGCATCGGCAGCGCGCTGTAAGGCTGCACGCGCAGGCGTCGGCGCTCTTTCGCCTGCCGAAAGGGAATCGTCCCTGCTTTTGGATTCAGACGTATCGGAGATAGCGGGATGAACATGGTGTTGACTGCCGTGCTGGCGGTTTTTCTTGTGGGATGCGGATCGGTTTCGGCATCCGTGCCGGTCGCGCAGCGGGGCCAGGGGCAGCCGTATGAGATCGTTGGCAGCGAGGTGTGGGACGTGCCCGATCCGGTGTCGGGCCGCGGGTACCAGGTGTTCGTCAACCTGCCTGCGTCGTATGCGAAGGACCCTGCACGCCGTTACCCCGTGCTGTATGTCACCGACGCCGACTATGCCTTCCCGGTCCTGCGCCAGGTGGGCAGGCGGCTGGGCAGTTCGGTGCAGGAATTCATTCTGGTGGGCGTGTCCTACGCGGTAGGCGAAGAGGGCACGACCAGCCGGCGTCGCGACTACACGCCCACGGCGCTGGGCGCGGCCGATGCGCCGGATGGCGCGGTGCATGGCGGTGGTGCCGCACACGCCGCCTATCTGCGGGACCAGGTGCTGCCCTTCGTCGCGCAGCGTTTCCGAACGGATGAAACGCGTCGGCTGTTCCTGGGGCACTCCTACGGGGCACTGCTGGGTACGCAGATCCTGTTCAGTGATCCCGCGCTTTTCTCCGGCTACGTGCTCGGCAGCCCCTCTTACTGGTACGACGACCACGTCATGGACCGCATGGAGCGGGAGTCTGCGCAGACGCTGCGTGACATGCCGGCCACTGTGTATTTCTACATCGGCGAGTACGAGGCCAAGAAGGTCGGTGACCCGCGCTACCTGCAGGACGATGACATGGTGGAGGATGCCCGCCGGATGGAGCGCACGTTGCGCGCGCGCAAGTATCCGTCACTGAAGCTGCGGCTGGATGTGTTGAACGATGAAGACCACCTGACGGTCGCCCCGCGCGGGTTCACGTTGGGCTTGAAGTATCTGCTGCCAGGGCCGAGCAAAACCGACCCGTAACGCATGCAGGCCGGTAGAACCGCGTAATAGAGCCGCGTGGTAGAGCCGACTTCAGTCGGCTGCCTTGGAGCAAGGCTGAGGTAGAGCCGACTTCAGTCGGCTGGTTGAAGATCAGCCGACTGAAGTCGGCTCTACCACCGCCACACCGTCCCATCGCCCGACCCAGTCCCACCGTCCCCACACCGTCCCATCGCCCGAACCCGTCCCATCGTCCCACCCAGCCCCATTACCCCCACCCCGTCCCATCGCCCACCCCGTCCCATTCCCGCTACGGGGTCGCGTCCGGTTCGGGCGGCATGAAGAACTCCACTTTGCCGCAGCCCGTGCAGAGAAACGATTCGAAGCGCTTTCGGTTGACCAGCAGCTCACCGATGTTACCCAGCAGGAAAGGCCACATGCGCGTGCCTTCATGCAGTTGCAGGGTGCCGGCGAACTGCATGGGCGATGCGCAGCGCAGGCAGCGCTCGGGCGCGTAAGCACCGGGATGCGCAGCCAGGGGTGCGGTGGAATCAAATCCGCAGTTGCCACAGACGTCGGATTCCTGCGGAACGGCGGCGCCACAGTGGTTGCAGGACCAGCAGATCATCGTGTGTTGTTTCCTCTGACGGTGCAGGACCGAGTGTAACCGGCGGAGGGTAGAGCCGACTTCAGTCGGCTTCGCCGATAAGCAGCCGACTGAAGTCGGCTCTACCTGCTGGGTTGCAGGTGGATGTTCGGGTGGGCGGCGAATATTTCCAGCACGATGTCGAAATAGGTCTGACCGGTGCCGTCTTCCAGCGCCTGCAGTTGCTGGCTTATGCGGCCGGTCGAAAAGCCGGGCTGCGCGAGTTTCTGCTGCAGCCATTCGCGGGTGGCCTCAAGGCCGAGAGACGCCCTGCTGATGTCCATGTTCCGCCACACCACCGTGGCTTGCTCCATGCCCAGCAGCTTCCCGTAGCCGCCGTACAGCAGGTCGTCCAGCGCATCGAGGCTGGCGCCCAACGTCCAGTCTTCGTCTTCCATGAACACCCGGTTGAGCTCGGCATACAGTGCCGGTATGTCGGTAATGCGGGATCCTTCGATGATGAAGCGGTCGGTCATCTGGCTCTCCTGCGCGGGGTGGACGTTGACATGTTCTTCGCGCGACTGGAATAAATTGCCACCATTAAGGCTGTGGCGTACGCAGGTTGTCCATCTCGTTTTCCTCCAGCGTCACCCCCCGCACGTTTCCTTTCCACGATGGCCCGGCGGCGGCGCAGATCCGTGCGCGGGACTGGGCCGACACGGCCATCGGGCCGCCGCCGCAGTGGCCGGCTGCGCTTCGCCAGGCCACCAGCCTGATGCTGTCTTCGCCGGAAAGCATGTACATCGCCTGGGGTGAGGATCTGACGTTCCTGTTCAATGATGCGTACAGCCCGATCCTGGGTCCGCGCCTTGCCGGGGCCATGGGAAAGCCGCTGCGCGCAGTGTGGGCCGATGCATGGGACGCGGTGCGCGTGCCGATCGAACAGGCGTTGGCGGGCGAGGGCTCACGCTTTGACAGCGTGCCGGTGCAGATGAACCGCCAGGGCGAACCGGAAGATACCTGGTGGACTTTCTCGTTTTCGCCCATCCATGACGACGAAGGATGCATAGAGGGCGTGTTCTGCGTGACGCGCGAGGTCACGCAGATCGTGGTCGCGCAGCAACGGCTGGCGCACGAGAACGAGCGCCTGATCGGGCTGTTCGAGAAGTCGCCGATGTTCATGGTCTTCCTCAACGGGCCCGAGCACCGGATCGAACTGGCCAACCCGCGCTATACCGAGCTGGTCGGCCATCGCGATCTGATCGGGCAGCGGTTGGTCGACGCAGTGCCGGAAGCCATCGACCAAGGCTACCTGCCGTTGCTGGACGAGGTGTACCGTACCGGCGAAACCTACATCGGCAGCGAAGTCTCTTACGCGCCCCTCTCGGTAGACGGCAGACTGGGCGACAAACGCCTGCTTGATATCGTCTTCCAGCCGGTCAAGGATGCGCAGGGCGCCCCGCTTGGCATATTCGTGCAGGGGCTGGACGTAACGTCGCAGGTCGACCTGCAGCGGAGTCTGAGGTCCAGCGAATCCCTCCACCGGCAGATCATGGACAGCGCGATGGACTACGCCATCTTCGCGATGGATCTGCAGGGGCGCATCACGTTGTGGAACGAGGGTGCGCGGCGTACGTTGGGCTGGACAGAAGAAGAGATGCTGGGGCAGACCCCGGAGCGGCTGTACAACGAGGTGGATCGCCGCGCCAAGCGTTTCCAGCACGGCATGCGGGTCGCGCTCGCCGAGGGAGGTCTGACGGGCGAGCGACCGTTCCTGCGCAGGTCGGGCGAAACCTTCTCGGCGCAGGGCGCAATGACCGTGCTGCGGGACGAGGACGGTACGGCGCACGGGTTTGTCATCGTGCTGCGTGATCGCAGCGCCGAGCGCGCCGCCATCGATGCGTTGGCCGACAGCGAGCGGCGGCTGGGAGCATTGGTCGGTGCGTCATCCCAGGTGTTGTATGCGCTGTCGGCCGACTGGACGGAACGTCGGCAGATACTGCGCCAGGGCGATACGGTGCGCTTGCTGCCGCCGGACTGGAACTGGCGAGAGGCGTTCGTCCATCCCGATGACCATGCGCTGCTGGCCGCCGAGATCGCGAAGGCGAGTTCAGAGAAGAAGCCGTTGGAGATCCACCACCGTACGCCGCTGAACAAGGGCAGCCATCGCTGGGTGCTGATGCGCGTGGTGCCGATGCTGGATGCCGATGGCAACGTCAGCGAATGGTTCGGCACGGCAACCGACGTCACCGAGAAACGCGAGGCGGAGGAGCGCCTGCAGCAGTTGACCATTACCTTGGAAGAGCGCGTGCGCGACCGCAGCGCCGAATTGCTGATGACCGAGGAGAAACTGCGCCAGAGCCAGAAGATGGAGGCGGTGGGCCAACTGACCGGTGGCATCGCCCATGACTTCAACAACCTGCTCACTGCAGTCTCGATGGGGCTCGAGCTGTTGGAGATGCGTGTCGCCCAGGGCCGCTTCGATGACCTTGGCCGTTATGTCGAGATGGCGCGCTCCGGTGCAGACCGCGCCGCAGCGCTGACCCAGCGCCTGCTGGCGTTCTCCCGTCGGCAGACCCTGGCCCCGACGGCGGTGGTGATGGAGACGATGGTGCAGGGCATGCTGGAGATCATTTCGCGCTCGTTGGGGCCTTCCATTGCCATCCGCACCCGTTTCCACGATGGCGGCGCCGCGGTGCAGGTGGACGGACCGCAGCTGGAGAATGCGCTGTTGAACCTGTGCATCAATGCGCGGGATGCCATGCCCGCCGGCGGCACGCTGGCCATCACCAGCGAGGCCATGGATCTGGCAGCGGTGGAGGCTGCCGCGCTGGAGGTGCCGCCCGGCCCGTACGTGCGCCTGTCGGTGGAAGACAGTGGCACCGGCATGGAGCCGGAGGTGGTCGAGAAAGTGTTCGAGCCGTTCTTCACCACCAAGCCGATCGGGCAGGGCACGGGCCTGGGGTTGTCGATGATCTATGGGTTCACCCGCCAGTCCGGTGGTCAGGTGCGGGTGGATTCCCGGCCGGGCGAGGGCACCACGATGCATCTCTACCTGCCGCAGTTGGTGGGTGATGTGCAGCCGGCAGGCATCGCACCGGTGGAGACGGGAGAGCGCGCCCTGCAGGGCCGTCCCTTGCGCACCGTGTTGCTGGTGGAAGATGAGACCGCAGTGCGGGTACTGGTCAGCGAGGTGCTGGTGTCGGCGGGCTACCGGGTGCTGGAAGCATCGGAGGGCCCTCCGGCTGTGGACATGCTGCGCTCGGTGGAGGCGATTGATCTGCTGGTGACGGATGTGGGGTTGACCGGCCCGTTGAACGGGCGTCAGGTGGCCGATGCCGGACGGCAGTGCCGCCCCGGCCTGCCGGTGCTGTTCATCACTGGCTACGTGGCCACCGCGGCAGTGGGGGCGGGGCACCTGGAAGACGGGATGGAGGTGCTCGCCAAACCGTTCGCCGCCGCAGAATTGATGCGACGCGCGAATGCGTTGGTGGAGCGCGGTCGGTAGGCCCTTTGGTATTGGTCGGTCCTCCGCCGAGTATGGCTCGGGCCTACGGAGTGCGGTCGAGTGAGGCTTTCAGGAAGGGGGCGGTGATGCTGTCCTTGGCCTTTGCCACGTGCCGCGGTGTGCCTTCGCTGATGATCTTTCCGCCGCGCTCACCGGCGCCCGGCCCCATGTCAATCACCCAATCCGCATCGGCCACCACGCGCATGTCATGTTCAACGGCGACCACGGTGTTGCCCGCATCGACCAATCCGTGCAGCTGCACCATCAGCTTGTCCACGTCGGACGGATGCAGCCCCGTGGTCGGTTCGTCCAGCACGTACAGCGTGTTGCCGCGCTGCGCGCGCTGCAGTTCCGTCGCCAGTTTGATCCGTTGCGCCTCGCCGCCGGACAGCTCGGTGGCCGGCTGACCCAACCGGAGGTAGCCCAGCCCGATCGCCTGCAGCAGCGCCAGCGGTTTGTGCACGGCGGGCTGCTGATCGAAGAAAACCAGGGCGTCGTCGACGGTCATGTCCAGCACCTCGGCGATGTTGCGGCCTTCCCAGGTGACTTCGAGCGTCTTGGCGTTGTAGCGCGCACCGTGACACGTGGGGCAGGGCGCGTAGACGCTGGGCATGAACAACAGCTCGACGCTGGTGAAGCCTTCGCCTTCGCAGGTGTCACAGCGGCCCTTTGCCACGTTGAACGAAAAGCGCCCGGCGTCGTAACGGCGCGCGCGTGCCTGCCGGGTGGCGGCGAACAGCTTGCGCACGTGGTCGAACAGCCCGGTGTAGGTGGCCAGGTTGGAGCGTGGGGTACGTCCGATCGGCTTCTGGTCAACGTTCACCAGCCGCCGGATACCTTCGCCGCCGCTGGCAATACGCCCGGCGGACTGAACCAGCAGGTTCGGGCGCGGATCATCCCCCTCGCTTTCTTCGACCTGCGGCTCATGTCCCAGTTGCAGACCGACCAGTTCCACCAGCGCTTGGCTTACCAGGCTGGATTTGCCCGATCCGGAGACGCCGGTGACGGCGGTCAGTACGCCCAGCGGGATGCGGGCGGACAGCCCCTGCAGGTTGTTGCGCTGCAGCCCCTCGAGCTGCAGCCAGGCCGCTACGGTGCGTGGGGTACGCGGCGCAGGCGGCTGCTGGTTGAAGAGATAGCGCGCGGTGCGCGACTGTTCAACCGCCGCCAATCCGGCCGGCGGGCCGCTGTGCAGTATCCGACCCCCGTGCTGGCCCGCATCCGGGCCCACGTCCACCAGCCAGTCGGCCCGCCGCATCATCTCCAGATCGTGCTCGACGACGAACACCGTGTTGCCCGATTGCTTGAGCGCATCCAGCGATGCGTGCAGCGCGGCGCTGTCCGCCGGGTGCAGCCCGGCCGTCGGTTCGTCCAGTACGTAGACCACGCCGAACAGGTTGGAGCGGATCTGCGTGGCCAGGCGCAGGCGCTGCAGTTCGCCGGGTGACAGCGTGGGCGTGGCCCGATCCATCGAGAGGTAACCCAGGCCGAGCCCCTGCAGCGTGGCGATGCGCTGCACCAGGTCGTACGTGATGCGCTGTGCGGCGATACGCTTGTCTTCGCTGAGCTCCGGCGTGCGGCGTACATCGGAGCCACCGGCGTGCGCTGAGCCGCCCGCGGCAACGCGTCGCGCCGTGGCCTTGCCAGAGGCCTTGCGGCTCAGCGTGGCCTTGCCGGCTTCACGGGTCGACTCGAAACGGCCTTCCGATGCAGGCCGCAGCACCTCGGCCATGCGATCCAGCGAAAGCTGCGACAGCGATCCGATATCCCGTCCAGCGAAGGTGACCGACAGCGCTTCGCGCTTGAGCCGACGGCCGTCGCAGAGAGGACAGACGCTGCCCACCATGTAGCGAGAGACGCGTTTTTTCATCAACGCGCTCTGCGTGCTGGCAAAGGTGTGCAGCACATAGCGGCGGGCCCCGCTGAAGGTGCCCATGTAGGCCGGCTCGGTCTTGCGACGCAGTGCGGTGCGCGTCTCCGCCGGCGTGAAGCCGGGATAGACCGGCACCACGGGCTGCTCTTCGGTGAACAGTATCCAGTCCCTCTGTTTCTTCGGCAGGTCGCGCCACGGAACATCGACGTCGTAGCCCAACGTGACCAGGATGTCGCGCAGGTTCTGGCCATGCCAGGCAGGCGGCCATGCGGCGATGGCGCGCTCGCGGATGCTCAAGGAAGGATCCGGCACCATGGAGGCCTCGGTCACGGCGTAGACGTGGCCGAGTCCGTGGCACTCCGGGCACGCGCCCTGCGCGGTGTTCGGCGAGAAATCCTCGGCATACAGCATCGGCTGCGACGCGGGATAGCTGCCTGCGCGCGAGTACAGCATGCGCAGCAGGCTCGACAGGGTGGTCACGCTGCCCACCGATGACCTCACGCTGGCCGTGCCGCGTTGCTGCTGCAGTGCTACCGCAGGCGGCAAGCCTTCGATGGAGTCGACGTCCGGAACGCCGACCTGATCAATGAGTCGACGCGCATAGGGAGCGACCGACTCGAAGTAGCGACGTTGTGCTTCCGCGTACAAGGTGCCGAACGCCAACGAGGATTTGCCCGAGCCGGATACACCGGAGAACACCACCAGCGCATCGCGCGGAATATCGACATCCACGTCCTTGAGGTTGTGTTCGCGAGCGCCGCGCACGCGGACGAAGTCGTCGTGTTTTTTCATGTTTCCAGTCTGCCACGTTGTCTGGCAGATCCAGAAGCGGGGACACGCTCCCGTGACGCCCAGCTTGGACGCGAGCTGAATGGGACTGTCGTCGTGCACGCGGCCTGCACGCGAATTCACGCGGGTTTGCACCGGCGGGGCGAAGACTGGCACCACGTTACCGAACCGTATCAGGAGTCCTCCATGAAGATGTCCATCCCCTTGTTGTGCGCTGGCGCCCTGATGGCCGTTTCAACGGCGGTTTCGGCGCAGAATTACGGTCCTCGCGATGAAGGACGCCGCTTCGACGATGGCAGCCGCGTGGTCTGCCGCAATGTCGAAGTGCAGCGCAACAGCAAGGATTCCAATCGCATCGCCGGCACCGCGACCGGTGCGGTGGTGGGCGGCCTGCTGGGCAACCAGGTAGGCGGCGGCAACGGCAAGAAGCTGGCCACCGTGGCTGGCGCGGTTGCGGGCGGCGCGGCCGGGCGCAACATCCAGGGTCGTCAGCAGCAGAAGAACGGCGACCGCGTGGTAGAGCGCCGCTGCGAGCGCGAATACAGGTAACCCCTGCAGCGCGCCCTGTCTTGAATCGAACAAGCGGCAGCCCTCTGGGCTGCCGTTTTTTCATGCGCGCCGCCGTCGCTTATCCGGCCAGAGCGGCCGCGAACGCGTCGAGTTCCTCGCTGCTCGTGGACCACGCAGTGACGAAGCGCACGGGCAGCTCGTCTTCGCCCAGCACGAAGCCGGTCGGCAGGCTGCCCGGATACCAGTCGTAGCACAGCACGCCGGCGGCATGCAGGTGGGCGAGCAGGGTCTTGGGCATCACAACGAAGACCTCGTTGACCTGCACTGGCCACGTCATGCGCACTGCAGGGTGGGACTGCAGGAGGGTGGCAAGCGCGGCGGCGCGATCGTTCGCCGCCTGGGCCAGTTCCAGCCAGTGGCCGTCCTGCAGCCACGCGCTGAACTGCGCGCCGAACAGCCGTCCCTTGGACACAAGCTGGCCCGCGCGCTTGAGGCGGAGATCGAAGTCCCGCGCCAGCGATGTGTTGAAGAACACCACCGCTTCAGCCACCAGTGCGCCGTCTTTCGACGCGCCGAAGGACAGCACGTCGATGCCGGCCTTCACCGAAAGTTCGGCCGGTGTGCAGCCCAGGTAGGCCACTGCATTGGCAAAGCGTGCGCCATCCATGTGCACATGCAGCCCGCGCTCATGGGCGAGGGAGGTCAGTGCCTGCAGTTCGCTGGGCGTATAGACCAGGCCGTTCTCGGTTGCCTGGGTCAGCGTCAGGGCAGACGGCCTGACGCTGTGCGGGCGTGCATCCGGCAGGCGCTGCAGGGTGTCGCGCAGGGCCGCGGGGGTGATCTTGCCCGAGTCGGTTGCGATGGGAAGCAGCCGTGCGCCGCCGGTGAAAAACTCCAGCGCCGTGGATTCGTCGCTGATCAGGTGCGCCTGCGCGTGGCACAGGATCGAATTCCAGGGCTGCGCCAGTGCTGAGAGCGACAGGCAGTTGGCGGCGGTCCCGGTCGCGACGAAGAAGACCCGCACATCGTGCTCGAACAGCTCGGCGATTTTCTGCTCTGCTTGTCGGGTGTACGTGTCGGTACCGTAAGGTGCGGCGGTGCCGCTGCACGCACGTACCAGCGCGTCAAGGATCCGCGGGGAAACGCCGGATTGATTGTCGCTGCCGAAATTCATGGAGAGACCTTGGTTGATGACAGGGGCAGAGCGTAGCGCGTCGGCACGCGATGGTCGCGTCTCCTGCGCGACAGATGGGAGCGAACAGCGATCCGCATCGGCACGCACAACAACTGCCTCACCGTCAGCGAACGGAAAATTAAGTTTCCGGTTGCTCTAATGCCGCCACCGATTCTGTCGTGATCGGCTCACAACCAGTATCCATATCGCCGCAGCGTCGTTGCGTGCGCCCCCTTTGATCGACCTGTGCGCCCGACGCTGCGGGCAGGGCAGGTGCGCGCCTTCGCTACGCGGCACGCATTGAAAGGCCTTGCCCGCATGACGTCATCCTCGCCCTTGCCCGTTGCGCCCCGCTTCCGTCCGACGCGCCGCCTGCTGCGACGCGCGCTGCTGCCTTCGATGATCTTCGGCATCGTGAGCGTGGCCCACGCCCAGGCGCAGACACCGGCCTCCACCGAGGGGCAGACGCCTGCCGCCGCGGGTGCGCAGGATCTGGATGCCGTGCAGGTCCGGGGCGTGCGTGGCAGTGCGACCGGTGCGGTCGACGCCAAGCAGTCGAAGGCGGAAATCAGCGACTCGGTGGTGGCCGAAGATATCGGCAAATTGCCGGACAACAGCGTCGCCGCGGCGTTGCAGCGGGTGACCGGCGTCCAGGTCGCGCGGGGTGGCGCGGAGGTCGGTACCGTGTTGGTGCGCGGCCTGCCCGATGTGGTGACCACGTTTGATGGTCGCAATGTGTTCACCGCCAGCGGCCGGGGCATCGCGCTGCAGGATATTCCGGCCGACCTGCTGCAGAGCGTGGACGTCTACAAGACCGGCAGCGCGAAGTTCATCGAAGGCGGCATCGGTGGCACCATCGACGTGCACCTGCGCAAGCCCTTTGATCTGGACAAGGACACGACACTGGCGGGCAGCATCAGTGCCGTGCAAGGGGATCAGGCCGATGAGACAAAGCCGAACGGCAGCCTGACGGCCGCGCACAACTGGGACAGTGGCCATGGTCGAATGGGCGTGCTGGGCAGTGTGTCGCTGCAGCAACGCCCTTATCAGGAAAGCAACAGTTTCCACGGCACGTATGACCGCGTCGCGAATCCGGCCGACCCTGCGCAGCAGATCTTCGTGCCCTACAACGCAGGCGGGCTGGTCGCGCGCAACACGCACAAGCGCCGCTCGGCGAACTTCACCTTCCAGTGGGCACCGACCGACAACAGCGAGGTTTACTTCGACACGTTCTACGTGAACTACGAAGGCCGCAACAACGTCAACTACTGGATGCCGTTCCCGGGCCTGGTCAACGCGGGCAATGTGCAGTCGGTCAGCCTGCGACCCGGGACCGACGTCATGGACGGCTTCGTCGCCCGTGATCTCTACACACTGTCCAGCACGCAGGCGCACAAGCAGACATCGGATACGTTCCAGGCCGCACTGGGCGGAAAGTGGAACAACGAGAACGTCACTCTGTCGACCGAGCTGGCCTACACGTGGAGCACCAACAAGCACCGTGCCATGACCTTGGACATGGGCATGGACGCGCCGTTGATGCACATGCGGGATGCGGGCGGTGTGCCCGATACCTGGGCGACCCAGGCTGACGGGTCTCCCTACGATGTCACCAACCCGGCCAACTGGTACTTGAGCCAGTACTACGACAGCTGGGACGAGCAGAAAGGCGAGGAATGGGCGTGGCGAGGCGACAGCACGTTCGCCTTCGAGGCCGGTCCGTTCAGTTCGCTGGATGCCGGCGTCCGGGTCAGCCGCCGCACGGCGTCGAATCATGGTGGCGGTCCGGGTGCGATGGACAACGTGACCGGCCGCCGCGTGTACGCCAACGAGGTACCGGGGCTGGCCGATGTATCGCCGGGCGGCATGCTGGACGGTGCGCGCGCGTTCTCCACGGACCGTTGGGCAGTCGCCAACGCGGCCTATCTGCTGCAGCAGACCGAACAGGTACGGCAGGTGATGGGGCAGTCAGCGGAAGCGCCGCCGGAGCTGGCGTCGCTGTTCTTTGACACACGCGAAGACAATTACGCCGCGTATGTGCAGCTCAACTGGGGCACCACGCTGGGCAGCATTCCGGTGGACGGCCGCATCGGCGTGCGCGCAACGCGCCTGGAATCCCAGCTCGCCGGCACGCGGACGGTGGATGGGGTGGATCGTGCCAGCCAGATCGACACCACCCAGACAAAGTACCTGCCCAACGCCAGCGCGAACTTTTCGCTGCGCGAGGACCTGATCCTGCGCCTTTCCGGCAGTGAAACGATTGCTCGGCCGAACTTTGCCGACCTCAATCCGCAGCTCAGCCTGTTCGAATCCACCGACAGCCTGCCGGCGCGTGGCAGCGGCGGCAATCCCGATCTGCAGGCGGTGGAATCGAAGAACCTGGACGTGTCGCTGGAGTGGTATTTCAAGCCGGGCTCGTTGCTGTCGGTGGCAGGCTTCCACCGCAAACTGGATGGCTATGTGCAGAGCTATGCGGACGACGAGACCATCGGCGGAACGACCTACTCCATCACCCGGCCGCGCAACACCGGCGAGGGCACGCTGAAAGGGTTCGAGGTGGGCTACAGCCAGTTCTATGACTTCCTGCCGGGTTGGCTGTCCGGCTTCGGCACGCAGCTGAACTACACGCGCATCAGCGCCGAAGCCGAATCGCCGACGGGGCAGGTCCAGCCGCTGACCAACGTGTCCAAGCACGCGTTCAATGCGGTACTGATGTATCAGTACGACCGCTTCTCCGCGCGCGTGGCGTGGAACCGGCGCACCGACTATGCGACCAGTTTCAACAGCTCCGGTGACCAGCCCAGCGAGATCCGCCAGGGTGACGAGGATTGGCTGGACGTGGCGTTGAACTACGACATCAATGACCACATCACCGTGTTTGCCGAGGCAACCAACCTGTTGGGTGGCTCGACCCGCAACTACTTCGGCAGTCCACAGTTTCCGCGCGATTTCGCATCGCCGGAGCGGACCTACACCGTGGGTGCGCGCTTCAGGCTCTGACGCGCGCGACGCGTTGCGGATCAGGACCGATCCGATAGTGCTGCATGCGTGCCCATCGCACCATGCAGCACCGTCCGATGGAAAGGTTACCCAACGTGAAGAAGAACATCATCCGGGTCGCGGCGCTGCTGATGGCCTTGTTCACCGTGGCCTGCGTCAGCGCGGCCCCGCGCAATCCGATGAGCGTGCATGTGTTGGACCAGCAGACCGGCTTGCCGGCTGAAGGGGTGCAGGTGATGCTGGCAAAAGCGGAAGGGGATCGCTGGGCGGTGATCAGCAACGGCACCACCGACGTCGACGGCCGCGTGGCCGCGCTCTATCCGCCGGGCAAGGCGCTCGATCCTGGCCGCTACCAGGTCACCTTTCTGACCGGTGCGTGGTACACGCAGCACGGCGGAACCACGTTCTACCCGGAGGTCCAGGTGATCGTGGATGTCGACGGGAAGCTGCCGCATTACCACATCCCGTTGTTGCTCAGCGCTTACGGTTATTCGACCTACCGCGGCAGCTGACATGGCCTTCAGGCGACATCGGCGAAGAACCGCCGGTAGCCGAGCTGCAGCAGCCTGCGTCGATACGCCAAGGTGGGCGCGGCGGCCAGAGTCGACGGGGTAGTCGGGCATGTCGCTGTCGTAGTCCATCGCGAAGCCATCGCTGGGATGATGCACGTCGTAGGACGGCACACCGCGCCGGTCCGGATCGGCGAAGGTGCCCGCGTGCACCCAGGGCAGGTGAGCCACATCGATGAAGCCCTCAAGCTTGCGGCCTGCAAAGCAGTCCATCGGGTAGCAGGGACACACGGCCTGCTGGAAGCCCGCTTTGTCCCAGTGAGGCATCACGGGAATATCGGGCCGCACGCTCTCCTGCGGCCACAGGCAGGTCCATAGCAGTCCATAGCGCTCGACGGTGGGATAGGTGCGCAGGTGCAACTGCGCCTGCACCGGATGGCCGGGCTGGCAGGGGACATCCAGGCAGCGCCCTTCTGCGCCGAACATCAGGCCATGGTAGCGGCAGCGGATACCGCCCGGATCCGCCGTGCCCATGCTCAGCGGCACACCCCGGTGCGGACAGGCATCGGCGGCTGCGACGACAGTCCCTGCCGCGCGGTACAGCACCAGCGGTTGGTCCAGCAGCCGGGCGGCCTGGGGCGCGGCGCGCAGGTCTTCGCTGCGCATCACCGGGAACCAGCAGCGGGCCATGAGGTACCAGTCCGGCGCATCGAAACTGCAGCCGGTCGGCAGCTGGGGGCGGTCCTCGTGGCTGCGCGGACCGAGGTGATGGTGCAGGGCCATGCGGTGCTTCTCCAGCGGTGGCGTGAGGAAATGCTGGATCCCACGCAGGTCCTGCTTCCATGCAGGATGCTGCAAAGCGCACTTCTGTTGACCGGCCGCGTCGTGTCCCGTCGTGCCGACCAGTCCGCTGCGCCACGCAGGCGCGATGTTATAACGCGTGTGATGGTGTCCACCGCCCTGCGCGCGTAGCCTGCACGCATCGCACTGGAGATCCCGATGGGACACGATCACAACCATCTTCCGAACGAAATCCGCCACGAGAAGCCGCTGTGGTGGGCACTGGGCCTGACGGCCGCCTTCCTGCTGGTCGAGGTGATCGGCGCGTTTGTCACCAACAGTCTGGCGCTGCTGTCCGACGCTGCGCACATGGCCACCGATACGCTGGCGTTGATGATCGCGCTGGTAGCGGTGCGCTTGAGTCGCCGGCCGCCCGATGCGCGACGCACCTATGGCTACGCCCGGTTGGAAGCGCTCGGCGCGATGTTCAACGGCGGCATGCTGTTTGTCGTGGCCGGATACATTCTGTGGGAGGCCGTCGCACGGTTCCGCCAGCCGCAGGAGAT
The DNA here is from genome assembly GCF_014621775.1 of Stenotrophomonas sp. 169. NCBI lineage: Bacteria > Pseudomonadati > Pseudomonadota > Gammaproteobacteria > Lysobacterales > Lysobacteraceae > Stenotrophomonas > Stenotrophomonas sp. 169. Next base: position 1,336,933 of record NZ_CP061204.1, read on the forward strand.
CGCGTCGACCGGCATGTTGGTCATCGCGGCGATCGGCTTGGCGGTGAACCTCATCGCGATGCGCCTGCTGAAAGCGGGCAGCGGCGAGAGCCTGAACGTGAAAGGGGCCTACCTGGAAGTGTGGGCGGACATGCTCGGCTCGGTGGCGGTGATCATTGGCGCGCTGCTGATCCGCTGGACCGGCTGGAAAGTCATCGATCCGATCCTGGCGGTGCTGATCGGGTTGTGGGTGCTGCCACGCACGTGGGTGTTGATGCGCGAAGCGATAAACGTGCTGCTGGAGGGTGTGCCGAAGGGCATCGTATTGTCTGAGGTTCGAGGCAGTCTGTGCAGCCACGCCAGTGTCGTGGATGTGCACGACCTGCACGTGTGGGCGCTGGCGTCGAGCACCCCGGCGCTGAGCGCGCACGTGGTGGTGGCCGAAGGGGCGGACACCGACCAGGTACGTAGGGAACTGGCCGATGCGTTGCACGAACGCCACGGAATAGACCACGTCACGTTGCAGCTGGAAGCCGACCACTGCGGCGACGCCTGCGCGGTCGGACCGACGGCAAAAGCGCACGATCACGGTCATCACGGTCACGTGCACCACTGACGCTGGTGCTGGTGGTGGTGGTGGTGGTGCTGGTGCTGGTGGTAGAGCCGACTTCAGTCGGCTGTGTTTCGCGATGGACCAGCCGACTGAAGTCGGCGCTACCGAGGGCAATGCCGCCGAGCGCGGCTCGGCGCTACACTATCGGCCTGCCTTCCCGATGTTGGAGACCCTGCAGTGACCCGTAAACTCGTACTGTTGCGCCACGGCCAGAGCCAGTGGAACCTGGACAACCGTTTCACCGGTTGGGTCGATGTCGAACTCACGGACAAGGGGCGCCAGGAGGCTGCCGCTGCCGGTCGCCTGATGCGCGAGGAGGGCCTGCAGTTCGATGTGGCGCACACGTCGGTGCTCAAGCGCGCCATCCATACGCTGCAGGGCGCCCTGGCCGAGATGGACCAGGACTGGTTGCCGGTCAGCAAGAGCTGGCGCTTGAACGAGCGCCACTACGGCGGACTGCAGGGCCTGGACAAGGCGGAAACCGCGGCCAAGCATGGCGAGGAGCAGGTCAAGATCTGGCGTCGTTCCTACGACATCCCGCCGCCGCCGATGGACCTTGAGGATCCGGGCCATCCGATCCACGACCGCCGGTATGCCACACTGGACCGCAATGCGCTGCCGGGCACCGAGTCGCTGGCGACCACGCTGGACCGCGTACTGCCGTACTGGTTCGATGCCATCGCACCGCAGTTGAAGGACGGCAAGACCGTACTGGTCACCGCGCACGGCAATTCGCTGCGCGCGCTGTACAAGTATCTCAACGGTGTGTCGCGCGAGCAGATCCTCGAACTCAACATTCCCACCGGCATCCCGTTGCTGTTCGAGCTCAACGACGACCTGACCGTGCAATCGTTCCGTTACCTGGGTGACCCGGAAGCGGCGCGCAAGGCGGCCGAGGCTGTGGCCAACCAAGGCAAAGCAAAGTAAAGGCGGCGGCCGATCGGCCGGCTGGTTGCCCGGTAGAGCCGACTTCAGTCGGCTGCTTTCACCAAGCCGACTGAAGTCGGCTCTACCGTTGCTTTAATCAAGCTGACTGAAGTCGGCTCTACCCTCGGCATGACCGTCGGCACTACCGGGCGTTGGCGTGCACGATGCCCAGCGCTTCATCGGCCTGTGCATCGTCATACCCGGCCTGCCACGCGAAGCGGTGCGCGCTGTCGGGCAGGAACATCACCACCGCCTGCAGCGGCTGCGGGCCGCAATGGCGCATGGCAGTGGCCAGGTACTCATCGTGGCAGTCCGCGCGTACGGTGCGGAAGATGACTTTGTAACCGCCATCGAGGACCTCGCCGTCTTCGACGTCGGTCTGGATCTTGTGCCCTGCGGCCAGCAGGGTGGCGCATTCGCCAAGCAGCGCCTGCGCCTTGGATCGCTGCAGGCCGAAGACCATGACTTCCGGCGCGCGGTAGGTCGCCTGGAATCCGATCGAATAAGAGAACCCGGATTCACCGTCCGGACCGGGCAGCACATGCAGGCAATGCCAGCCGTGCTGCTGGATATCGTCGATCACCTTGCGGTCCTTGGAGCTGTCGGGTGCTGTCATGAAGGTCACGCTGGCCAGTTGATCGGGAGGTCCAGCCCAGTGTCCCACGCCCCGATGGATTCGGGTGTGACCTTTGGCGGTCCCCGGTCTTGCATGTCCGGGCTACCCTCGGGGATTACCTGTTGGAGAGTCCCATGAAGTTGCGCACCTTGGCCCCGCTGGGCCTGACCGTCGCCATCGCGGCATCGCTGGCTGCCTGTGGCAAGTCCGAAACGGCGCCCACTGCCACGGCGAATGCCAGCACGTCGGCCTTCGACCCGTCGCTGATCAAGACGCCGCTGATTTCGCTCAACAGCGCGGATCTGGATACGGCTATTTCTGCGTGTACGGACCTGAACGCGTTTGTGAACCAGAAGTGGCTTACCGCCAATCCCGTGCCGGGTGACCAGACCACCTGGGGGAGCTTCGAAATCCTGCGCGAGCGCTCGCTGGAAGTGCAGCACGCGTTGGTCAAGCAGGCCGCCGACAGCGATGCCAAGGCGGGCTCGGTGGAAGCGAAGATCGGTGACATCTGGAAGACCGGCAGCGATGAAGCGAAGATCGATGCGGCCGGCTTGGCACCGCTGCAGCCGCAGCTGGACAAGATCGCCGCGCTGAACGATACCGCGGCCATCACCCAGTACCTGCGCGACAGCCAGGCGCAGGGGCAGGGCGTGCTGTTCTCGTTGTCGGCCAATGCTGATTACAAGGATTCGGCGAACGTCATCGCCTACGTCGGCCAGAGTGGCCTGGGCCTGCCCGAGAAGGGCTACTACACCGATGCATCGCAGGCGAAGATCCGCGATGCGTACGTGGCCTACATCACCCAGGTGCTGACGCTGTCCGGCGTGGACGCGGCGCAGGCGGCCGAGCAGGCCAAGGCCGTGCTGGCGTTTGAAACGCGATTGGCTGCCGCCTCGCTGTCACGCATCGAACTGCGTGATCCGTCCAAGCGCTACAACCCGGTCAGTGCCGCCGATGCAGACAAGCTGACGCCCAACTTCAGCTGGACCGCACTGTTCGACACGCTGAAGGTACCGGCCGCGCAGAAGTTCTCGCTGGCCCAGCCGCAGTTCTTCACCGAGGTCGACAAGATGCTGGCCGACGTGCCGGCTGCGACCTGGCAGGCCTACCTGCGTTTTCACACCATCGACGATGCCGCGCCCTATTTGAGCAGCAACGTGGAAAAGGCCAACTTCGACTTCTATGGCAAGACGTTGCGGGGCCAGCAGGAAATGCAGCCGCGCTGGAAGCGGGTGCTGGATTCGGTCAACAACGGCATGGGCGAAGCGCTGGGCCAATTGTATGTGGATGCGGTGTTCCCGGCCGAGAGCAAGGAACAGATGCAGCATCTGGTGGACAACCTGTCCGAAGCGCTCAAGGCCCGCCTGGAGAAGCTGGAATGGATGGGCGAAGACACCCGCAGGAAGGCACTGGAGAAGTGGGCCAGCTTCACCCCGAAGATCGGCTACCCGGACAAGTGGCGTGACTGGTCGGGCCTGCAGACCAACGGTGACAGCTTCCTCGGCAACATGCAGGCGGCGCGCGCGTACAACTACCGTTACATGCTGGACAAGATCGGCAAGCCGGTCGACAAGACCGAGTGGGGCATGACCCCGCAGACCGTCAATGCGTACTACAACGCCACCAAGAACGAGATCGTGTTCCCTGCTGCGATCCTGCAGGCACCGTTCTTCGATGCCAAGGCAGACCCGGCGTTGAACTACGGTGGCATCGGCGCGGTGATCGGCCATGAAATGATGCACGGCTATGACGACTCCGGCAGCCAGTTCGCGGCCAACGGAAACTTCGACAACTGGTGGACCGACGCCGACCGCAGTGCCTTCACCCAGCGGACGGACCAGTTGGTCGCGCAGTTCGATGGCTATGAGGCCGTGCCCGGTGTGAACGTCAAGGGCAAGCTGACCCTGGGCGAGAACATCGGCGATCTCGGTGGCCTGACCGTGGCCTATGACGCGCTGCAGATGGCGCTGAAGGAAGATCCGTCGAAGAACGCACCGGTGGACGGTTATACCCAGGACCAGCGCTTCTTCATGAACTGGGCCACCGTGTGGCGTCGCAACTTCACCGACGGCGAACTGCGCGTGCGGTTGAACACCGATCCGCACGCACCGGCGAACTTCCGCGCCAATGGTGCGCCGTCGAACATGCCGTCGTTCGCGGCAGCATTCGAATGCAAGGCGGGGCAGCCGATGGTGCGTGCCGATGACAAGCGCGTTGTGATCTGGTGATCGCACGCGTGTGCTGAGAAATGAAAAACCCGGCGAAAGCCGGGTTTTTTCTGGACAGATCCATCAGCCGGCCGCGACCTCGTCGCACTTCAGGTACTCCTGCTGCGTGATCTTCCATGCGGTAGCGGCATCGAATCCCGGCACCACCAGTCCGGTGTCCTTGCCGGTGAACGCCGACATGCCGTGGCTCAGCATGTAGGTGGGGGCGTAGCGCGGCGGACCCAGGCGCTCTGCGAGGAGGCACAGACTTTTCTGGTAGGCGTCCGCGTGGGCCATGCGGTCCTGCAGCGCGGCGCTGAACGCAGCCATCTGCCCGTCTCCAGCAGACTCGAAGCTGGCGACCAGGTTCATCTTGAGCGCGCCGTAGGCACCGTGTGCGGTTCTGTCTGCCACGCGTTGCGTATCGAAGTGGGCGAACACACCGGCGATGGAGAAAAGGTCTGCGCCGTCGGTATTGCGCCCGGCCTGGATGCAGCTGGGGATGGCGGCCATCAGGTCGGCTGGCGAGTCGTTGGCGGTCACATCCTTCAGCGCGGTGCAGGGCAGCGAGCGGGTTGCCTGCAGGTTGCCCGCCGCACGTTGATCGACCGTCTTGGCGTGGCCTGCCAAGGGCATGAGCAGGCAAGCAAGCAGGGCGGGGAGGCGCGTGAGTCCGTGCATGGTGATGCGTCCGTGTTGTGATGCAGAGGATGGAGTGTAGATGAGGCATCGCCATTGGTAGCGCCGACCCACGGTCGGCGAGCGCAGCGGCAGGTCAGGTCATGCATCGGTGCGTTTGCGGTAGCGCCGACCCATGGTCGGCGAGCGCAGCGGCAGCCGACTGACGTCAGCCCGGGGCCAGCGTGGTCAGCAGTGCGCGCGCTGCGTTGAAGCGGTCTTCCGGCAATGGCAACGGATGCTTGATCCGCAGCTTGTCCGGACCGTCCATGCTGTACAGATTGGACTGCTTCTGGATCAGCTGGATCACGGACATCGGATCGATGTTCGGTTTGGCTTCGAAGACGATGCGACCGCCGGATTCGCCCAGATCGAGCTTGCGGATGCCCAGTTCGTTGGCCTGCAGTTTCAGCTCGGCAATGGCGAACATATGCTTGGCCGGATCGGGCAACAGGCCGAAGCGGTCGATCATCTCCACCTGCAGTTCGCGCAGCGATGCACTGTCACGCGCGCTGGAAATGCGCTTGTACAGGGTCAGGCGCGTATGCACGTCGGGCAGGTAGTCATTCGGAATCAGCGACGGCACATGCAGTTCCACCTCGGCGCCGCGGACTTCCTGCCCCGCATCCAGATCGGGCAGTTTGCCCAGCCGGATGCTGCGCACGGCGCGTTCCAGCAGCTCGGTGTACAGGCTGAAGCCCACTTCAGCCATCTGGCCGCTCTGGTCTTCGCCCAGCAGCTCGCCGGCACCACGGATCTCCAGATCGTGGGTCGCCAGGGTGAAGCCGGCGCCCAGCTCATCCATCGAGGCGATCGCATCGAGCCGCTTTTCCGCGTCGGGTGTGATCGACCGGCGGTCCGGCACGACGAGATAGGCGTACGCGCGGTGGTGCGAACGACCGACGCGGCCACGCAGCTGGTGCAGCTGCGCCAGCCCGAAGCGGTCCGCCCGGTTGATGATGATGGTGTTCGCGTTGGGGATGTCGATGCCCGATTCGATGATCGTGGTCGACAGCAGCACATTGAAGCGCTGCTTCTGGAATTCCAGCATCACCCGTTCCAGCTCGCGCTCCGGCATCTGCCCGTGGGCAATGCCGATGCGCGCCTCCGGCACCAGCTCGGACAGCTCGCGCTGCATGCGGCCGATGCTCTCCACGTCGTTGTGCAGGAAATAAAGCTGCCCGCCGCGCGCCAGCTCGCGCTGGAAGGCTTCGCGCAGCAGCGCGTCGTCCCATTGGGTGATGAAGGTCTGCACCGCCAGCCGGTTCGGCGGCGGCGTGGCAATGATCGACAGGTCGCGCAGGCCGGCCATGGCCATGTTGAGCGTGCGCGGGATCGGCGTGGCCGTCAGGGTCAGTAGATGCACGTTGGCGCGCATCGCTTTCAACGCTTCCTTCTGCCGCACACCGAAACGCTGTTCTTCATCGACCACCACGAGGCCAAGATCCTTGAACTTCACATCCGGCTGCAGCAGCCGGTGCGTGCCAATGATCACGTCGATGGTGCCCTCGGCGACCTTTTCCAGTTCCGCCTTGATCTCTTTGGTGGATTTGAAGCGCGACAGCACTTCCACCTTCATCGGATAGTCGGCGAAGCGGTCGCGGAAGTTGCGGTAATGCTGTTCTGCCAGCAGCGTGGTCGGCACCAGCACCGCGACCTGCTTGCCGGCGCTGGCCGCAGCGAAGGCAGCACGCACGGCCACTTCGGTCTTGCCGAAGCCCACGTCACCGCAGACCACGCGGTCCATCGGTTGGCTGCTGGCGAGATCGCGCAGGGTGGCGTCGATGGCGGCCAGCTGGTCGGGAGTCTCTTCGAACGGAAAGCCGGCCGCGAAGGGTTCGTACATGGAACGGTCCACGTCCAGCGCCAGGCCTGCACGCGCCCGACGACGTGCCTGGATTTCCAGCAGTTCGGCGGCGACATCGCGCACCTTCTCCGCGGCCTTGCGCTTGGCTTTGGTCCACTGTTCGCCACCCAGCGAATGCAACGGCGCGGTATCGGCCGATGCGCCGGAGTAGCGACTGATCAGGTGCAGTTGGGCAACCGGCACATACAGCCGATCCCCCTTCGCGTACTCGATCTCGAGGAACTCGCCGGGCATTCCGCCCACGTCCATTGCGATCAAGCCGCGGTAGCGACCTACGCCGTGGTCTTCGTGGACGATCGGTGCACCTTCGGTCAGCTCGCCAAGGTCGCGGATGATCGCTTCGGGCTCGCGACCGGCGCGGCGCGAGCGGCGCTGCTGGCCTGCGCGCTCCGGGAACAGCTGGCGTTCGGTCAGCACCGCGATGCGCGGATCGTCCAGCGCGAAGCCGTCTTCCAACGGTGCAACGGTGATCGCGAAGCGCTCGCTGCCGGCAAGGAACGAGGGCAGGTCGACCACGACGGGCGGCTTCAATGAAGCGGCCTGCAGTACTTCCAGCAGCGCTTCCCGTCGGCCTGCCGTATCGGCGGCGATCAGGATGCGGCCCGGGTATTCCTTGACGAACGAGGCCAGTGCCTGGCCCGCCGTTGCATCACGTGCGGCCACCGGCAGTGGCGGCAGCTTGGTATCGCCCAGGGGCTGGGCCTGCTCGATGCGTGCGTGTTCGGGCGGCCACACTTCCACCCGTGGCAGGTCGTTGAGCTTCTCGCGCAGCAGATCCGGCGACAGATACAGCTGGTCCGGCGGCAGCAGCGGGCGTTCGACGTCATGCCGGCGCTGTTCGTAGCGCTGGCTGGTCTGTGCCCAGAACGCAGCGGCCGCCTCGCCCACGCCCGGTGCCATGACCGGCAGCACGTCGGCGGAAAAGTAATCGAACAGCGTGGCGGTGCGGTCGAAGAACAGCGGCAGGTAATACTCGATGCCCGCCGGTGCCAGGCGGGACTTGAGATCCTGGTACAGCGAGCTGCGACGGGTATCCACGTCGAAGCGCTCGCGCAGCGCGTCCATCACCCGCGAGATGCTGGCGTCGTCCATCGGCACTTCGCGCCCGGGCAGCATGTGCACGGCCTGGACCTTGTCCAGCGAGCGCTGCGTCTCCGGGTCGAAGGCACGGATGGTGTCGATGTCTTCATCCAGCAGTTCCACCCGCAGCGGCTCGCGGGCTCCCATCGGATAGACATCCAGCAGGCCACCGCGCACGGCGAAATCGCCCGGGTCCATCACCTGCGGCACATTGCGGTAGCCAGCACTTTCCAGACGGCGTTTTTCCGCATCAAGGTCCAGTCGCTGGCCAACCTGCAGATCGAAGCTGCCGCCGATCACGTACTGCTTCGGTGCCAGATGCTGCATCAGCGTCTGCACGGGTACCACCACCAGGCCGCGCTTCAGGCCGGGCAGGCGATGCAGTGCGGAAAGGCGCTGGGAAATGATGTCCGGATGCGGGCTGAAACGATCGTAGGGCAGCGTCTCCCAATCCGGGAACGCCACCACAGGCAAGCTGTCGTCGGCACCGAGCAGGGTGTGCAGATCGGCTTCGATCTGGTTGGCACCGTGGTTGTCCGGAGCGACGACCAGCAGCGGGCCGTCGTGTGCCTGCGCCGCACGGGCGAGGTACCACGCGAGCGCCGTGGCGGAGCTGGGAGCGCGCCACCAGGCGCGGAGCTGGCCGGGACGGGGCAGCGGCGGAATGGGATAAGGAGAGCGCGACATTGGCCGCCGATTCTATCAGAGGCCGTTGTGCAGACCGGGACAACGCTGCAACAAGCCCGAACGCGGCGCCGCGCCATGCCCGGTGCGCGCGGCGGCCCGGGATGGATCGCCGGGCAGCGCCCGGCGCACGCGCCTCAGTTATCCAGTTCCAGCACCATCCGCACCAGGCCGGGCGTGCCCTGCGGGTGCGGCACCGGCTTGAAGCCCAGCGAGTCGGCCAGCTGCTTCATCGGCTCGTTCTCTTCGGCGACATCGCCATACAGGCGATCCAGGTACTTGCCGCGAGCCCATTTCACCAGCTTGCGCATCAACTGCCGGCCAAGCCCCTGGCCGATCAGGAAGCGGCTGATCAGGATCGCGTACTCGGCTTCACGCGTGCCCTGGATGATCGAGGCGCGGGCTACCGCGCCGACCACGGCTTCACCGGCCGGCAGCGATTCGGCCGCGACCAGCGTGATTTCGGTCTTCGGATTGGGGTGGGTGAGCCGCTGGGTGGTCTCCGGCGAAAGCTCGGTGACCGCCTGCAGGAAGCGGTCACGGATTTCCTCCGGGCCGAACAGGCTGAAAGCAGCCTGCAGCGGCGGGCCGTCTTCTGGCCGGATCGGACGGATCAGCAGTTCGTGGCCGCTGGGGGCCTTGAAGATCTCGTGCCAGGGCGGCATGCGGTTGCGAGTGGCCATACCGGGTTGTTCCTTGGTGGTCCAGCGATTGTGGCATTCCCATGGCCGCACACCGTGAACGAATGGTTCACGGCGATGCACGGCGTCACAGGGGCCTATTCGGCGGTCTTCAACCAATCGATGCGGGTGCTGGCACCCGTTTCACCGAGGTGCTGCTTCAGCGCCGGCAGGGCCGGGCCGACGATCCGGTCGAACTGGAAGGGGGCATTGAGGATAAGCATGCCGCTGCCGTTGAGGCGCAACGGCGATTCGTCCGGGCGCACCAGCAGCTCGATGGTCAGGGCGGACTTGAACGGCAGCGCGGTTGCCTTGCGCAGGAAGTGGAGGATGGTGCGGCGCTGCTTGATCGGGAACCAGACCGCGCAGGTGGCCTGTGGCCAACGCTCGTAGGTTTCCTTCAACGTGGCCAGGATGCGGATGTACTCAGCGTCCTGCCCTTCGTAAGGCGGATCGATCAACACCAGACCGCGGCCGATCTTGGCCCCGTTGGCCTTCGGCGGCACCAGGGCCCGCACTTTTTCGTAACCGTCGCCTTCGTAGACGCCGACCCGCGCATCGTTGGCGAACACCTTCCGCAGGGCAGCGGCTTCTTCGGGCTGCAGTTCGCAGGCCGCAAGACGGTCCTGCGGACGCAGCGCCTGGGCGGCCAGCAGCGGCGAGCCCGGGTAGTTGATCATCGCGCCGACCGGATTATCGGCCTGCACCGCCTTCAGGTAGCGCTCGACCACCTCGGGCAGCTTGGGCTGGGACATCAGGCGCATCACCCCCTCTTCGGCCTCCAGGGTCTTGCGGCCCTCTTCGCTGGCCATCAGGTAGCGGCCGCGGCCGGCATGGGTGTCGAGCACGAAGAACGGGCTGTCCTTGCGCTTGAAGCTGTCGATCAGGGCGAGCAGTACGATGTGCTTGAGGACATCGGCATGGTTGCCGGCATGGAAGGCGTGGCGGTAGTTCATGGGGCGCAGTGTACGGGTAGGCAGGCGCAGCGGCTATGCTGCCGCCATGACAGAAGCTGCTGCCCACGTACTGGTGGTCGAAGACGAGACCGCCATTGCCGAAACCGTGCTGTATGCGCTGCGCAGCGAAGGCTACGCGGCGACCCACTGCCTGCTCGGCGGGCAGGCCCTGCAGCACCTGCAGGCACACCGCGTGGACCTGGTGATGCTGGATGTCGGCCTGCCCGACCTGGGCGGCTTCGAGGTATGCCGCCGGCTGCGCGCGCTGCCGGGTCCGGCGGGGCAGGTGCCGGTGATTTTCCTGACCGCGCGCAGCGAGGAGATCGACCGGGTGCTGGGGTTGGAGCTGGGCGCCGACGACTACGTGACCAAGCCGTTTTCACCGCGCGAACTGGTGGCGCGGGTGCGTGCGCGCCTGCGCCGCAGTGCGTCGGTGGCCACCACGGTGGTACCTGACGAGAAGGGGCAGCAGCACGGTGCATTCCGGATCGACCCGGAGAGCCACCGCATCCATTACGCAGGGCGGGTGCTCGACCTGACCCGCTATGAGTACGCACTGCTGGCGGCGTTGCTGCAGCGGCCCGGGGCCATCCTCAGCCGCAACCAGTTGATGGACCGCGGTTGGGACGCTACCAGTGACAGTGCGGACCGCACCGTCGACACGCATATCAAGACGTTGCGCGCGAAGCTGCGGGCGGCGGGGGCGCAGGACGATCCGATCCGCACCCATCGTGGCCTCGGCTACGCGCTGGAGGTCTGGGCATGCGGCTGGGGCTGAAGCTGTTCCTGGGATTCTTCCTGATCGTGGGCCTGGCGGCCTTCTTCGTGATGCGGATATTCGTGGATGAAGTGAAGCCGGGTGTGCGGCAAGCCATGGAATCCACGCTGGTGGATGCGGCCAACGTGCTGGCCGAGATGGCGGCACCGGAGCTGAAGGCGGGTACGCTGGCCGGGGGCGGTTTCACTGCCAGCCTGGCACGCGCCCAGCGCCGCGACCCGAAGGCGATGGTGTGGCGCTTCCCCAAACGCGCGCTGGATTACCAGGTGACCATTACCGATGCCAAGGGCATCGTGGTGTATGACTCGCTGGGGCGCGACGTGGGGCGTGACAACTCGCGCTGGAATGATGTCCATCGCACGTTGCGCGGTGAGTACGGTGCGCGGTCCAGCCCCGAAGTGCCCGGCGATCCCACCCACACAGTGATGCACGTTGCGGCGCCGGTGTACGACCCGGCCGATGGGCACAGGCTGATCGGGGTGCTGTCGCTGTCGCAGCCCAATCGCAGCATCGACCCCTTCATCGCCGCCAGCCAGCGCCAGATCATGCTGCGCGGCGCGTGGCTGATCGGGCTGTCGGCGCTGATCGGCATCCTGATGACAGCATGGCTGATGACCGGCGTGCGGCGCTTGAATCGCTACGCTCAGGCGGTGAGCGCGGGCGAGCCGGTACCGCCGCCCCGCCCGCGGCGCGATGAGATCGGCGACCTGGGCCAGGCGCTGGAGACCATGCGGCGCAAGCTGGAGGGGAAGGCGTACGTGGAGCACTACGTGCAGTCGCTGACCCACGAAATGAAGAGCCCGTTGGCGGCGATCCGTGGCGCGGCCGAGTTGCTGCAGGAGCCCATGGCCGAGGAGGATCGGGCACGCTTCGCGCGCAGCATCGTCGACCAGCAGCAACGGCTGACCGAGACGATCGACAAACTGCTGGCGCTGGCCGAAGTGGAGCAGCACGGATGGCTGCAGACGCGCGAGGTGCTGCCGGCATCGGTGTTGCTGGACGGCGTGTCCCAGGCTCTGCAGCTGCGCGCGCAGGCGGCGCAGGTCAGCCTGGATATCGACGCGTCTGTTGCGCTGACGGTGCGCGGTGACGGGTACCTGCTGCGCCAGGCGCTGCACAACCTGCTGGACAACGCGATCGACTTTTCGCCCGTGGGCGGCAGGGTGCACCTGCGTGCGCTGGCGGAGGGCGATGGCGTGGCGCTGCAGGTAGTGGATCACGGGGAGGGCGTACCGGACTACGCACGCGAGCGGATCTTCGAACGGTTCTATTCACTGCCACGGCCTGCCACGGGACGGCGCAGCTCCGGGCTGGGGCTGCCGTTCGTGCACGAAGTGGCCCGGTTGCATGGTGGCCGGGTGCGGGTGGAGGCCCGCGACGGCGGGGGTTCGGTGGCCACGTTGTGGCTGCCGGGTTGATGCTGGTATGGCGGGCGGGATGATGCCGCTTTGGCTCGCGGGGTGATGCCGCTTTGCCTGGCGTGATGAAGCCGCTTTGCCTGGCGGGATGATGCCGTTCTGGTAGAGCCGACTTCAGTCGGCTGCGTTGTGCTTGCCCGCAAACGGCAGCCGACTGAAGTCGGCTCTACCACGGCAGCTCGACACCGCGCGGCGTTTCCACGGCGTCATTGCCGCAGCCGCATCGGAATCGCCGCGTTTACACGGCGGCATGATCGCAACGGACGTGCGCCGCGGGTCGCTCCACTTCACATTCACTTCAAACTGCGCACACCGGCGCTGTCCATCCTGCAGTCCTCTCCAACGAGGATGGACCATGAAATCCCTGCATCTGTTCCTGCGCTTCGCCATTGTCGGCGGGCTGATCCTGCTGCTGCTGGTTCCGCTGATGATGATCCGCAGCGTCATCACCGACCGTAGCGAGTACCGCGAAGAAGCCTTCCGTCGCGTGGCCGAAAGCCGTGCGGGTACGCAGCAACTGGTCGGGCCGGTGCGTGTGGTGCCCTGGATCGAGCGCACCACGGTCGCCGTCGTCGACAAGGCGGGCAAGACCACCACCGAAGTGCAGACCACGCAGGGGCATTGGCTGCAGATGCCGCAGCAGCTGACCGTGGATGGCCGAATGCTGCCGGACCAGCGCTCGGTCGGGTTGTTCAAGGTGCCGGTGTACAGCTGGCAGGGCAAGATCACGGCTGCATTCTCCGCCGATGACTACCCGATCAAGACGGGCCGCACGTACGGCACGCCGTATCTGGCGGTCGGGCTGAGCGACGTGCGCGGACTGGTCGGCACGCCGAATCTGCGGGTCAACGGTGCGCCGCTGCGCCTGCAGCCCGGCGTGGGCGTGGCCGATGAGCTGGGTCGCGGACTGCAGGCCGAGGTCGCCGGTTTCAGCGATCCCGCCGGTGGCCTGCTGGCGGCCAGCCGCGTGGAGCTGGAGCTGCAGGTCGATGGCAGCCGCTCGCTGGCCGTGGTGCCGGTGGGCGATGACAACCAGATCGCCCTGCGCTCCACCTGGCCACATCCCTCGTTTGCCGGTGCGTTCCTCCCCAACGAGCGCCGCGTCGATGCGCAGGGCTTCGAGGCCCGCTGGGCGGTCTCGTCGCTGGCCTCGGATGCACAGCGCCAGCTGCGTGCTGGCGATTCCTCGGCCCAGTCGGTGGAGGTATCGCTGGTGGACCCGGTGGACGTGTACACCCAGGCCGACCGCGCATCCAAGTACGGCGTGCTGTTCGTCCTGCTGACCTTCGTCGGCTTCCTGTTGTTCGAACTGATCCGACAGCTGCGCATCCACCCGCTGCAATACCTGATGGTGGGCCTGGCGCTGGCGATCTTCTTCCTGCTGCTGATCAGCCTGTCCGAGCACATCGCCTTCTGGCAGGCGTATCTGGTATCGGCGCTGGCGTGTATCGGGCTGCAGGCGGTGTACCTGGCCAACGTGCTGGGGCACTGGAAGCGGGGCGCAGGCTTCGCGCTGATGCTGACGGTGCTGTACGGCGCGCTGTATGGCCTGCTGGTGTCGGAAAACAATGCACTGCTGATGGGTTCGCTGTTGCTGTTCGGCATCCTGGCGCTGGTGATGTGGGTGACCCGCCGGGTCGACTGGTATGCACTGGGGATGGGCGGGCCGCCGGCCCTGCCTGCGGACGATGACGCGCGCACCGGCGTGCGCTGAAGCCGGCCTGATGCATCACCCTGGCAGGGCCACATTCCGGATCGGAATGTGGCCCTGCTTCTTTGCGTGACCTTAGGCATCTGCGACCTGGCGGGGTCGCCTCTACACTCGATGGTTGACCAATGATGGTGTGAGCCGGGGGAAGCCGATGTTGAAGTGGGGAGTGCTGGCCGTTGCGCTGGCCGTGAGCAATCCGGCGATGGCGCAGCGCGCCGAGCCGGTCGACCTGGACATGGTCAGCAAGATCCGCCAGGAGGCATTCCATCGCTCGCAGGTGATGGATACCTTCAGCCACCTCACCGAGTCCATTGGCCCGCGGCTGACCAACTCACCGGCGATGGCGCAGGCCAACGCGTGGACGCGCGGCAAGTTCAGCGAATGGGGGCTGAGCAACGTGCATGACGAAGCCTTCGATGATTTCGGCCGTGGCTGGGAGTTCACCTCCGCCCGCGTGGAGATGCTGGGTGAGCGCGTGCAGCCGCTGCATGCATTGCCCAAGGCATGGACGCCGGGTACCAACGGACCGGTGGAAGGCGAGCTGGTCCAGGTGGACATCAAGAAGCTGGCGGACCTGGAAAAGTACAAAGGCACGCTGCGCGGCAAGATCCTGCTGCTGGGCGAGGCACGCGAGTACAAGCGTGGCACCGAGCCGGACTCGCACCGCCATGATGCGACCTCGCTGGAGGGCCTGCAGGAGTTCACCCTGCCGAAGAATGCAGCGGCCGAGAAGGAGAAGCGGGTCAAGGAGTACAGCGAGCGGCAGGCGCTGGCCAAGGCCACCAATGCCTTCTTCGTGGAAGAGGGCGCATTGGCCGCGATCAGCATCAGCGGCTGGGACAACGGCATCATCCGCGTCGCCGGCGGCGGTTCGCGCAGGGCCGGTGAGTCGGCCGGCATCCCCGAGCTGGCGATGATTTCCGAGCACTTCAATCCGTTGGTGCGGGCGCTTGCCAACAAGCAGGCGGTGAAGCTGCGCGTGGACGTGGCAGCGCGCTTCACCGATGCAGCCAACCAGCCCGGCTACAGCACGCTGGCCGAGCTACGCGGCAGCAGCAAGGCCGACGAAGTGGTGATGCTGGGCGCGCACCTGGATTCATGGCATACCGGCACCGGCGCAGCGGATAACGCGGCGGGGGTGGCGGTGATGATGGAAGCGATGCGCATCCTCAAAGCGGTCGGGGCCAAACCGAAGCGCACGATCCGGGTTGCGCTGTGGAGTGGCGAAGAGCAGGGGTTGATCGGCTCGCAGGCCTACGTAGCCAAGCATTTCGCGCAGTTCCCGGAGCCCACCGATCCGGCGCAGAAAGCGCTGCCGGCCTCTTTGCGCGAGCCCACCGGTGCGCTGCTCAAGCGCCGCGACTACGACAAGTTCTCCGTCTACTTCAACATGGACAACGGCTCCGGCCGCTTCCGCGGCATCTACGCGCAGGAAAACCTGGCCGCGATGCCGGTGTTCGAAGCCTGGCTGAAGCCCTTCAACGACGTGGGCGCCACCACGGTGGCCAGCCGCAACACCGGCTCTACCGACCACATCAGCTTCGATCGCGTCGGCCTGCCGGGCTTCCAGTTCATCCAGGACAAGCTGGATTACTTCAGCAACGTCCACCACAGCCACCTGGACACCTGGGACCACGCCGAGCCGGAAGACCTCAAGCAGGCCGCCGCCATCGTCGCCTCGTTCGTGTACAACGCCGCCACCCGCGACGACCTGTTCCCGCGCAAGACCCTAAAAGGGGACGGAGGGGATTAAGTCGTATCTGGCTTGAATTGATGAACAAAAGGGGGCGGGTGGATTGCGACTTAATCCCCTCCGTCCCCTTTTGGTAAAATCGGGGGACAACCGTTGCTCCGAGCGTCCCATGACCTGCCGCACCCGCTTTGCCCCCAGTCCCACCGGCTACCTGCACATCGGTGGTGCCCGCACCGCGTTGTACTGCTGGCTGGAGGCCCGCCACCGTGGCGGCGAGTTCGTGCTGCGTATCGAAGATACCGACCGCGAGCGCAGCACCCAGGGCGCCATCGACGCGATCCTGGAGGCGATGGAGTGGCTGGGCCTGGGCTATGACGAGGGTCCGATCTACCAGACCCAGCGCGTGGCGCGTTACAAGGAAGTGGCCGAGCAGCTGGTGGCTGACGGCAAGGCGTACTACGCCTACGAGACCAAAGACGAGCTCGACGCGATGCGCGAAGCCGCCATGGCCAAGCAGGAGAAGCCCCGCTACAACGGCGCGGCGCGTGAGCAGGGCCTGGCCTACCGCGAGGATCCGAACCGGGTGATCCGTTTCAAGAACCCGCTTGAAGGCACGGTGGTGTTCGACGATCTGATCAAGGGCCCGATCGAGATCGCCAACAGTGAGTTGGACGACATGGTGATCTTCCGTCCGGACGGTTACCCGACCTACAACTTCGCCGTCGTGGTGGACGACTGGGACATGGGCATCACCGAGGTCATCCGTGGCGATGACCACATCAACAACACCCCGCGGCAGATCAACCTGTACGAAGGCATCGGCGCACCGGTGCCGAAGTTCGGCCATATGCCGATGATCCTGGACGAGCAGGGGGCCAAGCTGTCCAAGCGCACCGGCGCGGCCGATGTGATGCAGTACAAGGATGCCGGCTATCTGCCCGAAGCGCTGCTGAGCTATCTCGCCCGTCTGGG
This sequence comes from Stenotrophomonas sp. 169, assembly GCF_014621775.1. Lineage (NCBI taxonomy): Bacteria > Pseudomonadati > Pseudomonadota > Gammaproteobacteria > Lysobacterales > Lysobacteraceae > Stenotrophomonas > Stenotrophomonas sp. 169. Next base: position 1,353,795 of record NZ_CP061204.1, read on the forward strand.
CTGGTCGCACGGTGACCAGGAGATCTTCAGCCGCCAGGAGCTGATCGACCTGTTCGATGTGACCAACTGCAATTCCAAGGCGGCGCGGCTGGACATGGCCAAGCTGGGTTGGGTCAACCAGCACTTCCTGAAGACCGAAGCGCCTGCGTCGATCGCGCCGGCACTGGTCTATCAGCTGGAAAAGCTGGGCGTGGACCTGAACGCAGGTCCGTCGCCGGAGGATGTCGTGATCGCGTTGCGCGAGCGGGTGCAGACCCTGAAGGAAATGGCCGAGAAGGCCGTGGTCTGGTACCAGCCGTTGACTACCTACGATGACGCTGCCGTGGCCAAGCACCTCAAGGCGGGCGCGGATGTCCCGCTGGGCAAGGCGCGTGAGCTGCTGGCGGCCCTGCCGGAGTGGACTGCCGAGAGCGTGGGGGTGGCGCTGCACGATGCGGCCGCGGCGCTGGAGATCGGCATGGGCAAGGTCGCGCAGCCGCTGCGCGTGGCCATCACCGGCACCCAGGTGAGCCCGGATATTTCGCAGACGGTGTACCTTGCCGGACGCGATGAGGCCTTGAAACGCATCGATGTTGCCATCACCAAGATAGCAGCGGTCTGATCCCGCCCCGAACCGGAGAATCCGCATGTCCGCCAAGCACGCCTGTACGGCCCCGCATCACCACGTCCATGACGCAACGGATTTCGTCGGGGTGGTCGAGCGTGTCTGCCGCGAGCGTGGACTGCGGCTGACCCCGATCCGGGCCAACGTGCTGCGCCTGATCGCCGAGGCCGGCAAGCCGGTCAAGGCGTATGAACTGCTGGAGTGGGTACGCAGTGGCAAGGGCGTGGGGGCCGATGCGCCGCCCACGGTCTACCGCGCGCTGGATTTCCTGATGGCCAATGGCTTCGTGCACAAGCTGGAATCGGTGAACGCGTTCGTGGCCTGCCATCACCCCAGCAGTGCCGCACATTCGGTGCCCTTCCTGATCTGCAACAGCTGCCACAGCGCGGTGGAACTGGAAGACCGCGAGATTGTCAGCCAGTTGGAAAAGCGCGCCAAGGAGCTGGGTTTCCAGCCGCAGGCGCAGACGCTGGAAGTGCACGGACTCTGCGCCCGCTGCGCGGGGTGAATTTTTGTGGTGTTGCCGGGCCTGCGGCCCGGCACCTGCGTTTTCGAGCAACAGCAAGAGCAACGGCTGCAGGGCTGCGTGTAGGTGGGGCGGGGTGGGTTGGCGGGAGACGGCAAGAGCCGCATCCATGCGTGCCTCGTTTCGCGCCATCCATGGCGGGTCCACGTCATCGCATTCGCGCTGCCGCTCCCACGCTTTGCTTCGCAAACCGTGGGCCCCGTCTCACCAGCACCCACACCCGCCGCTTCGCGGCCGCCCCTGACTCAGGGGCTCCCTACACCCGACGGATCATCGCCATCTGTAGCGCCGACCCATGGTCGGCGGAATGTTCCCGCCAACGGCCCGCTGCGCTCGCCGACCATGGGTCGGCGCTACCGCTTTTCTTTTTTTATTACGCGGCTGGCGGCCACGGAACCTGCCAGAGGGCCGGGCGGTGGGGCGGGGCGGGGGCGTTGAGCGCCATGGATGGCGGGGTCCACGTCATCGCATTCGCGCTGCCGCTCCCACGCTTTGCTTCGCAAACCGTGGGCCCCGTCTCACCAGCACCCACACCCCGCCGCTTCGCGGCCGCCCCTGACTCAGGGGCTCCCTACACCCGACGGATCATCGCCATCTGTAGCGCCGACCCATGGTCGGCGGAATGTTCCCGCCAACGGCCCGCTGCGCTCGCCGACCATGGGTCGGCGCTACCGCTTTTCTTTTTTTATTACGCGGCTGGCGGGCACGGAACCTGCCAGAGGGCCGGGCGGTGGGGCGGGACGGGGGCGTTGAGTGCCATGGATGGCGGGTCCACGTCATCGCATTCGCGCTGCCGCTCCCACGCTTTGCTTCGCAAACCGTGGGCCCCGTCTCACCGGCACCCACACCCCGCCGCTTCGCGGCCGCCCCTGACTCAGGGGCTCCCTCCTCCAGATGGGTCAATGGGGTCTGCGGTAGCGCCGAGCCGTGCTCGGCGGAATGTCTCCGCCAACGGCCCGCTGCGCTCGCCGACCATGGGTCGGCGCTACCGCTTTTCTTTTTTTATTACGCGGCTGGCGGCCACGGAACCTGTCAGGGTGCCGGGCGGTGGGGCGGGACGGGGGCGTTGAGTGCCATGGATGGCGGGGTCCACGTCATCGCATTCGCGCTGCCGCTCCCACGCTTTGCTTCGCAAACCGTGGGCCCCGTCTCACCAGCACCCACACCCCGCCGCTTCGCGGCCGCCCCTGACTCAGGGGCTCCCTACACCCGACGGATCATCGCCATCTGTAGCGCCGACCCATGGTCGGCGGAATGTTCCCGCCAACGGCCCGCTGCGCTCGCCGACCATGGGTCGGCGCTACCGCTTTTCTTTTTTTATTACGCGGCTGGCGGCCACGGAACCTGTCAGGGGGCCGGGCGGTGGGGCTGGGCGGGGGCGTTGAGCGCCATGGATGGCGCGAAACGAGGCCCGCAGGAGCGGCTTTTGCCGTCCCCCGACCAGCGCCACCGCCCGGCCCAAGCTCAGCTGTAGCTCTCCAGCCAACCGCGAGGGGGGCACCCGTTCGACCTACTCACTGCGCGGGACGCGCGACCACCGGGGCCGCCGGCTCTACCGACGTATCCACTTTCGCGATCACCGACATCCCCGGCCGCAGGCGCACCGCCAGCGGTTGATCGGCGTCGATCGCGATCCGCACCGGCAGCCGCTGTACCACCTTGGTGAAGTTGCCGCTGGCGTTGTCCGGCCGCAGCACGCTGAACTCCGAACCGGTCGCCGGGGCGATCTCTTCGATATGGCCGCGCAGCACCTCGCCCTGGAACGCATCCACCGCGAAGGTGGCCGGCTGGCCGATGCGCATCGGCCAGGTCTGGCCTTCCTTGAAATTGGCCACCACCCACAACGTGTCCGGCACCAGGAACAGCAGCTGTGAACCGGCTGCAACGTATTGCCCGGCGCGCGCGCTGGCCTCGCTGACTTGTCCGTCCCGCGGTGCGTGGATGACCGTGTTGGCCAGGTCGATGCGCGCCAGTTCCAAGGCAGCCTCGGCGCTTTCCACCTGCGCTTCCAGTCCCTTGCGCGCCACACGGGTGGACACCAGGGTCTCTTCGGCGATCTGGATCTGTGCCTGCGACTGCTGCACACCGGCCTGCGCCGAGGCCTGGCCGGTGCGGAACTTGTCGCGGTCGTTCAGGGCGACCAGTCGCTGCGCGGCGAGCTGCTCATACCGTGCCAGTTCCGCACGCGAACGCTGCAGCTCGGACTGTCCGGCCGACAGCGTGGCCTTGGCCGAGGCGATCTGCGCGCGGTTCTGTGCCTGCGACTGATCGGAGTTGGCCAAGGCCGCCCTCGCACTGTCCAACGCGGCTTCCGCTTGGGCGACACGCTGGTGGTAGATGCGGTCGTCGATGCGCAGCAGCACCTCCCCCTGTTTCACATGCTGGAAGTCCTTGACCAGCACCTCGGTGATGTAGCCGTTGACCTGCGGGGCCAGCACCGTCACCTGTCCGCGCACGTAGGCGTTGTCGGTGGTCGCGATGGCCGTGGTGAACGGCCACAGCTGCCATGCACGCAGGATCAACGCGATGCCGATCAGGGCGATCACCACCGCCAGGATCACTGCGCGGTTGCTGGGCGTGAGGTACTTCGGCGCACCGTCGCCGGTGGCCGTGCGGGTCACCGGTGGCGGTGGCGCGGGTGCAGGCGCGGCATCGGTAGGCGGCGGCGGATTGACGTTGTCCGCTGCATCGTCATCGCGGGGAGGCTGTTGTGGGGACATGGAATCGACTCAGCGTGGTGCAGCGGCCGGAGGCGGCGCCACAGGAGGGAAAGAAGAGGAACGGCGCTTGCGCCACTGCTTCATCACCGCGGTCCACGTGGACAGCAGCAACAGCCATCCAAGGAACCCCAGCGCGATCCAGCCGGTGACCGTGAATACATCGTTGAAGCCGCGCACGTTGGCCTCGCGTCGGGCGATCTGCGCCAATTGCGCTGTGCCTTGTGCGCTGCGCAGCATCGGATCGGTGATCTGTGCGGCGTAGATCTGCTGCTGCAGCCGCAGCCGCTGCGCCACCACCGGATCGGCGGGGTCGAGCTGGCTGACCAGGGCGCTGGAATAGATCTGTTCGCGGTGCAGCTGCACGGTGCCCAGTACGGCCGACCCGGCCAGTCCACCGAGGGTCTGGGTGATCGACAGGGTGACCAGGAAGGTGATCATGTGGTCCACGCCCTGTTTCAGCACGGCGGTGATGCCGAGCATGATCAGCGGGCCCATGAACATGCCCGAACCCACGGCGGCCAGGAACTGGCTGACGAAGAAATCATGCGGACGGTCCAGGCTGGTGCGGTGCTGGTCCAGCAGCGCGGCGCTGCCGAGCAGCAGGATGGCCATCAGCAGCTGGGGGATCAGCCGCTTCGGCCCGAAAGTGAGCGAGCTGGCGGCGATGCCGGTGACCACGCCGGCCAGGATCACCGCGAACAACGGCCGCATCTGGTCCGGCCCCATGCCGAGGATGCGCATCAGCCCGACCACGCCGTAGGACTGCTCGGTGGTCAGGAAACGCAGCAGGAACGCCCCGACGATGAAATGCATCACAGGCAGGCTGAAAAGCCAGCGCGTCTGCAGCAGCGGATTGCGCCGATGGTGTTCGATGACGAACGCCGTGGTGGCCAGCGCGATCGAGGCCACCAGGGCCCAGCCCAGCCACGGCGTATCCAGCCACCAGCGCACATAGCCCTGCGCCAGCACCACGACCAGCAGGCCGACGGCCGGTGCCATCAGGGCGAAGGTGAGGAAGTCCATCGGCTCGAAGGCCTTGATCTGCACGCCCGGTGGCAGCTTCAACAGGACCACCGCCGCAAACGCGCACAGGGCAAGCCCGGCTTCGAAGAAGTACAGCAGGTGCCATTGGCCGGTGCCGACCAGACTGGGGGAAATCACCCACGCCAAGGGCACCGCCAACTGCGAAAGCCCCACCCCGATGACCAGCAGGTTGCCGGTATAGCGGCGCGGCAGCGACTGCAGCATGTACAGCGTGCCGAGCGTCGAACAGGCGGCACCGGCAAAGCCACTGGCCGCGCGCAGCAGTACCGTGGTTTCGAACGTGCCGACCACCAGGTGCAGCAGCGCAAGTGCGGCGTACAGGCCGAGCCCGATCTCCGCGAACAGGCGGATGCCATATTGCTGGCGGAACTTGAACGCCAGCAGGTTGGCGGTGACGTTGACCATCACGTACGACGCCACCAGCCAGCTGCCCTGGGCCGGGGTCAGGCCCAGCTGACCCTGCAGGAAGGGCAGGTTGGCAGTGACCAGCGCGGTGCCGAGGCCGCCGGTGATCGCCACCAGCACCGATACCATCGCATAGGCCATGCGCCGGTGCGGCGGGTGCCACGGCATTGAAGCGGACCCGGGCAGGGTCGGCTTTTCGTGTTCTTCCCAGTCCGGGATGGGCTTGAGGTACTGCGACATCAGGCCTCCGCGGCGTCGGTTCCCTGCAGGCCCGCGCGCAGCAGCTGCAGCGCACGTCGTGCCAGTTCAGTCCGCTCGGCGCGGTCCTTGCCGCGCAGCGCGGCCCCCAGCATGCCTGAAATCAGTGAAATGTCCGTGGAGGTCAGGTCGGGCCGGCACAGGCCCGCCGCGATGGCGCGCTGTATCGGCGCTTCCATCAGGGTGCGGACGGTTTCGCGGGCGATGGTGACGGTCGGATCGTCCGGATGCACCGCGCGCCAGTAATCGGCCAGTGCGGGCGAGTCGACGATACGGCGACCCATGCCGTCCAGGAGTTCGAACAGCGCATCATCCCGATCACCCAGTTCGACCACCTGTCGTCGGATACGCTCGACGGTGCGTTGCAGCAGTGCTTCGATCAACGCCGCGCGGTCGGGGAAGTTGCGGTACAGCGTGGCCCGCCCTACGTGCGCGCGCTCGACGACCAGGTCCAAGGGCGCGGTGACGCCGTGGTTGCCGAACACATGGTCGGCGGCATCCAGGATCTGTGCGCGGCGTGCTGCCGCGTCGGCACGTAAAGAGGTCATGACGCTATTTTCGGACAAAAGTGTCCGAAATGCGATGGCCGTTTGCGTCATCGGGCGCCCGCGTTGGCGTCCGGTGGGCTTCGTGAGAGGGCAGTGATCCCAAGGGAAGCAAGCGGGGCCCGGCTGCATGCCGGACCCCGCTTTGTCACGCGTGCATCAGAAGTAGGCGCGGATGCCGAACGCCACGCCGCGTCCCGGCAGCGGCGAGTAATCGCGGAGCAGGGACGTGTGCGGGCGTACTTCGCGGTTGGTCAGGTTGTTGCCGTCCAGGAACACCTCGTAGCTGTTGCTGTCGCTGCGGTCCCAGCGGTAGGCCACGTGCGCGTCGACCAGGGTATAGCCGTCGCTGGCCTGTTCGTTCTGCGCGGTGTCCTTCTGGCTGCTGTAGCGCACGGCGCCCAGCGATGCACGCCAGCCGTCCTTCGCCCAGCGCAGGTCCGCGCCCACGCGTGCCGGCGAAATGCGCGGCAGGTAACCGCCGTTGGCCAGTTCCACGGTGTAGTTGTGGTTGTGGTCGCCATGCGGCACCGCGATGTCCACGTTGCGGCTGCCGCTGCCATCCAGCTCGGCCTTGACGTAGTCACCGAACACCCGCAGGTCCCAATCGCCGGCGCCGCCTTCGAACAGATGGACCAGTGCCTCCGCTTCGGCGCCCTTGAAGGTGGCGTCCTGCTGCGCCCACAGACGTACCGGCAGGTCTTCCACCACGCCGGTGTCGGCCAGATAGATGAAGTCCTTGAACTTCGTCTGGTACACCGAAGCCGAGAAGTCCACGCGTTCGCTGTGCGTATGGATACCCAGTTCGATGCGCTGGCCGCGCTCGGTCTTCATGTCAGGGTTGCCCAGCTCGATGGAACGCGTGGCGATATGCGCGCCGGCGGCGTAGAGCTCTTCATTGGTCGGGGCGCGCTCGGAGCTGTCCACGCCGAAGCGCAGGTCCACGGCATCGTTGAGCGTCCAGATACCGGCGGCAGACAGATTGGTGGCATCGAATTTGCGCTGCTGGTAATCGCCGGTGGGGTCCAGCTTGACCTGATCGTGGCGTGCGCCCAGCTCCAGCTTGAACGGACCGAACTGCTTTTCCTGCAGCACGAACAGGCCGGCGTTTTCGGTGCGGGTGTCCGGCACGAACGCTTCTTCGCCCTTCGCACCGAAATCGCTGTTGCCGAACTGCAGGCCGAAGGCGCCGTTCCAACCGGCGATTTCATTCTGCACCGCTTCCAGGCGACCTTCGATGCCTTGGTTGGTGAAGCGGGTGGCCGGGGTGCCGGCTTCCAGTTCGACGTGTTCGTAGTCAGTGAACGCGGTGCGCAGGGTGACGCTCTTCAGGAACGAGGTCGGGTTGTAGAGGCCGCCTTTGAACTCGAAGCGGTTCTGCACCATGTCGATGCGCACGTCGTGCTCGTCCCCTTCTTCTTCCTCGCCGCCATGATCGTGGTCGTGATCGTGGTCATCGCCGTCGGCATGCACGTGCGCGCCGTTGGGAATGCCGTAGTTGGTGCGGTAGGTGCTGGCAGACAGGCCGAAGAAGCCACCATCGCCCAGCCACGTCGCGCCCACGCCGCCGGCGCGGGTACGGATGGAGCTGTTGTCCAGCGTGCCGCGCCGCGGCTCGGCGGCGTCGCCATCGTCATGCGCATGGTCGTGTTCTTCCAATGCATCGACCACGGCGTAGCCGGGGATGCGGTAATCGTCGCCATTGCGTACCAGGCCGTCCACGTGCAGCACCCAGTTGCCGTTGACGCCATCCAGCCGGAACATGCCGCTGCGCTCGTCATTGACGCTGTTGCCACGGACTTCGGCGCGGCCACTCAGCGGGCGATCCGGGATCTCCCGGGCGATGCGGCCATCGACGACGTTCACCGCACCACCGATCGCGCCACTGCCGAACAGCAGGGTGGCCGGGCCCTTCAGTACTTCGATCTGATCGGCCAGGAACGGCTCGATGCTGGTGGCATGGTCGGCGCTGACCGTGGAGGCATCCATGTTGCCCATGCCGTTGGACAGCACGGCCACGCGTGGGCCTTCCTGGCCGCGGATGATCGGGCGGCCGACGCCTGGGCCGAAGAAGGTGCTCTGCACGCCGGGCAGCTTGGCGACGGTGTCACCCAGGGTGCCGGCCTTGGCGTCGTCCAGGCGCTCGCCGGACAGCACCTCGACCGGACGCGCCAGTGATTCGGCATCGCCCTGCAGTGGGGAGGCGGTGACCTTCACTTCGGACAGTTCGGTCAGGTGGCGATCGCGATCAGCAGGCGCGTCGGCCGCCATCGCCAACGCGGGAACAAGGGCAGCGGCCAGCGCCAACGCGAGGGCATGCGGGCGGGGCCGGAAACGCAGAGCAGTCATGGGGCTATCCAATGAATTGTTATAACGTATCAACAAGGGGGCGCACGAATCCCGTCGAGTGCAGCGGGAGAGAGAGACGCTGACGCAAACGGGCCGTGCGGGTTCAGAAGGGATGTTATATTATTCCATAACGCTTCGCCGACCCTGCTGGAAGTCATGCCCCTCATCCAACGCCTTCGCCATCTGCTCGACCGCTTCGGTGCCACCGGCTCGCTGCTGTGCGCCGTGCACTGTGCGGTGATTCCCATCGTGCTGGCCGCGGCGCCTTCGCTGGGCCTGTCGGTGTGGCTGGGTGACGGCGTGGAAGCGGCGCTGGTGGTGTTCGTGACGTTGCTGGGGCTGTTCAGCCTGGTGTGGGGTTATCGCCGCCATGGCGCATTGCGCGCGCTGGGGTTCCTGTTGCCTGGTCTGGTCGCGTTGTGGGCGGGATTGTTGTACTCCCCGCTGCACCACGACCCTGTTCCGCACGCGGTGGTGATGACCTTGGGCGGCCTGCTGGTAGGGGTGGCGCACCTGGTGAACCTGCGGCTGAACCACGGCCATGTGCATGACGCGAGCTGCGCGCACTGAGGCCGTCGTGGTAGGCTTTCCGATCGTGCGCGGGGGCGTCCAGCAAGACGGCCCCGCCAAACCCGTGTCAGCACGGGGTAATCAGAATCAACATAGCCAGGAGTTAAGACATGGGTAAGGGTGACCGCAAGACCGCCAAGGGTAAGCGTTTCAACGCCAGCTACGGCAACGCCCGTTTGCACATCGTGAGCAAGGCCGCCGTCGGCGCCGCTGCTCCGGTAGCCAAGAAGACCGTGGCCAAGGCCCCGGCAAAGAAGGCCGTTGCCAAGAAGGCCGTCGCCAAGGCCAGCTGATCGCTGACCGGCAGAACACGAAAAAACGCGGCGCCCAGCGCCGCGTTTTTTTTATGCCTCAGATTTCCTGCTCGGCGGTGTCGCTCGCCGGGTGCTGCCGCACGCATCAGCCCCTGAGCAGGCCAGTGCTCACACCACCGGCTCGCGCAATACCGGATTGTCCCAGCCCGGTCGCGGCGAGAACCGATCGCCATGGCGCTGCTGCAGTACCTTCAGCCGCTCCACCAGCACGTCCGCGCCGGTGGCCCGGATGTACTGCACCGGACCGCCACGGAACGGGGCAAAGCCGGTGCCGAAGATCACGCCCGCATCCAGCAGGTCCGCATCGGCCACCACGCCGTCGTGCAGGCAGGCCACCGCTTCGTTGAGCAACGGCAGGATCAGGCGATCCTCCAGGTCACCCGGTGCCTGGTAGTCCTTGGCCACTTCAGGCTTCTTGGCGCGGCCGTTTTCCCAGGTGTAGATCCCCTGGCCATCCTTCTTGCCGCGCTTGCCCTGTTCCACCGTCTGCAGCGCCGCAGGAATCTGCAGCCCCAGGAACGGCGCCAGTTCTTCGCCCACGCCCGCGGCCACGTCCAGACCCACCGTATCGAGCAGCTCGATCGGCCCCATCGGCATGCCGAACTTCACTGCGGCCTTGTCGATCACCGGGCCCGGGATACCTTCGGCATACGCGGTCGCCGCTTCCAGCATGTACGGGAACAGCACGCGGTTGACCAGGAAGCCGGGGGTGCCGGCCACCGGTACCGGGAACTTGCCCAGCGCCTTGCAGAATGCCGCCAGGCGGCGCTCGGTCTCCGGCGCCATGCCATCGTGATGGATGATCTCCACCAATGGCATCTGCGCCACCGGGTTGAAGTAGTGCAGGCCGGCAAACTGCGCCGGGCGCTGGATATGGTCGCGCAGTTCAATCAGGGGGATGGACGAGGTATTGGTCGTCAACAGCGCGTCGGCCTTCATGTTCGGCTCCAGCGTCTGGTACAGGTCACGCTTGGCCTGCGGATTCTCGATGATCGCCTCGATCACCAGATCCGCCTGTGCGGCGCCGGCACCGGCCAGATCGGCCTGCAGGCGCGCGGCCACGGCGGGGCGCTTGCTCTCGTCACGGACCTTCTTTTCGAACAGCGTCTGCGCACGCTGCATGGCCGGGTCGATGAAGCGCTGCTCGCGGTCCTGCAGGGTCACGTTGAAGCCCTTGTACGCTGACCAGGCGGCGATGTCGCCGCCCATCACCCCGGCGCCGACCACATGCACATGGTGGATGCCGTGGTCGCCGCCACCGAGGGCCTTCAGCCGCTCGGTCAGGAAGAAGATGCGGATCAGGTTGCGCGCGGTCGGCGTGCTGGCCAGCTTCACGACCGCGCGGCGCTCGGCATCCAGGCGGGCCTGCACCGGCTTGCCCCCTGTGCGCTCCCACGTGCTGATGAGTGCATACGGCGCGGGGTAGTGTTCCTTGCGGGCCTTGCGCGCGACCTGCTTGGCCATCTGCGGGGCCAACAGCTTGCGCGCCGGCCAGGTGTTGGTCGCCCACGCGGTGGCGCGCTGCTTGAACGGGCGCGTCGTGCCTTTCAGCGCCAACGCAACCGCGGTGTCGAGCAGCAGCGCCGGGGCCACGACCTTGTCGACCAGACCGATGTTGCGCGCTGCCGATGCCGACAGCGTGCGGCCGGTGAGCATCATGTCCATCGCCGCCGGTGCGCCGACCAGCTGCGGCAGGCGCGCGCTGCCACCCCAGCCGGGGAAGATGCCCAACTGGGTCTCCGGCAGGCCGATGCGGGTGCTGCTGTCGCTGGACGCCACGCGGTAACGGCAGGCCAGGGCCAGCTCGGTGCCGCCGCCCAGACAGTGGCCGTGGATGGCCGCGACGGTGGGGCAGGGCAGCTCGGCCAGCTTCTGGTAGGTGACCTGGCCACGACGGATCGCATCGTTCACGGTGCCACGGCGGTCGAACTCCTGGAATTCCTTGAGGTCGGCCCCGGCAATGAAGCCGGCCTTCTTCACCGACTGGATCACCACGCCCTTGGGCGGATCGATCGCAATGCGTTCAATCAGGTCGCCCAGCTCGAGCAGGACGTCCTGGGACATCGCGTTGACGTTGGCGTCCTGGCGGTCGAGATTGAGCACCACGACACCGTCGTCGCGGATCTCCGGGTGCCAGTGCGCGAGGCGAAGCCCATCGAAGCCTGAGAGCATGGACGTTCCATCCGGTTGTGTATGGAGAAGGGGCTATGATCCAGAGGTTGTTTCCGTTCCGTCAAATCCCAATCAATTACGTGGGATAGGGCAGGCTGGTTCATATCGTGAACGCATACGTTAACGGAACGTTGGTTAAAAGCTGGTGCGGTGCCCGCATGCGCGGCGCTGAACTTTTTCCGGGATTGGCAGTCTCATTGCCTGACGTCGGTTGGGCTGACAGGAGTGCGGTCCCGAATGGCCGAGGTTGAAACACCACAGGAGCTGGACCTGGAACTGGTCCGGCGCGTGCAGCGCGGCGAGAGCGCGGCATTCGATGTGCTGGTGCGCAAGCATCAACACCGTGTCGTGTCGCTCGTGGGGCGCTACATCGCCGACTGGAGTGAATGCCAGGACGTCGCCCAGGACACGTTCATCCGCGCCTACCGTGCGATCAACAGTTTTCGTGGCGATGCCCAATTTTCGACCTGGTTACACAGGATTGCCGTGAATACAGCCAAGAACCACTTAGCCGCAAGCAACCGCCGTCCGCCCACCGATGACATCGAGATCGGGGATGCCGAACAGTTCGACTCGGGCACCCGTCTGCGCGATAACGACACGCCCGAGCGCCAGCTGATGCGCCAGGAGCTGGAGAACACGGTCATGAAGGCGGTGTCCGCATTGCCGGAAGAACTGCGTCTGGCCATCACCCTGCGTGAGGTGGAGGGCCTGAGCTATGAAGACATCGCGCTGAAGATGGGGTGCCCGATCGGCACCGTACGTTCGCGGATATTTCGCGCCCGCGACGCCATCGATATCCAGCTCCGGCCGTTGCTGGACGTTGGCAGCGCAACACGGGAGAAAAGCCGCGCATGAACACGCATCAGCAACCGGTCGACAAGATCGACATGCATAACCGGCAGCAGTTGTCTGCGCTGGTGGACGGCGAGCTGTCCTCCGACGAGGCGCGTTTCCTGCTGCGCCGCCTGCAGCACGATCCGGAGCTGCAGGCCTGCCAGGAGCGCTGGGCGCTGCTTGGCGATGCGCTGCGGGGACAGGCCGTTGCGCCGGCGCCTGCTGATTTCGCCGCACGGGTCAGTGCGGCGCTGGCCGCCGAGCCGGCACCGCAGGCTGAACCACGACGTGAGCTGCCGCGCGGCTGGATGCGCTGGGGTGGCGGTGCTGCACTGGCTGCCTCGGTGGCGGCCGTGGCGTTGTTCATGGGACGGCAGTCGCTGGATGCGCCGGACCCCCCCGTCGATGCGCCGACCCAGGTGATCGCCAGCCAGGCCGAGCTTGCCCCCCCGTGCAGGCGCCGTCGGGCGGCGATGCGACCGGTACGGGCAGCGAGGCCGCCGCGCTGGTGGCCAGCGTCCCAGCTGCCGCTGTCGCCGCAGCCAGCCGGCGCCACGACGCGGCCGCCCGCCGCGCCAGTGCGACCCGCAGCCAGCAGGTGGCACGTGCCGCGCAACGCGGCGACGTGTCGCAGACCGCCGTCGCCTCCCGCGAGCCGGCGTCGCTGCCGTCGTTGGCCGCGGCCAACCATCGCGACCTGTCCTTCGGCAATGTCGGGGCGTTGCAGGCACGGCCCTGGCCGCGCTCCAGCGTGGGCCCGGCAGCCGGTGGCGCACTCAATGCCAGCTACCCAGGCACCGCGCCCGGTGCCACGTTCTACCCCTTCGAACCGCGCCTGCAGGAAGAACTGCAGGTGCCGGGACGGCGTGACTGATCGCGCCGTCCCCCTCGCGCCTGCCACCTCGGCAGGTGCGTTTCCCCGTATTCCGTTGATCTGACCGGAGGTTGTAATCCGATGATGCCGCTCACCCGTTCGTTCCGTACCCAGGCACTGGGCCTGTTGGCCATGACCCTGCCGCTGGCCGCCTGCGCGCAATCGCCGTCGCCGCTGGCGCAGGAGGCCGCTGCGCAGACTGCCGCCGCCGCGCCGCGCGCACCGGCGCAGCCGCTGGTGACCGGACTGCCTGACTTCACCAACCTGGTGGAGCAGGTCGGGCCGGGTGTGGTCAACATCGAAACCACCATCGTGCGCAGCAACCGCCAGGCCCGCGGCGGCGGTGCCGGCCCGAGCCAGGACGAGATTCCGGAAATCTTCCGCCGCTTCTTCGGGCCGGAGTTCGGCATGCCCGGTCCGGGCGGCCCCGGTGGTCCCGGTGGTGATCAGGACGGCGGTCCCAGCATCAAGGGCCGCGGCATGGGTTCGGGCTTCATCATTTCCGCTGATGGCTACGTGCTGACCAACCACCACGTGGTGGCCGATGCGGCCGAGGTGAAGGTCAAGCTGGGCGACAGCCGTGAGTTCACCGCCAAGGTGGTGGGCAGCGACCAGCAGTACGACGTGGCCTTGCTGAAGATCGACGCCAAGGGCTTGCCCACGGTGCGCGTGGGTGATTCCAATTCGCTCAAGCCCGGACAGTGGGTTGTCGCGATCGGCTCGCCGTTCGGTCTGGATCACTCGGTCACCGCCGGCGTGGTCAGCGCGGTCGGTCGCAGCACCGGCGGCGCCGAACAGCGCTACGTGCCGTTCATCCAGACTGATGTCGCGATCAACCAGGGTAATTCGGGCGGCCCGCTGCTCAATACCCGTGGCGAGGTCGTCGGCATCAACTCGCAGATCTTCTCCGCCTCTGGCGGCTACATGGGCATCAGCTTCGCGATCCCGATCGACCTTGCCATGGGGGCCGTCGAGCAGATCAAGAAGACCGGCCGGGTCAGCCGCGGTCAGCTGGGTGCGGTGGTACAGCAGATCGATTCGTTGAATGCGCAGGCCTTGGGGCTGCCGGACAGCCGGGGCGCGCTGGTCAACGAGATCGTGGTCGGCAGCGCAGCGGCCAAGGCCGGTGTCCAGGTCGGTGACGTGATCCGCTCGGTGAATGGCAGTGCGGTCAACTCGTTCAGTGACCTGCCGCCGCTGATCGGTGCGCTGCCCCCGGGCAGCAAGGTACGCATCGGGCTGGTCCGCGATGGCAAGGAGCGTGAGCTCAGTGCCACCCTGACCGAGCTGGCAGAAGATGCGCAGGCGGCGGCCAATCGCCCGTCAGCGGCCAATGACGCCGCCGCACCGCAGGCCGGTGCCAATGCCCTGCTGGGCCTGGACGTGGCCGACCTGACCGCCCCGCAGCGCACGCAGTTGGGCCTGGAAGCAGGCGAAGGCGTGCGCGTGACCCGGGTCAACGGGCAGGCAGCGCGCGATGCGCGGCTGTCGCCGGGGATGGTGATCCTGCAGGTCGGGCGCACCTCGGTGGGCAGTGTGGATGCCTTGAACCGCGCGCTGGCGGGGTACAAGAAAGGTGACGTGGTCATGCTGCTGGTGCGCAGCGGCGGCAACAGCGCCTTCGTGGCCGTGAAGATCGGCAGCTGACCCGGTCACGGGTCACGAGTCCTGGGTAGCGCCGAGCCATGCTCGGCGAGCGCAGCGGCATGACGCGTCACGCACCAGGGGAGGTCACCATCCACCGGGGACCCCCTTCCCGTGCGATAATCCAACGTTACCCTGACGACGCCCGGCGCCGCCGCCACCTCTATGTCCTCTGATTCGATGCGGAACATCCGCAATTTCTCCATCATCGCCCACGTCGACCATGGCAAGTCCACGCTGGCGGACCGCATCATCCAGCTGTGTGGCGGCCTGCAGGCCCGCGAGATGGAAGCGCAGGTGCTCGATTCGAATCCGATCGAGCGCGAGCGCGGCATCACCATCAAGGCGCAATCGGTGTCCTTGCCGTACGTGGCCGTGGATGGACAGACCTACCATCTGAACTTCATCGATACGCCCGGGCACGTGGACTTCTCCTATGAAGTCAGCCGCTCTCTGGCGGCATGCGAAGGCGCGTTGCTGGTCGTGGATGCGGCCCAGGGCGTGGAAGCGCAGTCCGTCGCCAACTGCTACACCGCGGTGGAGCAGGGCCTGGAAGTGGTGCCGGTGATCAACAAGATCGACCTGCCCACCGCCGATATCGAGCGCGCCAAGGCGGAAATCGAAGCGGTGATCGGCATCGACGCGGAAGACGCCGTCGCTGTCAGCGCCAAGACCGGGTTGAACGTGCGCGACGTGCTGGAAGCCATCGTCAAGCGCATTCCGCCGCCGGTGCCGCGCGATACCGACAAGCTGCAGGCGCTGATCATCGATTCCTGGTTCGACAACTACCTTGGCGTGGTATCGCTGGTACGCGTCATGCAGGGCGAGATCAAAGCCGGTGACAAGCTGCAGGTGATGTCCACCGGCCGTAACCACCAGGTCGACAACGTCGGCGTGTTCACCCCCAAGCGCAAAGTGCTGGCCAAGCTCGGCGCGGGTGAAGTGGGCTGGGTAACGGCGAGCATCAAGGACGTGCACGGTGCACCGGTGGGTGACACCCTGACCCTGGCGTCGGATCCGGCGGCCAAGCCGCTGCCGGGCTTCCAGGAAATGCAGCCGCGCGTGTTCGCCGGCCTGTTCCCGGTGGATGCCGAAGATTATCCGGACCTGCGCGAAGCGCTGGACAAGCTGCGCCTGAACGATGCCGCGCTGCGCTTCGAGCCGGAAAGCTCCGAAGCCATGGGCTTCGGCTTCCGATGCGGCTTCCTCGGCATGCTGCACATGGAAATCGTGCAGGAGCGCCTGGAGCGCGAATACAACCTGGATCTGATCAGCACCGCGCCGACCGTGGTGTATGAAGTGCTGAAGACCGATGGCAGCATCGTCAACATGGACAATCCGGCCAAACTGCCGCCGGTGAACCAGGTGATGGAAGTGCGCGAGCCTATCATCCGCGCGAACATCCTCACCCCCGAGGAATACATCGGCAGCATCATCAAGCTGTGCGAAGAAAAGCGCGGCAGCCAGTTGGGCATCAATTACCTCGGCAGCCAGGTGCAGATCAGCTATGAGCTGCCGATGGCCGAAGTGGTGCTGGACTTCTTCGACAAGTTGAAATCCGTCAGCCGCGGCTACGCATCGCTGGACTACGCCTTCGTGCGTTTCGACGCCGGCCCGTTCGTGCGCGTGGATGTGTTGATCAACGGCGACAAGGTCGATGCCCTGTCGCTTATTGTCCACCGGTCGCACTCCGATCGCCGTGGCCGCGAGCTGTGCGACAAGATGAAAGAGCTGATTCCCCGGCAGATGTTCGACGTGGCCATCCAGGCCGCGATCGGCGCGCAGGTGATTGCCCGCACCACCGTCAAGGCCATGCGCAAGAACGTTCTTGCGAAGTGCTACGGCGGTGACGTGTCGCGCAAGAAGAAGCTGCTGGAGAAGCAGAAGGAAGGCAAGAAGCGCATGAAGCAGGTCGGCCGCGTGGAGATTCCGCAGGAAGCCTTCCTCGCCGTGCTGCAGATGGACAAGTAAGGTAGCGTTTGGCCCCCCTGGCCCGGGGTAGGGCCGCCCTGCCTTCGATACGTTGCTAAGGACCCTGAATGAAAGCGTTTGAGTTCCTCCTGGTTGCCCTGACCCTGGCCTCCGGCTTGATCCTGCTGGCTGACAAACTGTACTTCGCCCGTCGTCGCGCCCGTCGCGCCGGCCTGCTGGACAGCGAGCCGGCGCTGGTGGACTACTCGCGGGCCTTCTTCCCGGTGCTGGCCATCGTGCTGGTGGTGCGCAGCTTCATCGCCGAGCCGTACAAGATCCCATCCAGCTCGATGATGCCCAACCTGCTGATCGGCGATTTCATCCTGGTCAACAAGTTCGCCTATGGCCTGCGCCTGCCGCTGACCAACACCAAGTTCATCCCGGTGGGCGAGCCGTCGCGCGGTGATGTCGTGGTGTTCCATTTCCCCGGCCACAACGACCAGGATCCGGCGAAGGGCGAGAACTTCATCAAGCGTGTGATCGGTGTACCGGGCGACGAGATCCGCTTCGAAGGCAACGCGCTGACCCTCAACGGCCAGCCGGTGAAGTACGAAGACAAGGGCCTGTACGCCGGCCATCGCGGCCACGGCGAAGGCGCCAGCCTGCTGGTGGAAGAGTTGCCGGGCCGCACCCATACCGTGCTGGAGACGGCGTATCCTGCCGGGCAGGGGGAATGGACCGTTCCGGCGGGCCAGTACCTGGTGATGGGCGACAACCGTGACAACAGTGACGACGGCCGCTTCTGGGGCCTGCTGCCTGAGCAGAACCTGCGCGGCAAGGCATTCCTGATCTGGCTGAACTGCTCGGGCTGGTTCTGCAAGGACGGTTTCGAGCCGTCGCGGATCGGTTCGGGCGTCAATTGATTCATCCACGCGTATCTGGGGAGAACGCAATGAACAACATGAAAGCGCAGCGCGGCCTGACCTTGACCTCCTTCCTGGTGGTCCTGATCGTGGTGGGGTTCTTCTTGTACGTCGGGATGAAGCTGTTCCCGATGTACCAGGAAAACTATGCCGTGCGCTCGGCGATGAAGAGCCTGGCCAAGGAGCCGGGCATCGGGACGATGCAGCCGGCCAACATCCAGTCGCTGTTCTTCAAGCGCCTGTACATCAATTACTCCGACAACGTGAAGCCTGCCAACGTGAAGTTCGACCGCAAGAACAACGGTTGGACCCTGCGTGTGAACTATGAAGTGCGGCGCCCGTTGATCGGCAACCTCGACGTCGTCGGCAAGTTCGACGCCAGCCAGGACCTTACCCGTAGCGGTGTCGAATAAAACTTTCCAACGTGGTGATCTGATCGGTCACCCTTTCGCCACGCCGGACCTGCTCGTGCAGGCCCTGCGGCACCGCTCTGCGGGTGTGCCACACAACGAACGGCTGGAGTTCCTCGGCGACAGCATCGTCAACATGCTGGTGGCCCAGGCCTTATACGAACGCTGGCCGAAGGCCGACGAAGGGGCGCTGACACGCGGCCGTGCCGAGCTGGTGCGCGAAGGTGCGCTCGCCGAACGCGCGCGCGAACTGATGCTGGGCGACCGGCTGACGCTGGGCGCCGGTGAAATGAAGACCGGTGGTCATCGCCGTGATTCGATCCTTGCCGATGCGTTTGAAGCCGTGGTGGCCGCGATTTACCTGGATGCCGGCTTCGATGCCTGCCGTGCCCGTGTGCTGCCCTGGTTCGACGCCGCCATGGATGCGCTGCCGGCGACCGGAAAGCCCGGCAAAGATCCCAAGACCCGCCTGCAGGAATGGCTGCAGGGCCGACAGAAGGCGTTGCCGCAGTACGAACTGGTGTCAGAATCCGGTGACGACCACGCCAAGACCTTCCAGGTACGCTGCATCTTGACCGAACCAACCGTCAGCACCGAGGGCGAAGGCTCCTCGCGGCGATTGGCAGAACAACAGGCGGCCGCGGCCGCGTTAGACCTATTGGTGGATTCAAAGTGAGCGAACAAACGCCCCATCGTTGCGGCAGCGTTGCCGTCATCGGCCGCCCCAACGTGGGCAAATCGACCCTGACCAATGCGTTGGTCGGGGCCAAGGTGAGTATCGTCTCGAACCGGCCGCAGACCACGCGGCACCGGCTGCTGGGCATCGCCACGTATCCGCAGGGCCAGTTGGTGCTGGTGGATACCCCCGGCCTGCACAAGGTGCAGAAGCGGGCGATGAACCGGGTCATGAACCGTGCCGCGCGCGGTTCGCTGGAGGGCGTGGACGCCGGGCTGCTGGTGATCGAGGCCGGTCGCTGGGACGAAGAAGACGCCATGGCCTTCAAGGTACTGCGTGATTCGGGCATCCCGGTGGTGCTGGTGGTCAACAAGGTCGACCGCCTGAAGGAAAAGGCGGCGCTGCTGCCGTTCCTGCAGCAGGTGACCGAGGGGCGCGAGTTTTCCTCTGTCCATCCGATTTCGGCGCAGAAGCGCAACGGGCTGGAAGCACTGGTGCACGACGTGCTCGCGCTGATGCCGGAAGCGCCGCCGATGTTTGGCGAGGATGAAATCACCGACCGCAGCCAGCGCTTCCTGGCCGGCGAACTGGTGCGTGAGCAGCTGATGCGCCAGCTGGGCGAAGAGCTGCCCTATGCCACCACGGTGGAAATCGAACGCTTCACCGAAGACGGCAACCTGCTGCGCATCGGTGCGGTGATCTGGGTCGAGCGCGAAGGCCAGAAGGCCATCGTGATCGGCAAGGGCGGTACCCGCCTGAAAGAGATCGGTGCCAAGTCGCGCCTGCAGATGGAGCGCTTGTTCGGTGCCAAGGTATTCCTGGAGACCTGGGTACGCGTGCGCGAAGGCTGGTCGGACGACGAGGCCGCGTTGAAGGCCTTCGGTTACGAGTAAGCGGCGGAGCGCCCGGGTCGATGCTCATCGCAGCCGAGCCGGGCTTTGTCCTGCATGCGCGGGCTTACCGCGAGACCAGCCTGCTGGTGGATGTACTGACCGCTACGCATGGTCGGCTGGGGCTGTTGGCACGTGGCGTGTCGAGTGCGAAAGGGCAGGTGCTGCGCGCCGCCCTGCAGCCGCTGCAGTGGATACGCTTCGATGCCGTGCAGCGGGGTGAGCTGGCGCAGCTGCGCGCAGCGGAAGCGCTGGATGCCGCACCTCGCCTGGCCGGGCACACCATGCTGGCCGGCTTCTATGTGGGTGAACTGGTGATGCGGCTGGCGCCCCGCAACGATGCCGTGCCCGATCTGTACCGGGCCTACGGTGAAGTGCGGGCGAGGCTGGGACTGGAGCTCTCGCTGGCATGGAGCCTGCGCCGGTTCGAGCGTGATCTGTTGGAATCGCTGGGTGTTGGATTCGACCTGGCCTGCGCGGACGACGGTGTCGCGCTGGATCCTGCGGCGCGCTATGAGCTGGATCCGCAGGACGGGCCGCGTCGCCTGCTCAGCGAGCGCGACGGGCAGGGGCGGCGGGGTACCGCGACCGGAGCGGCGCTGCTGGCGCTGGGCCGCGACAAAGAACCCGCCGCTGACGACCTGGCCAGCCTGCGGCTGCCGATGCGCACCGTGCTGGCCCACCACCTGGGGGGCCGCGGGCTGAAATCCTGGGAGATGCTGGACGACCTGGCGCGCCGGCGCTAGGCCCGCACTTTCAGTGCAGCAATGCCGCGACCGCGTCGCGGAACCCCGCCTGCGCCTGGTGCGAGGCCGGCATCTGGTGCAGGGTGCGCACCGCACGGCTCAGCCGCGCCGCGCCGACAAAGCCGCAGCTGGCCTGCAGGCGATGCAGCTGATTGCGCAGCGCCGGCTCGTCATGACGGTCCACGGCCATGTCCACCGCATCGCGCACACTGGGCAGTTCGGCCAGGAACAGCTCGCGCAGGGCAACCAGATGGGTCCGCTGGCCGTTCAGCGCGGCCAGTGCCGTGATTTCATCCCAGTCCTGCGCTTCGTTGAGCACTAGGCCCGTCGATACCATCGGTGTCGTTCGATACGCGGCGCCGCGCCCCAGGCTGCGGCGCACCACCTTCAGCAGGTCTTCGCGACCCAGCGGCTTGACCAGCACCTCGCTGAAGCCCGCTTCGCGCAGGCGCACATGCAGGCGGGAGTCGCGGTCTGCGGTGTGGGCCAGCGCCGGTGTATCGGGGTGCAGCGGATGCAGGCGTTGCAGCAGCTCGCTGCCGTGCCCATCGGGCAGATTGGCATCGATCAGCCACAGGTCATACCGGCATTGCTGCACGCAGGCCGTCGCCGCGCGCAGGGAATCGGCGGTGTCCACGTCGGCCGGCAGGGTTTCCAGTGCGGCTTTCAGGAACCCGCAGGTAATGATGTCGTCCTCGACCAGCAGGAAACGGGGGCGCGGTGACCGCGACGGGCTCGTCTGCATAAGTGCTGCCTCCATGTCAGCTATGCGCATATTAAACGCCGCGGGCCACCATGCAAGCGCGAAGAGGCGGTCGCGTGCCCTATCTGAGACAATACGCGCCCTTTTTCTCACGCAGCCCTCCGCCACGTGGCCCGTCACCGTTCCCGCATCGACCGTACCCCTTTCGAAACCGACATCCTCGACCTCAGCCACGACGGCCGCGGCGTTGCCCGCCGTGAAGGCGAGGGCGGCAAGGTCACCTTCATCACCGGCGCCCTGCCCGGCGAGGTGGTGAAAGCCGAGCCGACCGCGCGCAGCAAGCATTTCGACCAGGCACGCACGGTCGAGGTCGTGCAGGCGTCGCCGCTGCGCGTGCAGCCGAAATGCCCGCATTTCGGTGTGTGCTCCGGCTGCGTGCTGCAGCACCTGGAGGAAAGCGAGCAGATCGTGGCCAAGCAGCGTGTGCTGATGGATAACCTGCAGCGCATCGGCCATGTGCAGCCGCAACAGGTGCTGCCGCCGCTGGTCGGTGAGAGCTGGGGCTACCGCCGCAAGGGCCGGTTCTCGGTGCGTCGCGTAGAGAAGAAAGACAAGACGCTGGTCGGTTTCCGCGAGCTGGATCCACGGTTCGTGGCGGACCTGTCGCAGTGCCTGACGGTGATTCCGGAGATCGGTCTGAAGGTCTCGGTGATCTCGGCGTTCGTCGAGTCGCTGGACGGCAAGCGCGACATCCCGCAGATCGAATTCATCGCAGGTGACGACGCCATCGTACTCACCATCCGCCACATGCAGCCACTCAGCGCGGCCGATCGTGCTGCGTGGACCGCGTTCGGGCAGGAGCACGGGTTTGCGATCTTCCTGCAGCCTGATGGCGTGGATTCGGTCCATCCGCTGTGGCCGCAGGAAGTGCCGCTGTCGTTCCGGCTGGCGCCGTGGGACATCGAGCTGGCGTTCCGCCCGCTGGACTTCATCCAGGTCAATGCAAACCTGAACGTGAAGATGATCGAGCATGCGTTGGCATTGCTGGACGCCGGTCCGGATGAGCGGGTGCTGGACCTGTTCTGCGGCCTGGGCAACTTCACCCTGCCGCTGGCGCGCGGGGTGCGCGAAGTGGTGGGGGTGGAGGGCGATGCCGGGCTGGTGGCGCGGGCGAAGGACAATGCACAGCGCAACGGGCTGGGCAACGCCAGCTTCCATGCCGCCGACCTCACCCAAGACCAGACCCAGGCGCCGTGGATGCTGGAAGGCTTCGACAAACTGCTGCTGGATCCGCCGCGCTCCGGCGCGATCGAAGTCCTGCAACAGCTGCCGCTGGAGCAGTTCAAGCGCATTGTCTACGTCAGCTGCCACCCGGGCTCGCTGGCGCGCGATGCCGGCTATCTGGTCAAGGAGCGCGGCTTCACCCTGGTCAGTGCGGGGGCGATGGACATGTTCCCGCACACCGCACACGTGGAAAGCATCGCGGTGTTCGAACGCCTGTGACCGGGCAGGGGCGTGACGCGCGTCTGTCGTCACGCCGTTGCTTCATAATCGCCGCATGGGCATTGAAATCGAACGCAAATTCCTGGTGACCGGTGAAGGCTGGCGCGCTGCCGCGCACGCCGTCATCCCGATGGCGCAGGGCTACATCAACGACATGGGCGCGCTGGATCGCGGCGACCAGAACGCGTCGGTGCGGGTGCGCATCGAAGGCGATGTTGCCGCGCTCAACCTTAAATCCCGCACGCTGGGCCGCAGCCGGCAGGAGTTCGAGTACCCGATCCCCCTCGACGACGCGCGGGCGCTGCTGGCGCTGTGCGTGGGTGGCCTGATCGACAAGCGCCGCCATCTGGTGCATCACGAAGGCCTGTTGTGGGAAGTGGATGAGTTCCTGGGCGACAACGCCGGCCTGGTGGTTGCCGAAGTCGAACTGGACGATCCCGACCAGCCCGTACCGCTGCCCTCCTGGGCTGGCGAAGACGTGACCGACCAGGCCCGCTACTACAACGTCGCCTTGGCCTCCCACCCCTACACCCGATGGCAAAAAGGGGACGGAGGGGATTAAGTCGTTTCTGGCTGTCGGACCGCGGGCGGGGTGAACGCGACTTAATCCCCTCCGTCCCCTTTTTTGAGTGGCTCTGAGACAATGCGGCGCCCGGAGTGGAGACCTGACCATGCTGCTGATCGGCGTTGCCGGAACTGAACTGACTGCGCAGGAGCGTGACTGGCTGCAGCACGATGCGGTGGCCGGCGTGGTGTTGTTCAAGCGGAATTTCCAGGACCGGCAGCAGGTGGCAGCGTTGTCCGCTGCCATCCGTGACGCGGCGCCGCGCCCGCAGTTGATCTGCGTGGACCAGGAGGGGGGGCGCGTGCAGCGCTTCCGCGAGGGCTACAGTGCGCTGCCGCCGCTGCAACAGCTCGGCGCCGGTTATGCGGACGATCCGCAGGCGGCGCTGGCCCGGGCCGAACAGCACGCCTGGCTGATGGCCAGCGAGATACGTGCCAGTGGCGTCGACCTCAGCTTTGCACCCGTCGTGGACCTCGGCCATGGCAACCATGCGATCGGCGATCGTGCCTTCAGCGATGATCCGCAGACCGTCGCGGCGTTCACCGCGGCGTATGTCCGTGGCATGCACAGCGCCGGCATGGCCGCCACGCTCAAGCATTTCCCGGGACACGGCACGGTCATCGAGGACACCCACGTGGACACCGCGATTGATCCCCGTGGGCTGGACGAGCTGCGCGCGCGCGACCTGGTCCCCTTCGTCGCGGGCATCGACGCGGGCGCCGATGCCGTGATGATGGCGCATGTGGTCTACCCCCGTGTAGCGTCCGAGCCGGCAGGCTACTCGCGGCGCTGGATCGAGGAGATCCTCCGCGGCGAAATGGGCTTCCGTGGCGTCGTGTTCTCCGACGACATCGGCATGGCGGCTTCGTTCAGCGCCGGTGGAGTGAAGGCGCGCGTGGACGCGCACCTCGACGCGGGGTGCGATGTCGTGCTGGTATGCCATCCTGAACTGGTGGAAGAATCCCTGCGTGCGGTCGAACACCGCACCTGCAACACCGCCGCGCTGCTGGGCCTGATCGGCCGCGGCGCGCTTGGCTGGGACGGCCTGTTGGCCGACGCCCGCCATGGCGATACACGAACCCATCTGCTTGAACTTTCTGGAAGAACCGTCTGATGCCCAACCTCACCATCTCCCAGGCGCTGGAACAGGCCGACCTGCTGGTCGACCGCGCCACCATCGACCAGGCCATCGGCCGCATTGCCGACGCCATCGCGGCGGACTACAAGGGCGAAGTGCCGCTGTTCCTGTCGATCATGCACGGTGCGCTGCCGTTCGCCGGCCAGCTCGCACTGGAGCTGGGTGCCCGTGGCCAGGACGTGCAGTTCGATTACCTGCATGCCACGCGCTACCGGGGTGAGACCACCGGCGGCGACCTGGTGTGGAAGCACAAGCCGGCCACCGCGCTGTTCGGTCGCCGGGTGCTGCTCGTCGATGACATCCTCGATGAGGGCTATACGCTGCAGGGCGTGCGCACGTGGTGCCTGGAACAGGGCGCCACCGACGTGCGTATCGCCGCGCTGACGGTCAAGCAGCACGACCGCGCGCTGCCGGACGTGCACGCCGATTACGCGGGCGTGGACCTGCCGGACCGCTATGTATTCGGCTTCGGCATGGACGTGAACGAGACGCTGCGCTGCCTGCCGGCCATCTATGCGATGAAGGAAGGCTGATGCAGCAGATCGCATTGGCGGTCATCGGCGGGACGGGCGTGTATTCGCTCGCCCAGTTGGACGACGTGCAGACGCACCAGGTCGATACCCGCTACGGCACCCCCTCCGGCCCGATCCGCGTCGGCACGCTGCTGGGCCATCGCGTGGCGTTCCTCGCCCGGCACGGCGAGGGGCACTCGCTGCCGCCGCACAAGATCAATTACCGGGCCAACCTGGCGGCCCTGCAGCAGATCGGCGCGCAGCGCGTGCTGGCGCTGAATACGGTCGGCGGTATCGGCGATGCCTTCGGTCCGCGCGTGCTGGCCTGTCCGGACCAGCTGATCGATTACACGTGGGGGCGTATTTCCACCCTGTGTGAAGAACCGGGCAGCGAGGTGCTGCACGTGGATTTCGGCCACCCCTACACGCCGATGCTGCGGAGCAAAATTCTCGCCGCCGCAAAAGTGACTGGTGTCACAGTCCACGACGGCGGCTGTTACGGCGCGACCCAGGGTCCACGGCTGGAAACCAGCGCGGAAATCGCGCGCATGCGGCGGGATGGGTGCGATCTGGTCGGCATGACCGGAATGCCCGAAGCAGCCCTCGCCCGCGAGCTCGGACTGGACTATGCCTGCCTCGCAATTGTGGCCAATTGGGCCGCTGGGTGTGGGTCCGGAGAGGAAATCACCATGGCCGAAGTGCTCGCCAATGTGCAGGCTGCGTCCAACGGATTGCCCGAATTGATTGGTGAATTGGCACGGGGGTGATTGTCATCCTCGGGCAAGGTTTGCATACTCGCCCAGTGCGCAGGGTTTTTGCGCACACCACCCATTCATTGCAAAGGTCTCGCATCAACATGGCAACAGGTACCGTTAAGTGGTTCAACGACGCCAAAGGATTTGGCTTTATTACTCCGGACGACGGCGGCGCTGATCTGTTCGCGCACTTCTCCGCCATCTCTGGCAGCGGCTTCAAGTCCCTGCAGGAAGGCCAGAAAGTGACCTTCGAAAAGACCCAGGGCCCGAAGGGCGACCAGGCTTCCAACATCCAGGCTGCCTGATTTCCGCGTCTGCGTGTTGAAAAACCCCGCTTCGGCGGGGTTTTTTTTGCCCGCTGCGCAGATCAGGCACACTCTCCGAATGGACTCCCGCATGCGCATCGCCGTCATCGGCTACGGAACCGCCGGCCAGGCATTGGCCATCCTGCTGGGGCGTGACGACCATCACGTCGATATCTTCGAACGGGCACCCGCGCCGGGCCCGGTGGGCGCCGGGTTCCTGCTCCAGCCCAGTGGCCTGCAGGTGCTGTGGCGCATGGGGCTGCTGGATGCGGTGCGCGCGCACGCGGCCCCGGTGCACCGCCTGCACGGCGATACGCCCTGCGGGCGGGCGGTGATGGACATGGGCTACGACGGGCTGGATCCGCGCCTGCACGGGCTGGGCATGCAGCGCGGCGCGCTGTTCCAGCTGCTGGACCAGGCACGTGAAGGCACCGGTGCCCTGCACGCGGGCACCGCCATTACCGCGGTGGACAGCGAACGCGGCCTGCTGCGTGACGCGCAGGGGCGGCAGCATGGCCCCTATGATCTGGTCATCGCCGCCGACGGCTCCGCCTCGGCGCTGCGCGCGCAGGTGGGCGGCACCACCCTGGACCGGGTGTATCCCTGGGGCGCCCTGTGGTGCCTGCTGCCTGCCGAAGACTGGCCCCACGTGAATGAGCTCAGGCAGCGCTACGTCGCCGCGCGCAAGATGATCGGGCTGCTGCCGGTGGGCACCCGGCCCGGAGATGACACGCCGCGGCTGAGCTTCTTCTGGAGCCTGCCGTGCCACGACTTCGCGCGCTGGGAGCAGGACGGCCTGCAGCCGTGGCTGGATGAACTCCACGCGTTGTGGCCCGAAGCGGGGCCCCGCTTTGCCCACCTGCAGGACGCCGGCCAGCTTGCCCGCGCCAGTTACCGCGATGCCGTCGTGCACCGCTGGCACACGGGGCGGCTGGTGCTGGCCGGCGATGCAGCGCATTCGATGAGCCCGCAATTGGGGCAGGGGGTCAACATGGCCCTGATGGATGCGCTGGTGCTGCGTGACGCGCTGCGGGTGCACGGGCGCGGCGAGGCGGCGTTGCAGGCCTATCAGGCCCAGCGGCGTGCCCACGTGGCCGTGTACCAGCGCTGGAGCCGCTGGCTGACGCCGCTGTTCCAGTCTGATCGCGATGCCTGGGCAAAGGCGCGTGACGTCCTGCTGGGCCCGATGGGGCGCATGCCGGGAGGGCGCGGCCACATGCTGCGCGTGCTCAGCGGCACCCAGCAGGGGTGGCTGGGTACGTTGCCGTTGGAGGCCGCATTCATCGATGCGCTTGAACGGCGTCCTGCGGCGTCCGTGGACACGCCGCTGCCGCCTGATGTTAATGCCGCACTGCAATAAGTTGACAGCCGGCTCACCTGCCTCGTGGCACAAGTAGGGGGTACGCACACGCGTGTGGCCCCTGTGATACGTGATCCTGCATCGCGCACCGCCTGCGGCCCGGCGCTGCTGCCCCAGTTGGCTCGGGTGAGCCGAATGCAAAGGAGTCTGTCATGTTGTTCTCGGCCGAAGCGCTGGAATCGGAAATCTGCAAGCTGCGCGGACTGTTGCAGATGCTGCACGAAGACCAGCCGGACGTGCTCGAAGACGTGTTCGAGTTCCATGTCGGTAGTCTGATCAGCCATTCTTCGCCAGAGCACCACGGGTATGTCCGTACCTGCGCACAGGAAATGCTCGCGACCATCCGCGCATTGCCCCGGCGGGTGGAAGGGCGTGAGGTGGATTTTCGGTTGATGCCTGAGATGCTCGCCGTCGCCTGAAGCACCACCCCCCACCAGTAGGATCCCGTGAGCGATGCGCGCGGGGCCCACCCCGGGCGCAGGACCTGCTAAACGCGCTTTGGCAGCAGAAACACCGCCCCATCCCCGCAGGCCGCCATCTGCTCGCCCGTCTGCAGGCGCGGCACCACGCCGGCAGTGAAGGCCGAGAAGGCCGGCAGCACCGTCATGTGTCCACGCAGCCAGAATGCCGGTAGTCGTCGCGGCAGGCCAGGCAGCGCAGCCTGCGGGTGCAGGTGGCCCGCAATCACATGCGTGCCGTCCTCGGCCGGTTCCGGCTCATGCCGCAGCACGAAGGGCCCGAGCATCGCTTGGCGCTCATGCACGTCCACCGCCAGCGTCGCCTTGGACAGGGCGCGATCGTGATTGCCACGCACCACATGGACCTGCAGGCCGGGCTGCTGCTCGCGCCAGCCCAGCCACTGCGCATGCCATGGGGCGCGATGCACCGGGCCGTGCAGCACGTCTCCCAGGATCCAAAGCTGATTGCAGTCGGTGCGCTCTACCAACTGCTGCAGACGCTGCAGGTCGCTGTGGGTGCCGCCCACCGGCAAGGCAATGCCGGCGCGGCGGAAGATGTCCGCCTTGCCCAGGTGCAGGTCGGCGATCAGCACCGCGCCGCGCTGGGGAAGCCACAGCGCACGCTCGCCCAGCAGCACCGCCTCTTCGTCCCCCAGGTGCACGCGTACGTCATCGTCCATGCCGCTTCTCCAGTTGCTGCGACGCACGCAGCACCCGCGTGCGCCAGTCTTCGTTGCTCAGCTGGCCGCGCAGGCGCTCGGCCCACAGCGGGAAGCCCAGTGGCGTGAGTGAGGTCGGCGCACGCAGGCACAGGGCCCGTGCACCCAGCCGCTGCAACGTCGCGTGCAGTCCGTCGATGTCCAGGCTGTCATGCAGCACTTCGTGCTCGGCCAACTGCAGCAGCATGTGATCGGGATCGTGCTCGCGCAGTACGTCATACAGCAGGCCTGACGATGCCTGCAGTTGGCGCAGCGAACGCGGCATGCCACCGGGCAGGCTGGGTACCAGCAGGCCGGCGACGCGGGCAATGCCGCGGAACTGGCGGCGTGCCAGTTCGCCCAGGTTGACCGCCGCGCGCAGGTCATCCAGCAGGCCGTCGGCGGACAGCAGGGCGCGCCACTGCAGTTCGTCGAGCGCCTGCGGCAGCGCCGGGGCCAGCACCAGGCCATGGTCGTTCACCGCGTAGCCGATGCTGTTGCGCTGCAGCCGCGTGCAGCGCAATGCCAGCAGGGCCGCCAGGGCCTCGTGCACATGGCGGCCGGCAAAGGGATACAGGAACAGGAACTGGCCCTCGCGCCGACGCACGTCTTCGATCAGCACATGGGCCGGCGACGGACGCGCCGACAGCCGCTCCTGCAGGCCCAGCAGCGGGTGCAGCCACTGCGACTCGGGGCTGTCGTCGGCGCCGCCGAGCACGGCCTCCAGTTCGCGCCCCAGCGATGGGGACAGCGCCAACTGGCCACCCTGCCAGCGCGGTACCGCCCCCTCGCCGCCACGGGCAAGGCGCACGTAGGCGGTCATGTCCTGCAGCTTCACCAGTTCCAGCAGTCGGCCCGCGAACTGGAAGCGGTCGCCGCGGCGCAGGCGGCTGGCGAACTGTTCCTCCACTGCGCCCAACCCGCCGCCGCGCATGAACTGCACGCGTACGCTGCCGTCACTGCTGATGGTGCCGATCGACAGCCGATGGCGCAGCGCCTGGCGGCGGTCATGCACGCGGTACTGGCCATCGTCGTCGCGCACCACCTTGTGGAAGTCAGGGTACTGCGACAACGCGCGACCGCCCTGCACGATGAACTCGAGTACGGCCTGCCAGTGTGCATCGGTGACCTCGGCGAAGGCATGGGTGCGGCGCACCTGCGCCAACAGCGCGTCGGCCTCGAAGCCGCCGGCCAGGGCGCGGCTGATGCAGTGTTGCGCCAGCACGTCCAGCGACAACTGCAACGGCCGCCGCGCTTCCACCACGCCGTCGTCCAGCGCGCGGCGGACGGCGGCATATTCGGCAAGCTCCAATGCGTGGCTGGGAATGCACACGATCTCGCCACTGGCGCCGGGGCGGTGGCGGGCGCGACCGGCGCGTTGCCGCAAGCGCGCCACGCCCTTCGGGCTGCCCAGTTGCAGCACCTGGTCGACTTCGGGAAAGTCCACGCCCAGGTCAAGGCTGGAGGTGGCCACCACGCAGCGCAGCGTGCCGCCACGCAGGCCATCTTCCACCTGCTGGCGCAGGGCCGGGTCCAGCGAGCCGTGGTGCAGGGCCAGGGTGTGCAGGTCTTCCGGCCACACGGCGGCCAATGCCTGATGCCACAGCTCGGCCTGCGCGCGGGTGTTGGTGAACAGCAGGCTGCTGCGTGCAGCCATCACCGTCTGCAGCACGCGCGGCAGCTGGCGCAGCCCGAGATGGCCGGCCCAGGGAAAGCGTTCGCCGGGCTCGGGCAGCAGGCTGCGCACGCGCACCGGGCGCGGCCGCGCGCCTTCCACGCTCAGTGCATCGTGACGATCAGGCAGCAGCACCGCACGGGCCTGATCAAGGTTGCCGAGGGTGGCAGACAGCCCCCAAAGCTGCACCGCGGGAGCGGCATCGCGCAGCAGTGCCAGGTTGAGCTGCAGCAGCACACCGCGTTTGCTGCCCAGCAGCTCGTGCCATTCGTCGACGACGATGCAGCGCAGCTGGCGCATGCGGGCCAGCGTATCGGGGTAGCTCAGCAACAGCGCCAGCGATTCCGGCGTGGTCACCAGCACGTCCAGCCGTCCTTCGCGCGCCAGGCGTTTGTCACGGCTGCTGGCGTCGCCGCTGCGCAGGCCCACCTGCCAGTCGAGGCCGATGGCCTTCAGCGGCTCCTGGAGCGCGCGTGCGGTGTCGGTGGCCAGCGCGCGCAGGGGCGTCACCCACAGCACCTGCAACGGCCGTATGGCGCTGCGACGGGCCGGTGTGGGCAATGGATCCAGCAGGGCCTGCAACAGCGGTCCGCCGAACATCGCCAGCGTCTTGCCGCTGCCGGTGGGCGTGTGCAGCAGGCCGGAGGCACCGCCCAGGTAGTGCCGCCACATCGTGCGCTGGAACGGCAGCGGGCGCCATCCACGTTCGCTGAAGAATCCCGTCAAACGGGCCAGCGCCTCGCTTCGGGTCATCGAGCGAGGGCCTGCAGCTGTGCCAACTGGTCGGCTTCGCTGGCCGGCTTGTCGTGGCGCCAGCGCAGGATGCGCGGGAAGCGCACGGCGATGCCGGACTTGTGCCGCTTGCTGATGTTCACTGCCTCAAAGCCCAGTTCGAACACCTGTTCGGCGCGGACGCTGCGCACTGGCCCGAAGCGTTCGCGGGTGTTGGCCCGTATCCAGCGGTCGAGGGCGAGGATTTCCTTGTCGTCCAGGCCGGAGTAGGCCTTGGCCACCGGTACCAGTTCTTCGCCGTGCCAGACGCCAAAGGTGTAATCGGTGTACAGCGTGCTGCGCCGGCCATGGCCGGCCTGTGCATACAGCAGCACCGCATCGATGGTCAGCGGGTCGACCTTCCATTTCCACCAGTCACCGCGTCGGCGCCCGGCCTGATACACCGAGTCGCGCCGTTTCAGCATCAGGCCTTCCACGCCGCGCACGCGGGCCTCTTCGCGCAGCGTGGCCGCCTGCTGCCAGTCGTCGGCCTGCACCTGCGGGGACAGCTGGATGCGCGGGTCGGCCAAGCGCTCCAGCAGCGCGGCCAGACGCTCGCGTCGCTGCTGCAGGGGCACGCCGCGCAGGTCTTCGCCGTCCTGTTCCAGCAGGTCATAGGCCAGCACCCGCACGGGAGTGCTGCGCAGGGTGGCCGGCCCCGGTTTGCGCCGCTGGATACGGGTCTGCAGGGCGGTGAAGGCGCGCGGCAGGTCGTCGTCGGCGTCCCACGCCAACAGTTCGCCGTCGATCACGCAGCCATCGGGCAGGGCGGCGGCGGCCTGTTCTATCTCCGGGAAGCGCCCGTCCAGCCGTTCTTCGCCGCGCGACCACAGGGCGACTTCGCCTTTGCGGCGCAGCAACTGCAGGCGGATGCCATCCCATTTCCATTCCAGCACCCAGTCCTTCACAGGGCCCAGCGTCTGCGCCTCGGCTTCCAGCGGCGAGGCCAGGTAGAACGGATAGGGTTGCTGCCGATCCAGGGGCAGTTCTTCGTGCGTCAGCAGGGTGCCCAGCAGATCCGGTGAGGGCACCCACTCACCCAGCATGCGCTGGGCGATGCGCGCGATATCCAGCCCCGACAGTTCCGCCAGGGCCTGTTGCACCAGGCGCTGCGAAACACCGACCCGCAGCGCCCCGGTCAGCAGTTTGTTGAAGACCAGTCGCTGCGGTGCCGGCAGCGACTGCCAGCCGAGTTCGACGGCCGCGCGGCGCACGCTTTCATCCCTGTTCGCCACGGCGAGCAGGTGGCCTTCGATCCACTCCACCAGCGAGCGGTCCGCCGCGGCCTGCGCGGGCTCATCGATCAGCAGGGTAAGTGTCTCGGCAAGATCACCCACCTGTTCGTAGCTGTCCTCCACCAGCCAGGCGGGCAGGCCAGTGGCTTCGACCAACCACGCGCGCAGTTCGCCACTGGCGGCGATCTTCCTGCGTGCACCGCCCACCTTGCCGCCGCTGAGCAGGTACAGCGCCCAGGCCGCATCGTGTGGCGGGGCGGAACGGAAGTAGTCGACCAGCGCGGCGCGCTTGTCGCCGGTCGCGGTGCTGCGGTCAAGGCGCTGGTAGAGCGCGGCGAAGGCCTTCATTCTTCGCTCCCGTAATCGGTACGGAAGGCCTCGGCAGCGGTGCCGTTTTCGCGCAGGTAGCGGATCAGCGCATCGGTGTTGCCATGGGTGGCGATGATGCGCGACGCGCCGGTCTGCGCGATGGTCTGCAGCAGCGCCGGCCAATCGGCGTGGTCGGACACCACGAAGCCGCGGTCGACGTTGCGGCGGCGCCGGTTGCCACGCAGGTGCATCCAGCCGGAGGCAAAGGCCAGTTGATGGCGACCGAAACGCCGCACCCACGGCGTGCCGGCCGCCGACGGCGGTGCCAGTACCAAGCGACCCGCGGAGTCCGGCTGGCGTCCCTGTTCGGCGACGGCTTCGGTGGCCAGCATCGGGATGCCGGCCTGCCGATAGACCTGCACGCCGTTGTCGATGGCGCC
The DNA here is from genome assembly GCF_014621775.1 of Stenotrophomonas sp. 169. Classification (NCBI taxonomy): domain Bacteria; kingdom Pseudomonadati; phylum Pseudomonadota; class Gammaproteobacteria; order Lysobacterales; family Lysobacteraceae; genus Stenotrophomonas; species Stenotrophomonas sp. 169. The sequence goes on from NZ_CP061204.1 coordinate 1,386,640, forward strand.
GTGCAACCAGGCAGGCTGATCGTCGAGTGGCAGCAGTTCGCCCAGTATGCGTTGCGCCTTGCCCAGCGAGTAACAGAGCAGGATCGCCGCCTCGCCGCGCTCACCGCATTCGCGGCGCCACGCCACGATGTCGGCGGCCACCTCGGTGGTATCGGGCCAGCGGTAGATCGGCGAGGCGAAGGTCGCTTCGGTGATGAAGGTATCGCAGGGCACGACCTCGAAGGGGTCGCAGGTGGGATCGGGCTGCCGCTTGTAGTCGCCCGAGGCCACCCAGACCTGCTCGCCATCATCGATGCGCACCTGGGCCGAGCCCAGTACGTGGCCGGCCGAATGCAGCGACACCTCGACCGCGCCCATTCGGAAGGGCACGCCCCAGCCGTGGGTGTGGATGCGGACATCACCCAGTCGCCAGCGCAGGATCGCCGCGCTGGACAGGCTGCAGAAGTACTCGCCCATGCCGCCCCGGGCGTGGTCGCCATGGCCGTGGGTAATCACCGCGCGCGGCACCGGCCGCCATGGGTCGATGTGGAAGTCGCCAGCGGGGCAATACAGTCCTTCGGGCCGCAGTACCACCAGATCGTCGCGTCTGCTCATGCCCGCACTGTGCCGATGCATTCGTGCAGGAGGTGAGAATCCGCCTGAACAGCAGGGGACACGGCAGTGCGGCAGAATCGTGCTTTGCTGCTGCCAAGGAGGACTCCGCCATGCGCACCGATCCTGCCGCGTTCCAGACCCACGGGGTTCAGAACCAGCCCCCACCCTTTGCCGGGCGGCACCTGTGGTCGGACGACGCGGCACTGGTGGAGGCGGTGGATCGTGCCGGCGCGTCGTCGTTCGTGCCGCGGCTGGCGGCGTACGGCGTGTTGGCCGGTGACACGCTGTATCGGTTGGGCTTCGAAGCGAATCGTGACCGGCCACGGCTGCGCACCCACGATGCACAGGGCCATCGCATCGATACCGTCGAGTTCACGCCGGCCTACCATCAGTTGCTGCAACTGGGAAAGGAACATGGCGTTGCTGGCCTGTCCTGGCATGAGCCACAGCCGGGGGCGCACGTGGCGCGCGCGGCCTTGAGCTATCTGCACCACCAGGCAGAGGCCGGCACCAGCTGCCCCTTGACCATGACCCACGCGGCGGTCGCCGTACTTGCCGACCACCCGGTGCTGTCCGACTGGGCGCGCAAGGCGGCCGCGCCGGTGTACGACCCGCGCGATGTGCCGGTGGCCGACAAAGCCGGCATCACGCTGGGCATGGGCATGACGGAGAAGCAGGGCGGCTCGGACGTACGTGCCAATCAGACCCATGCCGAGCCCTGCGCGGATGGGAGCTATCGGCTCGTCGGGCATAAATGGTTTTTCTCTGCGCCGATGTCCGATGGCTTCCTGGTACTCGCGCAGGCACCGGCGGGCCTGACCTGCCTGCTGATGCCGCGGCGGCTTGCCGATGGCGATCGCAATGCGTTCCAGTTGATGCGGTTGAAAGACAAGCTGGGTGACTGGGCGAACGCATCCAGCGAAGTGGAGTTCACCGGCGCCCAGGCGTGGCGGGTGGGCGAAGAAGGGCGCGGTGTAGCGACCATCATCCACATGGTGATGATGACCCGGCTGGACTGCATGCTCGGGGCGGCGGCGGAGATGCGCATGGCACTTGCCCAGGCACTGCACCACGCGCGCCATCGCCGCACCTTCGGTGAGCGCCTGTGCGACCACCCGCTGATGGCCAACGTGCTGGCCGATCTGGCGCTGGAGTCCGAGGCCGCTACGGCGCTGGCCCTGCACGTCGCCGCGGCGGTGGATGCTGCATCGCGCGATCCGCAGCGCGCGCTGATGGCCCGGGTGGGCACTGCACTGGGCAAGTACTGGGTCTGCAAGCGCGCCGCGGTGTTCGTCAACGAGGCGCAGGAATGCCTGGGCGGGGCAGGCTACGTGGAAGAGTCGATGCTGCCCCGGCTGTACCGGCAGGCGCCGCTCAACTCGATATGGGAAGGCAGCGGCAACATCCAATGCCTGGACCTGTTGCGTACGCTGCAGCGCGAGCCGCAGGCGCGCCAAGCTCTGTACGACGAACTGCTGTCCGCCACGGGCCTGGACAGCCACTTCGACGAGGCGCTCTCACGCTGCTGGCACGACGTGCCGGTCGCACCGGTCATGGCGCGCCTGCATTGCGAGCAGCTTGCGTTGCTGTTGCAGGCCGCGATCCTGCTGCGCGCGGGCAGTCCGTTCGCGGCGGCCTTCGTGCGCAGCCGTCTGTGCGCGCAGCACGGCCTGGCGTTCGGTACCTTGCCCGCCGATCTCGATTTCGGCGCGATGTTGGCGCGCGCGCTGCCCTGAGCGGTGGCATGAAAAAGGCGCCGGATGCCTCCGGCGCCTGCCACGTGGAAGAGCTGCGTGATTCAGTGCTTGCCGTGGTCGGCGGTGTCCTTGGCATCGTCGGCGACATCGCGTGCTTTGTCGGCCACGTTCTGCGCGGCCGTGGCGGTCGCTTCGCTGGCATGGGCGGCAGCATCCTTGGCGGCGACCTTGGCTTCTGCTGCTGCATTGGCCGTGGCATCCGCCGCGCGGTCCAGCGCCTGCTGGGTATCGGCAGCGGCCGTCGCCGAGGCAGCGGAGGCATCATCGGCGGCGTTGCGGGTAGCGGCAGCGGCGCGGTCAACGGCATCGCGCGCGGCCACGCCGGCGCTGTCGGCGGCCTGTGCGGCGTCCTGGCGTGCCTGCTCGGCTTCCGGGCCCTTGCAGGCAGCAAGGCCGAAGACGAGGGAAGCGGCCAGCAGGGAGGTCGTGAGGGTGCGGATGGTCATGGCGCGCTCCAGGTCAGGGTTTCAGTGAGCGCCAGCCTATTCATGTGAGGGTCGATGGCGGGTGAAGTTCTTGTTTGCGCGTGCGCGCGGCTTGAAGGCAAAGGCAAGAGCAACGGCAAAGGCTGCAGGGCTGCGTGCTGGTGGGGCGGGGTGGGTTGGCGGGGGACGGCAGAAGCCGCTCCTGCGGGCCTTGTTTCGCGCCATCCATGGCGCTCAACACCCCCGCCAACCCACCCCGCCCCACCTTCGACAGTTCCGTGGTGGCCCTTGAATCGGTAGCGCCGACCCATGGTCGGCGGACTCTGAGGAAATGGGGTTTGATGGTTTCCGCCGACCATGGGTCGGCGCTACCGCTTTTTCCTTTTTTTCATGCGCGGCGGGCGGCCACGGAACCTGTCAGGGGCCGGGCGGTGGGGCGGGGCGGGGGCGTTGAGCGCAGGGGCTCCCTCCACCCGACGGGGCAACGAGGTCTGCGGTAGCGCCGAGCCGTGCTCGGCGGAATGTTTCCGCCAACGGCCCGCTGCGCTCGCCGACCATGGGTCGGCGCTACCGCTTTTTCCTTTTTTTCATACGCGGCGGGCGGCCACGGAACCTGTCAGGGGGTCGGGCGGTGGGGCTGGGCGGGGGCGTTGAGCGCCATGGATGGCGCGAAACGAGGCACGCATGGACGCAGTTTTTGCCGTCCCCCGCCCAGCCCCACCGCCCGGCCCAGCCCCACATGCACTCAGCCCGCCGCGAGGGGGTCTCACCCGCTCGACCACCCGAACGACGGGCAAAGAAAAAGCCGCTGGCGAACCAGCGGCTTCTTCAGAACAGCGTGAAGAAAGAAGTTATTACTTCTTGGCTTCTTCAGCAGCGTCCTTGGCCTGCTCGGCGGTGCCTTCGGCAGCCTTGGCAGCGTCGGCAGCGGCGTCAGCAGCAGCGTCGGTGGCAGCGCCAGCAGCCTGACCAGCAGCGTCGGCCGAAGCGTCAGCAGCGGTAGCGGCGGTGTCAGCAGCCTGCTGAGCAGCGTCAGCGGTCTGCGAGCCAGCAGCAGCAGCCTGGTCAGCAGCGGCCTGCGCTTCGGTGGCAGCTTCGTTGGCCGAAGCGGCGGCGTCCTGGGCAGCTTCCTGCTTCGAGCAGGCAGCCAGGGCCAGGGCCAGGGACATAGCAACCAGCAGCTTGTTGATGCTCATTTGGTGAATCCTCGTCGTCGTTAGATAGGCAACGCGCAGTTGCGCGCCGTCAACATGATGACAAGCCAAGATTGGCTGTCAAGCGATCCCGCATTCAGTTTTGCGAAACGGGCGTTAAACTCAATCAAATCAATTCGATGGCAATGGCCGTTGCTTCGCCACCGCCGATGCACAGCGTAGCGATGCCGCGCTTGCCACCGCGGCTGCGCAATGCGTGCACCAAGGTGACCACCAGTCGCGCGCCCGAGGCACCGATGGGATGGCCCAGTGCGCAGGCGCCGCCGTTGACGTTCAACTTGTCGTGGGCGATGCCCAGTTCACGCATCGGCGCCATCGCCACCACGGCGAACGCTTCGTTGATTTCGAACAGGTCCACATCCTCCAGCGCCCAGCCGGCTTTTTCAAGCAGCGTATGGATCGCACCGATCGGCGCGGTGGTGAACCACTCCGGCTCCTGCGAGTGGGTAGCGTGGGCGACGATGCGCGCCAGCGGCTGCAGGCCGCGCGCCTTGGCATCGTCTTCCGACAGCAGCACGACCGCAGCCGCACCGTCGGAGATGCTGGACGAGCTGGCGGCCGTGACCGTCCCGTCCTTCTTAAACGCCGGACGCAGGGTCGGGATCTTGCCGATGTCGGCGCGTGTCGGCTGTTCGTCGAGGGAAACCTCGACGTCGCCCTTGCGGGTGGCGACCTTCACCGCGACGATCTCGTCAGCGAATGCGCCGTTGGCCTGCGCGGCCTGCGCGCGCTTTACCGACTCGATCGCGTAGGCGTCCTGTTCTTCGCGGGTGAACTGGTACTTGTCCACCGCACATTCGGCGAACTCCCCCATCGCCTTGCCGTCGTAGGCGTTGACCAGACCATCGTGGGCCATGTGGTCGACCGCCTGGAAGTTGCCGAAGCGGTTGCCGGTGCGCGAATTGGGCAGCAGGTGCGGCGCATTGGTCATCGATTCCATGCCACCGGCCACCACGATGCGGGCCGAGCCGGCCTTGATCAGATCGTGCCCCAGCATGATCGCCTTCATGCCCGAACCGCAGACTTTGTTGAGCGTGGTGGCGCCGGTGGACAGCGGCAGTCCGCCGGCGATGGCCGCCTGGCGGGCGGGGGCCTGGCCCAGGTTGGCCGGCAGCACGCAGCCCATGATGACTTCAGAAACATCCGCAGCAGGGACACCGGACTGTTCCAGCGCGGCGGCGATGGCCGCTGCGCCGAGGGTCGGGGTGGGCACACCGGTGAACTGGCCGAGGAAGGAACCGATGGCGGTGCGCTTGGCGGCGGCGATGACGATGTTGGACATGGCAATCTCGTTGTTGCGTGAGCAAATTCGGAAAAGGAGACGCGAGGCGTTGGATAGCGACGCAAATCCCGGCAGACTGCGTGGGGGACGCCCAGTATAGGCGGTGCCCCTGACCGCTGCTGTCCACGCAGGCTCACACGCAGCGGCGACGGCACTACTCGACACCATCGACGGGGATGCAGGGATGACGCACGTTCACGAGTCGTATCGCGGGGCCATCCGGTCCGCACTGGCCGTTGCACTGGTGGCTGCATTGACGGCCTGTGGCGGAGGTGGCGGGGGCGGCAATGTCCGCGTCGATCCCCCTGTGCCGCCGCCGGTGACCCCCCCTGTCACGCCGCCGCCGACCACGCCGCCGCCGGTGACGCCGGATCCACCGCCGCCGCCGCAACCCACCCTGCAAGGCCACCTGACGGCGGTGAATGCGCTCGGCACCGGCTTGACCGGCCAGGGCGTGCGCATCGGCGTCGTCGACTCCGGGGTCAATCGCAGCCATCCCGCGCTGGCGGGACGTGTCGCGGCCAGTTACAGCTACGTCGACCCACGGGCCAACGACCTGACGCGTGACGATGTGGTCGGGCACGGCACCACCGTCGCCATGCTGGCCGCCGGTGGCTCTTACGCCGGTGCGCAGGTGGGCGTGGCGCCCGGCGCCGAGGTGGTGTCGGCACGGATCATCGCCGACACGCGGCCGGTGGATGATGGGTCAGGCTCCGGTAACCAGGTCGACGGCCCGATCGGCTTGGCCGGTGTTCACCGCGACCTGATCGCGGCCGGTGTGAAAGTGATGAACAACTCTTGGGGCGGCCTGTACTGGACCAGCCCCGCGACCACCGCGCAGATCGCCGACGAGTACCGGTCCTTCATCATCGGCCACGATGGGCTGGTGGTGTTCGCCACCGGCAACGACGGCAGGAACACGCCCTCCAACATGGCGGCCCTGCCCAGCCGCCCCGGCAGCGGCGGCACGTTGCCCGCTGCGGACCTGGCACGCGGCTGGCTGGCAGTGACCGCCGTCGACACGGTGAATCCGACCGAGCTGGCGAACTACGCCAATGCGTGCGGCGAGGCGGCCAGCTACTGCCTGGCCGCGCCTGGCACGGCGGTGTATCCGGATCCGCAGGCGACCACGCAGGCCGCTACGTTTTATTACGGCTGGGGCACGTCGTATGCCGCCCCGCTGGTCTCCGGCGCAGCTGCATTGGTGTGGCAGCGCTTTCCTTATTTCAGCAACGACCTGGTCCGGCAGACTCTGCTCGGCACTGCCACCGATCTCGGCGCGGCCGGCGTCGATCCGGTGTTCGGCAATGGGCTGCTCAACGTCGGCAAGGCGGTGGATGGTCCCGGCCGCCTCGACTGGGGCGACGTCACCGTCAACGTCAACCAGCTCGGACTGGATTCGGTGTGGCGCAACGATATGAGTGGCACGGGTGGCCTGATCAAACAGGGTGCAGGCGCGCTGGGTCTGGCGGGACGCAACACCTATTCGGGCAGCACGCGCATCGAGCAGGGCACGCTGGCCCTGCGGGATGGATCCTCGATCAGCTCCAGCGTCAGCATCCTGCCGCAGTCCGGCAATGCCAGTGGCGCGGGGCTGCAGTTCATGAACGGCAGTACCCGGGTGATCGGCAATGTGGACAACGGGGCCAGCGTGATCCTGACCAGTGCGAACGCCGACGCCACGATCGAGGGCAATTACGTGCAGCGTGACGGGGCGCAGCTGATGGTGGCGCTGGGCGTGAATCCACTGCAGGTGACCGGCACGGCCACGCTGCAGGGCGGGGGGGTGCTGGTCAATGGCGTCATCGCCGGCTACGTCCCGGCCGATGGCAGCCGGCAGGCGCTGCTGCGCGCACAGGGGGGATTGTCCGGGCAGTTCAATACGGCCGCGAGTGGGCAGAACGGGGTTTCGCTTCTGGAATCGCGCTACGGCTATGACAGCACGTCGGCGTGGCTGGAGCTGACGCGGGTGAGCGTGGTGGCGGCCGCAGGCGCGGCGTCATTGGACGCGCAGGCGATGGCTTCCGCGCAGCGGGTGGAGCGGGCTTTTGAACAGCTTGATGGTAATGGCGCTGCGCAGGCCAGTGCGTTTGCCGGTGCGGCTGCCGACCTGCAGCGCGTGAACGGCGGCGCTGGCGGGCTGGCGCAGAGCCTGGACAGCCTGTCCGGCAAGGCGCACGCGGTGGCGGCCCAGGCGACTTTCGACAGCGTCGACATGAGCCGGCGCGCGATCGCCAGCCGCTTCGGCCAGGTGCAGGCCGCGCCTGCGGTGCGCGGTGCGTGGCAGAGCGCGTTGGGTGAAGCGGGGCAGGGCCACTTCGCGGGCAACGCGACGCAGAGTGATGGCTGGATGGTCGGCCAGGAAACGGCGCTGGCAGGCAACGGTGTGCTGGGCGTGGCCTTCGGCGAAATACGCAGTGCGGCCGGTGGCACGGACAACGGCGGCACCGCGCGCGACCGCCAGGCGCAGGGGCAGCTCTACGCAGGATGGACGGCGGGACGCGGCTATGCCCTGGCGCAACTGGGGGTCGGCCAGTTCCAGCGGCAGGTGGATCGACAGCTGTTGCTGGGCAGTACGGCGTTGCCGGCAGGTGCGCGCTATGGCGGCCGTTTCGGCAGCGCGAGTGTCGAATCCGGCCTGCGGTTTGGCACCGCGCGCGCCGCGCTGACCCCTTATCTTGCGGCAAGCGTGGTGCAGGTCCGCTCGGACGGTTTCAGCGAGCAGGGCGGTCTGGGCTTCGGCCTGCGCACGCAGGACAATACGGCCCGTCGCAGCCTGGCGATGCTGGGCCTGCGAGCCGAACGCCAGTGGCATGCATGGACGTTGCGCGGTTATACCGAGTGGCAGCAGGAATTGTCCCGCGATGGATTCGATCCGCAGGCCAGCTTCACCGGCATTGATGCGTTCGCGCCGTTGACGGCGGGTGGCTTGCCGCGCGCATCCGGGTTGGCAGGCATTGGGCTGGAAACCTGGCTCGGTCGCCAGGGGCGGCTGACCTTTGGATATGACCAGCGCTTTGGCGGCGGTTTGGATGTATCGCAGGTGGCCATGCGCTACGCCGCCGGGTTCTGACCGGCAGCGGGCGGGTAGAGCCGACTTCAGTCGGCTGCACCTGCCGCGGCGACAACGGACGGCAGCCGACTGAAGTCGGCTCTACCGGTCAGCTTTACTGGCGCGGCGGGCTTAGCCGGCGCGCAGGTCACCCAGGCGCGGCGTGGCGCGGCCCAGCGGCATCTTGAGCTTGCCGATGGACTGGATGCGCGCTTCTGCGATGCGATCAGCGGCGCGCGGCGGGGCGATGTTCTCGCGCTGCGACAGCTCGAAGACGCGGCCGAGGTTGTGGTAGATGCTGCGGATGAGGCGCATGGCGCGTTCGCGGTTGTAGCCGTCGATTTCCAGCGAGACGTTCATGACGCCGCCGGCATTCACGGCGTAGTCGGGTGCGTACAGGATGCCGCGCGCATGCAGTTCGTCGCCCACGTCGGGGCTGGCCAGCTGGCTGTTGGCGGTGCCACAGATGATGCGTGCCTTGAGGCGCGGCAGCACATCCAGGCTGATCGCGCCTTCCAGCGCACAGGGTGCGAACACGTCCGCGTTCACCTCGTGGATTTCATCGGGTTTGACCGCCTCCGCGCCGTACTCGGTCACGGCGCGCTCGACCAGCGCGGGGTTGAGATCGGTGACGAACAGCTTCGCCCCCCGGTCACGCAGCAGCTTCACGAACTCCATGCCGATGTGGCCCAGGCCCTGCACGGCAATACTGGTCTTGCCCACTTCTTCATGGCCCAGCTTGGTCTGCAGCGAGGCCATCAGGGCCTGCAGCGCGCCGTAGGCGGTGAACGGCGCCGGATCACCGGACCCGCCGTGCACCTGGTGCACGCCGGTGACGAACTGGCTTTCCAGGTAGATGTTTTCCATGTCGTTGACATCGGTGCCGACGTCTTCGGCGGTGATGTAACGACCGCCCAGCGCATCAACCTGGCGGCCGAACGCGCGCAGCAGCACTTCGGTCTTGTCGGTGCGCGGGTCGCCGATGATCACCGCCTTGCCACCACCGACATTGAGGCCGGCCAGCGCGTTCTTGTACGTCATCGTCCGGCTGAGCCGCAGCACGTCGGCCAGCGCCTCGTCGGTGCTGGCGTACGGGCGCATGCGCACACCGCCCAGGGCGGGGCCCAGCGTGGTGTTGTGCAGGGCGATGATGGCCCGCAGACCGGCGTCCGGGTTGTGGCAGAACACCACCTGTTCATGACCGGTGGTTGCGAGGGTTTCGAATAACATGGCGACTCCGTTGGCGTGATCAGCGACGAACCACTTCGAACACGCCGGCAACGATGAGGGTGCAAAAACAAAAAAAGCGACTTCGTCAGTTCTGGAGACGGGTCGCGCGGCGCCATTCTAGTCCATTCCCCGCCGCCCCGCTGTTCACATCCCGGCGCTGGCACGTGACGGCCTAAAGAAGCCGCTTGTGGGGCCGATGCTGGAGACACGGCGATGTCCGCCATGCGAAAGGATGGGTGCAGTGGCAGGTGTGGTGACCAATATGGGGTGGGTCGGCTGCTGCGGCACGGCGCGGGTCCGCCTGCTACCCGGCGGGGCCGGTCGATGACGGGGTTTGCGCGCTGGTGGTGGGGCCTGTTCGGGCGCCCGCCCGGGCGGACCTCATCGCGGCTGCATCAGCGCGCTGACTATGCAGAGCAGGTCCAGCGCGTTGCCGACTCCCTTGCACCGGTCGCGCAGGACGATGCGGAGGCGCGACTGCATGCGGGCCTGTACGCGCTGGCCCTGCACCCGGCGCTCGACGGCGGCTGCCCGCCGAACCAGGCCCTGCTCGAGGCGACACGGCAGGCCCTGCAGCGCAGTGACTGGAATGCCCGCCAGCTGCCGCGACGGCCGCAACTGCTGCCGCAGCTGATCCAGACGGTCAACGATCCGGATGGTTCGGCGCGTGCCACGGCCGCCATCATCGGCCAGGATCCGGTGTTGACCGGCAACCTGCTGCGGATCGCCAACAGTCCCGCGTTCCGCATGCAGGAGCGACCGGTCGACAGCCTGCAGCGCGCGATCACCCTGGTAGGCACCGAAGGCATCCGACAGATCATCAGCGCGGTGCTGGTACAGCCGGTGATGCACATCCAGTGCCAGGCGTTTCCGCAGTTCAGCACCATCATCTGGGAGCACGCGCTGCTGTCGTCGCGCGCGGCCGCTGACCATGCCCGTACGGTCAGCCAGTGCGATCCGTTTGCGGCCCAGTGGTTGGGGCTGACCCAAGGGCTGGGCGCGGCGCTGGTCATGAAGGCGCTGGTGCAGGAAGCGGAGACTCTGCAGGTGGCCGTGGACTATCCCAGTGCAGAAGCACTGCTGCGCCAATGGACGTTGCCGGTGGCGCAGCGTATCGCCGCCGCCTGGGAGCTGCCCCTGCCGGTGCATCAGGCGCTGGAACCCGAGCATGCCGGCAGTGGCCTGGCACAGAGCCTGCGCTTCGCACGGGCGGCGGCAGCGGCCAGCCTGTTGGCACGACATGGGCATATGGGTCAGAGCCAGGGCCTGGCGTGGCTGGAGCAACTGCCGGGTACCCCGCCGCATGCCCTGTTGTGGATCTGGCGCCGCCTGCATGGACGATCAGTGGAAACCCTGGCGGACGAGCACGCCGACGCCTGACACATCCGCCGAGCACGGCTCGGCGCTACAGGCACTCCGCACGGCCGCACCGCCACGCCGCCCGCTCGGTAGCGCCGAGCCACGCTCGGCGAGCGCAGCGGCGCACCGCTGTCTAGAGCTGCGACTCCAGCGGCAACCAACTGATCACGCGCGCACTCGCGCGCATGCGCAGGCTGCTGTCCGGCTCGGTGGTGACCCAGTGCGGAGATTTATCGCGTTCCAGCCAGCGCACGTCGCCGGCCGGATCCAGACCCAGCCACCAGCTCTGCTGCGGGCTGGACAGGCGCAGGTACTCCTGCGTCAGCTGCGCGGCCAGCACCGGGTCGTCGAAGATCACGCCCATTTCCGTATTGAGGTAGGCCGAACGGGGATCCAGGTTGAACGAGCCCACGAAACCATGCCGGTCATCGAGCACGAAGGCCTTGGTGTGCAGGCTGGCGCCACTGCTGCCGAACAGGCCCGAGCTGGTTGCCTTGCCATGCGCTTTCAGTTCGTAAAGCTGCACGCCGGCCTGCAGCAGCGGTGCCCGGTAGGTCATGTATCCGCCGTGCACGGCCACCACATCATTGGCCGCCAGCGAGTTGGTGACCACGCCCACCTGTACGCCGCGCTCGCTCATCATCGACAGGCCGTCCAGCCCCTCGTTGCCGGGCACGAAATAGGGCGAGATCAGCAGCGCCTTGTGCTGGGCGCTTGTCATCATCCGCACCAGATCGGTGACCAGCCAGTTGTGCTGGTCGTCGCGCTTGTGCTTCATCGGCGGATCGGAAGCGATGCGGACGTTGGCACTCCAGTGCAGCGGTGCCGCACTCGCGCGGACGCGCTGCCGCGATGCGGCCACTTCCTTCAGGTAGGGCGTGGCGGCATCCCGCTTGGCCTCGTTGTCGGACTCGCGCAGCAGCAGGCGCAGCTCGGCCGGCGTGTGGAAGGCCAGCGCGCCGATCGGCACGGCGGCCTCGCTGTTCCAGTAGTCGTCGAATACGCGGTTGGCGCCGTCCACGGCCTCGCCGGCAACCAACAGATCCAGATCACGGAAATTGACGTCCGGGCGCGCGCTGAAATATTCCTCGCCGATGTTGCGGCCGCCGACGATGGCGACGCGGCCATCTGCGATCCAGCTCTTGTTGTGCATGCGATGGTTCACCGAGAAAAACCGCTGCACCATTTCGACCAGCCGCCACAGCCCGGCGCGGTTGCGGAAGGGGTTATACAGGCGGATCTCGATATTGGGATGCCTGTCGAGCGCCATCATCAGCGCGTCCTTGTCCTGCGCGTTCATGTCGTCAAGCAGGATGCGCACGCGCACGCCGCGCGCGGCGGCATCGTGCAGGGCACGCGCCATCAGGTGGCCGATCAGGTCGTCCTGCCAGATGTAGTACTGCAGGTCCAGGCTGCGCTCGGCGCGCTCGGTGATGACCGCCCGGGCCGCGAAGGCATCCAAGCCATCGGACAGAAACGCCACACCGGACTGGCCCGGATGGGCAGCCTGCAGTGCACTGATTTCGCGATCGATGCGGGTCTGCGCCGGTTGCACCGGCAGCACGCTCGACGGTGTGCCACGGGCCTGCGGTGTCAGCCGGTCCGCCAGCAGCAGGCCCGACAGCACCAGCAGCACCAACAGGCAGATCAGGATGGCCAGTACACGCAGCAGCCGGCGCCACAGGGGCAAGGGTTCAGTCATCCCCTGACTGTAACCGGCACCGCAGTGCAGAGGGAGTGCAGCCGTCAGAAGCGCTCGTCAGAGCCGAGATAGCGCCACTGGCCCGGTGCCAGCTTGCCCAGTGATACGCGGCCGATGCGCAGCCGGCGGATCGCAACCACCTCCATCGAGGCGATGGCGCAGGCTTCGCGCAGCATGCGCGGATGCAGACCCTTGCCGGCGAAGCGCAGGCGCTGTTCGCTCTGCCAGCTGATCTTGCAGCCAGGTATCGTTCGGCCGTTTTCTTTCAGCCCGGTCTGCAGGCGTGCCACGTCCCACATGGCCCGCTCGCCCTGCACATCGACCAGGAATTCCTGTTCGGTGCGGGACAGCTGCTGCTGCAGGTGGGTGATGATCAAGGGATCCTGGCTGACGACCACCAGCCCGCTGTCCGACGCCGGCAGCGAGGCCGCCAACTGCAGGCCGTGGAAGTGTCGCTGCAGCGGGCGGATGCTGCCCAGGTCCAGCGGACTCTGCGATTCGGGCGTGATCAGCGCGCTCAGCGTGTGCGCGGCCGCATCGATCGGTTTGGCGAGCAGCATCGTGACGCGCTCGGACTTCTCGTCGCGCGCGGCCGGATCCAGCTCCACCGTTTCCGTGGTCACCTGCGCCTGCGGCTGCTCGACCACCTGCCCATCCACGCGCACCCAGCCGCCTTCGATATAGCGGCGGGCTTCGCCACGGGGGCAACCGAGCAGTTCAGCGAGGCGTTTGTCCAGACGGGTCGGGAGCATGGGGCAGGGATCTCCAAGGGGCGCGCAGTGTACCTGTCGCGGCGCGCGGCTGCTTCAGCCGCTGCGGTTGACGAGTTCGGTGAGGTACAGCCGGGTATCGAATTCCAGCTGCAGGTAGTTCGGTTCCATGTGCTGGCACAGCTGGTAGAACGCCTTGTTGTGGTCGGCCTCCTTCAGGTGGGCCAGCTCGTGCACCACGATCATGCGCAGGAACGCCGCCGGTGCCTCCCGGAACACGCTGGCCACGCGGATCTCACGGCTGGCCTTGAGACGCCCGCCATGTACGCGCGAGATCGCGGTGTGGGTACCGAGGGCATGCTTCACCACCTCCAGCTTGCTGTCGTAGCAGACCTTGTTGAGGTGCACCGATTTGCGCAGGTAGCGGTCTTTCAGCTCCTGGGTGTAGTCGTACAGCTGGCGGTCGTTGCGCACCTCGTGCAGCTCCGGGTAGCGGCGCTGCAGCACGGCGCCCAGCTTGTCTTCGGCCAACAGCGTGCGGACCTGGTCGAGCAGGGCGTCGGGGTAGCCGGTCAGGTATTTCAGCGAAGGCATGGGGCCGCCGGGGCTCCGGTATCATGGGGGCCTCCTACGATAGAACAGTTGCAGGCACGATCATGGCAAAGCCCAACGCGCTGCAGGAACAATTGCTCAAGGCCGGGCTGGCGAAGAAGTCGCAGGCCAGTGCCGCCGCCCGTGAGCAGGCCAAGGCCCGGCAGGGCAAGGCACCGGATGCATCGGCCGAGGTCCAGCGTGAGGCCGAGCGGGTCCGGCTGGAGAAGGTCGAGCGTGACCGTGCCATCGCCGCCGAGCGCAACGCGCAGCTGCGTGCGACCGAGCAGAAGGCGCAGGCACGGCAGATCGTGAAGACCCACGCGGTGCCGCATGCAGGCGAGAGCGAGTATCGCTTCAGCGACGGCGATGCGATCCGCACCTTGTGGATCGATGCCAAGCTGCGCAAGGCGCTTTCCGCCGGTGCGCTGGTCATCGTGGCCAACGGTGAGGGCCATGCGCTGCTGCCGCGCGCTGCGGCGGAGAAGGTGCGCGAGCGTGCGCCGGAGCTGGTGGTGGTCGATCATGGCGAGGCCGGCCAGAGCACGGTGGCATCGACCGGCAACGCCGAAGATGACGCCTACTACGCGCAGTTCCAGATTCCCGACGACCTGGTCTGGTAACCGCCGTCGGGGCCGCCCTCAGCGCAGCTGGCTGTCCTTGCTGCCCCGCCGGTTGTAACCGGACTGGGCGTGCTCGTCTTCATCGTGTTCCTGCTGGCAGGACACGCACAGGCGCACGCCGGGCACTGCCTGGCGCCTGGCCAGCGGAATCGGTGCATCACATGCTTCGCAGTGTTCCAGCCCAGGCCCTTGCTTGAGCTGGCTGCGCGCGCGTGCGATGGCGTCATCGACGGTGGCGTCGATCTGGTCCTGTACCGCGCCGTCCTGTGCCCATCCGGTGGCCATGGCCTGTCCTCCACGTGTTTGCCAGCAGACAGCGTAGGCCTGGGAAGGTGTAGGGCAGGTTGAGGTACAGGGGCTCGGGGTCGGACGGGCTCAGCCGTCGCCTTGGATGCCGCCAGGCGCGGTGGACGGATCCCGCCAACGCCGTACCGTGCGCTGGAAGAACAGATTGTTGGGCAGCTGCAGCACCGTGCCCTCATGGCCGTCGCCGGTTTCCTGCAGCGTGGTGTAGATCAGGTTGACGTCGATCACGCGCCCCTTCAGGCCCGGCTTTTCGCCGTTCTCGAGGACTTCGATGTAGTCATGCAGGCGGAACGGCCGCGTGGTGAAGATCAGCAGGGTGCAGAATATGTTCGACAGCACGCTCCACGCGGCGAAGAAGGCCACCGCGCCGACCGCTGCAAAGCCGGTGAAGGCGGTCCACAGCACGGACGCCGACGTGCCCAGGATGTGCAGGATGACCAGCAGCGCGCCGAAGTAGACGATGAAGCTGGTCAAGCGCCGCGCGCCCATCACCATTTCCAGCGGCAGCGTGTAATGGGCGGCGAAGCGGCGGATCAGCCGCCGGGCGATGAAGCGCAGCAACCATGCCGCCAGCAGGGTCAACAGGACCATGCCGATCAGCTCGGCCTGTTCAAGCCAGGCATGGGTCCACGGCGGCAGGTACTTCTCCATGCAACAACATCCAATCAGACACGGGGGAGCACGATGTTACGCGCGCACTGCCCGTGATTCGACCTTCGGCCACGTTGCGGGTAGACCGGTGCAGGCCAGCGTGTGGGCGCCACGCAGCAGGCAGGCCTGCTGCGCCTGCAGGCTGATCCGCAGATGCAGGGGATTGCCCTGCAGCAGCGCGCAGACGAGGATGGCCAGCAGGCCACTGACTGCAGGGGTGGACATCATGTCGCTCCGTGGCCATGGCGGGCCGGTGGGGTGTACGGCTTGGATGCCCCGACCGGCAGAAAGGTTTGAATCCGGCGGCTTTAAACCTTTTCTTTCGTGGCGGCATCCAAGGGTCATGTTCGATACGTTGACGCCAGAACGCGACACCGCTTCCCCCGCCGCCTACGACGAGCACGCCGTGGTACGCGCGGCGGTTGCCGGCGATGTGGCGGCCTACGAGCAGTTGTATCGCCAGCATGCCCCGCGTCTGTTCGCGGTGCTGTGGCGACTGTGCGGTGGGCAGCAGGCGCGCGCCGAAGATGCGCTGCAGGAGGCCTTCCTGCAGGCATGGAAAGCACTGCCCGCGTTCCGCATGGAGAGCAGCCTGGGCACCTGGTTGCATCGGCTCGGCGTCAATGCCGCCCTGATGGACCTGCGTGCGCAGGGGCGCCACGACCATGACAGCCTGGAGGACAGGGACCGGGAGCTGCCCGGGATGGGCATCGATGATCCCTGTGCCGGCACCGAGCGTGACCTGGAACGCGCCCTGGCCCGCTTGCCGCCACGTGCACGTGCGGTGCTGGTGCTGCATGACATCGAGGGCTGGAAACACCACGAGATCGCCGAACAGCTGCAGATGGCGGTGGGTACTTCAAAAGCGCAGCTGCACCGTGCGCGCGGCCTGCTGCGTGCGCGACTGGGAGACATGACATGACGCACCACGATGACCTTGACCACGCGCGGGACACGGCGCTGCTACGTCAACTGCAGGACCTGCCGCGCGAGATGCGCGTGCCTGCCGACGGTTGGACCCGCCTGCAGGCCGCGCTGCCGGTGCGCGCTGCGGAGGAACAGCCCGGGGCGAAGGTGATCCCGTTGCGGCGCCTGCGCCATGCACGCTGGTCGCTGCCCGCAGGCGCTGCGCTGGCCGCCAGCCTGGCGCTGTACTGGGTGTTGCCCTTGCCACTGCAACCCGCCGCGCCGCCGGCGCCCACGGTGTTGCAGCAGCAGGCGGCCGTCATGACCGACGCATACCGCCAGGCCATGGCGGCCCTGCCGCCGGTGGATGCGCCGGAGTGGCGGCCGGCGCTGGTGGAACTCGACCACGGCGCCGACCAGATCCGCGACGCGTTGCAGCAGAGCCCGCGCTCGCGCCATCTTCTTGAACAGCTGCAGCGCACCTACGCATTGCGGTTGGAACTGACCCGGCAGGCAACACGCGCTGCCTCCGGCCTGCCCACCTGATCCTGTTTCCCGAGGTAACGACCATGCGCCCCTTTCTCCTGTTGTCTGCGTTCGCGCTGCTTGCGTCACCGGCATGGGCCGATACGCGTGTCGATGAGCGCCATGCCATCGCGCCCGGCGGACGGATCGAAATCAGCAACATCGCCGGCAAGGTCACCGTGCGCGGCTGGGATCGCCGCGACGTGCAGCTGACCGGCACGTTGTCCGACGGGCTGACGCTGAAGCCGGAAAAGAGTGCCAGCCGCGTGCGCTGGGAAGTGGTCTACCCCCGCCGCAGCAACAGCGGTGGGGCCACGCTCGAGGTCTTCGTGCCGCGCGGGGTGGAGCTGCAGCTCGGGACGGTCAGCGCGGATATCGATATCGCCGGCATCGACGTCAAGCGGGTGCAGGCCAACACGGTCAGTGGCGATGTGCGAGCGGCCGGACGCAGTGCGGAAGGCACCCTCAACTCTGTCAGCGGTGACGTGGACACCGAGTTGCAGACCACCCGCATGGAGGCGCGCACGGTCAGCGGCAGCATCCGTGCCGGTGGCGGACTGTCGGGGGAGATCGGCGCGACCACGGTGTCGGGTCAGGTCGGGGTAGAGGCGGGCCGCACGCAGCGGCTGGTGGTGGAAACGGTGTCCGGCCGCATCGACCTGTCAGCGGCAGCGTTGGCGCCGGGCGGACGGATCAGCGCGCAATCGGTCAGTGCGCCCATATCCCTGCGGGTGCCGGCCACCGTGTCGGCCCAGCTGTCGATCGACAGCTTCAGTGGGAACATCCAGAGTGATGCCGGAAACGTGGAGCGGCCCCGGCATGGTCCCGGCAGCACGCTGGACACGCGGCTGGGGAGCGGCGACGGTGATATCAGCCTGCAGTCACATTCGGGCGGGGTACGCGTGCGCCTGGACCGCTGAGCGGCAGGGCATGCAGGCCGGCCGCGGCGGTGCAGCCGCCGCGGTCGCCGACACGGTCAGCTGGCTTTCTTCAGCGACCAGGTGTTGCCAAGTACTTCGATCTTGCCACCCGCTTTGCGGAACGCGGCCAGGTCGGCGGCGATGCTGTTGCTGCTGGGCGTAGAGCTGGACGAACCGCTCTTGCGCTCATTGCGGATGGTGTTGCTGGCCTTCGCGGGGGTCTTTGCCTTGCGGGGCATGGTTGCTCCTGTCAGGGTGAAGGGTGGGGGGAGGTCCAGGCATCTGCCTGGTGCTGGTAATCCTGCCGTTCGCGCTGGCAGTCATCGCCGCCCATCTTGAACTGGCGACAGATCGCGGGGCGCTGCGTATAGATGCTGCAACGCAGGTGGTACGGGTCGATGGCTGCGCACCAGCCTTCTTCGTTCTGCGCCATGCGACGGCCGCCCCGGCCGTCACTTTCCACGAACCAGATGGGGACGTCATCGCCCGGCATCAACCACACCGGCAGCCGGCAACAGACGGCATCGCATCGACGGCAGTCGATGGGGGCGGGTGCCTGCTCAGGTTGTACGGCCTCGTGGGCCTTCGTAATGCCCAAGGATGGTCTCGATCGCGGCTCGGAAGCGTGGCCATGGCAGAGCCAGGAGCCATGGCCGGAAGGCCCGCGGACGGGCCGTTGCACGCAGTGACACGTCGCGCACGCAGGTAGAACGTGCGCCGACGGAATATGCGGTGATTGTCAAGCCGGTCGAGTTTAACGCGGATCGCTTCGGGATATGTTAAGGGGTGCCGGCTGCTGCCAATGCCAGCCCCTGCACCACGCCGAACGAGGCATCGCCGTGGACCTGCCGGGCATCCGGGAAGGCCGCTGCCGCGACCTGCCGCAGATAGCCTGCGCGGGACATGCCCCCGGTCAGGAAAACCGCATCCGGGTCATGCCCGATGTCCTGCCGGACCTGGGCCAGCAGCGCCTGCAGCTGCCCCAGGTAGGCATGTGCGGCCTGTCCCAGGCCGTCGGCCGAGGTGTCAGCCTGCAGCCCCTTTTCGATGAACGGCAGCGGACTGGCATGGGCGGGCGTGCTGCTCAGGCTGATCTTGGCCCGCTCCACTTCACGGTACAGCCGTGCGGTATTGCCGGTGTCCTGCAGGGCCTGCAGGCGGCTGCCGTACGGGTTTTCAACGTGATCGTAGGTGTGCTGGCGGAAGTCGCGCTGGCGCGTCATGTCCTGCACCGTGGCCGCCTCCACATAGTGGTGGGTTGGCACGCGGGTGATGCCGCGGCCGAACAACGGCATGTACGCCGCCAGGCTCAGCGCCAGATCGATATCGGTGCCACCGCGGGCGATGCCCCAGGCCCGGTGGATGCGCGGGGCTTCACCGCCGCCCACCCGCGCATGGGCGATGTCGGTGGTGCCGCCGCCGATGTCCACGATCACGGCATCATGGGCATCGCTGCTGGTGGCGTGGTAATGCATGGCCGCCGCTGCGGGTTCTTCCAGGAAGTCGACCTGGTCGAAGCCGGCCGCGACCGCTGCCTCGCGCAGGATGTCCAGCGCCTGGTCGTTGCCGGCATCGCCGATCGAGCTGCGGAACTGCACCGGGCGGCCCAGCAGCGCCTCGCGCACGGGCACGCCAAGTTGGGCGCTGGCGGTGAGCCGGATGTGCTCGAGGATGTGCGTGGCGATGCCGGTGATGGTCTGGCGAGCACGCGGATGCAGGTTGTAGCCCAGCATCGACTTCGGGCTCTGCACCAGGTTGCCCTCGTTCTCTTCGAAGTAGGCTTCCAGCGCCTCATCGCCATACACCGCGTTCTGCAGCAGTTGGCTGGAGCTGCGTGGTTCGGCCATGCGGCGCTCCATCCATTGCCGGCGCAGGGTGCGCAGGGCTTCGCGACGGAGGGCTTCCAGCGGACGTGGATGGCCGGCGGCACGGGCTTCGCGCGCGGCGGTGTCGATCAGCTCCTGCAGCTCATGCTCCTGCCCTGGCTCAAGGGTGAACTCACCGGGGTCCTGCATGATGCCGGGAAAGTACACCGTGGTCCGGAACTGGTCGGCGTCGCCGAAGCGGATCGGCTCCACCCGCCCATCGCGGACGATGGCCGCGGCGGAGTTGCTGGTGCCGAAGTCGATGCCCAGGCGCATGTTGGGGCTTCCGTGATTGCAAGGGCCGCGCACTGTAGCGCGCCGGCCGGCGCAGCGGTAGGGCAGGGCGCGGGGGCCGCCCGGTTACAATGCGGGCTGTCGAAATTCTGCAAGGTCCCGCCCGATGTCCGCCACCCCTCCCTGCCCGCAATGCACCCTGGAAAACACCTACGCCGATGGCGCGCTGATGATCTGCGCCGACTGTGGCTTCGAGTGGACGGCTGAAGAGAGTGTCGGCTCCAGCGTGGTGGTGCGGGACAGCAACGGCAACGTGCTGGCGGCCGGGGACACGGTCACCGTGATCAAGGACCTGAAGGTCAAGGGCTCGTCGATTCCGCTGAAGCAGGGCACGGTGATCCGCAACATCCGCCTGGTGGAAGACGATGCCGAACACATCGAAGGCAACTCGGAGAAGATCAAGGGCCTGGTGCTGAAGGTCTGCTTCCTCAAGAAAGCCTGATGCGCGCGCCGCCGGGCAGGGCTCGGCGCTACAACGCCGCATGGGCGGCCTGCTGGTGTCGCCAGCGCTGCAGGCTGTCCAGTTTGCTCTGATAATGCGACTGTTGCGCCGCTCCACCCAGCTGCTGCGCGCGCTGCAGTTCGCGGCCCGCGCGCGGCAGGTCACCGGCCATCACGTAGGCACGTGCCAGCGCGAAGTGGAACTGGTGGGCGCTGTCGTACAGCCGCAACGCCCTGCGATAAAAATGGATGGCGCGATCGCTGTCGCCTGCGCGTTCGGCCTGCGTGCCCAGCAGGTACTGCACGAAGGGATCACGTTGCCGCACGTGCTGCAGGCGCTGCTGCAGGCGCGCTGCTCCCGCGCGGTCGCCCATGCGGGCCAACAGGCTGCTCGCGTTGATCAGGCTGGGGGTGTGGCGGGGCGAAATGCGCAGCGCTTCCATGTAATGCGCTCGCGCCAATGACAGGTTTCCCTGGCGGCCTTCCAGCACGGCGAGGTTGTTCAGGGCTGCACTGAAGCCGGCCGATTGCCGCAGGGCAGCGTCGAACCATGCGCGCGCGGCGACCACGTTGCCCGCCTCCAGCTGCACTGCGCCGCGATTGTTGTAGAAATGGGCGAGGGCCCGCGCATCGTCGATCGGGCGCGGTCCTTTGCGGTCATAAAGGACGTTGCGGTCGAGGTCCACCGTGCCGCTTCGTCCGTTGACCTCGATCCCCGCGTTGACGTGGCCGACGTTGTAGAGCACGCCTTCCTCCTGATACCACGACACCACCTGGTCCACTTCCTGCACGCGGGCCTGGATGCCAGCGCTGCGCGCGAGGGCAACGAACAACAGGGTGAAGGACAGGCAGTTCGCGCGTCGCTGCTGCCAGGTCTCGCTGACGGTGAGCGTTGCAGCGGCGTCGTACTGAAGATCCATGCCGTCGCGGGCGAAGATCATCTCGACCAGTTGCTGCAGGCGCGCTTCGCGGTCGGGCCCGGCGGAGATCACCCGTTGCCGCAGCAGCGCCTGCAGGCCAGGCGGCACCGCGACGATCTGCGACGCCGATGGTGGGGTGTCCGCAGCCAACGCCTGCACCGGAGCGCCCTGCGTCACGGGCAGGGCGAAGGCGGACACGCTGAAGAAAGCGAGCAGCAGCACCGGCCAGCGCGTCATGGCGGTTCTCCGTGGGCACGCGGGTGCCTCTTCGGGCGAGTCTAGCGCCGGCGCGTGCCCCCGCAAGACCGCCCGTCGGCCGGTTGCGCGTCATCCACAGCGGGTGTGGACGAGCGCTCAATAAAGCTGTGCATAAGTGCTCCCGCCCCAAGCGCAGCAAGCATCGTGAAGGGGTGGTGAAAAACTAGCCAGTGCTTGCGTGCGCAGGGACTGGCGGGCCATGCTGCGGTCATGGAATTCCAGCCTATCGTTCTGCCTGCCGCACAATGGACCGAGCTTGAAGCGTGTTACGCCTCGCCGCCGCGTGCGTATCACCATTTCGGCCATGTGCGCGCGCTGCTGCAGCACTGCCAATGGGTTGCCGATGGCCCCGGCTGGGCACAGCCACGCGAGGTGTATCTCGCCGTGCTGTACCACGATGCCGTCTACGAAAGCGGTCGCAAGGACAACGAGGCGCGCTCTGCCGCCCTGGCGGTGGAGGCGATCACCCGCTGGTTGCCGGACGAAGGTATCGACGCGGGCAGAGTGAGCGAGCTCATCCTGCTGACGGCGCAGCATGGTGGGCTGCAGCCGGCCGATGTGGATGCGGACGCCGCGCTCTTCCTGGACTGCGACATGGCCATCCTCGGTGCGCCCGCCGAGGTCTTCGATGCCTATGATCGGGGCGTGGCGGAGGAGTATGCCGGGACGGTTCCCGGCTTCCTGTACCGGGCGGGACGGCGGCGCTTCCTGCGCGGCGTGCTGCGGCAGCCGCGCATTTTCCTCAGTGACACCTTCCACCAGCGTTTCGATGCGCCTGCGCGGGACAACCTGCAGCGGGTGGCGGGCCGCTGAATCGGCTCGTTACACTGACCGCCCTTTTGTTGTCGGCGTGCCTGCGTGGCTGATCCTGATTCCGATCCGCGTCCTGTTCCCCCAGAAGCGCCCGGCCCGAACGAGTGCTGCGGGAGCGGCTGCCCCCTGTGCGTGCTGGACCTGTATAGCGACGAACTGCAGCGTTACCGGCAGGCCTTGGCCGAATGGCAGTCGCGGCACCCTGAGGATGCCGCCAGGTGAGTCGCCAGGATGGGCTGCGCACGGCGAGCGGGGTTGCACTGTTCGCTTTGGCGGGTTTCATCGTCGTCGCACTGTCCACGCAGTTTCTTCGTGATGATCTGGATTGGATGCAGGCGACGTTGAGCCTCTACCTGCGCGGGCCATGGGGGCTCATGTTGCGGTTGGCCTATGCGCTGCTGGCGCTGGCGCTCGTGCTGCTCGGCACCGCCCTGTTCCGATATGCCCGCGGCCCTCGCCGTAGTGGGGCGGCGCCGTTGCTGTTCGCCATGGCGGCCTTGGGACTGCTCGGTGTGGCGGTCGGGGACAGTTGGCTGCCCACCCATGCGCCGTTGGTGTGGCCCTTGGCCCACGGCGTGGCGGCCAACACTGCGTTCCTGTGCGCCAGCGTGGCGATGCTGCTGCAGGCGTGGTATCTGCGCTGCGAGCCCGGCTGGAAACGCATCGCCACCCGGTTGTGGTGGTGGGCGTGGCTGGCCTTCGGGCTGCTGTGGATGCACGTCCTGTGGCGTGCACCGCCCCGCGGTGCGGGACAGAAGCTGGTGATCGCGGTCATCGTCGCGTGGCTGGTGGCAGTGGCATGGGCCGGGTGGCGGCGCGGGGCCCTGCCGGTGGATGACCACGACAGGAACGGCATCGCCTAGCGCACGCGCGCAGGCGTATCGTTGCGGCATTGTCCGATGTCGGGAGCAGTGCATGCGGTTTGCGGGGACGTGCAGCGGGATGCTGCTGATGTTGACGATGCTGGGGGCGCTGCCGGCCGATGCCGGCACGCTTCAGGTCAGCCATGGCCGCTTCCAGCAGGTGCCGGTGCAGCAGCCGGAAACGGCGCCGCAGCGGGTGGTGATCTGGTTCCATGCAGCCGGCAAAGCGGCGCTTGCGCAGCGGGAACGTGCTGCGCTCGCCGACGATGGTGCGCTGGTGGTGGCGGTCGACCTGGGCCAGTTGCAGGCCGCACTGCGCCGAGAGCACGCGGGCGACTGTGCGTTCGGCTCCGGTGATGTCGAGAATTTTTCCCGCTGGCTGCAGGCCTACCTGCGGCTGCCCGGTTACCGGTTACCCCTGCTGGCGGGTGACGGCGAGGGCGCGGCCTTCGCGTATGCGCTGGCGGCCCAGGCCGATACGGGCGTGTTCGCCGGACTGCTCACCACGCAGCTACCGGAGGCGCCTGTACGGCAGCGGATGACCTGCGGCGCCGGTATGGCAGCAGGACGTCTGCAGGCCAGCGCTTTGTCGCTGCCCTGGTTGGACGCACGCGATGCGCAAGGACACGCAGAGCACGCGCTGCTGCGCGAAGTGGCGCGTGCCCGGTCCTTCCGGCGAACCGCGGACGGTGACGCGGTGCCGGGGCTGCGTGCCGCAGCGCGGGTGATCGGTGCGGCACCGGGAGTCAGCGTTGCGCCGCCACCGGCCGGGCTCGACGACCTGCCCGTGGTGGAAGTGCCTGCGGTGGGCGCAGGTGACACGATGGCGATCTTCGTCTCCGGCGATGGGGGCTGGGCCGGGCTGGACAAGGACGTCGCCGCCGCACTGGCCGCGCGCGGGGTCGCCGTGGCCGGGGTGGACTCACTGCGTTATTTCTGGAGTGCACGTACACCGGCGGGATTCGCTGCTGATCTTGCCCGCATCGCGACACACTACCAGCAGCGCTGGCAGCGCCCCAATCTGCTGCTGATCGGCTTCTCGCAAGGCGCGGATGTACTGCCCGCGAGCATCAACAAGCTGGCCCCTGCGCTGCGGGCACGGGTCGATCTGATTGCGCTGATGTCAGTGGGTCGCACGGCGGACTTCGAGTTCCACGTAAGCAACTGGCTGGGCAGCAACGACGATGGCCTGCCGATTGCCCCCGAAGTGGCGAAGCTGCCTGCTGCGAAAACGCTGTGCATCTATGGGGCCAAGGATACCGATGCCCTTTGCCCGGACCTGCCGCCGGGCAGCGTGCGGGTGCTGCAGCTGCCGGGTGATCATCATTTCAACGGCGACCACGACCGTCTGGCCGCCGAGATCCTGAAAGCGGCAGGCCGCTGATCGTCAACCCGAACGTGAAGTACAAGCAGCCGCCCGGTAGTGCCGACTTCAGTCGGCACCGCGAAGCACGAGCAGCCGACTGAAGTCGGCTCTACCGTCGCGGTTCCAGCGAGATCAATCGGGTGGCATCCAGCAGGGCAGCGGGTAGATGGACGCCACCCGGTGCGGCCAGGTAGCGCGGGCGCCACTGCGGCGCGAACTTGGACTTGAAACGGCGCAGCCCGCTGAACCCGTAGAAGCGCTCACCATGGCGCGCCACCAGCGAAGCGACGCGGTTCCACCGGCCCGCGAGGCGATGCGTAGCCAGCCCGGACAACGGCGCCATGCCCAGCGAGAACCGTGTATCGCCCTGTGCGCGGGCCCACAGGAACAGCTCGATGAAAAGAAAGTCCATCGTGCCTTTCGGTGCATCGGGCAAATGGCGCATCAGATCAACCGACAGCTCATGCCCCGCTGGTGCGTGCCATAGGTTGGCGAACGCCACGATGCGCCCCTCTGCCTCGACCAGCGCGATCGGAAAGCGGGCCAGGTAGGTGGGATCGAAACTGCCCAGTGAAAAGCCTTTCTCTTCGCCCGCCTTGTCGTCCAGCCACGCAGTGGAAACCAGCGAGAGCGCCGGAATCAATGCAGGAACTTCGTCGGCGGCGGCGACGCGGAACGTCAGTCCACTGCGCTTGCCCCGGTTCCAGGCCTGCCGCAGATCAGCACGGTCGCGGCCCTCCAGGGTGAAATCCTGCAACGGCACCATGGCTTCCTCGCCCAGCTTCACCAGCCCGAGGCCCAGATCCAGGTAGGTCTGCCAGTACGCTTCGCCGACCTGGTAGAACACCGGCCGCAGCCCCAGCCGGTCCGCCTCTTCGCGGAACTGCCAGATCAGGGCGCGCGCGATGTCCGGCGGGCCCACCGGATCCCCCATGGCGATCAACGAGCCGCCATGGCGCTGCATCATCACGAAGCCCAGGCCCTGCGCATCGCGCAGTACCGCTTTGTCCGCGGTGAGAACCAGGCAGGCCTGCGTATCCTTCGCCTGTGCCAGCACCGGCGTGAGGGCCTGCAGTGTCGCGTCGTCTGCCGGGGGCAACGGGCCCCGCGTGCTGTGCAGCAGCCGGCCCAGGCCGAAGATGGCCAGGGCCATCGCCACCACCAGCAGCGCACGCAGCGCGCGGGGGGCGTTGCCGGACAAGGCGAACTGCCACCAGAGTTCATTCTGGTACTCGACGTGGCTGTAGACGAAGAACAGCAGCCACACCACCGCGACCAGCACCAGACCCAGGTTGCGGATCCACGGCCACGACCACGCCTGGTCAAGCAACGCGCCCTCGCGGTAGAACTCGCGCCGCGCGCTCCACAGCGCCACCGCGACCACCAGTGCGGCCAGCGCGATCAGTACCTGGCCGCCGCGCAGCCAGATCGGGAGCGGCGACGCGACGCAGATCGCCACTGCCAACATCCAGGCGGCATGGCTGCGTCGCGCCAGGCCCTGGGCGATCAACAGCAGGACCACGCCCGCCAGGCTGCCCAGCAGGTGCGAGGTCTCCAGCAGCGGCAGCGACGCGGTACGCAGGTAGCGATGCGTGGCCGGCAGGGTGCCGTCCACGATCAATGCCGCCCCCACGCTGAAAACCGCCAGCGCGATGATGTTCGGTAGCCAGGGGCGCAGGGTCTTCCAGCCTGCGCGCGTCACGCCGGCGCTGGCACGCAAGGGACGACGCAACGTGGGCGCTGCGGCCAGCACGGTGGCCAGCAGCAGCGGCAACACGTAGTAGGTGATGCGATAGACCAGGGCGGCGGCCAGTACCGCGCCGGGGGCCACCTGCGGCAGCAGTTTCAGCAGGCTCCACTCAAACACGCCGAGCCCGGCGGGTACCGTGGATATCAGGCCCGCCAGCACGGCGACCAGGTAAAGGCCGACGAAGCCGGGCAGGCCGGTCGGTGCGGAGTCGGGCAACAGGACATAGAACGCCGCAGCGGCCAGGACCAGTTCCACGATGCTGAGCGCGGTGACGGCCAGCATCGTGCGGCGGTCCGGTAGCCACAGGCCGTGGCCGAGCACCGAGAAGGTGCGCCCCTGACGGCCGACCAGCAACGCCGCGCTGACATACGCCAACAGCAGCAGCACGCCGAGTGCCTGCAGCGCGCCGCTGTGCAGGGGAAGCGCCAGCGCGGCCGCGGCCGGTTCCAGGCTCAGGGCAACACCGAGCAGCACCCAGGCACCAAAGACGAAACCGAGCGTGCTCATCAGCACCACCTGGCCGATCTGTGCCAGGTCCAGGCCAGCGCTGCGGTAGCCCCGCAGGCGAACGGCGCCGCCGGTCAACGCGGCGAATCCCACGGTCTGGCCAAGCGCGTGGGCGAGGAACGCGGTAATGCCGATGCGCGCGGGGTGCACGCGGACGCCGCTGCGATTCAGTCCGATCGCATCGAAGCCGATCAGGCAGGCATAGCTGGCCAGACCCAGCAGCACGGCCAGCAGCAGTTGGCCTGCACTGAAATCGTGGAAGGCCTGGCGCACGGCACGGTACCCATGCGCATCGAAGGCGCCTGCCAGCCCATGCAGGGCCAAGGCCAGCACCGCGAGCGGAAACAGCACGGCGAACACACGTTTGACGCGCAGTGACGTCGTGGAAGAAGGCGCGGTCGTGTCGGTCATGGGGAGAAGGTGGGCCAAGGATGGCGACGGAGGCGTCAATGCGTCGAAGCTGCGCACTTTGCGCCGGGTTGGATGATTTTGCCAGCGGAATGGCGTGCAGAGGATGAGCGCACATTGATGTCCATGTACTGCCCACAGTCGCGCCGTGGTGGAGGACAATGGGGGTCCGTTTCGTCCAAAGAGGAGCCACGCCCATGTTGGAGCGTTTCGATGTTGGTCCGCGCATGTCCGAGATGACCGTGCACAACAAGGTCGCTTACCTGTCCGGACAGATTCCCGAGGACACCAGCCAGGACATCACCGGGCAGACCCGGCAGGTGCTGGAAGAGATCGACAAGTTGCTCGGGCAGGCCGCCAGTGACAAGCAGCACGTGCTGCGCGCGGAGATTTTCCTTGCCGACATGGCGGATTTCGATGGCATGAACGCGGCGTGGGACGAATGGGTCGTGGCAGGAATGACGCCCGCCCGTGCGACCGTGGAAGCCAAGCTGGCGCACGCCGAGTGGAAGGTCGAGATCGTGGTGACGGCCGCCGTCCCGTAAGGGCGGTTGCCCGGGCCCTGCTCTCAACGCGAGGGCCGGAGCTGCGGGGCTGCCTGCAGGTAGGGCGGGGTGGGTTGGCGGCGGGCATGCGCTGACCTGTCGCGCCGACCCATGGTCGGCGGAATGTCCACGCCAACGGCCCGCTGCGCTCGTCGACCATGGGTCGGCGCTACCGTCCTGCGGCGACTGGAAATGGGGGCGTCGCGGGGGTTCAGTCCGTTCGACCGGGCACCAGCACGATGCAGTCCACCGGGCACGGGGGAATGCACAGCTCGCAGCCGGTGCACAGATCGGCAATCACCGTGTGCATGTACTTGGCGCCACCGACAATGGCATCCACCGGACAGGCCTGGATGCACTTGGTGCAGCCGATGCAGTCCGCTTCCACCACCAGCGCGACCTGCGCTGGCTTGTGCGCGCCGCGGGTGCGGTCGAAGGGTACGGCCGGCACGCCCAGCACCCGCGCCAGTGCGCGTGCGCCGGCGTCGCCGCCCGGCGGGCAGCGCTCCACGCCAGCGGCGCGGCGGGCCATCGCATCGGCGTACGGGCGGCAGCCCTCGAAGCCGCACTGCCCGCACTGGGTCTGCGGCAACAGGCGGTCAAGGCGCTCGACCAATGGCGGAAGCATCGTGCTCATGCGGGGCGGAGGCTGCGCAGGGAACTCATGGGGTCAGGGGTTTTCCGCGGTACCAGCGGTCATGGGCGAGGGCCAGCATCGGCCGGTCTTCGCTGCTGTCACCGTAGGCGTGGATGCGTGCGTAGCGGTCCAGGTCGAACCGTTGACGGACCTGCTGCGCCTTGCGTGGACCACAATCGGTGCCGGCGTAGCGGCCGGTCAGGCGACCATCGCGGCTTTCCAGCCGGTTGCAGATCAACTGCAGGCCCAGCGCCGTGCACCAAGGCTGAAGGTACAGGTCCACCGACGCCGAAACCACGGCCACGGTATGCCCCTGCGACTGGTGCCATCGGATCTGCTCCAGCATCTCCGGCCGCACCATGTCCGGCAGCAGGTCGCGCGCATAGCCGGCGGCCAGCGCGGCGATATCGTCTGCGTGGCGGTCCCGCATCACCAGCGCAGTGACCCGTGCGCGGATACGCGCGGCAGAGATCAGCCGTAGCCGGTACGCGGCCAGCCACGGGCCCACCGTCCACCACGCGCGTGCGCGCTGTTCCGGCGTCGCGACACGACGCAGGAAACGGCTGTAGGTATCGCGCGTGGTGATGGTGTGGTCGAAATCGAACAGCGCCAGTTCCATCGCACCCTCCGTGGCGACCATGGCGGGCTTCAGCGGACCGGCATGCCCGGCAGCGCGGCACTGTCGGCGTCCAGCAGGGCCAGGGCACCGCCGTCGAAACCGGCCGAAAGGATCATGCCTTCGCTCAGGCCGAAGCGCATCTTGCGCGGCGCCAGGTTGGCGATGAACACCACGCTGCGGCCGACCAGCTTTTCCGGCTCGCCGTAGCTGGCGCGGATGCCGGAGAAGATCTGCCGGGTGCCCAGCTCGCCGGCATCCAGTTCAAAGCGCAGCAGTTTGTCCGAGCCTTCCACGAATTCGCACGCGACGACCTTGCCGATGCGCAGGTCGAGCTTGGCGAAATCATCGATGCCGATGTAGGCCGGCGCGCCGTCGTCCTTCGTCGGCGTGGGGGCAGCGGCAACTGCGGCAGCCGTCTTGGCTACGGCATTCGCAGCAGCAGCGGGCGCGGCCGGGGTCGGGGTCGGGGTCGGCTGCAGGGTGTCTTTGGAGGCGTCGGTCATGGCGTCGATTTTCTTCGGGTCGATACGGGTGAAAAGCGGAACGTACTCGTTGATGCGGTGGGCCAGCAGCGGCTGCGACAGCGCGGTCCAATCGGTCACCGGCGCGGCGAGGAAGGCTTCGGCTTGTGCCGAGGTGGCCGGCAACACAGGCTTCAGCACGGTCACCAGCACCCGGAACAGGTTCAAGCCCTGGCTGCACACCGACTGCAACTGCGCGTCGGCGCCTTCCTGCTTGGCGATCACCCACGGTTTGACGTCGTCGATGTAACGGTTGGCTTCGTCCGCCAGTGCCATGGTCTGCCGGATCGCCGCCGCCGGGTCGTTGCGCTCGTAGGCTTCGCGGATCGGCGCGAGCGCTTCGACGAAGCGTTCGTACTGCGCCGGGTCAGGCAGCTGCGCGGCCAGTTGGCCATCGAAGCGCTTGGCGATGAAGCCGGCGCAGCGGCTGGCCAGGTTGACGAACTTGCCGACCAGGTCGGCGTTGACGCGGGCGATGAAGTCGCCGAGGTTCAGATCCAGGTCGTCCACGCCGCCAGAGGATTTCGCAGCGTAGTAGTAACGCAGGGCCTCCGGTTCCAACCCGGCATCGAGGAACGTGCGCGCCATGATGAAGGTGCCGCGCGACTTGCTCATCTTCGCCCCGTCCACCGTCAGGTAGCCGTTGACGTGCAGGCGGGTCGGCGCGCGGTGGCCGGTGCCATGCAGCACCGCCGGCCAGAACAGGCCATGGAAGTTGACGATGTCCTTGCCGATGAAGTGATGCAGCTCGGTGGACGTGCCGGCGCGCAGGTGCGATTCGAAATCCACGCCGGTCTTCGCACACAGCGTCTGGAAGCTGGACAGGTAGCCGATCGGCGCGTCCAGCCACACGTAGAAATACTTGCCCGGGTGGCCGGGGATCTGGAAGCCGAAGTAGGGCGCATCGCGCGAGATGTCCCACGCACGCAGGCCGCCGTCGGCATCCAGCCACTCCATCAGCTTGGCCTTGACGCCGGGCAGGGCCACATCGCCGGACAGCCACTCGCGCAGGAAGCCTTCGAAACGGCCGACTTCAAAGAAGAAATGCTCCGAATCGCGGATTTCCGGCGTCGCCCCGGAGATCACCGACTTCGGTTCCTTCAGGTCCGTCGGGCTGTACGTCGCGCCGCAGACTTCGCAGTTGTCGCCGTACTGGTCAGCGCTGCCGCAGTTCGGGCAGATCCCCTTGATGTAGCGGTCCGGCAGGAACATGCCCTTGGCGGGGTCATAGAACTGCGCCACCGAGCGACGGCCGATGTGGCCCTGCGCTTCGAGCTTCAGGTAGAAGGCTTCGGTCAGCGCCCGGTTGGCATCGGAATTGGTCGAATCGTAGTGATCGAAGGCGACGTCGAACGCGGCGAAGTCGCGTTCGTGGCTGGCCTGCACGTTGGCGATGAAGGCCTCCGGGGTGACCCCGGCTTTCTCGGCCGCCAGCATGATCGGCGTGCCATGGGTGTCGTCGGCGCAGACGAACCAGGCGGTCCCGCCACTCATTCGCCGCGCGCGCACCCAGATGTCAGCCTGGATGTAGCCCACCAGATGGCCCAGGTGAAGGGGGCCGTTGGCATAGGGCAGGGCGGTGGTGACAAGCGCGGTACGGGTCATGGTCACGGGGTGCAGCGAGGGGAAGCGACGATTATCGCATGGCCCCCACGGATGGGGGTCGGATCCCGCTCGCAACGCGAACCCGATCCGACCCCGTCGGCCCCGTCGGGCTTATTCGCGCTGCCAGGTCTGCGCGCGGCAGATGAAGGCGACACAGCCGGACACATCCAGCTTGGTGCCGCCGGTCTGCAGCTTCATCTTGGATTTGTAGGTCTTGCCGTTGGCCGGGTCCAGGATGGTGCCGCCGGACCAGCTGCCCGCGCCATCGGACTTCAGGTTCCACAGGATCGTCATGCCCTTGACCGGCTTGTCCTTGTTGGCACCGCTGCAGTCGCTGCAGACCGGGTTGGGGCCCTTGTCGGACTGCAGGATGTCCACCACCTTGCCGCTCAGCGTGCCATTGCTGGCCTGGGCGATTTCCACGATCGACTTCACCTTGCCGGTCTTGTCGTCGATGGTTTTCCAGCGGCCCACCGCAGAGTCGGCGGCATTCGCCGACAGCGCGGCCGCGCACAGCGGCAGCGCCAGCAGCAGGGTCTTGAAGGTCTTGCGCATGGTCCCCTCCCAGGGCATTGATTCGAGATCGGCATGGGTGCCGACGTGTGCTGACTGTATACCCATCCGGGTGGGTATGGTGCAAGGCTTTCCCTCATCGACCACGCGCCCGCCTCAGCCTTCGTAGAGTTCCAGCGGAAGTTCATCCGGGTCGGCGAAGAACGTGAAGCGCCTGCCGGTGTACTCGTCCACGCGGATCGGCTCGCAGGCCACGCCGTGGTGGGCCAGCTGGGCAATGAACGGCTCCAGTGCGTCCACTCGGAAGGCCAGATGGCGCAGTCCCTGGGCTTCCGGGCGACTGGGGCGGGGCGGCGGCGTGGGGAAGGAGAACAGTTCCAGCTGGCCGCCGTCGGGCAGTGCCAGGTCCAGCTTCCAGGAGTCGCGTGCGGCACGGTGATGTTCGCCGAGGACGGTCAGTCCGAGCACGTCGACATAGAACGCTCGTGAGCGGGCGTAGTCGCTGCAGATGAGGGCGACATGGTGAATGCCTTGCAGACCGTGGGCCATGGGCGTGCACTGAGTAAGGGCATGCCATGTTCGCAGAACAGGGCGCAGCGCGGGGCGATTGGCCAGTGTGCAAGGACGAAATGCGAAAGTACGCGCAGCGCGGCGCGGGCAGTCTGAGGCTTCCTCAATCCGCAAACGAGTACCCCCGTGACAGCCACCGCGACACCCAACGCCGAACCGTTGTTCAGGCACACCGCCGCGTTCCTTGCCGGGCAACTGACGATCAAGCCCACTGCGCCTCCGCCGCCGCCGCGTGCGCTGATATCAGTTGCCAACCAGCCCTCGCCTGGCAGGGTGACGAGCCTTTCAGCCGCGCCCCCCAGTGGCGGGGTGGTACCCCGCCCACCCCCGCGTGGCGGGTCTGATGCACCGCTCGTTACCGACTGCGGCGAATGGAGGTGCTTCGTGGACCATCTGCAGCGGGGAGGCAATGTTCCCGGTGCCAGCTGCAATGATCCCGAGGACGGTGTGGTCTCACCGGCCCATGTCAGTGTCAGGCAGATGCTCGCGTTCCTTCGCACCCCGACGCCCGTTGATCCGGCCTGCAGTGCGAAGCCTGCGTCACTGCCCATGGCAGCACGCGTTGCACCGCCCAGTGATGGCGGCGGGACTGACGAGCCGATATCAGCACGCCCCGTCGGTGCTCCGCCGGAGCCGGCCACCCTGCTGCGGCGGGTATCCCAGCCGGAAATGCAGGACATCGCGCTCGACGTTGAAGAAAGCGCGCTGGACGAGGAGCTCGAACAGTGGGCCGAGATCTACCAGACCAACGATCAACCATCGGCCGCGCCGCATGAGGATGAGCACGACGAGCCACACCAGTGCTTTGGCACGATGCCGCGGTTCGAGTTGGCGAAGTACCGGACTGACCGCGTCAAGCAGGCCAACGAGGCGCTCCAGGACGAGGGGAGTGAAACGGCACAGGATGTGGCTGAGCGCACACGCCGTCTGGGGTTTCACGAGCATGAAGTCACGCGCGTCTATACGCTCGACCCGGTGTCTGACGAGCTCGTGTCCAGCAGCGACCAGGTGTACCTGACCAAGGTGTTCGACGGGAAGTCCAAGCCGAAGCGACTGCCCGTGGCGCTCGCGCCCGAGCAGGTCATGCAGCACCGGGCAGCAGGTCAGCGGGGTGCGTCACGCCGCACTGTGAACGTGTCCTCCATGGAGGATGCGCCCCGTAGTGTGCTGAAGCGCGCGGAAGCTGATGCAGGGTTCGTGATGCCCTCGACTGACGCTTACCAGGCGCCGCCGCACGCGGACGTTGCCGAAGGCAGCACGCTCTGGACCGACCTTGGTAGGGATGACGAGTGGCCCGACCTGCACACTCGGTCAGACGAAACGTATGTCTCGCCGATGCAGGGCCTGCAAATCCTGGATCACAGCGACCCCGCCGCCCGCGCCCTTCGCTGCGAGCAGGAATTGGATCACGTGATGGAGAAGGTGGAGCAACTTGAGGACGAGATGAAGGCGCAGCTCCTCCTCAACCTTGGCGGGGAGGAAGGCACCGCACGCACCCTTCGCCGCAAGCAGGAACTGGAGCACCTGCTGCAGAAGGTGCAGCACCTGGAGGACGAGTGGAATGCGTGCGTCTTGCCCGACCAGGCCGAGGAGGACGACGTCGGCGTCTACTTCTGAGCCAAGCAGCGGTCAGGTCCCTTCCCCGGCAGGGAAGGGACCTGATCCGTTCACCGCGCGGGCTGTCCCATCCAGCGGATCATCCGCTGTTCCAGGATGTCCAGCGGCATCGAACCGTCTTTGAGCAGTTCGGCATGGAACGCGCGAAGATCGAAGGCCGCTCCCTGCGCTTGCCGCGCACGATCGCGCAGTTCGACGATCTTCGCCTCACCCAGTACGTTCGACAAGGCCTGGCCCGGCTGCGCCATCATCCGCTCGACCTCGGCATTGGCGTCTTCGGTGGTCATCGCCGTGTTTTTTTCCAGATACTCCACGGCCTGCCTCTTGCTCCAGCCCTGCGCGTGGATGCCGGTATCGGCGACGACGCGCGCCGCGCGCGTCAGTGCCGCGTGCAGGTAGCCGATGTGGTCGTACGGATCGGTGTACAAGCCCAAGGGCTCGCCCAGCGACTCGGCATACAGCCCCCAGCCTTCAATGAAGGCCAGATCACCACCGAGGCGGCGAAACCGTGGCAGTTTTTCGATTTCCTGCTGCAGCCCCAGCTGCACGTGATGGCCGGGGACTGCCTCGTGCAGGTACAGCATCGGCACACTCCAGCGGCGTCGCGTGGGCAGGCTGCTGGTGTTCACGTACAACACGGCAGGACGCGCGCCGGGCACACCCTGCTGGTAAAACGCGGCCGCTGCCGTGGCGGCACGTTCCTGCTCCACCGGCTGGATCTCCAGCGTCGCCTTGGGCAGGGTCTGCAGCACCGTAGGCAGTTTGCCGCTGACCTGCTGCTGCACCTGGCGATAGCGGCCCAGCAACGCATTGGCGTCGTTGTACTGGAACTGCTTGTCGCTGCGCATGCTGCGCAGCAGTTTGGCCTCGTTGCCACGCAGTTTGTTGTCTTTCATCACCGTGGCGATCTGCGCATGCAGGGCCTGCACCCGCTGCTCGCCCCAGGCATGCAGCTGCGCCGGATCCTGTGCCGTGGCGGTTGCTTGGCGCAGCGTGCCGGCATACCACGCCGCACCGTTGGGCAGTGCGCCGATACCGGCGCTGGCGCGGCAGGCGGGCAGGTATTCGGTGGCGATGAAACCGCGCAGCGCGCGATACGCCGGCATGATCCGGTACTCGATCATGCGCTTGTACTCCGCGCTGATACGGGCTTTTTCGTCGGCCGGAATGCTGTCGGGCATGGTCCGCACCGGCGTCCAGAAGATGCTCTCTTCGGCCGTGGGCTTGATCACTGCATCGAGCTGGGGCAGGACTTTTTCCATCAACTCGCGCGGCTGCACCACGCCGGCGGCCATGCCTTGGCGCATGTTGGCGATGGCCTGGTCGAACAGCTCGGGAATGCCGAGCGAGCGCTTGGACCAGTCATCGTAGTCTTTGACCGTGTTGAACGGCTGCGCGCCGGCACCGGCGCCCAGGATCGCCATGATGCTGCCGAGGTTGTAGTACTGGCTGATCGGCAGCATCCACGACGGGTACTGTTCGGCGGCCAGTGAGGCGCGTGCGTCGCGCACGAAGATGTCGTAGCTGAGCAGGTCCTGGCCCTGCAGGCCGGCGCTGCCGATCTTCTCCACCTTGCCCAACCATTGGGTGGTGAAGTCATGCGACTGCTGGCGCCAGGTGGCTGACAGGATGTTGGGCAGCTCGGCGTTGTAGCGCGTTTCGCCCTGGAAGGTCGCCTGCAGCGGATTGAACCGCATCGACGCATCCCAGTATTCCTCGTACAACCGCTCCAGCTGGGCAGCCTTGGTGGCTTGCGCGGCGGGTTGCCGGGCGGCAGCGGCAGCGGCGGGACGCGCACGCGGCTTTGCCTTGGGTTTTGCGGCCTGACGCGTCTGCGCGGCAGCGGGGCGGGTGGCTTTCTTCTTCGCGGCATCGGCCGGCGGCGCAGCGCTGAACAATATCAGCGAGGCAAGAGCGACCGCCAAGGCGCGGGCAAGCTGGGGCATCGGGTCTTTCCGTGGAACACAGATCGTGGAGCTTGCACGATCTGTGCGGATACGGCCAGCGCTGCCGCCGTAGTCAGCGTGCGACGCGTTGGCCGACAGTCAGCTGGGCGATGACGCACGCCCATGTCGCAAGGCGCTTACGCGTTGCGTTCGCCCGCGCGGGTGAATGGCACGGTTTCCGGGGCTACCGCGCCGCCGGAAATGATGAAGCTCATGGCCTGGTCCACGGTCCAGTCGGTCGGCGTGAGCAGTTCCACCGGCACGATTTCCAGGTAGCCAGAGGTGGGATTCGGCGTGGTTGGCACATACACGGCGGCCAGTTCGCGGCCCGTGCCCTGTTCGCGGATGACCCGCGTCACCAGCCCCACTGCCTTCATGTCACGGTGCGGGAAGTCGATCAGCACCACGCGCTGGGTGGTGCCCGGCTCGGTCTGCAGCATGTCAAGCAGCTTCTTGGCACTTTCATAGATGATGCTGGCCAGGGGAATGCGCTTGATCACCGCGCCGACCCAGCGCAGCAGGCGCTGTCCTACCACGCGGCGGCTCAGCACACCTACCGCCAGGATCACCAGCAGCGTGGCGACCAGGGCGACCACGTTCTGGATCCACTCGGCGTGCACCCAGCCCAGTGAATTGGGAAACCAGGTCGCGATGCGCTCGGACATCGGCACCACCAAGGGGCTGGAAATCCCCGACAGCAGCACGAAGACGAACTTCACCACGACCCACGTGAGCCAGATCGGCAGCAGGGTCAACAGGCCGGTCAGGAACAGGCGCTGCAGGGAAGGACGGGGGACAAGTTCGGGGGCAGGGAGTGACATCCGCGCATTGTAGCGGTCGCTGGAGCCCGCTTACGGGGTCCATGTGGAACGACGCACGGCTGCTCAGGGGCCGTTGTGCCAACGGTGATTCAGACGGCGCTGCGTCGACTTCGCAGCACCCCGCAGTGTGCGTCAGATACCGGCCTAGCCGCTGGCCAGCACCACGGTCCATTCGCCGATCAGCGGAGCCGGCGCACCGGCCACGGCGTGACGCGGGTCCAAGGTGACCGTATCCCGTTCTGCAGGTGTCAGCGCCTGATAGAGCCGATCCGTATCGTTGTGTGGCTCGCCAGCGAAGTAGATCTGGGTCACCAGCCGATCGTGCTGGCCGCGTATGTCGAAGTGGATATGCCGCGTGCGCAGCCAGGGAGAGTCGGGGTCGGGGACGGGATAAGCGCCCGGTATCACCGTCAGGAAGCGGAAGCAGCCCTCCGTATCGGTGCGTTGCCGCGCGAAGCCCTGGAATGCGGGATCCAGCGGGGCCGTGACGTTCGTATCGCTGGCATGGGCATAGCGACCGTGCGTGTTGGCCTGCCACATTTCAATGTGGGCGCCGGCCACGGGGTGCCCCAGGGTGTCGAGAACCCTGCCGCGCAGGTCCAGCACGCGCCCCTGTGCAATGCCGGGCTGGCCGGCCACGCGGGTGAGGTCGGCATCCTCGTCCAGCGGGCGCACGATGGGGTAGAACGGCCCCATGATGTCGGCCGCCGTGGGACGGCGTTGCTGCTGGGCACGTGCGGAAGCGGAAGCGGTCAGCAGTGCAGCCGCCGCACAGGCTGCCGCTTTCAGCGCACCGCGCCGGGTTGTCATCGAGTCGGACATGCGGGATCTCCTTGATGTGTCGCCGGCCGCACCGAAAAGTGCGACTCGTGGACATCATCAACAGCAAGGAAATGCGCGGGTGTGCGTTGCTTCCCGGTATGCAAAAAGACAATCCGTGTCGGAAATTCGACTCAGCCAGCCTGCCTTGCCTGCGGCTTGAGCCGGATGTAGACCTGCTTGCGCACGCGTGCGACCACGTCGCCGCTGGCGTCGATCACATCGTTGCTGTACCAGCGCAGCTGCTTGCTGCCATCGGCGGCGGCCTCGCGGATCTCGGCAAGCATGGCCTCGTCGATATGGAACGTTGCGCTGACCGTGCCGCGGCCGGGTTTGAGGAACTCGATTGCGCCTGCGCGGTCCCATACGTAGTAGTCGCGACCCAGGTTGTTCATCAGCCCCAGCATCCAGAACGGATCGGTCATCGCGAACAGGCTGCCGCCAAAGTGGGTGCCGACATAATTGCGGTTCCACGGGCGCATGCGCAGGTCGACGGTGATGTCGCGGTAATCGGCCGCAATGTGACGCACATGGATGCCGGCGAACAGGAAGGGGGGCCACAGGTTGATGCCGTGGCGGAACAGGCTGGCTTTCATCGAGACGCATACCGGGGCGGGAGGCGTCCAGTCTAACCATGCGCATGCGTATGGAAAAGGCCTGTCTGCCATCACGGCTGCGGCGGCTGCGGCGGGTGCGGCAGTCGCCAGACGTACGTTCCGTTCTGCTGGGGGATTGCCTCCCCTTTGTCGGTGATCGCGTCCTGTATGAAGAAGCCCGCCGTGCCGCTGTCCTGGATGAAGGTGAGTTGATGGAACGCGGTGCGGTTTCCCCAGTCCGGAGAGGGCAATGAGATGTAGCGGACGGTGAACGTCTGGTCGTCGAACGCCCCCTGCAGCACGTAGACGCCCCAGTGGTCTTCACCCTCGGAGGTGATGCGGTACATGCCGTTGTCGTAATGGACGAGGCGTGCGTCCGGAAACGGCTTTTCCTCGTAGAGCTTGCGGTAATGCAGTTGGTGCACCGCGATTGCATGGCCTGGTTGGAGCGGATCCGCGGTGGGCAGAGAGACTGCGGAAGGGCTGGTGGCCTGCATCAACGCAAGGGTCAACGGAAGACTGGACAACGTCATGGGCAGCTCGCGGCGTCGGGTGAGCCTCGACCGTCGGCATTTTCCCGCGGAGCGACAAGAGGCAGTCGCGTCATCAGACGGCGCGTGGATGGGCTCAGCCGTTGCTGGAGATGGCGCTGGGAAGGCGCGGATCCGCCTTGGCCTCCTGGAGTGCGTTCTGGGCGTCGGCGAGGACAGCGGGTGCGACCCCTTCCGCGCTGGGCACCCGGCAGTGGATGCCGATGCGGACGGTGCGCGCCGCACGGGTCGTGCCGTGCTCGGGCTGCACGCCGTGCAGATCGCCGAGAAGCGCTTCCGCGACCTGCGTGGCGCCGCTGCAGGGCGTGTCCGGCAGGATCAGGGCGAACGTGCCGGCGCCGAGGCGGGCGGCCGTGTCGCGCGGGCGCCGCGCATGGGCGCTGATGCCCCTCGCCAGGCACTTCAATTGGCGATCGTTGGTCGGGTCGTCGACGCCACCGACCTCCACCAGCATGAGCGACAGCGGGCGCTGGGCGGCATGCGCCGCTGCGCAGGCGTGTCCCAGCGCCTGGTCGAATCGCGATCTTCCGGCGAGGCCGGTCGCCGCGTCCATGCCCGAAGGGCGCCGCCCCACGATCCGCCACGCTGCCCATGCGACCCCTGCGACCGAGATGCACGCCATCGCGGTGGCCGGTGCCCACCAGGCGTGGCCTGCACGCAGCATCGCCGCTGCGATCAGCAGGGGCACCAGCGGCCCGGCTACCGCTGCCGTGCGGGCGATGGCACCGCCACTGGCCAGGGCGAGCACGCTGGCCGCCACCAACAAGGCGGTCGCGGCACCGTGCCAGCGCCTTGGCGGCACGAGCACGGTCTGCTGCTGCAGCAGCGCCGAAGCGAGATTGCCCTGGAACTCGATCTCGCTCATGGCCGGTGGCAGTGGGCTGTGCATGCCTGGCCCGGCGGCCAGGGGCGGCGTTGTCAGTCCGATCAGTATCCTGCGGCCCTGCAGACGAGAGGGCGCGATGCGGCCGCTGAGCACATCGTCATAGGAGACACGTGCCAATGTGCCGGGCGGACCCACCAGTCGGGGGCGAACCGTGGCGGCATGCCGGTCGATGACACGGGGGGCCGGAGCGACCAGCGCCACGCCAAGCGCTGGCCAGTACGGTGCGCCGACGCCCTGCTGCAGTGACACATCACGCACTACGCTGTCGCGATCGGGGTGCGCCATGGCATGGCCCAACGCGGCGGCGCTGGCGCTGAGCACCGGAATCGGCCACTGATCTTCGTGCAGCGCGGCCGCTTGGGGCCACGTGGTGAGTACCGGCAGTACGACATGGCCATTGCGCCGGATCGCGGCGGCAAGGTCGGCATCGGCACCCGGCTGCGGATCGGGCTCCTGCAGCGGCAGGTCAAGGACGATGCGACGTGCACCCGCGTCGGTAAGCCGGTCCAGCAGCCGCGCGTGGACGGTCCGCGGCCATGGCCACGGACCGATCTTCCGCAGGCTGGCGGGATCGATCGCGATGAGCAGGACGCTCGCGTCGGCGCTGGCGTGCCAGTGGCGCGTCAGCCGGTCGTAGATCGCCGTGTCCAGTGGCTGCAACCAGGGACCGTAGCTTGCCGCCCCAGCCAGCAACCCGGCCAACACGACCAGCAGCAGGCGCAACGGCCACCGCGGCGCAGCCCGGTGGGCGACAGCTGGCGCATCAGGTGCTTGTCCATCGACAGGTGTCACGCGATCCTCCCCCCGGAAGATCGGCGGAGCCGCCGCACGACCCGATGGTCGGTGGTCGTTCCCGCCGTGATCGCTGGCGTGCAGTCACCCCAGCGTCCGCAGTATCGCGCTACGTCCTGCGTCAGATTCTTAACGCATTCAGCATCAGAACAGGAGCGCCGCCATCTTCCGGCGGTACTGGCTGACCAGAGCGGGGTCTTCAATGACATTGAACGCGTCGATCAATGCCTTGCGCGGCAGACCGTCATCGTAGGTACGATCGAGGCGCAGCATGGCCAGGAACTGGTCCAGCGCGGCCTGGTCCTCACCGGCCAACAGATGCTGCACACCGCGCAGATGCCGCGCCGCCAGATCTGCATCGTCCGCGGCGATCCGCGCATCCAGTGCCTCGGCGGCGGGGGCGTCCTTCAGCGCGGTGGCGAACGTCAGGCGCGCGCGGGCGCGCACGGCACGGTCATCGGTGGCCAGGTTGGCGGGCAGGCCATCGATCAGGCCGCGTGCTTCGTCCACGCCGCCGATCTGCAGCAGGGCCACGGCGAGGTCCAGCTTCAGCGCCTCATTCCCGGGTTCAGCGGCAATCTGCGCGCGCAGCACATCGACCTGTGCCTGCGGATCCAGGGGTTCCGGTTCCGTTTCGGGCACGGGCTCGGCCGGGCTGATGCCATGCTGGGCCAGGAATTCGCGCAGCTGGCCTTCGGGCACCGCACCGGGGAAACCGTCAACCAGTTGCCCACCCTTGACCAGGAAGACGGTCGGCACCGAGCGGATCTGGAACGCCGCTGCGATCTGCTGCTCCTTGTCCACGTCCACCTTGGCCAGCTGGAAGGCGCCGTTGTATTCGGCCGCCAGCTTCTCCAGCAGCGGGCCCAGCGTCTTGCAGGGTTCGCACCACGGTGCCCAGAAGTCGACCAGCACCGGCGTCTGCAGCGATTTCTGCAGTACTTCGGTTTCGAAGGTTTCGGTGATGGCGTCGAATACGTTCGGCAGTTCGCTCATGGAAGCTCTGGATCTACGGCGGGAAAACGATTCTATGGTGACGCCCCACGCCCGACGCAACCCGCCTGCGCCGCAATGGCCCACAATTGCGCATTGTCTTCTGGAGCCTGCATCAATGCCCCTGCACTCGCCGCGACGTATCGAAAACCCGCTGGGCGCCATCGCCGCCGCGATCTTCATCCTCGCCGTGGTCGGCTTCGGCGCAGCGCTGGACGGGTATGTGCAGACCCGCCATCCGGTGGCCTTGCTCGGCGCCGGGGGCATGCCCCATGCACTGGCCTTCAACGTGCTTGGCTGGGCGGTGCCGGGCCTGCTGGCGGTGGCCGTAGCGGTCTACCTGCTGCTGCGTCTGCCGGTGGGCAGCCACTGGGTGCAGCGGGTTGCGGGCCAACTGCTGGTGCTGGCGGGCATGGCGTTCACCGGCATGGGCCTGCTGCCGCTGGATGTGGCGGACCTGGATGGACCGGCGAGCCAGGCCCATGCCAGTGCGTGGATGGTCTGGGCGCTGGCGTTCATCGCCGGCACGCTGATGCTGGGCATCGGCAGCTGGAAGACCCTGCCGCCGCTGGCGCGGCTGGCCCTGTCTTGCGGCCTGGTCGCGGCTGTGAGTGCCTTTGCCCTGCAGGGCCTGGTGCCGGCGCCGATCGCACA
This sequence comes from Stenotrophomonas sp. 169, assembly GCF_014621775.1. Lineage (NCBI taxonomy): Bacteria > Pseudomonadati > Pseudomonadota > Gammaproteobacteria > Lysobacterales > Lysobacteraceae > Stenotrophomonas > Stenotrophomonas sp. 169. Next base: position 1,428,657 of record NZ_CP061204.1, read on the forward strand.
ACGCGTCACCTTCCTGGCCTGGGCGGTATGGCTGGGCCTGGCCCTCCCGATGATGGGCAGGTCTTCGCCCCACCGGTGAAGCGGTTGCCCGCCGCAGACGCGGATTTTCGTCCTTGTCTGATGTCGTGAATGGGCCTGGGTGGCCATCCTGCCTGCATCACCGCAGGAGGGCGTCCCATGAAGTTCCGTCATTCACTGCAGTTGCTGGTCGTGGCCGTGGCCATCCTGCAACTGGTCCAGGTGGCCCATGCAGAGGCCTTCGTCTGCAGGGCCAACATCACCACCGGCGACGGGCGCCACAAGGCGGTCTCCGGTTGGATGCACGCCGACTCCGCCGCGCTGGCCGACCAGGCCTGGCGGGAGCGGGTGCATGGCCAGCACCGTCCGCGCCAGATCGCCTCCACCCGCTGCACCCCGGTCGCCGCACCCCCCCGCCGCTGAAGGCTTCCCGGGCAGGCGGCGGATGCGCTGCGCCGCTGATTGGAGGCTTTTGCCGCACTGCGGTACCCTGTGCCGCTTTGCCGCCGCACTTGTGTGTTCCATGACCAGCGTCGAACCAAACGCCTACGATCCGCAGCAGGTTGAATCCGCCGCCCAGCAGTACTGGGACGGCACCCGTGCCTTCGAAGTCAACGAGACCTCGGAGAAGCCGAAGTACTTCTGCCTGTCTATGCTGCCGTACCCGTCCGGGGCGCTGCACATGGGCCATGTGCGCAACTACACCATCGGTGACGTGATCAGCCGCTACAAGCGGATGACCGGGCATAACGTGCTGCAGCCGATGGGCTGGGACGCCTTCGGCCTGCCGGCCGAGAACGCCGCGATCAAGAACAAGACCGCACCGGCCAAGTGGACCTACAAGAACATCGATCACATGCGCACCCAGCTGAAATCGCTGGGCTATGCGATCGACTGGTCACGCGAGTTCGCCACCTGCCGCCCGGATTACTACGTCCACGAGCAGCGCATGTTCACCCGCCTGATGCGCAAGGGCCTGGCGTACCGTCGCAACGCGGTGGTGAACTGGGATCCGGTGGATCAGACCGTGCTGGCCAACGAACAGGTCATCGACGGGCGCGGCTGGCGTTCCGGCGCGCTGGTTGAAAAGCGCGAGATCCCCCAGTGGTTCCTGCGCATCACCGATTACGCCCAAGAACTGCTGGACGGCCTGGACGAGCTGCCGGGCTGGCCGGAATCGGTCAAGACCATGCAGCGCAACTGGATCGGCCGGTCCGAAGGCCTGGAAATCCAGTTCGCGGTGCGCGACGTGGACGGCAGTCCGCTGGACCCGCTGCGGGTGTTCACCACCCGTCCGGACACGGTGATGGGCGTGACCTTTGTGTCGATCGCCGCCGAGCATCCGCTGGCCCTGCATGCGGCGAAGACCAATCCGGCGCTGGCCGAGCTGCTGGGCGGCCTGAAGCAGGGCGGTGTGTCCGAAGCCGAGCTGGAAACCCAGGAAAAGCGGGGCATGGACACGGGCCTGAAGGCTGTCCATCCGGTCACCGGTGAAGAGGTCCCGGTGTGGGTCGCCAACTTCGTGCTGATGGGCTACGGCACCGGTGCGGTGATGGCCGTCCCCGGCCATGACCAGCGCGACAATGAGTTCGCCAACAAGTACGCGCTGCCGATCCGCCAGGTCATCGCGCTGAAGGCACCGCGCAAGGACGAGGGCGCCTACGATTCCGCCCGCTGGCAGGACTGGTACAGCGACAAGACCCGTGAGACCGAGCTGGTCAACTCCGCCGAGTTCGATGGCCTGGATTTCCAGGGCGCGTTCGAGGCACTGGCCGAGCGTTTCGAGCGCAAGGCGCAGGGCCAGCGTCGGGTCAACTACCGCCTGCGCGACTGGGGCGTGAGCCGCCAGCGCTACTGGGGCTGCCCGATTCCGGTGATCTACTGCGAAAAATGTGGTGCAGTACCGGTGCCGGAAGAACAACTGCCGGTCGTGCTGCCTGAAAACGTGGCCTTCGCCGGCACCGGTTCGCCGATCAAGACCGATCCGGAATGGCGCAAGACCACCTGCCCGGAGTGCGGCGCCGCCGCCGAGCGCGAGACCGATACCTTCGATACCTTCATGGAATCGAGCTGGTACTACGCGCGTTACACCTCGCCCGGCGCGCGCGACGCGGTCGACAAGCGGGGCAATTACTGGCTGCCGGTGGACCAGTACATCGGCGGCATCGAGCACGCGATCCTGCACCTGATGTATTTCCGCTTCTATCACAAGCTGTTGCGTGACGCGCGGATGGTGGACAGCAACGAGCCGGCGCAGAACCTGCTGTGCCAGGGCATGGTGATCGCCGAGACCTACTTCCGCCCGAACCCGGACGGCAGCAAGGATTGGATCAACCCGGCGGACGTGGCGGTGGTGCGCGACGACCGCGGCCGCATCACCGGCGCCACGCTGATCGCCGACGGCTTACCGGTGGAGATCGGCGGCACCGAAAAGATGTCCAAGTCGAAGAACAACGGCGTGGACCCGCAGACCATGGTCGGCAAGTACGGCGCCGATACGGTGCGTCTGTTCTCCATGTTCGCTGCGCCGCCGGAACAGTCGCTGGAGTGGAACGAGGCCGGCGTGGATGGCATGGCCCGCTTCCTGCGCCGCCTGTGGGTACAGGTGCACAAGCATGCCGGCGAAGGCGCTGCCGCCGCGCTGGACGTGGCGGCGCTGGACGCCGGGCAGAAAGCCCTGCGCCGCAAGACCCACGAGACCATCGGCAAGGTCGGTGACGACTACGGGCGCCGCCACAGCTTCAACACCGCGATCGCGGCGGTGATGGAGCTGATGAACGCCCTGGCGAAGTTCGACGACAGCAGCGTGCAGGGCCGTGCGGTACGCCACGAGGCGCTGCAGGCCATCGTACTGATGCTCAATCCGATCACCCCGCATGCCAGCCATGCGCTGTGGCAGGTGCTGGGCCACGGTGAGACGCTGCTGGAAGACCAGGTCTTCCCGCAGGCCGATCCGGCGGCGCTGGTCCGCGACGCGCTGACCCTGGCGGTGCAGGTGAACGGCAAGCTGCGTGGCACGATCGAGGTCGCCGCCGAGGCGGCGCGTGAGCAGATCGAGGCGCTGGCACTGGCCGAACCGAACGCGGCCAAGTTCATGGACGGCTTTACCGTGCGCAAGATCATCATCGTGCCCGGCAAGATCGTGAACATCGTGGTCGGCTGATCGCGGGACGGGCGGTGACGGCCCTTGGGTCGTCATCGCGCGTGCCGGCGTCAGAATATCAATCCCCATTCACGCATCATCGGGCAGGCTATGTTGCCGCAACTGCCCGGCTACTACAGACTGTGCCCATGACCCGAATCCTGCTCGCGCTTCTCTTTGCCCTCGGCCTGGCCGGTTGCGGTTTCCACATGCGCAACAAGCTGATGTTGCCGGCCGATACGGCGGCGGTGAAGGTCGTCTCCAGCACGCCCTACAGCGAACTGGCCAAGCTGCTGCGACGCAGCCTGCTGGCATCGGGCGCCGAACTGGCCGACGAGGATTCCAAGGCACCGGCTGCACAGCTGCAGGTCCTGTCCGAGCGCTGGGGCGACCTGCCCATCGCGATCGACGCGCAGGGCCGTGCACAGGAGTTCAGCCTGCGCTACGCGGTGATCTTCATCTTCCGCCGTGAAGATGGCAGCGAACTGGTGCCGCAGCAGGTGATCGAATTGTCGCGGGACTACGTGTCGCCGCCGACCGACGCCACCGGTACCACGACCGAGCGTGAGATCCTGGCTGACGAACTGCGCCGCGAAATGTCGGCGTCGATCATCCGCCGCATCGACAGCGTGGTGCGTAATGAACTGCGCGAAGGCCGCAGCCTGTCCGCCCCGGTGGATGGTGTGGTGGTTCCGGCCGGTCCCGCGCCGGCGGGCGTGCCGGCCATCCAGACCACCGTGCCGACGGCCAAGCCCGCACCCGAACCGGCCACCCGGCCGGTGCAGGACTGAGCCGGCCCCGGCATGGAACTGCGCCCGGAGCAGTTGGCCAGTGCAGCTGGCGGGCAGCCGCTGGCGCCGGTCTACCTGGTCGCCGGGCCGGAGACTCTGCGCGTGCTGGAAGCCGCCGACGCCGTACGCAGCCGCGCACGGGCCGAGGGCATCAGCGAGCGTGAAGTGTTCGACGCCGATGGCCGCGATTTCGATTGGGGCAGGCTGGAGGCGGGCTTCAATGCGCCCAGCCTGTTCAGTGCGAGACGGTTGATCGAAGTGCGCTTGCCCAACGGCAAGCCGGGCAAGGAGGGGGCGCAGGTCATCAGTGATTTCTGCGCGTCCCCACCGCCGGACGTGGTGCTGTTGATCACCACCAACGAGTGGAGCAAATCACATCAGGGCAAGTGGGCCGATGCCGTGGGCCGTGCCGGGGTCATTTCCGTGGCATGGGCGATCAAGCCGCACGAGCTGCCCGACTGGATCGAGCGCCGGCTGCGCAGCAAGGGCCTGCGCGCGGATCCGCAGGCGGTGCAGCGACTGGCCGAGCGCGTGGAAGGCAACCTGTTGGCTGCGGCCCAGGAAATCGACAAGCTGGCGCTGCTGGTGGACGGTGGCGACGTGCTGGATGTTGAAAAGATGGATGCGCTGGTCGCCGACGCGGCTCGCTACGACGTGTTCCGGTTGGTGGAGTCCACGTTCTCCGGCCAGCCCAAGGCTGTGCTGCGCATGGTCGCTGGCCTGCGTGCGGAGGGTGAAGCGGTGGCGGCGCTGATGCCGATCGTCATCCGTGAGCTGCTGGCGGGAGCGGGCCTGGCACAGGTGCAGGCACGCGGTGGCAACCTGGCGGCGGAGATGAAATCCCGCGGCATCTGGGAATCGCGGCAGGCGCCCTACAAGCGTGCGCTCCAGCGCCATCCCGAGGCCAAGCGGTGGGAGCGGTTCGTGGCTGAAGCGGGCCTGGTCGACCGTATCGCAAAGGGGCGGGCCGACGGCGATGCCTGGCTCGCGCTGGAGCGTCTGCTGGTGGCCGTGTCCGAGGCGCGTGCGGTGCGTCTGCTCGCCCGCGCCTGACCCATGGCGAAGGGCCTGCGCCTTTATTACGGCGGCACGTTCGACCCGGTTCACCTGGGTCATCTGGCCATTGCCCGCGCTGCGCGCGACGAGTTACAGGTCAGCGTGCGCCTGCTGCCGTCCGCGGATCCTCCGCATCGGGCAGCGCCGGGTGCCACGGCCGTCCAGCGATGCGAGATGCTGCAGTTGGCGCTGGCCGACGAACCCGGGCTGCAGCTGGACCGGCTGGAACTGGAGCGCGCCGCGCGCACGCCGGGTGTGCCCTCCTATACGTTCGATACGCTGTCCGGCCTGCGCGCCGAGGTCGGCCCGGAGTGCCCGCTGGCGTGGCTGGTGGGGGCCGACAGCCTGTTGTCGCTGGCCACGTGGCACCGGTGGCGCGAGCTGCTGGACCTGGCCCATTTCATCGTGGCCGAACGCCCTGGCAGTCCGCTGCCGGAGGTGGTGGCCGGCGAGCTCGGCCAGGCGTTGCAGGGACGCTGGACCGACCGGGGCCAGGACCTGGCAGCTGCCGCGGCCGGTCGGGTACTGCGCCTGCATCAGCCCCTGCGCGGCGAGTCGGCCAGCGCGGTGCGGACGCAGATTGCCCGTGGCGGGGCAGGGCGCGATCTGCTGCCGCCGGCCGTGGCCGATTACATCGCCGCCAACGGCCTGTACCGTACTGCCGGACGGTAAGGTCCGGCCTGCTGGACTGCCAGCTGAACATCGCCATGAATGGCACGCCGCTGCTGTGGCCGTATAATCCCCCTTACGTTTATCGAGTCGACCCGCTTTGAGCAACCAGCCCGAAACCCAGTCCCAACCCCAGACCATCAAGGTCGATCTGCCCAGCCCGCCGCCCTCCGTGGAGCAGCTGCTGGCCTGTGTCATGGAAGCCACGGAAGAGCTGAAGGCCAAGGACGTGGTGACCATCGACGTGCGCGGCAAGTCCAGCGTCGCCGATTACTTCGTGATCGCGTCGGGTACGTCCTCACGCCACGTCAAATCCATCGCCGAAGAAGTTGTGCGCTTCGCCAAGAAAATCGACCAGATGCCGCTGGGCACCGAGGGCGAGCGCGAAGCCGAATGGGTGCTGGTGGACCTGGGCGACGTCGTCGTCCACGTCATGCTGCCGCGCATGCGCGAGCTGTATGCGCTCGAGCGCCTGTGGACGGTCGGTGACCAGCCGTCTTCGCGCGACGAGATTGAAGACGAAGTCTGAGCGGTCCTGCCGCGTTGACGTTGCACTCTGACGGCGCCGATGGCGCCGTTGGACGTTATGAGGAGCCAGGATGAAAGCACGCCTGATCGCGACCGGTGAACGTGCCCCCAGTTGGGTGGCGCAGGGCTTTGCCGAGTATCAGAAACGTCTGTCGCATTGGCTGCCGTTTGATCTCGTGGAGATCGAGCCGGGCCTGCGCGGCAAAGGGCGCGACGCGCGCCGCGCCACCGATGACGAGGGCAAGCGGGTGATTGCCGCGCTGCCAAAAAATGCCTATGTGGTTGCGCTGGATGTGCCGGGCAAGCAGCTCAGTTCAGAGCAGCTGGCGCAGCGCCTGGAGCACTGGCGCGGGAAGGGGAGGGACCTGGCGTTTCTTATCGGTGGGCCGGAAGGCCACTCCGCCGAAGTGTCCGCATTGGCCGATGAAAAGTGGTCGATCGGACCGCTGACCTTGCCGCACATGCTGGTCAGGCTGGTGGTGGCCGAACAGCTGTATCGCGCGGCCGCGATGTTGGCCAATCACCCCTACCATCGCGCGTGAAGAGTCGTTATACTGGTCGTCTGCCCGAATAGCTCAGCCGGTTAGAGCACTTGACTGTTAATCAGGGGGTCGTTGGTTCGAGTCCAACTTCGGGCGCCATTTTGAAAACCTGCATCGTGAGATGCAGGTTTTTTTTTGCCTGGTCGGATGCGCGGGGGAAGCGCATGCCACTTTTTAAAATACTGTATGGCGTTCGTGGGGGCATCATTGTTCTGATGAAGCACTCCCTCGGAGAGGTGATTTCGATGACTCCTTTCATCGCTGTGGCCACCACTGTTGCCCTTGTCGCCGCGTGCTCATCAGACGTTCTCGCGGCCGAACCGACGCCGGGCCACGACAACGCTCCCGCGTTGATGGCATGCCCACCGGCAGCCCGGGTGCACGTGCACGACGGTCGCTACCACGCACGCGAGACGCTGGGCGGCTGGGAGGGCGAATGGCTGTCGCCGGCGCGGCCATCGGGCGCCGTATCCCGCCTGGAACGCGTACTCCTCTATACACAAGGCGCGGAAACCAACGCCATCGTGGTCAACTGCACCTATGGCCTGATGTCGGGACATGAAATCGACCTCGCCTACCAGCCGGACGGCTCGGAAGGGCGGCTCGGCAACCTTTACGTTGATGTGGAAAACAAGGGCGAGTGGCTGCTTGATCCCGACGACGCGGCCGGAGACGCGTTCAGGGAGTGCACTCCTTCTTCCGCATCGCGCGCCTGCCGTTTCTTCCCGATACGCTATGGTCGCTAGCGATCCAGCGGCGGGTGCCTGACGGCGCTTTCCCGCCTGACTCGTGGCATGCTGCGTCCATCCCTTGGCCGGAGCGTCACGATGGGCGAGATCATGACAGCGGTGGTCGTCTTTGCCTGCCTGTGCGCGGCCTCGATCGGGATGATGTTCCTGTATCCCCGCTTGTCGGCCCGGCATCGCGATGACGAGACCAATACCGTCCTTCGGCTGGTCGCCAACATCTTCGTGGTGATGACCTCGCTGGTGTTCGGCCTGTTGATCAATTCCTCGAAGAACACCTTCGAGACCATCGATACCACCGTGCACGCGTTTTCGACCAGCCTGATCATGTTCGATCGGGCACTGCGCACGTATGGTGCGGAAACCGATGAAACCCGTACGCGGCTGATCGAATACATCGAACTGGCGATTGCCGATCCCGCGCGTGGCGATGACGCGCTGTCGCATCGGCGGAGCCCGGCGGCGAACGCACTGGATCAGGTCGGGGGTGCACTGGACCGCATCGCACCGTCTGACCGTTTCCACGAAGGCCTGCTGGCCGACGCACGCCAGCAGTACCAGACGGTGGTGCGCCAGCGCTGGAGCATCGTCGAGCAATCCGAAGCCAGTGTGCCGCGGTTGATCATCTGGATGCTGATGGCCTGGATGACGCTGATCTACGGCAGCTTCGGCTACCGCGCCCCACGCAATCCGATGGTGGTCGGCGTGTTCGTGGTGTCTGCTGCCCTGATCGCCGTTTCCGTCTACTTCGTGCTGGACATGAGCGTGCCGTTCGACGGCCCGATCCAGGTATCGGACGCACCGCTGCGCAGGGCGCTGGCGCAGATCCAGTAGCGCCGAGCCACGCTCGGCGGAGCGCGTCCCCGTTCGCGTGCGTGCAGACGCAAAGCCACCGAAGTGCGTCACCGCGCTGTAGCGCCGAGCCACGCTCGGCGGAGCGCGTCACCGTTCGCGGGCGTGCAGACGCAAAGCCGCCGAGCACGGCGCGACCGTCACACATTGAAAAAGGCCCGGGCGCGTGGCCCGGGCCTTTTCATTCAAGCGACAGCCTTCCCTCAATTGAACGTGCCCTTCGCCCCCACGGTGAAGTAACGTCCGATCGCGCCGCTGAAGTGCAGCGGGTTGTAGTTGATGCCGCCGTAGGTGGCCGGATCCAGCGGGGCGGTGCGGTCGAACACGTTGGCCACCGAACCGAAGATCTCCATGCTGTCGGCCACCTTCCAGTTGGCGGACAGATCGAAGGTGGTGAACGAGGCCAGCGAGCAGTTGCCCGGGGCCGGACTGCCATCGGCACGGAAGTTCAAGCAGTCGTCTTCTTTGGTACCGCCGGTCTCAGCCAGATTGTCGATCGCGCTGATGTAGTTGACGATGCCGCTGACCGACCAGTCGTGGTAGTTCCAGGTAGCGCCGAAGTTGATGCGGTCCTTCGGCGTGCCGATGCAGTTGGTCACGTCGCAGTTGCCATGCGTGCCCGCGTACTCGTGCGTGGTGCCGCCCTCGGTCCGCTCGAACTTGCTGGTGTGGCTCCACTGCAGGTCCAGCCGCAGATCACCCGCGTTACCCAGCGGAATGTCCTGGCGGATGTCCGTATCGATACCCTCGACCTTCGACGCACTGGCATTTACGTAATTGGTGTTGATGGCCAGGATCGAGCCGGTCCCCGGCACGCCATTGAGCAGATCGGTATCGCGCAGCACGTTGCCCGATGCAATGGCGTCGGCCGTAGAGCCCTGTGCGATTTCGTTGCTGCGCTTGATCCGCCAGGCATCCACGGTGATCGAGGTGGTGCGGGTCGGCTGCAGCACGATGCCGACCGAGTAGCTCTTGGACTCTTCAGCTTCCAGGTCCGGGTTCGGCCGGGTGATGATCGCAACAGGCTGCTGGCCGCAGTCGTCCTGCGTGCCGCCCGGTGCCGGGTTGCCGCCCGGGCAGCGGACCGGATCGAGTGCGTTGGAGAACGCGGCCAGGCCGCCATCTCCGTTCTCGGCCGGGTTCGGTGCACGGAAGCCTTCGGCGTAGGTGCCGCGCAGGGCAAACCACTCGGCCGGCGTCCACTTGAAGCCGACCTTCGGGGTCACCGAGTCGTCACCGCTTTCGTATTTGTCGTAGCGTGCGGCGGCCGTCAACTCCAGCGATTCCAGCACCGGCGCTGCAAGCTCCGCGTAGCCGGCGTAAACGTTCTGGGTGCCGTCATAGGCCGAGTAGCCCAAGCCGATGATGTCGCCCACATCGGTGTAGGTCTGCGGCGTGAGGCTGTTGGTGGTGCGACGCCATTCGGTACCGATGGCCAGGCCGAGTGGGCCACCTGCCAGGTCCATCAGCGAGCGGTTCACCTTGAAATCGAACATGTCCAGGCTGCTCTTGGCGTTGGCCTGGATGGTCGGCGAGATGTAGTCGTACAGGCTTTGCGGATTCGCATCCGATCCGGCGCCGATGTTCCAGGTGCCGGCCGGGCAGGCCAGGTCACCGAGCACGCACTGGACCGCGCTGTAGCGCAGGAAACCATCGCGCTTGTTCACCAGGTTGGTCGACGAGTGCAGATAGCCGGTGTCGTAGCTCCACTCGCCCCAGGTGCCCTTGACCCCGGCCAGGAAGCGGATGAACTCGTTCTTGTTGTTGGTCACCCGTGGACCGACGTCGAAGGCGTTGTAGCGTACGCGCACCGGCGTGGCATACGGGTTGTCCGGGTGGCCAACAGCGAGCACGGTGGCACCGGGGCCGCTGTTCGCGTTGACGGGGCCGCCCTGGAACCCCCAGGCGCCGGATACGTTGGAGGGCGTGTTGTTGAAGGTGGTTTCCTTGCTCGAGTAGCCCATCTCCACGTACGCCTCGGCGCTGTCGTTGAAGGCGAAGGTCGCGCGGCTGAAGACGTTGACGTACTTCTCTTCCGGGCTGAGATCACGGAAGTTGGCCATGTCCCACAGGCAGCCGCCACCCGGATCCTGCGGGCTGACATCGGAGAACTGGGCGCAGCCAGGCAGTGATTCCAGCAGCCCGGTGGTCGGGTTGAAGATGCTGCCGGCCGGTGAGTTGCCGCCGCCGCTGCCGTTGCCGGTGATCGCGCCGCCGAGGAACTGGCTGCCGCCGGCGCTGTAGCCCCAACGACGCAGATCGCCGGTGCCGATCCAGTCACGGTTGCGGCGGTCGCTGACCCGGATGCCGTCGGTCTTGCCGACGTCCAGACTGAAGAACGCATTCCACCCGTCGGTGGACAGGTTGCCGGTACCGGCCGTCAGCGTCGCCTTCTTCGCATCGCCGTCGCTGTCGCCGGATAGACCATACGACCCACGCAGGATCACGCCCTCGAAGTCACTGCGCAGGATGATGTTGACCACGCCGGCAATCGCATCGGACCCGTAGGTAGCGGACGCGCCGTCTTTCAGCACCTCCACGCGCTCCACCGCATCCAGCGGAATGGTGCTCAGGTCGGTGAACACCTTCTGGCCGTCATCGGCCAGGCCGTAGGTGGCCATGCGGCGGCCATTGAGCAGCACCAGGGTGGAGCCGGCGCCGAGACCGCGCAGCGAGATGCCTGCACCGCCGCCAGCGAACCCATTGCCGAAGGTCTTGGGGATGGAACCAGAGCCATCCGAGGTGAGGGTCTGCAGGTACTCCGCAACCGTGGTCTTGCCGGTGCGGTCGATTTCCTGGCGGGTGACCACCTGGACCGGCGATGGGGTTTCGGTGTCGGTGCGGGGGATGTTCGAGCCGGTGACCGTGACACGGTCCAGGTTGGTGGCCTGCTCCTGCGCGAAGGCGCTGGGAGAGACGGCTGCGGCCAGCAGCAGTGCGCCGCCGGTCAGGATGTGGGTGATGGAGGCGGCAAGCGGGGTGCGGCGGGTGGCGGGGCAACGGGTCGGATGATTCACAGCTCTCTCCTGACTGGGAAACCTTGATGGCGTCGTTCGACCGCGGGCCCCCTTGCCCCGCGATGGCGTCAATCTAGGTTCGTATCAGGTGATGCAAGAGTGAAATTTTGCTTAATTCGCACCGCTCTGTGATCTGCGTCAAACGGTGCGGCCGGGGCAGGGCACGCCTGCCCCGGCGATCGGCTTACTGCGGCAGCGAGAAATCAATGGGGACCAGGCCCACGGACGCCGTCGCCACGCCATCGCGCATCGACGGTTCGAACGTCCAGCGACGCAGCACCTGCTGGCGCGCCGCAGTGTCCAGCGCACGCGAGCCGCTGCTGCGCTCGATCGTCACGCGTGTGGGCTGACCCTTCGCATCCACCTCCACGCGCAGCAGTACCGTGCCCTGCTCCTGGTTGCGCAGGGCAGCGATCGGATACGACGGCGGCGGCGCGCTGCGATAGCTCAGGTAGGCGCCGGCACCGCCCATGGCGGGCGCCTCGGTCGATGACGGGACGGCCTGTGGCGCAGCGACTGCGGACGTGGACGCGGACGCGGGCAGCGCAAGCACCGGTGCCTGATCGATGACCGCAGGGGGCAAGGGCAGCGGCGTCGGTAGCGGCTGCACGCTCGTCTGCGGCGGCACCACCGCCACCGGATCTGCAGGTGGCACGGGCGTGGGCGGCAGCGGCTTTTCCGGCGTGATCCAGCGGATCTGTGGCGCCTCGCGCGGAAGCGGCAGGGCGACGTAGGCGGCGGGGATGATCAGCAGCAGAAAGGCCAGCAGATGCAGTGCGATTGCCGCACTCCAGGCGGTGATCCTGACCGGATCGACGTGTTGCGGTACAGCCGGATATGCACGAACCATGATCCACCTCCATGCGGGACAGCGAGGGAACATCGTCTTGCCGGCCGGTGCCGGTGATGCAGGAATAGCGCGCTGAGCAGCCTGTGCCCAGTGGGCGCGCAGGCAGCGTTTGGCTACGGGTCAGGCAGCGGAGCGGTGGGGTGTCCGGGCAGGTCCTCTTCGCGGGGGCGACGAGGACCCGCCTGGATCACGGCATCAGCGTCCGAGTTCGAACACGACGTCCAGGTTCACCGAGACGGTGGTCTCACCTGCGGCTACCGGCGTGCTCATGTCCGCGGCCATCGGGGCGGCCTGCGCGCGCATCATCACCGGGCGGAAACCGCCGCCACTGCTTTCGGAAATGCTGACGATGCGACGGACCTGCAGCCCCAATGACTTGGCATAGGTCTGCGCGCGAGCCTGCGCTTTCTTCAGCGCGGCCAGGCGGGCTTCGTCATAGACCGGTTCCGGCTGGTCGATCTCGAAGCTCGGCCCGTTGATCTGGTTGGCGCCCTGCGCCGCCAGTCCGTCGAGTACCTTGCCCAGCTTGGCGATGTCACGGACCTTCAGGCTGACCGTGTTGCTGGCCTGGTAGCCGGTGATCTTCGGCGCTTCGTTTTCGGCATAGCGGTACTGCGGGCTCAGGTTCACGCCGCTGGTCTGCACGTCGCGCTCGGCGATACCGGCCGCTTTGATCGCAGCAAGCACTTTGTCCATCTTCTGCGCGTTCTCGCGCATGGCACTGTTGCCGTCGACGGCCTGGGTGACGACGCCGGCCGACAGGGTGGCCACGTCAGGTACCCGGCTGGCTTCGGCATTGGCGGACACGTTGAGCAGGGTGCCTTCCACCGGCGCGATGGCAGGGGCCGGTACGGCGGCGTTTGCGGTCACGGAAGCTCCCAGGGCGAGGGACAGGGCGAGCAGAAGCGGGGAAAGAGCAGGGCGACGCATGGTGATCTCCTTGAAGGCCATCGAGGTTGCTGGCGTAGGGATGAACGCGTTGTGAGCCGGAACGGGGTTGCCGGTTTTCCCGCCGTGTTGCCGACGATTCAGGCGCTGCGCGCAGGGTATGCTGTGTGGATGCTCTATCTTGCCTCCCGCTCTCCCCGCCGCAGTGAATTGCTTGCCCGCCTTGGCCGCCCGTTCCAGTCCTTGGACCTGGACGTGCCTGAAGTGCGTCTGGCCGGCGAAAGCCCGCATGATTATGTGCTGCGGGTGGCCACCGACAAGGCCCGCGCGGGCCTGCTCGCGGTAGCCGGGACGGATCCGCGCGCCCAGGTGCTGGGATCAGACACCGAAGTCGTGTTGGGCGAGCGGGTGTTCGGCAAGCCGACCGACGCCGACGATGCCGCCGCGATGCTGCGTGCGTTGTCCGGCCGCAGCCACCAGGTGATGACCGCCGTGGTGCTGGTCGACGCGCAGGGCGTGCACGCTGACGTGGTGGTGTCGGAGGTTCGCTTCGCCACGCTGGACGATGTCTCCATCGCAGCCTATGTGGCCACCGGCGAGCCGATCGGCAAGGCCGGTGCCTACGCCATCCAGGGGGAAGCAGAGCGCTTCATCACCCATCTGGCCGGGAGCTATTCCGGCGTGATGGGATTACCGCTGTACCAGACCGACCGGTTGCTTGCCGGTGCCGGCTTGCCTTCCCACCCTGTTGCCGCCACGGAGGCTGCCGTACATGTCTGAAGAAATACTGGTCAACGTAACTCCCCGCGAAACCCGGGTAGCGGTGATCGAGAACGGCATGCTGCAGGAGCTGCATATCGAGCGCGGCTGGCGGCGCGGTGTGGTCGGCAACATCTACAAGGGCAAAGTGCAGCGGGTCATGCCCGGCATGCAGGCCGCGTTCGTCGAAGTGGGACTGGACCGCGCTGCGTTCCTGCATGCCAACGACGTGGTGCGGCCGGCGCCCGTTGCCAGCCCGGATACCGATGGCACCACGCTGCCGCCGCCATCGTCCGTGCCGATTGTCGAGCTGCTGCGCGACGGCCAGGACATCGTGGTCCAGGTAGTGAAGGATCCCATCGGCACCAAGGGCGCGCGCCTGACCACGCAGATCAGCATTCCATCGCGCTACATGGTGCTGCTGCCGCAGTCCAAGGTGGTCGGTGTCTCGGCGCGGATCGAAGACGAAACCGAGCGGGCGCGGCTGAAGACGCTGGTGACCGAGCTGTCAGCGCAGCACGGCGGCTACGGCTATATCGTGCGCACCAATGCCGAAGGCCAGCCTGCCGAGGCCATCGCCGAAGACGTGGCCTACCTGTCGCGCGTCTGGAACGTGGTCGAGCGCCGTGGCCGCGAGGCCGCATCGTGCAGCGTGATCTATGAAGACCTGAGCCTGCCGTTGCGGTCGGTACGCGACCTGATCCGCAAGGACGTGGACAAGGTAAAGGTCGATTCCAAGGAAACGTTCGTCCAGCTGCAGGCGTTCGTCGCCAAGTACATGCCGGTGCTGGCTGAAAAGCTGGAGCTGTATGCCGGCGACCGTCCGATCTTCGACATGTTCGGGGTGGAGGACGAGATCGGCCGCGCGCTGGACAAGCAGGTGCCGCTGAAGTCCGGGGGCTACCTGGTGATCGACCAGACCGAGGCGATGACCACCATCGACGTCAACACCGGTTCGTTCGTCGGCCAGCGCAATCTGGAAGAAACCGTGTACCGCACCAATCTGGAGGCGGCCCAGGCCGTGGCCAGGCAGCTGCGGCTGCGCAACCTGGGCGGCATCATCATCATCGACTTCATCGACATGGTGGATGCCGAGCATCGTCGTCAGGTGCTGCGCACGCTGGAAAAGGCGTTGGCGCGCGACCACGCCAAGACCACGGTCTATGATTTCTCGCCGTTGGGCCTGGTGGAGATGACCCGCAAGCGCACCGTGGAGAGCCTGGAGCGCCAGCTTTCCGAGACGTGCCCGCAGTGCAGTGGCCGCGGCAGCATCAAGACCACCGAAACGGTGACCTACGAGATCTTCCGCGAGATCACCCGCGCGGTGCGTCAGTTCGAAGCGGCGCGCCTGCTGGTGATCGCTTCGTCGAAGGTCGTGGCGCGGATCACCGATGAAGAATCCACGGCAGTCGCCGAGCTGGAGGAATTCCTCGGCAAGAGCATCAGCTTCCAGGCTGACGACCAGTACCTGCAGGAACAGTTCGATGTGGTCCTGCTCTGATCCAATCCGGCCGGTTGCCGGCCAAGGCCGATGAGCGCGCCGCCGCGCCTGCGACTGCGAAGGATCCGCCGTCTTGCCCTGTACGCGCTCGCCATCACCCTGGTGGTGGTGGCGTTGCTGGTGGGTACCCTCAGCCAGCTGTTGCCGCTGGTTGAGCGTAATCCCGACAAAGTTTCTGCGTGGTTGAGCACGCGTGCCGGGCAGCCGGTGCGCTTCGATGCGTTGAAAGCGCAGTGGACCCGCCGCGGGCCGCTGCTGCAGTTGGATGGACTGCGTATCGGCGCCGGCGAAGGCCTGCGCATCGGCCAGGCCGAGGTGCAGGTGGCGATGTATGCCGGCCTGTTGCCGGGCCGATCTTTGACCGAGCTGCGCCTGCGTGGCCTGGCGCTGACCCTGCAGCGGGCCGATGACGGGCGCTGGAGCGTGCGTGGATTGCCGGCAGCGAAAGCCGGCGACCCGCTGGACGGCCTGCGTCGGCTTGGGGAACTGCAGGTGGAGCAGGGTCGCCTGACCATCGAGGCACCATCGATAGGCCTGCAGACAACCTTGCCGCGCCTGGATCTGCGCCTTCGGGTGGACGCTGATCGGTTGCGCGTTGGCGTGCGGGCCTGGGCGCAAGCCGATGCGCTGCCATTGGCGGCAGTACTGGATGTAGATCGTCGCGCCGGCAATGGCGAGGCGTGGCTGGGCGGCGATCCGGTAGACCTGCAGGCCTGGTCGCCGCTGCTGTCCGGTGCCGGCGTACAGCTGTTGCAGGGCCGCGGCGAGCTCAACGCCTGGGTGGCACTGCGTGATTTCCGCCCGGTGATGGTCACCACGGACTCGGATCTGTCCGGACTGCGGCTTGCCGGCACGCCGACGGCCCACGTGGCCAAGCCCACGTTGGACATCGAGCGCCTGCAGGTACGTGCGCGCTGGCGTTACAGCGCCGGTGGCTGGCGGGCGGAAGCCCCACGCCTGCGGGTGCGGGCGGAAGATCGTGAGCAGGTACTGGATGGACTGCTGATCGGTGCAGGACAGCACACCGCGCTGGTGGCCAACAACATAGACGGCAACGTGCTGCTGCGGGGCCTGGCGCTGACCGACCGGGTGGATGCCGGCCTGCGCGACTGGCTGTACCGCGCCCATCCCCAGCTGCGCGTGCGCCAACTGCAGGCACGCGGTGAGCGCAACGGTCCGTTGTGGGTGCAGGGCGACCTCGACACATTGGCGTTTTCCAGCGTGGATGGGGGCCCCGGCCTGGTCGGTATCGGCGGCCGGTTCCAAGGCGATGCCGAAGGGTTCTCGTTGCAGTTGCAGTCCCGACAGCAGATGCAGCTGGACTGGCCAAAGGGATTCGGCGTGCGCCACGACGTGCGACTCGCCGGTGAGATCGTCGGTTGGCATGACGAAGCGGGCGGTTGGCGGGTCGGCACGCCGGCGCTGCGCGTGCAGGGCACCGATTACGCTGCCGATGTCCGTGGAGCATTGTGGTTCCAGGGCGACGGCACGCGGCCGTGGATGCAGCTGGCAGCGAAGATCGACGATGTCCCGATGACCGCCGCCAAGCGCTTCTGGATCCGTTCGAGGATGAGCGAGCATGCCCGTGACTGGCTGGACACCGCGTTGCAGGCGGGTCGCGTGCGCAACGGTATCGGCCTGGTGGCCGGCGACCTGGACGACTGGCCGTTCGACCGCAACAACGGGCGCTTCGAAGCGACCGGACATATTGAAGACGGCACCATCCGCTTCCAGAAAAGCTGGCCCGACATGACCGCCGTGGATGCGGACATCGCCTTCATTGGCCCCGGCTTCTCGCTGACGGGACGTGGTGATCTGGCGGGCGTGAACGTGGATGCGATGCAGGCAGGCATCGAAGATTTCGGCGAGACGCCGCTGTACGTGCGCGCGCAGAGCCGCAGTGAGTCCAGCAAGCTGCTGGCGATGCTGCGTCGCAGCCCGCTGCACGCGCAGTACGGTGACACGCTGGATGCGCTGAGCGTGAGTGGCCCCGCCGCGGTGGACTTCGATCTGCTGCAGCCGTTGCGTGCGGGTCAGCCGGGGCACCTGAAGGGCAGCGTGACGCTGGAGGGCGTGAAGCTGGCCGACAAGCGCTATGCGCTGGATTTTGACGACGTGCGCGGGGTGGCCCAGTACGCCGGCGGCGGTTTCGGTGCCGACAACCTGGCGGTTCGTCACCTGGGCGCAGCGGGCACGCTGAGCCTGCGCGCGGGCGGCTTCGTGCGCGATCCGCAACTGGCCTTCGAATCGCAGCTGGACGCCAACCTGGATGCCGGCGTGCTGCTGGATCGGGCGCCGGAGATGGCCTGGCTGAAGCCGTACATCACCGGCCGCTCGAACTGGACGATCGGCGTGGACATGCCGAAGGCCGTCGCCGCTGCCGCCACTGGCGGTGCGCCGGCACCGGTGCCGCCCGCACGGTTGCACCTGCAGTCGGACCTGGTGGGCACGGTGCTGAGCTTTCCCGCGCCGCTGGACAAGCCCGCCGGTGAAGCGCTCGATACGCGCGTGGCTGCGCAGCTGCCGATGGGCGATGGCCGCATCGAGGTGGCGTTCGGTGACCGTCTCGCCTTGGCCGCGCGCACCCACCAGGGCCAGACCGGCGTGCAGGTCACGCTGGGCAGCGCACGGGTCGACCGGGATCCGCCCGCCAGCGGCTTGGCGGTGAACGGCCGCAGCGGGTCGCTGGACGCATTGGAGTGGATCGGACTGGCACGGGGTTCGGCTGCAGACAGCAGCGGTGGGGCAGGCAATGACCCCATGCCGCTGCGCTCGGTGGATGTGCAGGTGGCGCAGTTGCTGCTGATCGGCGGGGTGTTCGAACAGACGCGACTGCAGTTGCGGCCGACCCTGGAATTCCTAGATGTGCGTCTGGATGGCCCTTCGCTGGCCGGCCAGTTGCAGGTGCCCAGCGCCCGCGGCGGCACCATCAGTGGCGCCTTGCAACGCGTGCATTGGAAATCGCTGCCGGGCCCGGTGCAGCCCCGTCCGCGCGACGGTGCGCCGATCGTGATGCCCGACGGGGAGGTGATGGCCGCGCGGGTGCAGGCCACGGCCAACGACACCGATCCGGCCGGCATCCCGCCGTTGTCGCTGGACATCGCCGACCTGCAGTTCGGCAAGATCACGTTGGGCCAGGCGACACTGCGCACCCAGCCGGTGGCGAATGGACTGCGCGTGCAGCAGCTGGATTTCCGCTCACCCAAGCAGGCCATCGACGTGCGCGGCGACTGGCTGGGCAAAGGGCCCGCAGCGCGTACCGCGCTGACCGCGCAGGTGCGCAGCGAAGACCTCGGTGACCTGCTGCGTGACCTGGACTACGGCGGCCAGCTGCGCGGCGGCCAGGGCCGCATCGACCTGCAGGCCGGCTGGCAGGGCGGTCCCTCTGATTTCCAGCTGGGCAACCTGCAGGGCACGATGACCGTCGATGCGCGCAATGGCCAGCTGTTGGAACTGGAGCCCGGCGCCGGGCGCGTGCTGGGCCTGCTCAGCATCACCCAGCTGCCGCGGCGGCTGATGCTGGACTTCCGCGACTTCTTCTCCAAGGGCTTCGCCTTCAACCAGATCGGCGGCACGCTGGCCTTCGCGGACGGGTCGGCCACCACCGACAAGGTGATGATCGAAGGGCCGGCGGCAAACATCCGCATCCGCGGCCGGACCGACCTGCGCAACCAGCAGTTCGACCAGACCATCGATGTCAATCCGCGCTCGGGCAACCTGCTGACCGTCGTCGGTGCGGTGGCCGGCGGCCCGGTGGGCGCCGCGCTGGGCGCGGCCACCAATGCGGTGCTGTCCAAGCCGCTGGGCGAGATCGGTGCCAAGACCTACCGGGTAACCGGGCCGTGGAAAGAGCCCAAGGTGGACGTGGTGGAGCGTGATGCCGCCGCGCCTCCGCCGCCCAAGCCGAAGGCGCGCTGAGCGCCTTCCTCCCTCACAACGGCGGCGCGGTGGCTTGCCAATGCCGCCATCCGCCCCCAGATTGAAGCCCATGACCGATAACGCCCTGACCCTCGCTACCGACCGCCTGCTGCAGCCCGCCGGGCTGGATGCCGGCCTCCTGGAAAACACCTTCGGCCACCTGCTGGGCCCGGGCATCGACTTTGGTGACCTGTATTTCCAGCATGCCCGCCGCGAAAGCTGGAGCGTGGAAGACGGCATCGTCAAGGACGGTGCGCATTCCATCGAGCAAGGCGTCGGCGTGCGCGCGATTTCCGGTGAGAAGACCGGCTTCGCCTACTCCGATGACATCCACCGCGACGCATTGTCCAGTGCAGCGCAGTCCGCGCGCGCGATTTCGCGCGAGGGCGGGGCGCAGACCGGCAAGTCGCTGCTGCGCGGCGATGCGCGCGCGCTGTACCCCGCGCTGGATCCGGTGGACAGCCTGGGCAACGAAGCCAAGGTGGAGGTGCTGAAGCGGTTGGACAGCTACCTGCGCGCGGCCGACCCACGGGTGAAGCAGGTCACCGTCAGCCTGTCCGGCGGCGTGGACACCGTGCTGATCGCCCGCAGCGACGGCGTGCTGGGGGCGGATATCCGCCCGCTGGTACGCTTGAACGTGCAGGTGATCGTGGAGCAGGGCGGTCGCCGCGAATCCGGTTATTCCGGCGGTGGCGGTCGCTACGACTACACCGAGCTGTTCGCCAATGGCCGCCCGGAAGCCTTTGCCCGCGAAGCGCTGCGGCAGGCCTTGGTGAACCTGGAGGCCGTACCGGCCCCGGCAGGCGTGATGCCGGTGGTGCTGGGTCCGGGCTGGCCCGGTGTGCTGCTGCACGAAGCCGTGGGTCATGGGCTGGAAGGTGACTTCAACCGCAAGGGCACCAGCGTGTACGCCGGTCGCCTGGGTGAGCGCGTTGCATCGCCCGGGGTGACCATCGTCGACGATGGCACGCTGGAAGGTCGCCGTGGCTCGCTCAACATCGACGATGAGGGCCAGCGGACGCAGTGCACCACGCTGATCGAAGACGGCATCCTGGTCGGCTACATGCAGGACTCGCTCAACGCGCGGCTGATGGGCATGGCGCCGACCGGCAACGGCCGCCGCGAGTCCTTCGCGCACCTGACGATGCCGCGCATGACCAATACCTACATGCGCGCCGGTCAGCACGACCCGCAGGAAATGATCCGTTCGGTGAAGAAGGGCCTGTACGCGGTCAATTTCGGCGGTGGCCAGGTCGATATCACCAGCGGCAAGTATGTGTTCACCGCGACCGAGGCTTACCTGATCGAAGACGGCCGCATCACCGCCCCGGTGAAGGGCGCCACGATCATCGGCAACGGTCCGGAGACCATGCAGAAGGTGCGGATGATCGGCAACGATCTGGCACTGGATGCAGGCGTCGGCATCTGCGGCAAGGACGGCCAGAGTGTGCCGGTAGGCGTGGGCCAGCCCTCGCTGCTGATCGACGGACTCACTGTGGGTGGCACCCAGGCGTGATGCCTGCGGTGCTGAACCTGGGGAGCGCCGAGCCAGGCTCGGCGGCTTTCCCGCCCCGGCGGACCTCAGTCCTGGGCGTCTTCGGTCGCGTCGCTGCTTTCGTCAGCGTCCACGTCTTCGTCGCTGTCGGCCACGATCAACCCCAGCGCCGCCGGCAGCATCAACGCACGCAGCACCTGGAAGATCTCGCGGTACGCACGCGGCGGCTTGTTCTTCGCCTTTTCGGCCTGGGCATTGCGCACCAGCGTGCGCAGTTCCTGCCGGTCCGCCTGCGGATATTCGCCCAGCAGCTTGGACAGCGCCGCGTCACCGTCGTTCATCAGCTTCTCGCGCCAATCTTCGGCACGATGCATCATCGCCACTTCGCGGCGACCGGTATCACTGTTGGCGTCCAGCGCCTCGCGGATCGCATCCAGCGCCGATTCTTCCTCGCGCCGCATGTGCTTGGCCAGGAACGCCAGTTGCCGCTTGTGCGCGATGTGCGCGGTGATGCGCTTGCATTCGGCGATGTGCGGCAGCAGATCCTCCGGCACCGGCAGGCGCGCCAGCTGCGCCGGTGTCAGCGAAACCAGCTTTTCGCCCAGCGCAAGCACGTCCAGCGCATCGTTGCGCTTCTGCTTGCGGCTTTTATCGTGGAATTCACCGGTTTCTTCGTCGCGTCCGCGCATCGTCTTTCCTACTTTCGTAAATACGTCGCCCGGCGCCGTGCCGGGCCCAACCTGTACAGGATAAAGCATTGAACGTCATCGCCCCTGAAGCGGCCGTTGCCACTGGCCCCGAGGCCCGGCTGGAACAGCTGGCCGACATTTCCCAGCAGTTGCTGGACCATGCGCGCCGACTGGGCGCCAGCCAGGCCGAGGTGTCCTGCAGCGAGGATCGCGGGCTGGATGTGAATGTCCGCCTGGGCGAAGTGGAGACAGTGGAATCCACTGCCGACCGCGGCATCGCGGTCACGGTGTACTTCGGCAAGCGCAAGGGCAGCGCCAGCACCGCCGATCTGCAGCCGTCCAGCCTGGTGGCCACGGTGGAGCAGGCCTGCGCCATTGCCCGCCACACCGAAGATGACGTCGCGTCCGGTCTGGCGGATGCCGAGCTGATGGCCCGTGAATTCCCGGATCTGGATGGCTGGCACCCGTGGGCGCTGCAGGCCGAGCACGCCATCGACCTGGCGCTGGCCTGCGAAGCGGCCGGCCGCGAGAGCGATGCCCGCATCAGCAATACCGACGGCGCCTCGGTGTCCACCGGGCAGAGCCTGTCGGTGTATGCCAACTCGCACGGTTTCTTCGGCCGCGAGCGCGGTACCCATCATTCCATGAGCGTGGCCCTGATCGCCGGCCACGGCGATGGCATGCAGCGGGACGGCTGGTACACCAGTGCGCTGGCCCGTGAGGACCTCGAGGACGGCGCGGCCGTTGGGCGCAAGGCGGCCGAGCGCACCATCGCCCGATTGCAGCCGCGCTCGTTGGCGACGGCCAGCATGCCGGTACTGTTCGCCCCGGAAGTGGCGCGCAGCCTGATCGGGCACCTGCTGTCGGCGGTGTCCGGTGGGGCGCTGTACCGCGAAGCCAGCTTCCTGCTGGACAGCGTGGGCACGACGCTGTTCCCTTCCTGGATGCAGATCGACGAGCTGCCGCACCTGCGCCGTGGTCGCCGATCGGCCGCGTTCGATGGCGACGGTGTGGCCACCCGCACCTCGGCCATCGTGCGTGATGGCGTACTGCAGCGTTACATCCTTGGCAGCTATTCGGCACGCAAGCTGGGCCTGCAGACCACCGCCAATGCCGGCGGCGTGCACAACCTGCAGATCGCCGCCAGCGAAGCGGGCCTGGACATGCGGTCGATCGCCCGGCAGATGGGCAATGGCCTGCTGGTGACCGAGCTGATGGGGCAGGGCGTCAATGCCGTGACCGGTGACTACTCGCGCGGCGCCGGTGGCTTCCGCGTGGAGAACGGCGAGATCCTGTACCCGGTGGACGGCATCACCATCGCCGGCAACCTGCGGGAAATGTTCCAGTCCATCGAGGCGATCGGCAGTGACATCGACCCCCGCTCGCACGTTTCGATGGGCTCGCTGCTGGTCGGAAAAATGACGGTGGCCGGTAACGATTGATGTCGTGAATGGCGTACTCTTGCCGGGCTGCGACGGCCTGCGGGGAGCGGGCCACGCTGACCCATTACCTTAAAAGGAGTTTTCCATGAGCGAATTCGACAACGTCACCGCCCCGCCGCCGCCGCCGACCAGCCTGGATCCGGCCCCGGCCGATCAGCGCACCATGGCACTGGCTGCCCACCTGCTGGGTATCTTCACCTGGTTCATCGGCGCGCTGGTCATCTGGCTGATCAACAAGGATGACGCCAGCAAGGCCTTCGTCACCGACCAGGCCAAGGAAGCGCTGAACTTCCAGATCACCATCGCCATCGCCATGGCGATCTGCGTAGTGCTGATGATCGTCTTCATTGGCGCGCTGTTGATGCCGGTGGTCGGCGTGCTGAACGTGGTGTTCTGCATCATCGCTGCAGTGAAGGCCAACAACGGCGAAGCGTACCGCTACCCGTTCACCCTGCGCCTGATCAAGTAATCCTGTTCCTGTGGAGCAGACGACGCCCGGCACTGCCGGGCGTTTTTTTTGCCCGCAGCCCCAGCTACACGTACCCCAGGCTACACGTACCCCCGGTCGCGTATCCCCGGTCACGTACCCCCAGGTCACGTACGCCCGGTAGAGCCGACTTCAGTCGGCTGCCGTTGCCGCTGTTGCTGCCGTTGCCGCCGTGGCGTCCCCCCCATTGTCGACCCCGTACCGCTGACCTACCATCCGAGATCTTCATGGAGGAGCGAGCATGAGCAGGACCGGTATCGCGTTTTGCGTTCTCTACATGGCCATCGCCGCTGTCTTCATCTCCGCTGCCGACGACGCCGGCGGCGACCACAAAGGGCGATTCGTTGCATTGCAATTGCCGCTCGTACTGCAGATGAACGCGTTGGAACTGGTCGGACTGCGCGACTGGTTCTCTGGCACCTCGTGGGTGCAGGCGTACATACGAATCGGCAGCCTGACGCTGGTCGTCCTTTACTTCGCCGGGTGGGGCCTCAGCCGACTCGTCCGCGCACAGCTGGCGCGGGAAAAGAAGGACGCTGGTTAGGCCGTGATCTGCCTGTTCTGCGCCTCGATGCGACACATCGTGGGTGCAGCAGGCATCAGTCCGCGTGGCATGGCTGGGCAGCTTTCATCAACGCACGTCCGGATACGATCAAGCCCTCGACCAGATGCTCGCTGAGCACGCCTTCGTGATCTCCCTCATGGCGGGCGAGTTGCACCGCATGCAGGATCTCGAAAATCGAGGCCAGTCCCTGCAGGATGCCCGGCGAAACGGGCACCTCGCTTCGGCGTTGCATGTCAGCGAGCCGGTCCGCGTCTGATAGGGGAGGCGGGGCGCGAACATCGCCCACCAACTGAAGGTGCGGCACGCGCACGGTGGCCAGACACTCCCGTTCGTAGGCCTCAAGCGTGTGCTCGAGCTGCCTGATGATCCGGGGCGGGAACTGGTACATGCGGTCGCCGAGCAACGCGTACAGGCGCTGCGCATCAGGCGGGTGGGTCGTCTCCATCCGGGTACCTCACATGGCGTGTAACCACCCGCGCCGAGGCGCGAGGTGGCGGGCGATGCGGGTTGGCGTACCGGGAGAAAATACCAAAGAACCGGCGGATCATGGACCCCCACACAGCGCCCGCCGTATGACCGGAGAGCAGTGCAGTTCATTCTCCGCCGTGCCCGGAGGCAAAACAGAGTTCCGTTGGTAAATTCTTACTCAGGACGCCAATCCCGGCTGCAGCCTTTCGGCTTCAGCACGCACATCGTGCGCATGCCATCCGCCAGCGTCCATGAGCAAAGTTGTGGAGTTGTGCGCCGCGACACATGGCTGAGGTGTGTCTACGACCGGCCGGTCGCCCGGTTGCACCGAGCCGATATGCCCACCGCGCGATGTCAGATGAGCTCACTTGCGACCCCAACCTAACACTGTTAGATTCGCCCCTAACAACGTTAGGTAAGGCTGTCCATGCGCCAGGCAATCGCCCGGGAACACATCGTCGAGGCCGCCTTTCTGATCCTCGACGAGGCGGGTCTGGAGGGCCTTACCCTGCGCAAAGTGGCCTGCTCGCTGGGCATCCGCGCGCCGTCGCTTTACTGGCACTTCAAGAGCAAGCAGGCGCTGATCGACGCCATGGCCGACGCGATGATCGCCGACGTGGCGCGGGTGATCCCTGACGGCCAGCCTTGGCGGCAGACCCTGCTGCAGATCGCCCGCGAGTTCCGTCTGGCCTTCAAGGCGCGCCGCGATGGTGCGCGCGTCTATGTGGGGACCTTCCTCGCCACTGAGAACATGCTGCGGGTGGCCGAGGCAAGCATTGCCGCGCTGGTCGGCGCGGGCGCGCCGGTGCCTTTCGCTGCAACCACCGGGATGGATCTCGTTTACTACACGATGGGCTTCGTCATCGAAGAACAATCGTGGCCGGGCGACGGCAGCATGGAAGCGCTGGGCGCGACCTTCATGGCATTGGCCGAAGCCCGTTTCCCACGCTGCTGGCAGGCCCGCGACATCTGGCGTGAAGTCGATTTCGACGCCCGCTTTGAACAAGGGCTGGGCCTGATGCTGGATGGCATCGAACTGCGCCTTGCCCGCGCCTCCTGACTGCATCCCTCTCCGCTGTTCTGACCCGGAAATCCCCCTCATGCGTGCACCCTTCGTGCGTGTTACCCCTCTGCTCCTGATCGCGATCCTGCTCAGCGCATGCGCTGGCAAGGAGGACACGACTGCCGAGGCCGCGGCGGCAACCTCGGCGTTGCCGGTTTCGCTGGCTACGGCGGAGCAGCAGGTGATGGCGCGCACCGTGCTGGTGTCCGGCCCGGTCACCGCGTATGAGGAAATGCAGTTGGGCGTGGAGATCAGCGGTCAGCGCGTTACCGCGTTGCCGGTGGATGTCGGCCAGTGGGTAAAGAAGGGGCAGGTACTGCTGCAACTGGACCATCGCACGCTGGACAGCGAACTGGCACAGGCCGACGCATCGCTCAAGCAGGCACAGGCCGCGCAGGAACTGGCCCGCCTGAACTTCGATCGCAGCGAGAAGCTGGCTGCCCAGCAACTCATCAGTGCCAGCAGCCTGGATGAACTGCGGGCCAGCCGCATCAATGCCGAAGCGCAGACCGCGACCGCGCGCGCCGCGCGCGATGCGGCCCGCCTGCGCCGCGAGTTCGCCGATCTGCGTGCCCCGGCCGATGGACTGATCTCCAAGCGGCTGGTGCAGCCGGGCCAGGTGGTGTCGGCCGGCACCGAACTGCTACGCCTGATCCGCGATGGTCGGTTGGAGTGGCGTGCCGAGCTGCCGGAAAACCAGCTCGCCGATGTGGCGGTCGGCAATGCGATCGAGTTGCCTTACGCAGGGCAGGTGGTCACCGGCCGCATCCGTGCGGTCACTCCGGGGGTGGATGCACAGACGCGCACCGGCACGTTGTACGCCGACCTGCCCACGCCCGGTCCCCTCAAGCCCGGCGTCTTCGTCGAAGGCCGCATCGTCACCGGCGACGGCGAGGTGCTGACCATTCCGACCGCGGCGATCGTGCAGCGTGATGGCCACAGCTATGTCTTCAGCGTGAGCGACACGCAGCAGGCAGCGCGCCTGCGGGTACGTACCGGACAGGCCGTGGAAGGCCGCACCGCGATCCTCGACGGCCTGAAGGCGGGCGACAAGGTGGTGGTGGAGGGCGCTGGTTTCCTCGGCGAGGGGGATCGCGTGCGCGTGGTCAGCGCGGCGAAGGCGGCCGCACGATGAACTTCTCTGCCTGGGCGATCAAGCGCCCGCTGCCTGCGCTGCTGATCTTCTTCGTGTTGTGCGTGGCGGGTCTATGGGGCTTCTACCAGTTGCCGGTGGCGCGCTTCCCGGACATCGCCTTCCCGATGACGACCGTGACGGTAACCCAGCCCGGTGCGTCGCCGAGCCAGCTGGAAGCCGAAGTCACCCGCAAGGTGGAAGACTCGGTCGCCACGGTGAACAACGTGAAGCGGGTGATGTCGTCGGTCAGCGAAGGCGTCAGCACCACGACCATCGAGTTCCAGCTTGAGGCCGACCTGGCCACCGCGCTGGACGATACCCGTGATGCCGTCACCCGCATCCGCACGGATCTGCCGCAGGACATCCAGGAGCCGGTGATCTCCAAGGTCGACATCGGCGGTTCGCTGATGACCTATGCGCTGGTTGCTCCGCACATGACGCCGGATGAGGCGAGCTGGTTCGTCGACCGCGACATCGCCCGCGCCATGTACGGCGTACCCGGCGTGGCACAGGTGACCCGCGTGGGCGGCGTACAGCGGCAAGTGCGCGTGGACCTGGATTCCAATGCGCTGATCGCGATGGGCATCACCGCCGGCGATGTATCGCAGCAGTTGGCCAGGATCCAGGTAGAGCGTGCGGGCGGGAAGGCGGAAATCGCCGGGGCGCAGCAGACCATCCGCACGCTGGGCACGGTAGGCGATGCGCAGGCCCTGCGCGATTACTCCATTGCCTTGCCGGATGGCCGTGCGGTACGCCTTTCGACGCTGGCCACGATCACCGATGCGGCGGCGGATCCGACCGAGGCGGCGCTGCTGGATGGCGGTGAGGTCGTGGCGTTTTCGATGTCGCGCACGCGCGGCTCCAGCGAGGTCAAGGTAGAGGCCGGCGTCCATGCAGCACTGGACCAGATCAAGGCAGCGCATCCCGGCATCGATTTCCGACTGGTCACCACGGCCATCGACGAGACCCACCGCTCCTACGATTCGTCGATGACCATGCTGTGGGAAGGCGCGCTGCTGGCCCTGCTGGTGGTCTGGCTGTTCCTGCGCGACTGGCGTGCGACGTGGGTGGCGGCACTCGCGTTGCCGCTGTCCATCATTCCCACCTTCGCGGTCATGCACTTCTTCGGCTTCACGTTGAACATGATCACGCTGCTGGCGCTGTCGGTGGTGGTCGGCATCCTCGTGGACGATGCGATCGTGGAAATCGAGAACATCGTGCGCCACCTGCGCATGGGCAAGCCGCCGCTGGAGGCGGCGCGCGAGGCCGCGGGTGAAATCGGCAACGCGGTCATTGCGACCTCGCTGACCTTGGCCGCGGTGTTCGTGCCCGTGGCGTTCATGCCCGGCATCGCCGGCAAGTTCTTCCGCGAGTTCGGCTGGACGGCCGCCACGGCGGTACTGTTTTCCTTGCTGGTGGCGCGCCTGCTGACGCCGATGATGGCCGCCTACCTGCTCAAGCCGCACGGCGAAGAGAAGCCGGACTCCCGTTTGATGGTCTGGTACCTCGGCTGGGTGGACGCCGCGTTGCGTCATCGCGGCCGCACGTTGTGGCTGGCCACCGGGCTGTTCGTGGCATCGCTTGCGCTGGTGCCTTTCATCCCGGCGACCTTCATCCCGCAATCCGATCTGGGCCGCAGCAATCTCAACCTGGAACTGCCCCCGGGCACGCGGCTGCAGGACACCGTCGCGGTGGCCGAGCGCGCCCGCGCGCTGCTGACCGGGATGCCGGAACTCAAGCAGGTGTACACCGCGGTAGGCAGCGTGCTCGACCTCGGTGACCCGGGTGCGACGGGCGTGGGTGAGCCGCGCAAGGCCACCCTGGTGCTGGACTGGGGCACCGCCAATACGCGCGACCGTGGCCAGCAGGAACTCGAACGTGACGCACGCCAGCGGCTGGCCAACCTGCCGGGTGTGCGCGTGAGCTATGTCAGCTCCGAACCCGGCAACCTGCTGCAGTTGGTGCTGTCCGGCGACGACCCGCAGCGGCTGCAGGATGCGTCCACCGCACTCGAGCGTGACCTGCGGAGTCTGCAGGGCCTGGGCAGCGTGTCGTCCACCGCGTCGCTGCTGCGCCCGGAGCTGCAGATCGTGCCCAACGCGGCCCGCGCAGCCGATCTGGGCGTGGCGACCGCTGATATCGCCGAGGCCGCGCGCATCGCGACCGCCGGTGATTACGAACAGCGGCTGGCCAAGCTCAACCTGCCGGACCGGCAGGTCCCGATCCGGGTGGGCTTCGCTGAGGCCACGCTGGCCAATCCGGCGTTGATCGGACAGCTGCGGGTGCCCGGCCGAAACGGTCCGGTGCCGCTGGCGGCGGTGGCCGAGATCCAGCAGGGCAGTGGGCCGTCGCAGATCTCGCGCTACCAGCGCCAGCGCAACGTGACCCTTACCGCCGAACTCAACGGACGTCCGCTGGGCGAGGTGATGACCGAAGTGCAGGCGCTGCCCAGCGTCAAGCAGCTGCCGCCGGGCGTGAGTTTCCTCAACACCGGTGATGCGGAAGTCTTCGTCGAGCTGTTCATCGGCTTCATGCTGGCGATGGCGGCCGGCCTGGTCTGCATCTACATGGTGCTGTTGCTGCTGTTCAACCATGCGCTGATGCCGATCACCATCCTGGCGGCGGTGCCGCTGTGCGCGGGCGGTGCCTTCGGTGCGCTGTTGATCACCCAGAACATGCTGTCCCTGCCGGCGCTGATCGGGCTGCTGATGCTGATCGGCATCGCCACCAAGAACTCCATCCTGCTGGTGGATTACGCGGTGATCGCCGAGGACGAACACGGCATGAGCCAGCACGACGCCTTGGTGGATGCCTGCCGCAAGCGTGCGCAGCCGATCATCATGACCACCTTGGCGATGGGCGCGGGCATGATGCCCATCGCGCTGGGGTTTGCCGGTGACTCCAGTTTCCGCGCACCGATGGCGATCGCCGTGATCGGTGGACTGATCACCTCCACGCTGCTCAGCCTGATCGTCATCCCGGCCGCGTTCACCGTGGTCGACGACCTGGGTGAATGGTTGTCGCGGAAGTTCCGCCGCCAACCCTCGCATCCAGTTGCGTAACGCGGTAGCGCCGACAGGTAGAGCCGACTTCAGTCGGCTTCCCCTCCAGTCGGCTCCCCTCCGTGTCTCACCGCTCCCCACGCATCGACACCAGCCTCATGAACGCCTCGTTCTGATAACGGCTCATGCGCAGCTGCTGCCCAGTATCCAGCGTCACCACGTGGTGACCGTTGAACCACGGGTGGATGGACTTCACGCGCCGTACGTTGACGATGGCAGATCGGTGCACGCGCGCGAAGTGCCGCGGATCCAGCCGGGCGGCGAGGGCGGTCATGGTCTCGCGCAGTTCATGGATGCGGTCGGCCACGTGGATCTGCACGACGTTGCGGTCCGCCTTGATCCAGACGATGTCATCCACCGGCACCAGCACCACGTGCTCGTCCACGCGCAGCGGAATCCGCTCCAGGTAATCCTCACGCGGACGCAGCGCATCGAGTGCCTGCAGGATGCGGGCCGACGCCTCGGGTCCCATGCCCGTACGTGCGGAAAGGCGGTCCTTCGCGCGCTGCAGCGTGGCGGCAAAGCGTTCGCGGCTGAAAGGTTTGACCAGATAGTCCACCGCGTTCGCCTCGAACGCCTTCACCGCGTACTGCTCGTAGGCGGTAACGAACACAGTAGCGGGCATGCGCTCCGCGCCGATGGTGGCGACCACGTCCAGCCCGGTGATGGCAGGCATCTGGATGTCGAGGAAGACCAGGTCCGGCGAGTGCTCGCGGATCGCTTTCACTGCGGACACGCCGTCGCCGCACTCACCGACGATCTCGATCTGCGGATCATCGCGCAACAACCGGACGATCGCATGCCGCGCGATGGGTTCATCGTCCACCACCAGCGTGGCGATGCTCATGCGGGGGCGAGCCCGGCGCTGAACTCGGGTCCCTCATCCGGCCCTTCGAGCTCGCGGAAGGGCACGCGGATGCGGCAGACCACTCCCTCTGGCCAGATCATGTCCAAGCGCACATCGGCGGCACCGCCGTAGAGCTCCTTCAGGCGCAGGCGCGTGTTGGACAGGCCGATACCGTGGCCGGCGCACGGTTCCGGTTCGGTGGACAGGGTGCTGTTGCGGTTACGCACTTCGATGCACAGCGTGTCCCCCTCGCGACGGCTCTCGATCTCGATGGTGTCGCTGCCCACACGGTTGCCTATGCCATGCCGCACGGCGTTCTCCACGATGGGCTGCAACAACAGGCTGGGCACGGCGCAGTCCAGCGTGTCAGGTGCGATGTAGATGCGGCTCTGCAAACGGTCCTTGAACCGCGTGCGCTGGATGCCGAGATACAGCTCGATCAGCTCCAGCTCCTGGCGCAGTGTGATTTCCTGGCCGTCGTAGTCCTCCAGGAAGGCGCGCAGCAGCTCGCTCAGCCGCAGCAGCATGTCTTCGGCCGATACCTTGTCTTCGTCAAGCAGGGTAATGATGGCGTGCAGCGTGTTGAACAGGAAATGCGGTTGCAGCTGGGATTTCAGAGCAACCAGTCGTGACTGCGCGAGATCGGTGGCCAGTTGGCTGGCCTCCAGCGTGCGCTGCGCCTGCTCGGCATGGAAGTGCATCGCCTGCTGTATCGCAAACAGGGCCCAGTAGGTCAGCATCCCCACCGCGAAATGCTGGGCAAGGAAATAGCCCAGCTGATCGGCAAACCCGCTGGGCTCGAACAGCGTGGAGATCAGTGCGCCGGTGATCATCGCCATGAAGGTGACGGCGAGGCTGGCGACGAGTTGTGGGCCCAGCCCGAGCAGGTGCCGCCCTGGCTGCAGGGGATAACGCACGGCCAGCCGGAACACCAACGGCGCCAGCGCAGCCCAGCTGTACCACTGGATCATCGACCAGCGCAGGTGATCGAACAGGGCAGCGGCCTCGCCATTGAGCGAGCGGGTGAGTGCGTTCTGCAGGGCGAACACGATGGCCACCGCAGTCCAGATGGCGAGGTAGTACATCCATCCGATGCGGGTCGTGCCGAGGCGGATCTTCATTGCGGTATCCCGTGCGCCCGACGTTCGGAGCTGGCCCATCCTAGGCCCGGTGGGGAGCGGGCGGAAGCGCTGTGGCGGCCGGCTGCGATTGGTCCGCGCTGGCTGACGATTGGTCCCGGATCGCTTGTGGGGCGAGTCCGTGCAGCGCGTGATGCAGAGGCCGGACCGCGCCGCCACGTCGCTGCGACTGGCCCACCGCCACCTACTGGAACCCGTGACATGCCCATGATCCGATTCGCTGTCCTTTCCCTTCTCTCCGCTGCAGCCACTGTGCACGCAGGCGAGGGCATCCGCTATCTCGAACTGCTCAACCGCGCCCATGACAGCGTCACGGGTGTCGCGGTGGCACCGGCCGGTACCGACCGCTTCCGGCAGGTCGACATCGACCTGCTGCCTGGCGGCGGTGGGGCCACCCGCCTCGTGGTGGCCAACACCGGTTGCCGCTACGATCTGCGCGTTGCGTTCCGCAACGGCCAGCAGGTGGTGTATCCCAACGTGGATGCGTGCAAGGGCGGCAAGCTGGTGATCAGCAGCCAAGCTAAAGATGGACGTTACCCGCTGACGGCATCCACGCCGTTGTAGCGCCGAGCCACGCTCGGCGGACTGCGTGGTTGTCCGGCCCGCTGCGCTCGCCGACCGTGGGTCGGCGCTACCGATCTGCCTCGGTCGTTGTAGCGCCGAGCCGTGCTCGGCGGATTGCGTGGTCGTCCGGCCCGCTGCGCTCGCCGACCGTGGATCGGCGCTACCGAACTGCCTCGGTCGTTGTAGCGCCGAGCCGTGCTCGGCGGACTGCGTGGTCGTCCGGCCCGCTGCGCTCGCCGACCATGGGTCGGCGCTACCGATCTGCTGTGGCCGTGCGGACTCCGTCCGGCCAGCGGCCGTCACTACCGGCTAGTGATTGCGTTCTATAGCCAAGCGGCCGAGGGCGCGCAGGGCGTTGGCTTCTTCGCCGTAGTGGGCCAGGGCGTCGTCCATCACTGTGCTCAGTTCGGCCAGCCTGGCCTTGGCGCCGTCCATTCCCAGCAGGGCGGGGAAGGTGGATTTGTCCTGCGCTACGTCTTTGCCGGCGGTCTTGCCCAGCTGCTCGGAGCTGGCTTCCACGTCCAGGATGTCATCGCGCACCTGGAAGGCCAGACCAAGCGCATCGGCGAACTGGTCCAGACGGGCCAGATCGGTTGCCGGGGCGTGGCCGCACAACGCGCCCATGCGAACGGCAGCGCGGATCAGCGCACCGGTCTTCAGCGCATGCATGCGGGTCAGTGCGTCCAGCGACTGCAGTTGGCCGGTGGCATCGATATCCAGTGCCTGACCGCCGCACATGCCGGCCGCGCCGGAGGCGTGAGCCAGCGCCTGCAGGCAGGCAACGCGGAGTTCCGCCGGCAGTGCCGCTTCGGCCAGCAGGCTGAAGGCGCGGGTCTGCAACGCATCCCCGGCGAGGATGGCGGTGGCTTCGTCGAACGCGATGTGGGTGGTCGGCTTGCCACGGCGCAGGGCGTCGTCGTCCATCGCCGGCAGGTCGTCGTGCACCAGCGAATAGGCGTGGATCAATTCCACCGCCATCGCCGGCGCATCCAACTGGTGCGGGTCGGTGCCGAACACGTCGCCAGCCGCGTACACCAGCAGGGGACGCATGCGCTTACCGCCGCCCAGCACCGAATGGCGCATGGCCTGGTGCATCCGACGCGGGGCGTCGGTGGCCGAGGGCAGGGCGGCGTCGAGCTGGCTTTCGATGCGATCGCGCAGGCGCGCGAACATCGCTTCAACCGTCATGGGACGGCGGGTCGAAGGGCTCGGCGTTTTCCGGCTGGGCCGGATCGGTGAGCAGGCGCACGCGCAGTTCGGCCTGTTCCAGCGCCTGCTGGCACTGGCGGTACAGACCGACGCCGCGTTCGTAGGCGCTGAGCGACGCTTCCAGGCTGAGCTCTCCGGTTTCCATCTGCTCGACGAGCTGCTCCAAGGATTCGAGCGACTGCTCGAACTGGGCTACCGGGGACGCATTTTCGGGGGTTTTCTTAGCCATGCGACAAGTGTGGACGGCCCGCGCGCAGGGGTCAATTCACCAGCCGCCGGGACGCCAGTGCAACTGGGCATCGTGCTGCTGCAGCCAGGCCTGCAGCGGCGCGGACAGCACCACGTCGGCGGCGGCCTGCAGCTGGCCATCGGCGGCGAAGAGCAGCGGCAGCTGGCGGCGTCGCCATGGGGCCAGGTGCTCACGCTGCAGGCAGTCCTTCAGCGCATGCTGGTGGCGGCGGCCGGGCAGCTGGATGCGTTCGCCGCCTTGCCGGCCGGTCACCTGCATCGGCGCATCGAATGCCGCCGCACCCTGCAGTTGCAGTTGGCCGCCATCGGGCAGGGCCAGCGGTGCGCGGCCATCCCAGGTGGCCTGCCATCCGGCAGGCAGTTGCGGCAGCTCGGCCGGCAGCAGGTACCAGTGGCCGCGCCATTGGCGGATGCTGTGCTGCTGCCAGCGCACCTGCGCCTCGCGGTCAGGCCCGGCCGGCAGCACTTCGTTTTCCAGCTGCGCGAGCACGCGCGCGGGCAGGGCGGCAGCGCCCTGGGTGGATACCCAGCGACGCAGCACGCGAGCACGGCGCGGCGGTGACACCTGCTGCAGGCGCTCCACCGACACCACGCGCGTGGCGGCCTCCACATGCTGCAGCAGCTCGTCGTCTTCTTCGTCCAGCATGTCCCGCAGCTGACCGCAGTGGGCGGCGCTCGCGGCCAGCGCGGCGTCAGCGTGCGGCCACCGCTCGCGCAACAGCGGCAGCACGTGCAGCCGCAGGAAGTTGCGATCGGGGCCATCGTCGCTGTTGCTGGGGTCTTCGATCCACTCCAGTCCGTGTTGCTGCGCGTAGCTCAACAACGCCGAGCGCGGCGTCTGCAGCAGCGGTCGCCACAGCCGATGTGTACCCAGCGCCGACACGGGCGACATCGCCGCCAGCCCATCCACGCCGGAACCGCGCAGCGCACGCAGCAGGAAGGTTTCGGCCTGGTCATCCTGGTGCTGCGCCAGGGCCAGCGTCTCGCCAGCGCGTAGTTCCGCTACGAAGGCATCGCGCCGTGCCTGGCGTGCTGCCGCTTCCATGCCGATGCCGGAAGAAAGATCCACCTCTACCCGGCGCACGCTCAGCGGCACGCCCAAGGCATCGCACTGGCGTTGGCAATGCACCGCCCAGTCATCGGCCGCTGCCTGCAGTCCGTGATGGACATGGACCGCCCTCAGGGTGAACCCCCACGCCTGCGCCGACGGCAGCAGCCAGTGCAGCAGCACCGTCGAATCCAGCCCGCCGCTGTAGCCGACCAGCAGGGGCGCATCGACAGGCGTGATAACGGAGAGGTCAGGCACGTTCAACGGGTTTCAGGGCTGGATCCATCGACGGAAACTGGAGTCCGCAGCACATAGTGCGCCGACGCCCGCTCATGGTGCAGCACACCCTCATCGACGAGCCACGTCAGCCAGACCTGCGTCTGCGGGAGCGATACCTCCAGCGCCGCTGCGATCTCGGCAGCCTGCAGGGGTTCACGCAGCAGCCGTGAGAAGGCGGCACGCACGCCCTGCTGGAGAAGGTCACGTGCACCCTGCGAAGCAGGCTCCGCAGGCACGGCGTAAGGCTCCATGGCGTCGCTGTCTTGGGTCGCATAGGGTGCAGCGGCTTCAGCGACTGCGCGTATGGAATCCCGCCCACGCGATGCGGTGTAGCCGCTCGATTCGCGGAACACCTGTTCCATCGCGGCGACGTCGAGTGGCGCGGGCCAAGGCGACGCGCCCTTCGCCTGCAGTCCGTCGAGGCCTGCACTGGACTCTCCTGCAGATCGTACGAACAGTGGCACAAAGCGGTGCTTTTCCAGCTGTTCAACCGCGCCTGCCCAGGTTCCCCCCTTGCCGAGATCTGCGTTGACCACCAGCGCCACATCCGCCAATGCGTAGATCAGCTTGTTGCGTTGCATGGCGTGGCCCACGTTGAAGCTGGCAGACGGATCGTACGGAGACACCAGCGTGAGGCGACCCTCCAGCAACGGATCGCGCTGCGCGCGGGTCATGCTGTGCTGTTCCAGGCTGTCTGCCAGAACCCCGCAGACCCGGCCACCCGCGCTCAGTGCGCCGCCCATGGCCGCTTGATCGACCCCTCGCGCCCCGCCAGACACAACCGGCCTCCCTGCTTCCGCGGCCAGACGTCCAAGGGCGGTGGTGTAGTCGATCAAGCTGTCTGTCACTTTTCTTGATCCAACAACGGCGAGCCCACCCTGCTCCAGATTGTGCGGATCGCCGCATCCGTAGAGCACGGCGGGTGCGTCTTCGCGAAGGCGTGTCTTGAGACGTCGCGGGTAGCCGGGGTCTGCGCGGCTGATAACCCAGATTGCGCGCGCACCCCAGCGCTCCAAG
Organism: Stenotrophomonas sp. 169; assembly: GCF_014621775.1. Classification (NCBI taxonomy): domain Bacteria; kingdom Pseudomonadati; phylum Pseudomonadota; class Gammaproteobacteria; order Lysobacterales; family Lysobacteraceae; genus Stenotrophomonas; species Stenotrophomonas sp. 169. The sequence continues at coordinate 1,464,692 of NZ_CP061204.1, forward strand.
GCTTGGCTGAGCAGGAAACCACGGCCCAGCAGTCTCTGCAGGCGCGCGCTGTCAACAAGGCCAGTGCAGTCGCGCAGCACCGGACCCATGTCAGCTGTGACAAGGTCCGCAGGTTGCCGGTGGATGCTGCGCAGGTGGCGTGCAAGTGCCTTGTACTCACCCGGTGTCAGCGGATCAGAAGAGGCGCTCGCCTTCCCGATGATCAGGGGGGCCGTCAGCAGCAGAATGGCTTGGGTGTTCGGCGAGATGGGGGTGGTCATCCGCCATGACCTGTCTTGGCGAGCACCATCGGCCAGACGAGGCCGCTTCCGCTGCGACGAAGCAGCCAGGCCGCCACGGTCAGCGTCCAACGCGAATCCACGATGTCGTCAAGCAGCAGGACCGGCCCATTGGACAAGGGCAATCCGGTGACGGTGAGAGCGCCATCCAGGTTCCGCGCCTGCTGCGTGCTGTTTGCCATCGTCTTCTGCTCTGGTCTTTCGTGGGATTCCGCAATGACCATCGAGAAGGGAAGGCCCAGTGCATGGGCGACGCGCATCGCAAAGTCTGGCATCAGGTCCGGGCGTCGCGGGGAGGGCACGCAGGTCACCCACGTGGGCGCGGGATGCGGGCTCCAATCTTGCAGCATCTCCACACAAGCGGCAACCAGACGGTCGGGGAAGTGATGGTCGGCATACTTTCCCTCCTGCACAAGGCGGCCAAGACCGGCGTCATTGAGCATGCAGAGGGCCTTCCCAGCCTGCGCCACGTGCGAGATGGAGCTGGCGTTGTGGATTCCGAAGCGGGGCATTCCGCCCACGGGCCACTTCAGCCTGGGGGCAATGGGCAGACAGGTCCGGTTGAGGAAGGCCTGGGCGCGCTGTAGCAGTGTCGTATCGATGTCCGAGGGAAGGGCTGGCAGGCGAGGGGGCGTGAGCATATCGCTGTTGCCATCAAGGGCATCAATGAGAAATGCCATGTGGCTGCCAAAGGGCTGAGCGACGTAGGTCCTCATCTGTTGCAGTTCCTGATAGCGGAGTGCCGTCAAGCGTTCGGCCCGCGACCAGAATTCAGGACGCAGCAGGGCGGACGTGAGCTGCCACCGGGTCTGCTGCCGTGCGATCGGTGCGGGTGATTCAAGCGACAGAGCGGTGATCGTCTTCTCGATGCGCCCCTTTCCCAGATTCACCCGTGCCATCAAGTCCGGCACGGAAAGCCCCTCGGGCGCGGTTTCAAGCGCAGCCAGGACCAGGGTGACTTCGTCACGGCTGGGGAATGCGCTGCGGATGAACCAGTCGAGGGTTGCTTCCTGTTCGTCTCCGCTGAGGAGCACCCCGTATGCAGATTCGAGCGCGCGTCCCGCACGCCCTGCCTGCTGGTAATAGGCGACGACGGAACCCGGCATCTGGTAGTGGATGACGAACGAAAGATCGGGCTTGTCGTAGCCCATACCCAAGGCAGTCGTTGCGACCAGCGCCTTCACCTTGTTGTCCTGCAGGGCCTGCTCCAGCGCAGGGCGGTGTTCGCCCGACTTGCCGGTGTAGGCGTCGACCGCGAATCCCTGCAGCCGCAGCCACGCTGCGACTTGATCGGCGTCGTCTATCGTGAGGGTGTAAATGATGCCGTGACCGGGCAGTGTGTGCAGTTGCTGCGCCAACCAAACCAGACGACTTGCCTTGTCGGGCATCTGGAGCGTTTGCAGGGTCAACGAGCTTCGATTCAGATCGCCTCGCATCACCCGCATCCCCGGTCCCAGGACAGCGGTCAGGTCCTGCATCACGCGGTCATTCGCGGTGGCCGTCGTAGCCAGCAGGCGAAGGTTCTGCGGCAGTCGCTTCACGACGCGTTCCAACAGGCGATAGTGCGGACGGAAGTCGTGGCCCCAGTCTGATATGCAGTGGGCTTCGTCGATCACCATCAACGCGATGTCAGAGGCGATCGGTGCAAGGATTTCCGCAGTGAAGTACTCACTTCCCAGCTGCTCAGGCGAGATAAGCAGGATGTCGATGTCGTTGCTGTGCAATCGTGCCGTGATGGCATCCCACTCTTCGCGGTTTTCCGAGTTCAGCGTCGCAGCGCGAAGGCCCATGCGCTCCGCTGCAAGGACCTGATTGCGCATGAGTGCCAGCAAGGGCGATACCAGCAGAGCAGGGCCGGCACCCCTGTCGCGGAGCAGCCGGGTCGCGATGAAGTACACGAAGCTCTTGCCCCAGCCGGTTTTCTGCACAACGAGCAGACGCCCTGCGCCCTCCACGACGTGACGTATGGCGGCTTCCTGGTCTTCCCGGAAATCTGCCATCACGTTGCCTGAGCCGAGCCTCAGAAGTTCAAGCGCACGCGTGTGATCGTAGGTCATGACCTGCTCTCCTCAGTCCTCCATAAGGTCTAACGGATCGGTCTGCCTTTGTCCAAGTGAAAGAAAAGGCGGCAACCCGCAGGGGTCGCCGCCTTCGCTTCACATCCTCCCAGCCAGCGCCTTACTCGGCAGCCGGTTTCCGCTCGAACTTCACCGGCGCCGGCAGTTCCACCGGTACGCCGTTGCCATCACAGGTGCCGGCTTCGCACAGCCGCGCACGCAGGCGCGGGGTAGCCTGCACGATCATGTGGTAGATCGCGTTCTGCTCCAGCGTGCCGCGGATCGCCTTGCTGCCCGGACCGCGCGCCCAGATGCCCACGTCCTCGCCACCGTGCGATTCACTCTTGCCCGGCACCAGCGCTTCCTGCATGTAATCCGGGTGCTCGGTATCCACCGCGGTCAGGTCGGGACGGCCGGTGGACGGGTCGAAGCTGGACGGATTGTGCGGGTAGCGCTTCGGGCCGGCCGGCTGCTGGTTGGTGGCGCCGGTGAAGCCCGGGCCATTGGCGTAGGTCAGCGTGGTGTACGGCTGGCCGCCCCCGTCCCGTGCCAGATCCAGTGCGCCCAGCCCGTCTTCGCCGCCCTTGTCCTTCACCTTGCCCAGGATCGGGTTGCCGCGCGCCGGATAGCCGACGAAGTTCAGGGTGTGCGAATGGTCGGCGGTGACGATGATCAGCGTGTCGTCATCCTTCGTCAGTTCGGTCGCCACCCGCACCGCGTCGGACATCGCTACGGTGTCGGTCAACGCACGGTAGGCGTTGCCGCTGTGGTTGGCGTGGTCGATGCGCGCGCCTTCGATCATCAGGACGTAGCCTTCCTGGTGCCGGGACAGGTTGGTGATGGCGGTGCGGGTCAGCTCGGCGAGGCTGGGCTCACCGCCCGGATCCTGCGCGCGCTCGTGCTCGTACTGCATGTGGTCCGGCTCGAACAGGCCAAGGATCGCCGGCGCGTTGCCGGCGGCCTTGAGCTGCGCGGCATTCCACACGTAGGCACCCTGCGGATGGGCCTGCTGCCATTCGGTGACCAGGCTGCGCCCGTCCAGGCGCTGGCCGACCTTGTCGTCGTATTCGGGATCGCGTTCTTCCACGGTGGTGAACTCGCCGCGGCCACCGCCCAGGGCGACCAGCGGGCCGCGGCCGAAGCGTGCAGTGGACAGCAGCTGTTGGGCGATGTCCTTGCAGCCGGCGGCCTTGGCCTCTTCGGTCAGGTCGGTGTCGTTTTCCCAGTTGCGCTCGGGCGAATGGGCGTACGTGGCGGCCGGGGTGGCGTGGGTCAGCCGCGCGGTCGACACGATGCCGGTCGCCATGCCGGCGCTGTCGGCCAGCTGCAGCCAGCTCAACAGGCCTTTCTGCAGGCTGTCGGCACAGTCCGGACGCTTGCCCGCACTGACGCCGATGGCGCCCATGTGGGTCTTCACGCCGGTGGTGATGGCGGTCATGGTGCCGGCCGAATCCGGGGTCTGCGAGTCGACGTTGTAGGTCTTGCTGAATGCCGTCGCCGGGAAGTGCTCCCAGGACAGCAGGTTTTCTTCACCCGAGCTGCCCTTGCGCTGGCCTTCAAAGATGCGCGCGGCGGCCACGGTGGTCAGGCTCATGCCATCGCCGAGGAACAGAATCACGTTCTTCGCTTTGCCGTTCATGGCGCCATTGCCGGCGGCCTGGGCGGCGCCGCTGCGGTACCACCACTGCGGGGTCTCGCCATCCGGGTGGGTCACGGCAGGCACCGCGACCGTCAGGCCGGCAGGTCCCGCTGCCTGCGGCGTGCTGGAACAGGCGCCCAGCAGCAGCGTGGCGGCGGTGGCGGCGAGCAGGGTGGTGGTACGGATCATGGACAGCGGGCCCTCACGAAACGGAACAGGCGTTCATTATGACGCGTACGACAAGGCACGCCGATGACACGCTGATTTGCCGCTCGGGCTGTCGTACCCGAAGCTGGGTTGGGCTAAGGTGCGATCAGTATTCTCTCCCCCTGGAATTTCCATGAAGCTGGTCTCTGCCTGGCTGCGCATCCCGTTCTGGCAACGCGTGGTCGCAGGCTTCGTCCTTGGCGCCCTGGCCGGCTGGTTGATGGGCCCGGCTGCCGAAACCTGGTTCGGCCCCTTGGGCGACCTGTACGTGACGCTGATCAAGATGATCGCGGTGCCGCTGGTGTTTTTCGCGGTCATCAATGCCATCTCCTCGCTCAGTGGCCAGAAATCGGTCGCCGCGCTGAGTGGCCGCACGTTCCTGTGGTTCGTCATCACCGCTGCGCTGGCCGTCGGTATCGGCCTGCTGGTCGGCACGGTGATGCAGCCCGGTACCGGGGGACTGCAGTTGGCGATGCCGCACAACTACGTGCAGCGCGAAGTCCCCAGCGTGATCCAGGTGTTGCTGGACGTGGTGCCGTCGAATGTCTTCTATGCGCTCAGTGGCATCGGCACGCGCGTCAATGCCGCCGGTGAGACCGTGCTGGCCGCCGGACGGGGCTCGATCCTGCCGGTGATCTTCTTCGCCGGGCTGGTCGGCTTCGCCATCGTCAAGCTGGGCGAGAAAGTCACCCAGGCCCGCCTGCTGGTCGGGCAGTTGAGCGAGATCATGATCCAGGTGACCCGCTTCGTGCTGGAAGTCACCCCCATCGGGACGTTCGGCCTGATCGCCGCGCTGGTGGGCAGCTACGGTTTCGAGAAGCTGCTGCCGCTGGGCAACTTCGTGCTGGCGCTGTACATCGCGTGCACCCTGCACATCGTGGTGGTGTACAGCACGCTGCTGCTGGCGCACGGCCTGAACCCGCTGAAGTTCTTCCGCGGGGCCGCGCCGGGCATGCAGGTGGCCTTCGTCAGCTCGTCCAGCTTCGCGGCGATGCCGGTCGCATTGCGTTCGATCACCCACAACCTGGGCGTCAACAAAGATTACGGTTCCTTCGCGGTGCCGCTGGGTGCCAGCATCAAGATGGATGGTTGCGGGGCGATCTATCCGGCGCTGTGTGCAGTGTTCATATCGCAGTACAGCGGTGTGCCGATGTCGGTGGAGCAGTACGTGATCGTGCTGATTGCTTCGGTGCTGGGCAGCTTCGGTACCGCCGGTGTGCCGGGCACGGCGGTGGTGATGGCCACGGTGGTGCTGAGTGCGGCCGGATTGCCGCTGGAGACCATCGGCTACCTGTACGCCATCGATCGCATCCTGGACATGATGCGCACCATGACCAATGTCACCGGGCAGATGCTGGTGCCGGTGCTGGTGGCCAAGGAGACCGGCCTGCTGGACCAGGCGGTGTATGACAATCCATCCACCAACGTGGGTATCGACGATCCGGATCCCGCGCCACGCGCGTGAGCACAGTCAGCCCATGGGCCGTCACTACCGGCGTACGAACATCGGCAGCTGAAGCGGGGGCGTACGGGGGTGTGTCATCCCCTGTAACAGGGGTGATACACCCGCGCCCGCGCCAGGCGGGGCGGTCGCCTTCGCTGATTCATCGAGCGCCCGGCATTCACCCGGGTGTAACGGTCGGCATCCACAACGCCCCGCCCTGAGCCACGAATTCCCTTGCCAGGCGGGCCCTGCGTAGTTGGCACGAATGCTGCGTTCCCCTCTCCATACGTAACGGGAGAGCGGCATGGACAGCAGCACGCGCAATACCTACCTGATGGCCAGCCTGATCGTGCTGACGGCGTGCCCCGCCGTTGCCGGGGCCTCCGGTGCGCGTCAAGGTGTCAACGCGCGTCCAGGTGAGATGGTGCTGCTGCGTGACGTGCACGCCCGCACCGCCTACCGTCCGGCGCCTCCGGGCATTGCCCTGATCGCCGATCCCTCGCCACAGCGCGAAGTCAGCGCGGCACTGGGCACCTCCAACGGCATGGCCGAGCTCAGCGACGACGATTTCGCTGGGCTGGGTGCTGGCCAGGGCACGGCTCCCGCGCATACCGGCAGCACCACCGTGGAGCGGGTCACCACCACGGCGCTCGGCGGCGCGGTAGGCCGGCTGGGCAGCGGCAACGGCGGCATGATTTCCGGCAACCAGATCAGCGGCGCGCTCAGCGGCCCACTGAGTGCGATGGGCAACAGTACCCGCGGCATCGGCGATACGGTGCGCGGTGCGCTGGCCCAGTTCCCGATGGGCGGCGCCCCGGCAGGTGGCAAATGAAGCGGTGCGGCGCATGGCTGATGGCGGGCCTGCTGCTGCCGTGTGCGGCGTTTGCCGACGAGTACGCCGGCATGCTGGGCTACCTCAATCAATCACGCATCGAGGGCCACGCGCTGGCGGGTGCCAACGGCCTCATCGCGATCAACCAGGCCGCCGGTGATCTCAATGCCCAAGCCAACCTGATCGGCATGGCGCAGGGGGGCCAGGCGCACGTGGATATCGATGCGCGGAGCACCTCGGCACGCAACACCGTGCTGCTGGATGGCCCGCTGCATGCCAGCGCGCACATCGACGGCCAGGCGTTGCAGGGCGCCAGTGGCATCGCAACGATCAACCAGGCCAGCGGCATCGCCAACACGATGGTGAACATCGTCAGCGCGACGCTGGCCCGTGAAGGAATACGCGAGTCCGACGACGCGGCACTTGCCGCAGCGCGCGTACCCGCGTCAGCAGGGGGGCAGGGCAGTGCCGGTGACGGCGACGCCATGGGCACCCGCAACGTCGGCGTGGCAGCGTCGGCGTTGCAGGGGTTCGATGGTGTCCTGCAACTCAATCAAATCGCGGGAGCAGGAAACGATACGGCCAACATCCTCGGTATGGCCGTGCACGGCACCCCGTGAGTGGTACCCACCCGTTACACCACTGATGAGAGAGAAGGCACCATGAAAGCGATCGTAAAAGGGACTGTACTCGCCATGGCCATTGCAGGCGTCGTGGCAACCGCCTCTGCAGCTGACAACCAGAACCAGAGCGCGAACATCAACCACAACCACAACGTCAATGAAAACTGGACGTTGAACGATACCCGCAACGTCACCCGCAACAACGTGACCAGCAACACCAACACCGATACCGACAACGACAACTACACGCTGAACGACAGCCGCAACCTGGTGCGCAACACCACGCGCAACACCAATACCACCAACAACACCAGCACCACCAACAACACGGCCAACACCACGTCGAACGTGCGCTACAGCAGCACCACGACCAATACCGCCACCAACCGGTCCAACGTCGATTTCTCCGACGTGGACCACACCCGCGATGTCACGGTCAACGAGACCAGCAACATCTCCGCCGATGAGCGCAAGGAAAAGAACAACCACGGCGTGGACGTGAACCTGGAGAAGGACCTGCGCCTGAGCTCGGACATCAACTTCTCCGGCGATCCGGAGATCACCGGTGCCATCGATCTCGATTCGGCCGCCATCGCCGTCATCGACAACCGCCAGACCATCAGCGCCAACGATGCGTCCAACGAAATGCTGGACAACACCGCCACCATCTCCGACGACGTCGCCTCGGGTGCCTCGGGCAACCTGGGCTTCAACGTCGCCGCTGGTGACAACAACGCGCAGGACAACGCCGCTTCGCTTTCCGCGGCCGATGCCTCCTTCAGCTTCGGCATGGCCGATGCCGAGGTGTTCGTCAACCAGGGTGTGGGCGGCAACACCACCATGAACGAAGGCGTGACCAACGCGGCCGGCCTGGGTGGCAATGCGTTCTCGGGGGCTTCGGGCAACATCGGTGTCAACGTCGCGTCGGGCAACAACAACGCGCAGAAGAACGCGCTTGCCGCTTCCGTAGCGACCGCCGCCATGGCGCAGTCGAGCATTTCCTCCAACCAGGTATCCAGCGGCAACTCGGTGACCAACGCCGGTTACGTGCAGCGCTTCAGTGACACCACTGAAGTCAGCCTGCGTGGTCGTGTGGCCGGCGCCACGCTTGCTATCGGTGCTGGCACCTATCAGGGAACCGGCAACGCCTACCAGCAGGACAACTATTACCTGGACAGCTGGAGCGGCGCACTGCCGCACGCCAGTGGCAACCCCACCGGGCACATCGACCTGGATGACGAAATCCAGAACGCAACCGACAACCCGTACCGTGACGGCGTCGGTGGCATCGCGTTCGACACCGATGAGGAAGGCACCAGCCAGTTCGTCGAACTGGGCGTGGCTGACCTGTATGCCAGCCTGAGCGGCACCGTCCGCACCTCGCGCTGGGTGGCAGTCAATGCCACCAACACCGCTGGCCTCAACGGCAGTGCGTTCTCCAACGCGTCGGGCAACATCGGCGTGAACGTGGCCTCCGGCAGCGGCAACCTGCAGGCCAACAGCCTGGCCTTGGCCGTCGCACAGCCCTCGACCGGTCCGGCACCGGGCGGCGGCGGCGGCGAGTAACGACCAGGCGTGACCGCTTTCGCAGGCTGACTGCGTTGAGCGCAACAAACCCGGTCATCCGCCAATGACCGGGCTCCCCGGGAGCCCCTGTTCCATCTCCCCCTTTGGGGCAGGGGCTCCTTTCTTGGAAGGAGCCGTTGCAATGCACGTGTCCTGGATCGCAAGCCTGCTGCTGGGCGTGGTCGTGTCGAGCAGCGCCGTTGCGGCGCGGGCCGGCGAAGTGAGGTTCAGTGGCGTGCTGCCCAATGGCGCACTGATCGAACAACGCGTGGAGAGCATGCAGGAACGGCGTTTCCGCAACCTGGTGCGACAGCACACGGACTACAGCTGCGGCGCTGCGGCGCTGGCAACCATCCTCAAGTACGCCTATCACCTGGATGCCGACGAAGCGACGGTGATTGAAGGAATGATGGGGGTGTCCGATCAACAGCTGGTACGTGATCGCGGCTTCTCGTTGCTGGATATCAAGCGTTATGTCGAATCAATGGGCATGCGGGGCCGCGGCTACCGCGTTGATGAGGCCCGACTGCGCAACCTGCGCGTGCCCGGCCTGGTGCTGATGGATGTGCGTGGCTTCCGCCATTTCGTGGTGATGAAGCAGGTGCGCGGCGACATCGTCGAAGTCGCCGACCCGATCCTTGGCAACCGCAGCCTGCCCTTGGCTGAATTTCTTGAAGCATGGCCGTCGCGTGCCGTTTTCATCGTCATCGGCAGTGACTTCGATCGCAACAGCGTACTGCTGCAACCCAACGAACGACCCAGCGCCCGCGCACTGTACGCGCGGCAAGGGCCGATCACCGATGCCGAGCTGGTCGACTTCGGCTTCAGCCACGCCGACCTGTTCTGAAGGAGAACCGCCATGGATACCCGTCTTCTGCTACTGGCCACCGCGCTGCTGGGGTTGATGCCCGCTGCGGTACTGGCCGAGCAACCGCGTGGCAATGGATTGACCGAAATACCCGATCCGGAACTCAACCTGATGCGCGGGCGCTACACGGTCGGCGGCAACAACGTGGCCTGGTTCGGCGTCACCATGGTCTCGCAGTGGCAGGCCGCCAACGGCACCGCCATGCAGGGCGCGCTGACGCTGGGCATGGACTTCCGCCAGGGCAGGACGCCGAAAGTGAGCTTCACCCCCAGCGTCAGCATCACCGCCGTTGACGCGCCGCTGCCGCAGGGCGGCAGCATCGCCAGCGTGGACAGCAGTGGTCTGGCCAACGCATCCGGGCTGGTGCAGAGCGTGCAGGTGGCCGGTGATGGCAATGTCGCGCGCAATGTCACCTCGCTGACCCTGCGCGATGGTGAGGTACCGGCCATGACCGGCAGTGAGGTCGGCACGGCGAGCGCCCAGCAGGGCGGAGCGCGTGCTACGGCGTCCTTCGACAACAACCAGGCGCGCCTGCTGCTGCAGCTGGACGGCGTCGGCGAAGTGCAGCAGTGGATCCGCAACGGCAGCGTAGGGCAGAGCATCGCCCTGGCCGGCGATGGCCAACAGGTGGGCAATCGCCTGCAGATTGAACTGGTCCGGCAGAACCTGGCCAGCAACACCCCGTTGACGCAGAACATCGCGCAGGCAATGGCACTGACGCGCGGGATCGGGCCGGGCCAATAGATCGGTCGGGCAAAGGGGGAATGGCACTCACCGGAAAAGGGACATGCACACCACACACCGCTTCACCCCACTGGCGCTGGCGGCGCTGGTCTACATCGGAAGTACCGCCACGGTCCACGCACAGGCGACGTCAGGCGAACACGCTGACGTGCAGGCTCTGATGGCTCAACTGGAATCACTGAAAGCCAATTACGCGCAGGAAGTGCGCCGGCTGCGCGAGCTCGACATGCAGGTGCAGGCCATGCAGGCGCGCCTGTCGGGCAAAGCCTCGGTCGCCACGGCGGGCCCGCCCGCTCCGCCCCCCCTGCCTGACCAACCCCCTGCTTCAGTGGGCGGTGGCGAGGGGTACGCCAGCTCTGCAGCCGAAGCACAGCAGGCAAAACAGGCCGCCCGACGCAGCGTGGATGATGTGAAGCAGCAGCAGGCCGCATTGTTCTCGCGTCGGTTCACGGTGGAAAACAGCATTACCTATGCACGGTATGACCGAAAGCAGTTGACCTTGAATGGCTTCCTTGCACTGGACGCGATTTTCCTGGGCAACATCGGCATCGAGAACGTCGAATCCGATTCGATCACTTACAACCTGGCGGCACGCTGGGGCATCAGTCCTACCCTGACGGTCAACATGGATGTTCCATGGATTGCACGCAAGACCGTGTACCAGAAGGGGGGCGCAGGGGGCTCCGCTGCGGCGATCGCCGAAGAAGAGACGACCGGCAACGGGATCGGCGACGTCAGTCTGGGGGCCAACTATAAGGTGTTCGGCGAACGCGGCTGGCGGCCCGAGACCGTGCTGACTGCCGGCGTCACCGCCCCCACCGGGCGCGCGCCGTACGGCGTGGACTGGACGGTGCTGGAACGCGATGACGATGACTACATCCGGTTCGCCGTGCCCAAGGACCAGCCCACCGGTAACGGGGTATGGCAAGCCAACATCGGCCTGTCCATCGTCAAGACGGCAGACCCGGCGATCCTGTTCGCGAATGCGGGCTACATCCACTCATTCAAACAGAGTTTCGATGACATCGACGGTAATCCGGATACGGTCAATCCCGGGGATGTGAAGCTGGGGGGCTCGTACTACTTCGGCGCCGGCGTGGCGTTTGCGTTCAACGAGCGTACCAGCCTGAGCATTTCCTTCAGCGACAAGCTCAGTGCGCGTGCGTCCACGCGGTACAGCAACGGGCAGTGGATGAAGGTGATCGGCAGTGATGCGAATGCCGCGACATTCAACCTGGGCGTTACCTATGCACTGAACCAGAAGACCACCCTGGTCAGCCTGCTGGGCATCGGCCTCACCCCGGACGCGCCCGACTTCAGCCTGGCCTTCAAGGTGCCGTACATGCTGTAACCGCGTGCGTTGAATGGGCACGGATCCCGGTAGCGCCGACCCAGGGTCGGCGAGCGCGCGGCGCGGCGCTTTTGTTCTCCCGCCGAGCACGGCTCGGCGCTACCAACCGCGTGCGTTGAATGGGACGGATCCCGGTAACGCCGACCCAGGGTCGGCGAGCGCGCAGCGCGGCGCCTTTGTTCTCCCGCCGAGCACGGCTCGGCGCTACCAACCGCGTGCGTTGAGTCCCCACGGATCCCGGTAGCGCCGACCCATGGTCGGCGAGCGCGCAGCGCGGCGCTTTTGTTCTCCCGCCGAGCACGGCTCGGCGCTACCAACCGCGTGCGTTGAGTCCCCACGGATCCCGGTAGCGCCGACCCAGGGTCGGCGAGCGCGCAGCGCGGCGCTTTTGTTCTCCCGCCGAGCACGGCTCGGCGCTACCAACCGCGTGCGTTGAGTCCCCACGGATCCCGGTAGCGCCGACCCAGGGTCGGCGAGCGCGCAGCGCGGCGCTTTTGTTCTCCCGCCGAGCACGGCTCGGCGCTACCAACCGCGTGCGTTGAGTCCCCACGGATCCCGGTAGCGCCGACCCAGGGTCGGCGAGCGCGCAGCGCGGCGCTTTTGTTCTCCCGCCGAACACGGCTCGGCGCTACCGGCGACGACAGACATGGATTCACCGTATCGCGGGCAACTCCACCTGGTGCTTGCGGCACAGCCGATACACCGTCACCCGCGATACCTGCATGTGCCGTGCGCAGGCAGAGACGTTGAACTCATTCTCGCGCAACGCCTGCACCAGCAGATCGCGCTCCACCTGCTCGCGTGCGCTCTGCAGCAGCGCACGCGCAGCCGCCGGCAGGGTCGCAACCAGATCCAGATCCGACGGCTCGATCAGCTCACCGTCGGCCACGATCGCCGCACGTTGAACCCGGTTGAGCAGCTCGCGCACGTTGCCCGGCCAGTCGAAGCGTTGCATGGCCTGCCGCGCGCAACTGCTGAAGCCCCGTGCACGGCCGGGGTGGCGTGCACGGAACTGGCGCAGGAAATGCTCCGCCAGCACCAGCACATCCCCGCTGCGCTCACGCAAGGCCGGCATGGCCAGCCGCAGCACGTTGAGGCGGTAGAACAGATCGCGGCGGAAGCGTCCTTGGGCGACGGCCTGCTCCAGATCGACATGGGTGGCCGCCAGCACACGCACATCCACCCGCAACGGCTGGCTGCTGCCCACGCGCTCGATGGTGCCTTCCTGCAGCACGCGCAACAGGCTGGTCTGCGCATCCAGAGGCAGGTCGCCAACCTCGTCGAGGAACACCGTGCCACCGCTCGCGCTTTCGAACAGGCCCAGACGTCGCTGCGCCGCGCCGGTGAACGCGCCGCGCTCGTGGCCGAACAGTTCCGACTGCACCAGGTTGGCCGGGATCGCGCCACAGTTGACGGCCATGAACCGATGATCCGCGCGCGCGGACATGGCATGCAGCGCGTGTGCGGCGAGCTCCTTGCCGGTCCCGGTTTCGCCGGTCACCAGGACCGGCAGGTCGACCGGGGCGAATTTGAATAGCGATGCACGGGTGGCCAGCAGCGCGGGGCTGTCGCCGATAAGGCGCTGTGCAGGGCTGTCGGCGTCGGTGCTGGTGTGCTGTGGATGATGCGCAAGCTGCTCAAGCAGTGCCTGCTGTTCCAGCGGCAGGCTGAAGTGACCCTGGCACGCATCAAGAAGCGGCTGCCAACTGGGGGGAGGGCTGCTTACCCCTGAAGGCAGCACGGCCAGCAGCGGCAGGTGATCGTGCCGCTGCGTCCACTCGGTCACCGCCGTCAGCGCGAGAGCGGGAATCTGCCGGAGATCGATGACGCCAACCACTTGGTCCCGGCCACGCAAGCCCACGGCCTGCGGCTGCAGGGGATCCACGCTGCGCACCTGCCAGCCGACCGCCGCCAGCGCTGCCCGCTCGGTCGCAAGTGGCTGGCCGAACCAGATCGCGCAACGTGCCTGGATATCAGAGACCACCGCCATGCCTCACCTGTCCTTGTAGAGGGGCGGCCCTGGATGAAAAAAGTGCGTACGTGCCGCCCCACGCCGCGCCCCCGGCCGGGCATTGCTGCCACAGCCACCCCTGGATCCAATCCGGGGGATACACCATGCGAACGCGGTCGGCGGTCAGGACCGGCCACGCAGCTCGCAGGTGGGAGGCAAAAAAAAACCGCTGCAGGGCAGCGGCTTTCGGAGCGGGTACGGCGTGACCGGTTACAGGTCGACGCGGCGTGCCTGCATGAACTTGTTACCCCAGTAGCCGGTCAGCAGGGTGTCCACGCGGACGTCCTTGCCGGTGCTCGGCGCATGCAGGAACCGGCCCTCGCCGACGTAGATCCCGACGTGGTCCACCCGTCCCTTGCGGCCGAAGAAGACCAGATCGCCTTCGCTCAGCGCCGTACGGTCGGCAATCAGTTCGTTCTGGCGGTCGCTGGCCATGTCACGCGACACGCGCGGCAGTTCGATGCCCAGCGCAGTGCGGAAGACGTAGCCGACCAGGCCACTGCAGTCGAAGCCGCTGTCCGGGGTGTTGCCGCCCCAGCGATAGGGCGTGCCCAGCAGGGTCATCGCGCGGCGCAGGACGGACTGGATCTTGCCGTTCTCTTCGGCACCACCGACCACGATCGAACCGGAGGCACTGGTGTCGTAGTTGGCGAGAAGGCGGCTGAGGTCGCCGGCGACCATCGCCGAACGGTCCATCAGCGGAATGCTGTCGTTGGCGGCAAGGTGGGGAAGGAGGGCGGCGAGGGTGGCGCTGGCGGCGGCATCGGCGCGGCTGCGGGTGGCAGCGACCGGCTCGGCCTTGGCAGCAGCCTTCACTGCGGTGATGGCGGTGTCGGTCGGTACGGCGACCGGTGCGCTCTGTGCCCAGGCCGGTGCACTGGTGAGTGCAAGGGTCAGCGAGAGCAGGGCGACGCGCGTGATGCGCTGGGTCAGGCGAGGTGAATTTACGGCGCGCTGGCCTTCACACATCAGTTCGTCGGTCGTCACTCGGCGGTCACAGGGTTAGAAGCGATGGGCAATCATGCCTTGCGAAAGCGTCAAATAAGTACAAATTCCGTTAAAGTTTCGTTGGAAAGGGTGTGATGGCCATCACGTTTTGGGTCATCTGCCCTATTCACGTTAGTGGAGGACGCGTTTGGCTCCTGTGTAGTGGTCCTTCCAGTAGTGTCCGCCCAGCGAATCCAGCCGGACCGTGCCGCCGGTGCTGGGGGCATGCACAAAGCGCCCTTCGCCGACATAGATGCCCACGTGGCTGACGTTGCCGCGGCTGCCGAAAAAGACCAGGTCGCCCGTCGCCAAGCGCTGGGGTTCGATCTTCGGGCCCTGCACGGCGGCCAGCTCGCGCGAGGTGCGTGGCAGTTTCAGGTCGACCATTTCACGATAGACATATGTCACCAGGCCGCTGCAGTCGAAGCCCGACTCAGGGGTGTTGCCCCCGTAGAGATACGGTGTGCCGACCAGACCGATGGCGCGCATCAGCACGGCGTTGGCCACCTGCGGGTTGGCCGGCGACACGCTGGGCCAGACCTGGGTGACGGACGGGGCAGGGGGCGGGGCGGGGCGGGACGCTTTGCCGCCACCGCATCCACTCAGTGTGGCGGAGAGGGCGAGCGTCGCGGCGAGGGAAAAGAAACGGCGCAGGCCGGGCGAAACTGGCGTCATGTCCATGATCTCCGGATAATGCGCGACCTCAGATAGGCCGCCATGATGGCGGCGTACCCGTCGGGCGGCAACCCGCCCCCTCCCGCCTGCCCTCGGCAGCTACCAGACAGAGTTACGCATGAAGATCGAAAAAGACCGCGTCGTCCGTTTCCACTACACCGTTTCCGAAGTCGGCCAGGAGCCGATCGAATCGTCCAAGGACCGTGAGCCGCTGGCCATCCTGTTCGGCCACGGCAACATCATTCCGGGCCTGGAAAAGGCGATGGAAGACAAGGAAGCGGGCGCCACCTTCGGCGTTGACGTTGCGTCGGCCGATGCCTACGGCGAGCGCCGCGAGGGCCTGACCCAGCGCGTGCCGAAGAAGCATTTCGGCAAAGAGAAGCTGGTGCCGGGCGCGCAGGTCGTGCTGCAGACGAACTTCGGTGCGCGTGCGGTGACGGTGCAGAAGGTGGGCATGAGCGTGGTCGACGTCGACCTCAACCACCCGATGGCCGGCAAGGATCTGCACTTCGACGTTGAAATCATCGACGTGCGCGAAGCCAGCGAAGAAGAAGTCCAGCACGGCCACGTGCACGGCGACGGCGGCCACCAGCACTGAGTGCCAGTGGTTGCAGTGTTTCGAACGGCCCGTGCAAGCGGGCCGTTTTTTTTAGCGTCAACGTCAACGTCAACAGCTGCAGGGCGGTGGGTCGCGGGGCGGGGTGGCGGATCGGTAGCGCCGACCCATGGTCGGCGGAATGTTCCCGCCAACGGCCCGCTGCGCTCGCCGACCATGGGTCGGCGCTACCGCTTTTCTTTTTTCTTTATTACGCGGCTGGCGGCCCCGGAACCTGTCAGGGGGGCGGGCGGTGGGGCTGGGCGGGGGCGTTGAGCGCCATGGATGGCGCGAAACGAGGCACGCATGGACGCAGTTTTTGCCGTCCCCCGCAGCCTCACCGCCCGGCCTCTGGCACGTAGCTTTGAGGCAGCCGCCCGCGAGGGGGTCTAACCCGTTCGATCCACCCTCACCGCATAATGATGCCCCGCCTTCCCGGATTCCCCGTGACCATCGCGACTTCCTCCCTGCCGCCGTTCGCGGACGCCGACCGCATTACGGTGATGGACATCCTGCGTGGCGTGGCCCTGTTCGGCATCCTGCTGATGAACATCGAAGCGTTCAGCGGGCCGCTCGATCTTTCCTTCACCGGCATCGACCCGCACTGGCAAGGGCTGGATTACGCAGCGGACGCGCTGGTCTACGTGCTGGTGCAGGGCAAGTTCTTCCTGTTGTTCTCCTTCCTGTTCGGTGCGGGTTTCGCGGTGATGGCACGACGTGCCGACGAGGCCGGCCGCGCGTTCACGCCGATCTACCTGCGGCGCAGCGTGGTGCTGATGCTGATCGGTGCCTGCCATGCCTTGCTGGTGTGGTCCGGCGATATCCTGATGGTGTACGGCCTGCTGTCATTTCTGCTGCTGGGCACACGGCGTTGGCCGGTGCCGGTGCTGCCCGTCGCCGGCGTCCTGGTGTACGCCTTCGCGGTCGGCTTGACCCTGTTGTTCGCCCTGCTGGTATGGGCGGCCGCGCAGGGCGGCACTGCGTTGGACAGCGCAGGAAGCCTGCGTACGGCGCAGGACATCATTGAAGCGCAGCGCCAGGCCTACGGTCATGGCACGTGGAGGCAGGGCACCCTGCAGCGGCTGGCCGATGTGCGCCACATGGTCGGCGGCATCCTGATCACCGGTCCGGAGATCTTCGGCATGTTCCTGCTGGGCGCATGGTTCACGCGCAGCGGCGCACTGTCCGATCCACAGCGCCATGCGACGCTGTACGCACGCCTGCGCTGGATCGCGATGCCACTTGGTCTGCTGCTGATGGTGATCAGCGCAGTGTGGAATCCGTATCTGGCGCCCGGCGAGTTCACCGTACAGACCGGACTGTCCTATGCACTGGCGGCGGTCGCGAGCCTGCTGATGGCGCTGGGCTACCTGGCGTGGATCGTGCAAGCGCGCCACGCGCTGGGCTGGCTGGCAGCACCAGGACGCATGGCGCTCACCCACTATCTGCTGCAGTCGTTGCTGTGCACGTGGGTGTTCTACGCGCCCGGCATGGGTTTCTTCGAGCAGATGCCGCGGGTCTGGCAGTTGCCCTTTGCATCGGCGGTGTTCGCCGCGCAGGTAGTGATCAGCCATGCATGGCTGGCGCGTTTCCGCCACGGGCCGATGGAATGGCTGTGGCGCGCACTGACCTACCTGCGCCTGCCGCCGATGCGCCGCACGGTGGCAGCCCGCTGAGCGGGCGTCGTCACGTCTGCCGCGCAGCGGGACATGGCATGCTCTTGCCCTGTAGGACCCTGATACGTAACGACGCGAGCGATGCCGATGACCACGACTTCCCATGACTACGACCTGATTGTCCTCGGCGGCGGTTCCGGTGGCCTGGCGGCCGCCTTCCGCGCCGCACAGTACGGCAAGCGCGTCGCGATGCTGGAGCCGGATGAGCTCGGCGGCACCTGTGTCAATGTCGGCTGCGTGCCGAAGAAGGCGATGTGGCTGGCCGCCGATCTCGCCGGCCGTATCGGCTTGGCGCGTGCGATGGGATTCGACGTGCCGCTGCGTCCCGCGTTGTCCTGGAAAGAACTGATCGTCCATCGCCAGGGGTATATCGAGAACATCCACGTCAGTTATCGCAAGCGGCTGGACGAGACGGGCGTGGTGCGCGTGCCGCGCCGCGGGCGACTGGTGGACACGCACACGGTGGAGTGCAGCGATGGCGTGCGCATCAGCGGCGAGCACATCGTGCTGGCCACCGGTGCTCACCCGCAGCGCCCGGACATTCCCGGTGCGGAACTGGGCCTCGTCTCGGACGACTTCTTCAACCTGTGCGATGCACCGGACCACGTTGCCATCGTCGGCGGTGGCTACATCGCCGTGGAGTTGGCTGGCCTGCTGCAGGCGCTGGGCAGTCGAGTGACGATGCTGGTGCGCGGTAGTCGCCTGCTGGACCGCTTCGATGGCGAACTCGCCGCGCAGTTGGCGGATAATCTCTGCCATCAGGGGGTACGGATCCAGTTCAATTACCGGCTGCGCGAACTCCAGCGCGACAGCGAGGGCGATCGCGTGCGTGTACTGGGCCACGACGGCCCGTTGGACAGTGTGTTCGACAAGGTGTTCTTTGCGATCGGCCGACGTGGCAACTCCCGGGACATGGGGCTGGAGCAGGTTGGCGTGCAGATCGGCGAGCGCGGCGAAGTGAGGGTCGACGAGTGGCAGACGACCTCCGTTCCCAGCGTGCATGCGGTGGGCGACCTGGCCGGCAAGGAAGGCTTGACGCCGGTGGCGATCGCCACGGCGCGCCACCTCATGGACCGCCTGTTCGGCGGCAAGCCGCAGGCGAAGATGGATTTCGACAACATTCCCAGCGTGGTGTTCTCGCACCCACCGCTGGGCAAAGTCGGTCTTGGCGAAGAAGAGGCCCGCCAGCAGTTCGACGACGTCCGCATCTACCACAGCAATTTCAGGCCCATGCTGCAGGCACTGGCCGACGGCACCCAGCGCAGCATGTTCAAGCTGGTCTGCGTCGGCCCGGAAGAACGCGTGGTGGGTGTGCACCTGCTCGGTGAAGCCGCAGACGAGATCCTGCAGGGCTTCGCGGTCGCGGTGAAGATGGGCGCGACCAAGGCGCAGTTCGATGCAACGGTGGCGATCCATCCCACATCGGCCGAGGAAATCGTGTTGATGCACCGCTGAGCACGGCATTGGTAGAGCCGACTTCAGTCGGCTGCCTGTCAGCGCCAGCCGACTGAAGTCGGCTCTACCCCGGGGCACCACACCAGGGCACCACACCAAGCCACCACACCAAGCCACCACACCAAAGCACCACAGGCCAGGCCCGCCCGTAACCCGTGCGACAATAACCGGCCTCATGAACACCCCTTCGACCTTCCCCACGTCCTCCGCCCGCCTCGCCGTGGGCGGCGTAGGGCTGGCAGCCATCGGCGCCATCGCCGCGTCGGGCAAGGCGATCATCGTCAAGCTGGGTCTGCGTCATGGCGTGGACGCCACGACGCTGCTTGCGCTGCGGATGGCGATGGCCCTGCCGCTGTTTCTGCTGTTGGCCTGGTGGTCTTCGCGCCGCGCCGCGCCCTTGTCCTGGGCCGACCGCGGACGCATCGCGTGGCTCGGCTTCACCGGCTACTACCTGTCCAGCTGGCTGGACTTCCAGGGCCTGCAGTACATCAGCGTGACCTTGGAACGGCTGATCCTGTACCTCAATCCCACCTTGGTATTGCTGATCCATGTCGTGCTGACGCGACAGCGACCAGGCCGCTGGCAACTGGTGGCGCTGGCGCTCAGCTATGCCGGCGTGCTGGTGGCGTTCGGCCATGATCTGCAGCGCGAGGGCGGGCAGATCATCCTCGGCAGCCTGCTGGTGCTGGGCAGTGCCATCAGCTATGCCTTGTATCTGTTCGGCAGCGGCCAGATCGTGGCCCGCATCGGTGCCGTGCGCCTGACCGCGCAGGCCAGTTGCGTGGCCTGCGCGCTGGTGCTGCTGCACTTCGGCCTGACCCGTCCGTGGCCTGTGCTATGGCAGGCACCGCACGCGGTGCACTGGTTGTCGCTGATCAATGCCACGGCCTGCACGGTGCTACCGGTGCTGGCGATCATGCTGGCGGTCAAACGCATCGGCTCGTCGTTGGCCGCGCAGGTCGGTATGCTCGGGCCGGTGTCCACCATCGTGATGAGTCTATGGCTGCTCGACGAACCCATGGGCCCGGCGCAGATCGCCGGCACCGTCCTGGTGCTGTGCGGGGTGCTGCTGGTGACCCGGCTCCGGCGCTGACGCCGGAACAGGCGCGTGAGCGCATCCTGGCGGTGATCCGTGCCATCCCGGTCGGCCAGGTGATGGGCTACGGCCAGGTCGCGGCACGTGCGGGGCTGCCAGGACGCGCGCGCTTGACTGCCCGCGTGCTGGGCATGAATGACGACCCGGAGCTGCCGTGGCATCGCGTACTGCGTGCCGACGGACGTATCGCCATGCCCGAAGGGTCGACAGGCTGGCGCGAGCAGAGTCGGCGCCTGCGCGCCGAGGGCGTGGCGGTGGAGCGGGGCAGGGTGCGGATGCAGGCCGTCGACCCATCCGCATCGCTGGATGCCGCGCTGTGGGGGCCCGGTTGACCCTGGCCGCGTGCTGAACCTGTCCTCGCCCGGGCGTGCCGACGCGCCGCGGCGCTGCCGCTATGATGGAGGCCGTTCCCGAGGGTACCCCCATGCTTCCGCGACTGCCTACCGTCACCAAGGCGCTGTTGATCGCCAATGCGATCCTGTTCCTCCTGCAGCAACCGTTCCTGCTGGGCGATGCGACGTTCGCGCCGTTCATGCTGCAGCCGTTGCAGGGCAGCTTCGATGCCTTCTCACCCGGCGGTAATTTCCAGCCTTGGCAGCTGCTGACCTACGGCTTCCTGCATGGCAGTTTCAGCCACCTGTTCTTCAACATGTTCGCCGTTTTCATGTTCGGCGCCGCGTTGGAGCAGACCTGGGGCGAGAAGCGCTTCCTGATCTATTACCTGGTGTGCGTGGCCGGTGCCGGCCTGTGCCAGCTGCTGGTGGGCAGCCTGATGGACAACCCGGCGACCGTACTGGGCGCATCCGGCGGTGTGTTCGGGCTGCTGCTGGCCTACGGCATGCTGTTCCCCAACCAGCGGGTGATGCTGCTGTTCCCACCGATCCCGATGAAAGCGCGCACGTTCGTGATCCTGTTCGGCATCGGCGAGCTGGTACTCGGTGCCACAGGATGGCAGCCGGGAGTGGCGCATTTCGCGCACCTCGGGGGCATGCTGTTCGGCTGGCTGCTGATCCGTTAC
Source organism: Stenotrophomonas sp. 169 (assembly GCF_014621775.1). NCBI lineage: Bacteria > Pseudomonadati > Pseudomonadota > Gammaproteobacteria > Lysobacterales > Lysobacteraceae > Stenotrophomonas > Stenotrophomonas sp. 169. Next base: position 1,485,814 of record NZ_CP061204.1, read on the forward strand.
TGGCGCGGCCAACCCCCGTTCAAGCGCCGCCCCCCCGGCCCACCCAAGCGCCCCAACCACCTGCGCAGCGTCTGACAATGAAAAAGGGGACGGAGGGGATTAAGTCGTTTCCGGCCCGCCCGCGATGCAGGGGGGCCGGAAACGACTTAATCCCCTCCGTCCCCTTTTTATCAAGTCTTCGATCTAGAGATCGCAGCTCCGCTGGTTGGCATCGTGGGGTACAGGGGACCGCTGTCACTACCCGTCCTGAGGGGCGGTTCGTGATCGGCTGGATTCCGAGCTGCGATCGTCGTGCCTGCGCGACGTCAAAAGCCTGAATGCGAAACCGAGTGACTGTATGGACGCTGGAATGATGATTATCCGCGTTCGTCGCAGGAGTGTGGTTCAGCTGCTTGTTAGAACAGGGTTGCAGATCGGCGGGTGACCGCGGCCTGTTTCTTCTGGGACAAGGAGCTTGCATGAGCAGCAGCAACCACGCCGCAGCATTGAGGCGCAGCAGTATCGCATTAGCCCTGATGTCGATCATGGGCACCGCCGCAGGCCAGAGCACCACAGGCTCGCTTTACGGCAGCGTGCCGGGCGCTGCGGGTGCCTCGATCATCGTGGAGAGCGACAGCGGTCTGAAGCGCATTGCCGAGGTCAATGCGAACGGCCGATACTCACTCAGCTCGTTGCCCGTCGGCAAGTACACGGTCACCCTGCAGCGTGATGGGCAGATGGTCCAGCAGCGCGAAAACGTGCAGCTGACAGTGGGCATGCGCACCGACGTGTCATTCGATGGGCCTGTCGCCAATACGCTGGACACGGTCACGGTGACGGCGGCCAACCTGCCGAAGATTGATGTCACCAATACCGTTTCGCGGTCGGTCATCACCTCCGAGCAGCTTGATGTACTACCCCTGGGGCGCAGTGCTGAAGCCATCGCGCTGTTGGCACCGGGCGTTGTGGCGGGCAGCGGCGCGTTCGGCAACGGCTCGCGCTCTGCGCTTTCCTTCGGGGGTTCCAGCGTCAGCGAGAATGCCTATTACCTCAACGGCTTCAATGCCACCAATCCGCTCAACAACATCGGTGGCGTGAGCCTGCCTTATGGCTCCATCGACCAGCAGGAGACCTATACCGGCGGTTACAGCGCCCGCTATGGCCGATCCACCGGTGGGGTGATCAACCAGCTCGGCAAGCGCGGCACCAACCAGTGGCACTACGGCGTCCAGACTACCTGGGAGCCCGGTTCGCTGGCCTCCTCGCCACGCGACATCCGCTACCCACTTCATTCGCCGGGGGCAGGCTATGAGCTGCAGGATCCGACTCTTTCCGGTTCGCTTTACCGCTCGCGTCGTGGTGACACCGCCGACCGTAAAACGCACAGCGCGTATGTCAGCGGCCCGCTGATCGAGGACAAGCTGTTCTTCCACGTGGCCGGAGAGATCGCCACATCCCGCGGCGTCTCGACCACCAGCGTTGAATCGGCTCAGCAGGTGAGGGGGCATTACGCCGTCGATGCGCCGAAGTTCTACGGCAAGATCGACTGGAACATCAACGACAGCAACACGTTGGAGTACACGCGTATCCAGAATACGGACCGCTATGCTGCCTACCTTCGCGCGTATGACTACGCGACGGGTAGCGAAGGAGGCCGCACCGGCACCTTCGCCAATACCACCAAGCTGAAAGACACCTATGACATCTTCAAGTTCACCAGCTATCTCAGCGACGACCTGACGCTGAGCGCGGTGTGGGGCCGGAGCCGACAGCTCAATCTCGATTCGAATCCGCTTAGCTCTGCGAACCCGTTCATCAGCGGCGCCAACAACCAGGATCCGTCCATCACCGGGGGCTCGCCTATCCGCAACGATCAACCGGCGATCAATGAAAAGGCGGCCAACGCAGGCAGTAGCACGCGCGGCCTGCGCGTGGACCTGCAGTACCGCATCGGTGACCACGAGCTCACCGCTGGCATCGACAACATGACCTTCAATGCGAACAACGAAGGCCAGGCCATGAGCGGTCCCGGCCATGCATGGATTTATTCCCGCATCGCCCCGGGCTCCTCGCCTTCACCGGGTTTCGGCATCCGCCCGCCGGGTGGTGACGGTTACTTCGTGCAGAAATATATCTTCTCCACCACCACCAGCATGTCGCTGGCGCAGAAGGCGTACTACCTGGAAGACCGCTGGCAGGTGACGCCGGATTGGCTGCTTACCCTGGGGCTCCGCAACGACAAGTTCACCAACTACAACAGCGCCGGTACAGCCTACGTGCAAAGCGGCAATCAATGGGCGCCGCGGCTGGGTGTGGCGTGGGATGTATCCGGCGACGCGTCGCTGAAAGTGTTCGCCAATCTGGGACGGTATTATCTGGCGCTGCCCAACAGCGTGGCCATCCGCGGAGCATCGGCGTCGACCTATACCCGTGAATACTTTACTTACAGCGGCATTGATGCCAACGGCAACCCTACCGGCCTCAACCCTCTGGGACCGGGCCCGGTTTCGTCCAACAACGAGTATGGCCAGACACCCGATCCGCGCGGCGTCGCGCCCTCGGACCTGGCCTCCCAGTACCAGGATGAGTTGATCGTTGGGTTCGAAAAGGCCTTCGGCGCCTCATGGAACAGTGGCGCCAAGGCGACTTACCGCCGCCTGCAGACCGCTATCGACGATACCTGTGATGGGGGCCGCATTGCCGACAAACTCAAGGCGGCGGGCGTGGACCCGAGCACGCTGGATGTCCCCGGCTGCGTCATCTTCAATCCGGGCAAGACCAACACCTTCCTGGTCAAGAAGCGCGATGGCACAGGCTATGTGCCGGTGAGCATGAGTGCGGGAGACTGGGGGCTGGACGGGCGAAAGGCCAAGCGCGACTATGTCGCGGTGGACATGTTCATCGAGCACCCTATGCGCAGCAACTGGTACGGGCGCCTGGATTACACATGGTCGCGCAGTTTCGGCAACACCGAAGGGCAGGTAAAATCGGACATCGGCCAAGGCGATGTGTCCAAGACCCAGGACTGGGACTCGTATTATCTGATGGAATATGCTGGCGGCTATCTGGCCAATGACCGTCGTCACCAGTTGAAGGGATACGGCGCTTACCAGTTCACCGACGAGTGGACGGCGTCGGCCACGCTGCAGGTGATGTCCGGTGCCCCCAAAACCTGCTTGGGCTTTTACGGTGCCGATGAGGGTGACCCGGTGGGATATGGCTCGTCGTACCACTACTGCAATGGCAGCCCGTCGCGTCCTGGCGATGCCGGCCGCCAGCCGTGGACCGCCCGCCTTGACCTGGGCGTGATGTATCGCCCGGCGTTCGCGCGGAAGCGGTTGGCACTGGGGCTGGACGTGTTCAACGTCCTCAACCAGCGCCGCCAGGTGCAGTCCGATGCGACCTATGAGAAAGGACCGTATACCCTATCCAATACCTATGGCATGGGGACCTACTTCAGCGCGCCGCGCTCGGTCCGCCTGACTGCCGCTTACGATTTCTGAGCAGCGCACGGTGCTACTGATAACGCAGAAGGGCGCCCTCGCGGGCGCCCTTCTGTTTTACCGCTGATTCTTCACTCAGCGCCAGATACGCAGCTGTTCGGCGTCGGTACGCTGCATCGGCTGGCCCGGCTTGCAGCTGAAGCTGGCCGAGAAGGCCGGCAGGTTGGACAGCGGGCCGTTGGTGCGCCACTTGCCCGGTGCGCGGACGTCCGTGCTCAGGCGTGCAGCCGCTTCGTTCGGCGACAACTGCTGGCCCCACAGCGTGGCCCATGCGCTGAAGAAGCCCTGCTGGTCCGCCGGCTTGGCGTTGGCTTCGACGGCGCGGTAGGCGTCCCACGCCAGCTCCAGGCCGGCCAGGTCGGCCAGGTTCTCTTCCTGGGTCAGCGTGCCGTTGACCTTGGCACCCTTGACGCCCGGGAACTCGTACGCGCCGTACTGCGCGGCCACGCGGCTGCCCAGCAGGGTCCAGGCGGTCTTGTCGGCCGGCGTCCACCAGCTGCGCAGTTCGCCCTTGGCGTCGATCAGCGAACCCTTCGCATCGATCGCACGGGTCAACTCATGGCCGACCAACGCGCCGTAGCTGCCGAACTTGTCGGCGGCACTGGCCTGTGCGTTGAAGATCGGGCCCTGCAGCGCGGCGGCGGTGACGATCAGGCGGTTCTGCGCTAGGTCATAGGCCAGCGACGGCTGCTGCGGCAGGACGTCCCAGCGACGATCCGCGTTGCCCTTGCCGATGCGCTTCATTTCTTCGCGATGGCGCCAGGTGGAGGCGATCAGCATGTTGCCACCGAAGCTGCCGCGGCCCATCGGCTGCACGCTGTAATCCAGATCGCGCCGCGGGGTGCCGATTTCGATCTTCATCGCGCCCAGCTTGGCCTCTGCTTCGGCCTTCGCCTCGGCGCTCAGCCAGGTGCTGCGCTTCACGGCTTCGATCTGCGTTTCGCGCAGCTTGTCGATGATCCAGGCGGCCTGGCGGCGATCTTCCGCCGACAGGTGCTTGGCGGCGTACTCGCGACCGACCATCGGACCGGCGGCGACGTTGATCGCATCCAGCACCTGCTCCCAGCGCGCGGCCGGCAGGGTCTGCGCGCGCAGCACGCGGCCACGGAACTCAAACTCGGCATCGCGGTAGGCCTTGGACAGGTACGGCGCCATCGCATCGCCCACGCGCCAGCGCAGGTAGGCTTTCCACTGGTCCGGTTTGATGCGCGTGACCATGCCATCCAGCGCGCGGAACAGGGCTTCGTCGGACAGCGACACCAGATCGTCGTTGACACCCTGTGCCTTCAGGAAGGCATCCAGCTGCAGGTTCTTGTAGCGGCCGTTGAGATCCTTGGTGGAGATCGGCGCGTAGTTGCGGAACGGGTTGTTGAGGTCGGCCAGCGACTGCGCGTTGCGGGCCAGCTCGGTCTCCAGCGCGATGACGGCCTGCGATTCGGCATCCAGCTTGTCCGCCGCGGTGCCGGTCAGTGCCAGGATCTGCTTGACGTAGGCGCGGTAGCGGCCCATCACGGCCACGGTATCGGCGTCGGTGCGGGTATAGAACGCCGGGTCCGGCAGGCCCATGCCGCCCTGCATGAAGTAACCGATGTGGCGGTCGAGCGCCTTCAGGTCCACGTCGGGGCTGAAGTTGAAGGCCACCGGGATGCCGACTTGGTGCAGGGCGGCGATCGATGCCGGCACATCCTTGGCGCGCTTGATCGCGTTGATGCGGGTCAGCAGCGGGGCGATCGGATTGGAGCCGTCGGCTTCAACCGCAGCTTCGTCCAGGCCGCTGGCCCAGAAGTCACCGAGCAGCTTCTGCACGTTGCCCTGCGGGCTGTTCATTGCGGCATCCAGCAGTTCGCGCTGCTGCGCGCGACTGCGGTCGACCAACTGGCCCATGGCCGTGGTGGCGCCGCTCTGCGGGACCGGGTTGGCCTTCAACCACGTTGCGTTGCTGGCGTCGTAGAAATCCGTGCACTGGGCGCTGACGGCCGGTGCACGCGCCGCCTTCTTCTTCGCCGCCAGGGCATCGGTAGCGGGAACCAGGAAGGCCAGGCTGACGCCCAGGGAAATGGCAAGCGGACGAAGGTTGGGCATGGAAGAGCGAATCCGTCGAGGATTAAGGGCGGGCGAACTATAGCAAGCCCTGCATGTGCAGAGCATGCAGACGCGGCGATACACCGCGGTGTGCAGGGCTGCCAACGAAAAGGCCCGGGTTTCCCCGGGCCTCCATGGCAACAAGCGGTCAGCCGTGGCTTACCAGATCACCACCTGTGCATCGCCTGCGCGCACCATCGGCGAACCGGCCTTGCACTGGAACGCCGCCGCGAACGTCGGCAGGTTCGACGGCGCGCCCATCGCGCGGAACTGCGCCGGTGCGTGCGGATCGGTCGCCAGACGGACCTTGGCGTTTTCCGGGGTGTACTTGGTACGCCACACGGTGGCCCAGTTGAAGTAGAAGCGCTGATCGCGGGTGAAGCCATCGATCTTCGGATCTTCCTTGCCTTCCGATGCCTTCTGCAGCGCATCGTAAGCGGTGGCCAGGCCACCCAGGTCGGCGATGTTCTCACCCAGCGTCAGGCTGCCGTTGACGGCCTGGCCGTCGACTTTGTAGCCATCGAACTGCTTGACCAGCTTGCCGGTCAGGCCCTGGAAGTTTTTCTTGTCGGCGTCGGCCCACCACTCTTCGAAGTTGCCGGTCGGGCCGAAGCGCGCGCCCTGGTCATCGTAGCCGTGGGTCATTTCGTGGCCGATCACCGCACCGATGCCGCCGTAGTTGAGCGCGTCGTCCGCGTTGGGATCGAAGAACGGCGGCTGCAGGATGGCGGCCGGGAACACGATCTCGTTCTGCAGCGGGTTGTAGTAGGCGTTGACCGTCTGCGGGGTCATGCCCCACTCGGTCTTGTCCACCGGCTGGCCGATCTTGGCCAGGTTGAACTTGTAGTTGAAGGCATTGGCCGCACGCACGTTGCCGAGGAAGCTGTCACGGCCGGTGTCCAGGCCCGACCAGTCACGCCACTTGTCCGGGTAACCGATCTTCGGGGTGAAGGTCTCCCACTTGGCAATGGCCTTCGCCTTGGTCTCAGCGCTCATCCAGGACAGGCCCTGGATGCGTTCCTTGAGGGCGGCGGCCAGGTTCTTCACCAGCGTTTCCATCTTCGCCTTGGCTTCCGGCGAGAACGCGACCTTGACGTACAGCTGGCCGAACGCTTCGCCCGCACCGTTTTCGATGGTGCCGAGCACGCGCTTCCAGCGCGGCTTCTGTTCCTTCTGACCGTTCAGGGTCTTGCCGTAGAACTCGTAGTTCTCGTTGGCGAAGGCATCGCTCAGGTACGGCGAGGCGCTGTCCACGGTATGGAAGCGCAGGTAGGCCTTCCACACGGCCGGATCGGTATCGCCCAGCGCCTTGCTCACTTCCTCGTGGAAGCTCGGGATGGCCAGCGAGAACTTCTCCGGCGCGGCCACGCCCTGCGCCTTGAAGAACTCGGTCCAGCTGAAGTTCGGGGTCAGCGTGTCCGCATCCGCCAAGGTCACCGGGTGATAGAACAGCGAGACATCGCGCGACAGTTCAACGCTGGACTTGGAGGCCTTGGCGAGGCGGGTTTCCAGCGCGACCACGTCCTGTGCCTGCTTGGCGGCGTCGGCCGCCGGCACGCCGGCCAGCTCGAGCACCTTGGCCACGTGGGCCTGGTAGGCCTTCAGCTTGTCGGCCTTGCTGGCTTCGGTATAGAAGGTCTTGTCCGGCAGACCCAGGCCGCCCTGGCTGGCGTAAGCCATGTTGACCGCGGAGTTCTTGAAGTCCGCTTCGGCGCCGAAACCGAACAGTACGTTCTCGCCCTTGGCCGCGCTGTCGCGCAGGTAAGCGGCGATGGCGCCCTTGTCGTTCAGCGCATCGATGGCAGCAAGGTCCGCCTTCAACGGTTCGATGCCCTGGGCATTGATCTTCGCTTCGTCCATGCCGGTGGCCCACAGGTCACCAACCACCTTTTCGATGTGGTTCGGGTTCTTGACCTGCGCGACCTGCTCGGCGAGCTGGTGCTGCGCGGCCACCGAGCGCTCGTCGAGGATGGTGAAGGCGCCCCAGCTGGTGCGGTCGGCCGGGATTTCATTGGCGGCCAGCCACTTGCTGTTGACGTAGTCGCCGAAGGCCGTGCAGGCGTCCAGCGTGCTGTCCAGGTCGCTGGGCTGGAAGGCGTTGTACGCCGGCAGCTTGGCCTGGTCCAGGGTGTAGGTGGTGGCTTCGGGTGTGGCGGCCGGGGTGGAGGCGGCGCCTTCCGTGGCCGGGGCTTCGCTCTTGCCGCAGCCGACCAGCGCGGCCGAAACGGCGAGGGTCAGCAGGACGATCTTGGGAGTACGGGTCACTTTGTTTGGCCTCCAGGCCGCGTGATAGCTGAGAAAGCCCCCGCAGGGGCCGTAGGGCGGACGATACGCCTCCAGCCCGGCCCGCAAGGGTGTCGAAGGTCATGCCGGGACGCAAGTGGGCGAACGGACAAGGTTGGCAACATGCCGGCCCGCGCCCATGAAAAAAGGAGGCGACCGGGGTCGCCTCCTTCGGGTGTCACGTCGTGCGGATTATCAGAACTTGTACTTCAGACGCACGTACGGGGTGCGGCCGTACAGGTCGTACTGCGTAGCGAACGCGGCGGTGTTGCCGTAACGCGTACCGGCACCGGTGGAGATCAGGGCGGGCTTGGTGTTGAACACGTTGGACACACCGACCAGGATTTCCCAATCCGACTGCTCGTAGCTCAGCGACGCGGTGTGGTACAGGCGTGCGTCGGCGGTCAGGTCGCGGTAGGAGTTCGGACGACCCTGGTAGGTGAACACATTGTTCAAGTCCTTGTTCTCGGTCGAGCCGATGTACTGGGTCAGCCAGTTGTAGCTCCAGTCGCCACGGGTCAGGCTCAGGCCCAGGTTGGCCACCACGTCCGGCCGGCCGATGTAGCCCAGCTGGTCCGAATCAGACAGGCCGCTGGCTTCGGCGGTGTCGAAGATCTGCGCCACGTCTTCCATCGTGTAGGTGACCTGGGTGTCGACCGCGAAGGTGCCGAAACCGAACTCACGTTCCCAGTTTGCCGTCAGGTCCCAACCACGGGTGCGCTGCTGGTTGATGTTGAGGTACTGGGCGTAGATCTCGCGGATCGAGTTGGCATCCGGACCGGTGGTCGGGTTGCGCACCAGCAGCTCGCAGTAACGGTTCGGGAAGGTGCTGGAGGTATAGCAGCCGTCCACGATGTCGGCCGAACCCAGCGCGGTGATCTGACCCTTGACCTTGTAGTCGAAGTAATCGATCGCGATGCTCAGGTCGGTGAACGACGGGGTGAAGACGATACCGGCGCTCTTCGCCCGCGAGGTTTCCGGCGTCAGGTTGCCGGCGCCGCCGCTGGTGAACACCGTGGCGCTGGAGCCTGCACCGGTGTAGTCCGCCGGGATGCCCGCCGCGCCGCAGTTGGTCTGCAGGTTGGTGTTGTTGCTCTCGCCCCAGCGGATGCACGGATCGATCGCGGTCTGTGCCTGGAAGCCGGTCTGGTTGCCCAGGTACAGCTCATACAGGCCCGGTGCGCGGTACGACGTACCCAAGGTGCCGCGGACACGGAACGCCGAATTGATCTGCCAGTTCAGGCCGAGCTTCCAGACCGAATCGCTGCCATCGACCGAGTCGTATTCGAAGATACGGCCGGAGGCGTTGGCGCTCAGCGATTCGATGCCGGTGATGCCCTTCAGCAGCGGAACGTCGAACTCGACGAAGGCTTCCTTGACCTTGTCTTCGCCCTTGGTCTGGTCAGCGGTGGACGCGCCCCACAGATCCTTGTACTCGACGCCCGGCTGATCGTTGATCTTGTAGTTGCGGTACTCGAAGCCGATGGCCGTGCCGACCGCGCCGGCCGGCAGGTCGAACAGCTCACCGGTGAATACTGCGTTGATGCTGTACTGGTCGTAGGTGGTCTTGCCCGGGGCCCACACGCCCAGGATGTCGACCAGCTCGTCGACCTTCGCACCGCTCAGGTAGCCCGGATCGAAGTAATTGGCGGCCGGCGTTTCGCCTGCGCCTTCGGTGAGCAGGTCACCGGTGATCGAGTTCTTGATGCCCAGCGTGTTGTACTTGCCGCTGGACCGGCTGTAGTTGCCGTTGACTTCCCAGCCCCACGACTCGGTGCCCTTGAACAGGCCATCGAACTTGGTGGCGCCGTAGAAGTAGTCGACCTCGGTGTGGGACTGCGACTTGAACGGCAGCACCGGCTGGGCATAGCCGTTGGTGGTGCCCGGCGCTTCCACGGTCGGGAAGAACTGGCGCCACTGGAAGTTGTCCGTGGTGCGCTTGTTGTACAGGAACTGGGTCTTCCAGTTGAACGAATCGAAGCCGAAATCAGTGGCCAGGTAAGCCGACTTGCGCTCCTGGCGGTTCATGATGTGGCTCTCGCCCCAACGCGAGAAGTTCAGCGGTTCCTGGTAGAACGCAACCGGGTTGCCACCGGCATAGGTCTGGTTCGCGCGCGGGCGATAACCGGCGAACGGACCGACCGTGCTGCCATCAGCAGAGGGCACGTAGCGGATCGGCGAATCGTATTCGTCGATGACGTTGTGCAGCAGGTTGTTGCAGTTCGCCAGCGGAGTGCCGGCATTGATGGAACGATCCTGGCGATCGATACGGTTGCCGTCGGCATCCTTGATCAGATCTTCGCCGCACTTGAGGTAATCGCGGTCACCGCGGGTCAGCTCGTTGTGGCGGTACCACTCGACCGCAGCGACGACGCTGCCGGTTTCGAAGTTCCAGCCATTGGCCAGCGACGCGGCGAACACTTCACCGCCGCCCTGGGTCGGGATGCGCGAGGTCACGGTCAGTTCCGGACGATCGAAGTTCTTCTTGGTGATCAGGTTGACCACGCCGGCGACGGCGTCGGAGCCGTAGATCGAGGACGAACCGTCCTTCACGATCTCAGCGCGCTGCAGCACCGCGGTCGGGATCACGTTCAGATCGAAAGCGCCGACGGCGCCGCGGGTGCCGGCCGGGCCGGGACGCTGGCCGTCAAGCAGCACGAGGGTACGGTTCGCGCCCAGGCCGCGCAGCGAGAACGTCTGCACGCCGGTACCGCCGTCGACGACGAAGCCGCCGAACTGGTGGGTGATCTGCGTTTCAGCGGCGCCGATGGCCGAGCGCTGCAGGAATTCGCCAACGTTCACCTGGCCCTGAGCGGCGTTCTTCTCGGTGTCAATGGTGAACACGGGGGAGGCGGTCTCGTAATCCGCACGGCGGATCAGCGAGCCGGTGACAGAGACTCTGTCCAGATCCCGGGTCGTCGGCTCAGCGGAGGCGGCCGTTGACTTGGCGGTGTTGCTCTGATTGCTCTCCTGCGCGAAGGCAGGTGCGGCGGTGAGGCAGGCCAGCACAGCGAGGGTCAGAGGGACACGGCTTGGCGAGAGGTGGCGATTGGCTTTGCGCATTGCGTTGACTTCCCAGTTGTTATGCTCCGGTTAACCGAGTCTATGAGCGCTATTTGCTAAATGCAACGTAAATGTTGCGACATTTTCATCACACTGTCGTAATCACTGATTCAGGTTCGCAGACACGAAAAGAGCTCCGGCGAGGTGATCGCCGGAGCCCTGTGCTGACCGTTGCGTCGCGCTGGATCGATTTACAGACCGCCCGGACCGCACTCCTTGGCGAGGAAGTCGGACATCAGCGGCAACGTCTTCTGATAGTGGCTGGGGTACCACGGCATGCTGTGCGGCATGTCGGGGATCAGCTCGAACTTGGCAGGCACCTTGCCCTGCACGGCGTTGTAGAAGCTGCGCGCATGGAACGAAGGCGTGCGTACATCGCGGTCACCCACGTAGAGCAGCACGGGGATGGTGGCCTTGGCGGTGTTCTGCATCGGGTCCATGCCCTTCACCGTCTGCCCCTGCAGGATGCGCTGCAGCCGGTTTTCGCTCCAGGACACGCCGAGTCGTGCCAGGTCGGTCACCGGTGCACCGGCGATGGCGCACTGGTAGGGCGATGGGCTGCGCACGGTGGCTGCCGCCGCCGCGAAGCCACCGTAGGAATAGCCGAAGATCGCGACGCGATCCTTGGCGGCAATGCCCTGCTGCACCATCCAGGCCGCCGCATCGTCGTTGTCGTCCTGCATCTTCTGGCCCCACTCGCGGTCACCGGCAATCCAGTGCTCGCGGCCGAAACCGGTGGAGCCGCGGTACTGCGGGCGGATCACCGCATAGCCACGCGAGGTGAAGTAGGGCACCCAGCCCGAGCGGTCCCAGCCGGTGTAGTCGCGTGCCCACGGGCCGCCGTGCGGATGCACCAGAGTGGGCAGCGCGGTGCTGCCTTCCTTCCAGCCAACCGGCAGGTCGACGATGGCGGGAATCTTGCGGCCATCCCGTGCGGTGTAAGTCACCCAGCGCTGCTCGCCGATCTGCTTGCCATCGATCCACGGACGTTCGCTGCCCAGGGTGGTCACGTTCTTGCGGTCGCGCAGCACGTAATAGCTGACCGGCGACTGCGCGCTGTCGGTGGTGAACAGCACGCGTGACAGATCGTCGTTGTAGCCGGTGATGGTGACATCCAGACCCGGGTAAGCCTGCTTCAGCCCGTCCTGCAGGGCCTTCATCTGCGGATCGACGTAGATCGTTTCACGGGTGGGGCCATCGACGTGGAATCCCAGCACCTGGTTGAAGTTGCTCGGGCGCGTACCCAGCACCAGGCCGCCGATCGGATAGGTCGGGTGCGCGGCGAGGGGCTCCGGATCGAAGGCGCGGGTGGTCGGGTCGTACATCCGCGCCTGCACCTGCGGCGAGAAGCGATCGGTCAGGATGTAGAGCTTCTTCGATGCTTCATCGATGCCGACGATGTCCATCGTGTAACGATCGGTGAGCTTGGTGGTCAGCGGATCGTGCTTCTCGAACTGCCCGGAGGCCGGGTTCTTGATCAGGATCTGCTGCTCGTACTCGTTGGCGCCGGCTGGCTCGATCTGCACGCGGGTCAGCAGTTCACCGTTGCGCGGATTGAACAGGCCCGGCGAGGAACGCGCGCCGCCGCGGAACAGAAGTTCGGTCTGCCCGGTGCGCAGGTTGAACAGATAGTAGTTCGCCGACAGGGTGGTCTGGTTGACCTGGGAGATGACGACCTTGTCCGGGTCCAGCGGCAGCGCGTGCACCAGCGACGCGGAACCGGCGATCTCAAGGCAGCGCTGGGTCTGCTCGCTGATACCCAGTTTGCGCGTGTTGTCGGCGAACGCTTCGTCGAACTTCACCTGGCTGGAATCGGTCAGGTAGGCCTTGGTCAGGAAGGTCTTGGTGGAGCCGATCGAATTGCCTTCGCCGCAGCCGGACAGCTGCGCGGTCAGCTCCTGGCGGCTGAGCACCAGGTTCTTGCCGGCCTTCAACGCACTGGCGGCAACGAACTTCATGCGGTCACCGGACGGGGTGATCGCCACCGGACCGGCATCCAGCTTGTCCATGTCCCAGTTGGCAAGGGCGGTGTCGCCGTTGTTGCTGCCCGGGGCGGAGATGATGGCGACCAGCTGCTTGCCGTCGGCGCTCATGGTCACCGACTGGATGGCCGGGATCTTCGAGAAGTCGTCGACCGGCAGGGGGGCGGCCATCGCCTGCGAGACAGAGGCGGCAAGCAGCGACAGCGCGGTGCAGAAGCGAAGCGATCGGGTGAGGTGCATGGTGAAAAGCGTCCGTTGCAATGAGGCTGCGAAGATGAACGAAGCGTGAGTGTGAGTCAACTTCGATCACGTTGTTGGCTGTGGGATTCACGTCACGACGGGCGGCCGCGGGCCATGGGGCCGGAACGAAGGCGCGGGGCCACGCGTATCATCTCTATGTCCCGCACTATTTCCCCCGGAGTCCCGAAGTGAACAACCCGCCACGCCGCCCGCACGTCAGCCAGGTCCAGAAAGGGCTGACGCCGCATCCGCGCATCCGCAACGTGGTGGCCGTGGGCTCTGGCAAGGGCGGGGTGGGCAAGAGCACCACGTCGGTCAACCTGGCCGTCGCGCTGCAGCAGTTGGGCGCCCGCGTCGGCCTGCTGGATGCCGACATCTATGGTCCGTCGGTGCCGGCGATGATGGGCCTGTCCGGCCGGCCGGAGAGTCCGGACAACAAGAGCATCGAGCCGCCGCGTGCATTCGGCGTGGACACGATGTCGATCGGCTACCTGATCGACGATGAGACTCCGATGATCTGGCGCGGCCCGATGGCCACCTCGGCGATGACCCAGTTCTTCAACGACACCCTGTGGGACGACCTGGACGTGCTGCTGATCGATCTGCCGCCCGGCACCGGTGACATCCAGCTCACCCTCACCCAGAAGATTCCGCTGGCCGGTGCGGTGATCGTCACCACGCCGCAGGACATCGCCACGCTCGACGCGCGCAAGGCGCTGAAGATGTTCGAGAAGGTCGAAGTCCCGGTGCTGGGTATCGTGGAAAACATGGCCGTGCATACCTGCAGCAACTGTGGTCATGTCGAGCACCTCTTTGGAGCGGGCGGCGGCGAGAAGATGGCCGCGCAGTACGCTGTACCGTTGCTCGGCTCGTTGCCGTTGCAGATCGACATCCGCGAGCAGGGGGATGCCGGCACGCCGATCACCGCCGCGCAGCCTGATTCGACCGCTGCGCAGGCCTACCGCGTCGCCGCGACGCGCCTGCTGGAAGAGCTGGCCAAGCGTCCGCGGGCCTCGATTCCGATCCTGTCCTCGCTGGTCTGACGGCCGCTGGCCGCCAGAACGGCGCGCGAGCGGCCGCTGGTCGTCACCCCGTGGCCGCAGCTGTAGAATCAGGCCCCGGGTTATTGCCTCCCTCCCCAGCCAGGATCAAGCATGAGCATCAAGAGTGACCGTTGGATCCGCCGCATGTCCGAGCAGCACGGCATGATCGAGCCGTTCGAAGCCGGGCAGGTCAAGCAGGCCAACGGCGAGCGCATCGTCAGCTACGGCACCTCGAGCTATGGCTACGACGTGCGCTGCTCGCGCGAGTTCAAGGTGTTCACCAACATCAACTCCACCATCGTCGACCCCAAGCACTTCGATCCGAAGAGCTTCGTCGACGTGGTGGCCGATGAGTGCATCATTCCGCCGAACAGCTTCGCGCTCGCACGTACCGTGGAGTTCTTCCGCATTCCACGCGACACGTTGGTCGTCTGCCTGGGCAAGAGCACGTACGCGCGCTGCGGCATCATCGTCAACGTGACCCCGCTGGAGCCGGAGTGGGAAGGGCACGTGACGCTGGAATTCAGCAACACCACGCCGTTGCCCGCACGCATCTACGCCAATGAAGGCGTGGCACAGATGCTGTTCTTCCAGGCCGACCAGGACGATGTCTGCGAGACCTCGTACAAGGATCGCGGCGGCAAGTATCAGGGCCAGACCGGTGTGACGCTGCCGCGCACCTGATCAACGTCGCATGCCGACCGGCCAGGTCGGCATGCGCGCGATCCGCGCAGTTACTTGCCGCGGCCGAACAGCATCCCGATGCCGACCGCCACCAGGCCCACGGGCCACCACGTGGCAAGCAGGCGGGTGAAGTTCATGTTGGTCCAACCGAGGTTGGTGGCGAGCATGAACAGCCCGACCAGGATCAGCAGGATGGCGGCGACTAGATTGAAACGCATCGGGGTCTGCTAACGCTCAAGGGTGGGGCGGATATCCTAGCTTGTCCTTCCAGTGCAGGACACGTTGTTCCAGCACCTCCGGAGCGAAACGATGTGCTTCGCCGTGGCCCCACACCGGTGCCGGCCATGCCGGATCGCCTTCATGGCGCCCGATCACATGGAAATGCAGCTGCGGCACGATGTTGCCAAGCGCACCGATGTTGATCTTCTGCACCCCGTCTTCGACCTTCAGCGCCTTGGATACCCGGTTGAGCTCGGTGCGCAGCTTGTCCTGCTGCTCGCCATCCAGGTCGATCCATTCGGTGACCCCGGGCAGGCGCGGCACCAACAGCAGCCAAGGGTAACGTTCATCATTCATCAACCGGATCTGCGACAACGGCCCCTCGGCGACCAGTACGCTGTCGTTGGCCAGGCGCGAATGCAGTTCGAAATCACTCATCCAAGATGCTCCTTGAAGAATTTCAGGGTGCGGTCCAGCGCCAGGGCGGCGCTGTCTGGATCATACGCATGTCCGACGTCCCGGTTGAAGCCGTGGTCGGCCGGGTACACGAAGGTCTCCATTCTGGGCAGCTTCTCGCGGTGGGCGGCAATGGCCTCCGGCGGGATGCTCTTGTCCTGTGCGCCGAAGTGGAACATCACCGGTGCCTTGGGGACTTCATCCAGGAACTGCACGTTGCGGGCGCCGTAGTAGCTGACCGACGGCAGGCCCAGCCGCAGCGCGGCGAGCAGGGCGATGCTGCCACCCCAGCAATAGCCGACCGTGCCCACTTTGCCATGCACGGCCAGCCGGCTGGCCGCGGCGCGGACCAGCACCAGTGACTTCTCCACACCGACGGCGTCCACCTTTTCCAACCCGGCCTTCACGCCGTCACCGTCGTAGGGCAGCTCGACCGGCGGGGCGTCCGCGTCATCGCTGAGCAGGTCGAAGAATGACGGCGCGAGGACCGCGTAGCCCTCGGCGGCAAAGCGTTCAGCGACCGAGCGCATGTGCGGGTTCACCCCGAAGATTTCCTGGATGACCACCAGGCCGCCACGGGGCGTGCCTTCCGGCAGGACTTCCCAGGCGCGTGCCTTGCCGTGGTGAGTATCAAGGTTGATCCAGTTGCCCATGGTGCGAGGCCTCTTCAATAGGGTTGGCGCACCATTATCCGCTTCGGCGGCGTAAGCGGGCTGTCAGCAGCGACCGGTCAGCGGCATCCGAGGTGCTGGGGCTGCTTGCCCTGTGCCCGCAGGTCGTCCAGAAAGACTTCAAACTTCGCCATGGCCGCCTGAAGGCTGCTTTCCAGGTACTCCACCCGGCGCACGACGGGCTGGCCGTTCTCGTACACCCGGTAGGAACAGGTGTAGTACGTGTCTCCCGCACGGGCTGCCGAAGCGGCTGTGGTCAGCAGAAGGAGGGTGAGGCAGGTCGCGGCGATGCGTGTCATCGGGGAGTCCTCTTGCATGCCGGCACCGGGCCGGTCCGGCGCGGGCGGATGATCGCCCTGGCAGCTTCATGCTGGGATCGACCGGGCAGCATGCATATGAGGATTGCTGCAGAAATGAGGCCGGGGCACCCATTGTCTTCATCCCGTCATGCCCTGCCGCCCGGCTCAGGGTTCAGGCGCCGGCGGCTGGCCCGGTATACTTGCCCGATCCAGGCCCCCAGGCCACGCCCGGCCCAGGCCCCCAGAGTCCCCGATCCATGTCCCAGCTGAACCCCAAAGTCGGCTTCGTCAGCCTTGGCTGCCCGAAGGCCCTCGTCGATTCCGAACGCATCCTCACCCAGTTGCGGGTGGAGGGGTACGACATCGTGCCGACCTACGACGCCGCCGACGTAGTGGTGGTCAATACCTGTGGCTTCATCGATTCGGCAGTGGCCGAGTCGCTCGACGCCATCGGTGAGGCCATGAATGCCAACGGCAAGGTGATCGTCACCGGCTGCCTGGGCAAGCGCCCCGAACAGATCCGCGCGGCGTATCCGGACGTGCTGGCCGTGTCCGGTCCGCAGGACTACCAGAGCGTGATGGAAGCGGTGCATGCGGCGATTCCGCCACGCCACAACCCCTTCGTGGACCTGGTGCCGGATTACGGCATCAAATTGACGCCGCGCCACTACGCCTATCTGAAGATCTCCGAGGGCTGCAACCACCATTGCAGTTTCTGCATCATTCCGTCGATGCGCGGCAAGCTGGTCTCGCGGCCGGTGGATGAGGTGCTGCGCGAGGCCGAGCGGCTGGTGCGGGGTGGCGTGCGCGAACTGCTGGTGGTCTCGCAGGACACCTCGGCCTACGGCGTGGATGTGAAGTACGCCGAGCGGATGTGGCGTGACAAGGCTTACCAGACGCGCATGAAGTCGCTCTGCGAAGGCTTGTCCGAACTCGATGCCTGGGTGCGGATGCACTATGTCTACCCGTATCCGCACGTGGACGACATGGTGCCGCTGATGGCGGAAAACCGCATCCTGCCCTACCTGGATATCCCGTTCCAGCACGCCAGTCCGCGCATCCTGCGCCTGATGAAGCGCCCGGGTGCCGTGGAAAAGACCCTCGAACGCGTGCAGAACTGGCGCCGCATCGCGCCGGACATCACCGTGCGGTCGACCTTCATCGTGGGCTTCCCCGGTGAGACCGAGGCGGAGTTCGAAGAACTGCTGTCCTTCCTGGACGAGGCGCAGCTGGACCGTGTCGGTGCGTTCGCGTACTCGCCGGTGGAAGGCGCGACCGCCAACAACCTGCCTGATCCAGTGCCGGAAGAGGTGAAGCAGGAGCGTCTGGCGCGTTTCATGGAGAAGCAGGCACAGATTTCCGCGTCGCGGCTGGAGGCCAAGATCGGCACTGTGCAGCAATGCCTGGTAGACGCCATTGAAGGCGACATCGCGGTGGCCCGCTCCAAGGCCGATGCACCGGAGATCGATGGACTGGTGCATATCCAGAACGCCGACGAGGTGACCCTGCGGGTGGGCGATTTCGTCGACGTGGAGATCACCGAAAGCGATGAGCATGATCTGTACGGCGACGCGCTGCCGCCGGCGGCCGTGCCTGCCGCACGCAAGTCGCTCGACCTGAAGATGCTGTGACCCTGTCGGGCCCCGGGGGCGTCGTGCGTGGCAACGAGTGACTGTCACGCTGTGGCGCCAGACGGGCCGCGTCGGCGCTTCGTTGCCCCGCAGCGACAGGACGTGGATATGTCCTGCTTTGCGCACCCGCTGTTCGACGCGGTGCGCGCATACGGCGATCTACTGACCGCACGTGACTGGCCAGCGATCGATGGTCTTGCCAACCGTCTGCTGCTGCCCGGCAAGCATCTTGTCCCGCAGGATGAGAGGCTGCTGGCCGATGGCCTGCACTATGAGTGCCGCATTGCCGAGCGCGGGCAGATCGCGACCCGCGCGGAAAACTGGCATGACCTGTTCAATGCCTTGGTCTGGGCGCGCTACCCGGCCATCAAACTTGCCCTCAACGCGTGCCAGTGCATGCACATTGCGGCCATGGGGGCCAGCCAGCGCAATCGCGCGCAGGCCGCGCTGACCCAGTTCGACGAAACGGGCGTGATCGTCCGGGTGCGCGACGCTGCGGTGATGGCAGCGTGGAATGCGCACGATTGGCAGGGTCTGTTTGTCCAGCACGCTGGATCGTGGCGTAACGGCGACATCAGCGTGGTTGCGGTGATCGGCCACGCGCTGATGGAGCAGGCGCTGCTGCCGGGCCGTCTGCTGGTCGGCAAATGCGTGGTGGTGCAAGGCGAGGAGGATGCGATGTGCGTCGACGCGGTGGCGCAGGCGATCGGGCATCAGGACGTCCTGACAGACCCCCTGCAACTGCGGCCCCTGCCGTTGGCCGGGATTCCCGGATGGCATGCCCCGCAGGACGTCGGATTCTATCGCCAGGCAGCGTATTTCCGACCGCTGCGCGACGGCCGTGTCTACCCGCTCCCGGTAGAGCCGCAGGTAGAGCCGCCGGTAGAGCCGACTTCAGTCGGCTGCATTTCACGCGGTGCAAAGGCAGCCGACTGAAGTCGGCTCTACCCATCGGCTCTACCCATCGGCTCTACCCATCGGCCAACCGTCGGTGTCAGACGCTGTTGTACGCGACCGATACGATCACGAAGCCGTGCCGGCCCCCGGGCAGGTCGACTTCGAACTCGTCGTCGACGCGCTTCTTCAACAGGGCGCGGGCCAAGGGCGAATCAATGCTGATCCAGCCGGTGCTGGCGTCGGTTTCGTCCGGGCCGACAATGCGGTGCCGACGCACTTCGCCGCTGTCCACGTTCTCCAGTTCCACCCACGCGCCGAAGAAGACCGCCTGTGGGTCGCTGGGTTCACCGTCGACCACGCGCAGGGCTTCCAGTCGCTTGCTCAGGTACCGCACGCGCCGGTCGATCTCGCCGAGCTGCTTCTTGCGGTACGTGTATTCGGCGTTCTCCGAACGATCGCCTTCAGCGGCGGCCGCCGCCAGGGCCCGCACCACCTCCGGGCGGCGTACCCGCCACAGGTCGTCCAGCTCTGCTTTCAGGCGCGCATGGCCGCTGGAGGTGATCAACGCAGTACTTTTCTCTGCCGGTGGACGCCAACGCGACATCAGCGCTTGCCGCCGAAGATGCCACCGAGAATCCCGCGTACGATCTGGTTGCCCAGCTTGGTGCCGACGGTCCGCGTGGTCTGTTTGGCCATGGTCTCGATCATGCCTTGGCGGCGTTTGGTGCCGAAGATGGCGTCCTTGATGGTCTGGCCGAAGCCGCCGCCCTGGGCGTCATCCTGTTCGCGCGTGCGGGCCTTGGGCGCGTCGGTCGTTTCCACGGTTTTCTGCGCCCGCTGTGCCAGCCGTTCCGCTGCCGATTCGCGGTTGATGGCAGTGTCATAGCGCGTCCCGACCGGACTGCCTGCACGCACCTGCGCACGTTCCGTGTCGGTCACCGGCCCCATCCGGCAGCGGGGTGGGGCGATCAGGGTCTGCTGCACCGGCATCGGAATGCCTTTGTCCTGCAGCGTGGACACCAGCGCTTCACCGGTGCCGAGCGAGGCAAGGACGCGCGCCACGTCCAGCTTCGGATTGGGAACGAACGTCTCTGCGGCGGTCTTGACCGCCTTCTGGTCGCGCGGGGTAAAGGCGCGCAGCGCATGCTGCACCCGGTTGCCCAGCTGGCCCAGGATGTTGGCGGGCACGTCGTCGGGGAACTGGGAACAGAAGTACACACCGACCCCCTTGGAACGGATCAGCCGCACCACCTGCTCGATACGCTGCACCAGGGACGACGGTGCGTCGTTGAACAGCAGGTGCGCCTCGTCGAAGATGAAGACCAGCTTCGGCTTCTCCAGGTCGCCCACTTCCGGCAGCGTTTCAAACAGCTCCGACAGCAACCACAGCAGGAAGGTGGAATACAGCCTGGGCTTGAGCACCAGCTGGTCCGCTGCAAGGATGCCGATCACGCCGCGTCCGTCATGGTTGACCCGCATGAGGTCAGCCAGTTCCAGTGCCGGTTCGCCGAAGAACGCTTCACCGCCGTCCTGGGACAGGCGTAGCAGCGCGCGTTGGATCGCCGCGACCGACTGCGCGCTGACCAGGCCGTATTCGGTGGAGATGTCCTTGCGTTCTTCAGCAACCAGGCCAAGCAGGGCGCGCAGGTCATCCATGTCCAACAGCAGCAACCCGCGGTCATCGGCCAGCTTGAACACGATATCCATCACGCCGGACTGGGTGTCACTCAGTTCCAGGATCCGTGACAGCAGGGTCGGCCCCATTTCGCTGATGGTGGTGCGCACCGGGTGCCCCAGCTTGCCGTACAGGTCCCAGAAGATGGCCGGACTGGCCGCCGGTGCGTAGTCGGCCACGCCGATCTGCGCCGCGCGCTGCAGCAGGGCATCACCGCCGGCCCCGGCAACCGCCAAGCCGGATACGTCGCCTTTTACGTCCGCCATGAATACCGGAACGCCGATGCGCGAGAAGCCCTCGGCCAGCGTCATCAAGGTGACGGTCTTGCCGGTACCGGTAGCGCCGGCGACCAGGCCATGGCGATTGCCCAGTTTCGGCAACAGGGTGACCGCTATGTCGTCGGTGATGCCGTTGCCGAGCAGAATCGGGTCCATGGTCCAGCCTCTCTGATGAATACGCGCAATGTACGCGCAATGTTAACGGGCCGCGCCGCGCTGTCGTTGCCCGGGTTGCCCCGACCTTGGCGGCACCGCTACTCTGCCCGTCTGATCCGCACACAGTGCCAAAAATGCCCGTTCCTGTCCTGCTTGCTCGTGCCTTGCCCGTCCTGGCGCTCGCCAGCCTGCTGGTTGCCGTCCCCGACGCCCATGCGCAGCGTGTATCCAACCGTGACCGGGCCAAGGCCGATGCGCTGCAGCAGCGCATGGGCGTGGCCGAGAAACGCTACACCGACGCGCTGCTGCGCGTGGCCAATGCCGATCCCAAGGGGGCTGCCGAAGCCGATGCGGCACTGGAAGACATGGAGGACGTGCTGAGCGCATGCGTGGCGCAGAAGGGCTGCCAGATGAGCAACCTGCTGGCGACCTACAAGCGGCTGCTCAAGCGGGATGCCGATGCGGAAGGCGAGGACAGCGTGGCCGACGAGGCGGGTGACACCTTGCAGGCCGACCCTGACCACATCGGGCCGCTGGCCGCCGACGTGCCCGAGGCGGCGCGTGCCGCCGCCCTGCTCAACGACAAGCGCCACGCCTTCGACAGCATGGTGGAGTACAACCCGGCCATCCAGGCCGGCATCCGCCGTTGGCTCACCGACATGCGCCCCGCGTTGCTGACCAGCTACGAGAATTACCAGAACGTGCGCGCGGTCATGTGGCCGGAGTGGGAGAAGCGCGGTCTGCCCGAGGCGCTGCTGTTCGGCATCATGGCCAAGGAATCCAACGGGCGCGTGCATGCGTCATCGCGTGCGGGCGCTGCCGGGTTGATGCAGTTCATGCCGGCTACCGGTCGGCGGTTCGGACTGGGCCCGGATGGCACCGGCTTCGATACCCGGTTCGATGCGCGCAGCGCGGCTGAAGCCAGCGCGACCTACCTCAATGAGCGCATGCGCCAGCTCAACAACAATATCGAGCTGTCGCTGGCAGGCTACAACGGCGGGGAAGGGCGCGCGCTGCGTGTGTTCCGCCAGGGCGGTGGTCAGAGCTTCTGGGTGGACAGCGTGTACAGCGAGTTCCCGGCAGAAACCAAAGACTACGTGCCGATGGTGATCGCGGCGGCCTGGATCTTCCTGCATCCGCAGCAGTACGGCGTCGAGTTCCCGAAGGTCAACGCACAGCCGGCCACGGTGCGCCTGGCCAAGTCGACGACGATCTACGAGCTGACCATCTGCCTGGGTAGCCAAGGCACGCGTGATGGCTACATGCGGACGCTGCGCAACCTCAACCCGCGCTACGAGGCGGACGGCTGGATCCCGGCCGGTACGCTGATCAATGCCACCACCCGCATCGCTGGTCTGTACACGCGCAACTGCGTCAGCGGCCCGCGTGCCGACCTGGCGCGTACGCTGATCACCGCCGATCTCAATGCGGCGATCGTGCGTCCCAGCGCAGCCAGCTTCACCGGCAGCGTGGCGGTGGGGGGCGTGGTGCCGGTGGCGGCTGCGGAAGCGAGCGTGGTCGGCACGGCGCCGGCCGCCCCGGTGGTCGCACCGCGTCCTGCCGCAGCGCGCCCGCAGCCGGTGCGCACCCACAAGGTGGGAAAGGGCGACACGCTTGGCAGGATCGCGGCGAAGTTCCGCTGCGATGTGCCGACGCTGGCCCGCGCGAATGGGCTGAAAGCGCCCGCGTACAGCCTGCGCCAAGGCCAGACGTTGAAGCTGCAGGGCTGTGGCAACTGACGTGCCCCGGTAGTGACGGCCGCTGGCCGTCAACGGGCAGAGCCGCCGAGCATGGCTCGGCGCTACCGAAGCGAGGGTCGCGTCCAAGGGCGCGCGATGGCGGGATACCCGGTAGCGCCGAGCCACGCTCGGCGAGCGCGCAGCGCGGCCTGCATCAGGTGATGCGCGCGGTGTCGGTAATGACGGCCGCTGGCCGTCAACGGGCAAACGCGCCGAGCATGGCTCGGCACTGCCAGGGCCGTCTTACTGCAGGTCGCGCAGGTTCAATCGGCGCAGCGTGGGATTCTTCCAGGCGGTAATGCCCGCCACGCTGAGCACGGCGAAGCCGCCCAGTACCACCGCAGGCACCAGTCCCAGCCACTTCGCCATCGTGCCCGCGTAGAACGCGCCGAGTTCGTTGGACGAGCTGATGAAGATGCCGTTGATGGACGACACGCGACCGCGCATCTCTTCCGGCGTCGCCAGCTGCAGGATGGTCGAACGCACCACCACCGACACGCCGTCAAACGCGCCGTAGAACAGCAGGATGAGCGCCGACAGCCAGAAGTGGTGGGACAACCCGAAGCTGATCACACATACGCCGAAGCCGCCCACGGCGAACAGCAGCACGCGGCCGGCGTGCTGCTGCAACGGGTGGCGCGCAAGCCACAGCCCGACCGCGATGGAACCCAATGCCGGGGCCGCACGCAGGATGCCCAGTCCTTCCGGGCCGTAATGCAGAATCTCCTGCAGGAAGGCGGGCAGCATCGCCACCACGCCGCCCAGCAGCACCGAAAACATGTCCAGCGCCATCGCCCCGACCATGATCCGGTTGCCGACCACAAAGCGCGCCCCTTCGGCGATGCTGCGGAAGATCGGCGCGGCCGGCCCGGTGTGCACCGGCTCGGTGACGCGCAGCGAGGCCAGGCAGCCCATGGCCACCACCGCAAAGCCGGTCGCCACACCGTACGCCACGCCCTTGCCGCCCCAGCCCACCAGTACGCCGCCCAGCGCGGGGCCGACCACCATGCCCGCCTGGAAGAACACACTGCCCAGCCCGGCGCCGCGTGCGAACTGATGGCGCTCCAGCACGCGGGCAAACAGTGCGTTGTAGATGGGTGACAGGAAGGCGCGGACCATGCCGGTCAACGCGATGGCCGCATAGATCGGCCAGACGCCGTGGAAGGGGAGCCGGCCGAACGCTACCGCGCACAGCACCAGCGCGGTGGCGACCAGGCCGGCACACGCGGCCATGCCCAGCCGGCGCCGCGGCAGGTGGTCGACCAGATAGCCCGCGAACGGCGCCACGCAGAAGAACGGCAGCACTTCGGCCAGGCCGACCAGGCCCAGCGAAAAGGGATTCCGGGTGACCTCGTAGATGTGCCACCCCACGGTGACAGCCACGATCTGGTACGACAGCATCGCGAAGATGCGGTAGGCCAGCAGCTTGGTGAAGCCGGGACGGGCCAGCAGCGTGCGCGCGCTTTCTTCGGTGGGGGCCGGCACGCTCACGGGGCAGGGTGCGGTTGCTGGGCCTGTGCAGTCTCACGGATGAAGGACAGCATCGCCGCCACGCCATTGCTGCGGGTGGGCGAGAGGTGGCGCGACAGACCGATGTCCTGGATGTAGGTCGGTTCGGTGGCGAGTATCTCGCTTGCGCTCCTGCCGGAATACACCCGCAGGGCCAGGAAGATCAGGCCGGACACGATCGCCGAGTCACTGATCGCATGGAAGCGCAGGTTGTCTGCATTGCCCTCGGGCACGATCCACACCATCGACTGGCAGCCGAGCAGGCGATGCTCTTCGGTCTTCCATGCCTCAGGGAAGGTCGGCAGCTTGCGGCCCAGGTCGATCAGGTACTGGTAGCGCTCGGACCAGTCGCTGAAGAACGAGAACTCGTCGGCGATCGTGGTCTGTGCCTCGGCAGCGGTGGCTTCAAGGGGAAAGGGGGAGTCGGTCATTTCAGTCTTCAAAGGGCGGAACAGCCGGCCGCAGCGGCCGACCGAGGGACCATCAGGCGCGCTTGCGTACCCAGCGCACACCCTGGGCGGTGTCTTCCAGCACGATGCCTTCGGCCGCCAGCTGGTCGCGGATGGCGTCGGAACGGGCGAAATCGCGGTTCTGCTTGGCCGCTGCCCGCGCGTCGATCAGGGCCTGGATGCGGGCATCGTCGTCGCTGTCGCCAGCGGCGTTGCCGAACCACACGCCCGGATCCTGCTGCAACAGGCCCAGCGCGAGGCCGGCGCCGAGCAGTTCCTGCTTGAGCTGGTGGCGTGCAGCAGGATCGACGGCTTTGCGCGCCTCACCGGCGATGCGTGCCAGTTCGGCCAGGGCCAAGGGCGTGTTGAGGTCGTCATCCAGCGCCGCTTCGATGGCTGCCGGAATCCGTGCCTGCGCGTCGACGTCGGCCAGATCACGCAGCGTGCCGTACAGGCGGTCCAAGGTGCGTCCTGCTTGCTCGATCACGGCGTCGGACCAGTCCAGCGGCTGCCGGTAATGCGCCGACAGCAGCGCCAGGCGCAGCGCTTCCGGAGGGTGCTGGCGCACCAGGTCGTGCACGCGTTCGATGTTGCCGAGCGATTTGCTCATCTTGGCACCGCCGAAATTCAGCATGCCGTTGTGCAGCCAGAAGCGCGCAAAGACCTTACCGCCATGCGCGCACTCACTCTGCGCGATTTCGTTTTCATGATGCGGGAACTGCAGGTCCACGCCGCCGGCGTGGATGTCGATGGTCGGGCCCAGGTGCGCGGCGGCCATTGCCGAACACTCGATGTGCCAGCCGGGGCGGCCACGCCCCCACGGGGACGCCCAGCCCGGGAGGTCGTCGCTCGACGGCTTCCACAGGACGAAATCACCCGCGGCGCGTTTGTAGGGCGCCACCTCCACGCGGGCACCGGCCAGCATTTCCTCCGGGTCGCGGCGCGACAGCTTGCCGTAGCCCTCGAAGGTGTCCACGGCGAACAGGACGTGGCCTTCCGCCGCGTAGGCATGGCCGTTGGCGATGAGCTGCTCGATCATGGCGATGATCTGCGCCATGTGCGCGGTGACTTCCGGCTCGATATCCGGCGGTACCACGCCCAATGCGGCCATGTCGTCGCGGTAGGCAGCGGCGAAGCGGTCGGTGATGGTGCTGATCGGCACACCCTGCTCTCGCGCAGCGGTGTTGATCTTGTCGTCCACGTCGGTGATGTTGCGCGCATAGCGCAGGTTGCCGAAGCGGCGGCGCAGCAGGTCGGCCAGCACGCCGAATACCACCGGTCCGCGCGCGTTGCCGATGTGCACGTAGTTGTAGACAGTAGGGCCGCACACATACAGGGTCGGACAGGCAGGATCGAGCGGGGTGAACGTTTCGAGCTGTCGTGTCAGGTTGTTGTGCAGGCGCAGTGTCATGGCGGGAGGACTGGGGGACAAGCCGTTGATTCTAGCGCTGCAAGGGCCTGCGGGGTACCGCCGGGCATTGCGCGCGACCGCGTGGGGTGGCCCCGCGCGCGACGGACGGGTAATGTTCAGCCCCTTGGCGTCCGTGCTGCCTACACTATTACCGTGCATCTGATCCCCTCGCCAATGAGAACCGCCCTCCTGCCTGCGCTGGCCTGCCTGCTGGCCGGGCCTGCCGTGGCCCAGTCCGAAGAGGGCGAACCGCGCAACCGGGTGGTGATCGTCGAGAATCTGAAGTTCGACTACGCCCAGGTGCTGAACGTCGAGCCGGTGTTCCAGACGCTGCGTGCGACACGCACCGAGGAGCATTGCGAGCCGGTGACCACGCGCAACCTGCCACCGGTGAATGTCACCGGCGAAGAGCCGGTGGAAGACAAGGGGCGGTTTGGACGGCTGTGGGAGTCGGTCCGGTCTATCTTCAAGCCGGGCGAGCAGGATCCGGCGGCCCCGCCGGTCGCGCCGTCCGAGACGCCGTCCAGCAATGCACCGATGCTTACCCGTGACTGCCGGATCGTCCCGGTCGGGCGCGAGTTCCGCCGGCCCATCGCCTACGATGTGGATTACGTCTACAAGGGCACCAAGTACCGCTCGCGACTGGCCGAAGACCCGGGCAACCGGTTGAAGATCCGCGTATCGATCACCCCGTGGGTGGGGGCCGAGCAGGGCGCCGCCGCAAATCCCTGATCAGCCTCTTGCACCGCACCATCGGCCATGCCACCATGGCGGAAATGAACGCAACCGACTTCCAGCACGACACGAGCGCCGCCCGCCAGGCCACCGGCATGACGTCGCGTGCCCGCCGACCGGAATCCCACATTTCCGCTGGGTGACCGGAGCTTCGTGCTGTCTGTTCGGTAAAAAACCCAGCCCCCCGGCTGGGTTTTTTCGTTTCAGCGTCTGAAAAGTTACATCTGCACTCATTCCCACCCCCGCGCACTGGACGCTCCGCCCCGCCCGTGCCCAACGCAAGGATCGATTGATGTCCCTCAAGCATTTCCTGAACACCCAGGACTGGAGCCGCAGCGAGCTTGATGCGCTGCTGACCCAGGCGGCGCTGTTCAAGCGCAACAAGCTCGGCGACCAGCTCAAGGGCAAGTCGATCGCACTGGTGTTCTTCAACCCCTCCATGCGCACCCGCACCAGCTTCGAGCTTGGTGCGTTCCAGCTGGGTGCCCACGCGGTGGTGCTGCAGCCGGGCAAGGACGCATGGCCGATCGAGTTCAACCTCGGCACGGTGATGGATGGCGACACCGAAGAGCACATCGCCGAAGTGGCCAAGGTGCTGGGGCGGTACTGCGACATGATCGCCGTGCGTGCCTTCCCGAAGTTCGTCGACTGGTCGGTCGACCGCGAAGACACCGTGCTGAAGAGCTTTGCGAAGTACTCGCCGGTGCCGGTGATCAACATGGAGACCATCACCCACCCGTGCCAGGAGCTGGCGCACGTGATGGCCCTGCAGGAGCACTTCGGCACGCAGGACCTGCGCGGCAAGAAATACGTGCTGACCTGGACCTACCATCCCAAGCCGCTGAACACCGCGGTGGCCAATTCCGCGCTGACCATCGCCACCCGCATGGGCATGGACGTGACCCTGCTGTGCCCGACCGAGCAGTACATCCTGGATGAGCGGTACATGGGCTGGGCCGAGCAGAACGTGGCCGAGAACGGTGGCTCGCTGCAGGTGAGCCACGACATCCAGAGTGCCTACGCCGGTGCGGACGTGGTGTATGCCAAGAGCTGGGGCGCGCTGCCGTTCTTTGGCAACTGGGAGCCGGAAAAGCCGATCCGCGAAAACTACAAGCACTTCATCGTCGACGAGCAGAAGATGGCGTTGACCAACAATGGCGTCTTCAGTCATTGCCTGCCGCTCCGCCGCAACGTCAAGGCCACCGATGCGGTGATGGATTCGCCGCAGTGCATCGCCATCAACGAGGCCGAGAACCGACTGCACGTGCAGAAGGCGATCATGGCCGCGCTGGCCGGCCGCTGAGTTCTTTCTGATTGAACCCTTCCGTCGGGCACGGCCCGGCGCTACCAGGATCCTACCCCCATGAGCAACAAAGACGTCGTCCTCGCCTTCTCCGGCGGCCTTGATACCAGCTTCTGCGTGCCCTACCTGCAGGAGCGCGGCTACAACGTGCACACCGTGTTCGCCGATACCGGCGGCGTGGATGATGAAGAGCGCGACTTCATCGAAAAGCGCGCCGCCGAGCTGGGCGTCACCAGCCATGTCACCGTCGACGGTGGCCCGGCGATCTGGGAAGGCTTCGTCAAGCCGTTCGTCTGGGCCGGCGAAGGCTACCAGGGCCAGTACCCGCTGCTGGTGTCGGACCGTTACCTGATCGTCGATGCCGCGCTCAAGCGCGCCGCCGAGCTGGGTACCCACCTCATCGCCCACGGCTGCACCGGCATGGGCAACGACCAGGTGCGTTTCGACCTGGCCGTGAAGGCGCTGGGCGACTACCAGATCATCGCCCCGATCCGCGAGATCCAGAAAGAACACACCCAGACCCGCGCCTACGAGCAGAAGTACCTGGAAGAGCGCGGCTTCGGCGTGCGCGCCAAGCAGCAGGCCTACACCATCAACGAGAACCTGCTGGGCCTGACCATGTCCGGTGGTGAGATCGACCGGTGGGAAGCGCCGGGCGAAGGGGCCCGTGGCTGGTGCGCACCGCGCAGCGAATGGCCGGAGCAGGCGCTGACGGTCACCCTGAAATTCGTTGACGGCGAAGCGGTCGAGCTGGATGGCAAGGCGCTGCCGGGTGAAAAGATCCTGGCCACGTTGAACGCGTTGTTCGCACCGTACGGCGTGGGTCGTGGCGTGTACACCGGCGATACCGTGATCGGCCTGAAGGGCCGTATCGTGTTCGAAGCGCCGGGCCTGGTCTCGCTGCTGGCCGCGCATCGCGCGCTGGAAGATGCCGTGCTGACCAAACAGCAGAACCGCTTCAAGCCGGACGTGGCGCGCAAGTGGGTGGAGCTGGTGTACGAGGGCTTCTACCACGACCCGCTGAAGACCGACATCGAAGCGTTCCTGAAGTCGTCGCAGGCCAAGGTCACTGGTGAAGTCGTGCTGGAAACCCGCGGTGGCCGTGTCGATGCGGTGGCCGTGCGTTCGCCGCACCTGCTCAACACCAAGGGCGCCACGTATGCGCAGTCGGCCGATTGGGGCGTGGAAGAAGCCGAGGGCTTCATCAAGCTGTTCGGCATGAGCTCGACTGTCTATGCGCAGGTCAATCGCGGTTAAGCAGCGATTGACCTGCCCACGCATTCCACCTTGACCCCGCGCCGTTGGCGCACCCCCTTCAACAAGAAGGGGGTTCTCCACCAGACGCGTTCCGGTAGCGCCGGGCCATGCCCGGCGGAATTCCACAGGATTGTTGATTCATGCTTGAACAGACGCTCGATCACCTGCAGGCCCTGGTGTCTTTCGACACCCGCAATCCACCGCGCGCAATCACCACGGGGGGGATCTTCGATTACCTGCGTGACCACCTGCCTGGCTTCCAGGTGGAGGTGATCGACCACGGCGACGGAGCGGTCAGCCTGTATGCGGTGCGCGGTACGCCGAAGTATCTGTTCAACGTGCATCTGGATACGGTGCCGGATTCGCCCCACTGGACTGCGGACCCGCACGTGATGCGGCGCCTGGACGATCGCGTGGTGGGGCTCGGTGTGTGTGACATCAAGGGTGCAGCGGCGGCGTTGGTGGCTGCGGCCAATGCCAGCGACGGCGATGCCGCGTTCCTGTTCTCCAGCGATGAAGAAGCCAATGATCCGCGCTGTATCGCCGCGTTCCTGGCGCGCGGCATTCCCTATGAAGCGGTGCTGGTCGCCGAGCCGACCATGAGCGAGGCGGTGCTGGCCCACCGTGGCATCAGCTCGGTGCTGATGCAGTTTGCCGGCCGCGCCGGCCACGCATCGGGCAAGCAGGATGCGGCGGCCAGCGCGCTGCACCAGGCCATGCGCTGGGGCAACCGGGCGCTGGACCACGTGGAGTCGCTGTCGTCGGCGCGCTTCGGCGGATTGACGGGCCTGCGCTTCAACATCGGCCGCGTGGAAGGTGGGATCAAGGCCAACATGATCGCGCCCGCTGCGGAAGTGCGTTTCGGCTTCCGGCCGCTGCCGTCGATGGATATCGATGCCTTGCTGGCCACGTTTGCCGGGCTGGCCCAACCGGACGCGGCGCAGTTCACTGAGACCTTCCGTGGCCCCAGCCTGCCGGCCGGCGACATCGCCGATGCGGAGAACCGACGCCTTGCCGCGCGCGACGTGGCCGATGCACTGGACCTGCCGATCGGCAATGCGGTGGACTTCTGGACCGAAGCGTCGCTGTTCTCTGCAGGTGGCTACACCACGATGGTGTTCGGCCCGGGCGACATCGCCCAAGCACACACCGCCGACGAGTTCGTGACGCTGGAGCAACTGCAGCGTTACACCGATGCCGTGCACCGGATCATCAGCGCCGGCGCCTGAGTACTTCCACTGCCGTCGTGCCATTGGTACGGCGGACCTGCAACGCGGCCCAGCCGCCTGTGACGAAACCGAAATGTCCCCAGCCCTCCAGCCTCATCGCCAGACCCGCCAGACCATCGTGCGCCTGCTTTCCAGCATGGCCAGCGCGAAGGAGATCAGCCAGTACCTCAAGCGCTTCTCGCAGCTCGATGCCAAGCGCTTCGCCGTGGTCAAGGTCGGCGGTGCCGTGCTGCGCGATGACCTGGATGCGCTGACGTCTTCGCTGTCGTTCCTGCAGGAAGTCGGCCTGACGCCGATCGTGCTGCACGGCGCCGGCCCGCAGCTGGATGCCGAACTGGCCGCGGCCGGCATCGAGAAGCAGACCGTCAACGGCCTGCGGGTGACCTCGCCGGAGGCCTTGGCGATCGTGCGCCAGGTGTTCCAGCAGTCCAACCTGCGACTGGTCGAGGCGCTGCAGCAGAACGGTGCGCGCGCCACCTCGATCACCGGTGGCGTGTTTGAAGCGGAGTACATGGACCAGGACGTCTACGGTCTGGTCGGTGAAGTCCGCAAGGTCAACCTCGCCCCGATCGAGGCCAGCCTGC
This sequence comes from Stenotrophomonas sp. 169, assembly GCF_014621775.1. Lineage (NCBI taxonomy): Bacteria > Pseudomonadati > Pseudomonadota > Gammaproteobacteria > Lysobacterales > Lysobacteraceae > Stenotrophomonas > Stenotrophomonas sp. 169. The sequence continues at coordinate 1,517,171 of NZ_CP061204.1, forward strand.
GGGCCGGGTCGATCCCGGTCATCACCAGCCTGGGCGAAACGCGCAGTGGGCAGATACTCAACGTCAACGCGGACTTCGCGGCAAACGAGCTGGTGCAGGAGCTGCAGCCGTACAAGATCATTTTCCTGACGGGCACCGGCGGCCTGCTCGACGAGGACGGGAAGGTGATCGATTCGATCAACCTCTCCACCGAGTACGCCGACCTGATGACCCAGCCGTGGATCCACGGTGGCATGAAGGTGAAGATCGAACAGATCAAGGACCTGCTGGATCGTCTGCCGCTGGAGTCGTCGGTGTCGATCACCCGGCCGGCCGATCTGGCCAAGGAACTGTTCACCCATAAAGGATCGGGCACGCTGGTGCGCAAGGGCGAGAAGGTGCTGCGCGCCACCTCGTGGGACGAACTGGACCTGCCACGCCTGCGCGGCTTGATCGAATCCAGTTTTGGTCGCGTGCTGGTCGCGGATTACTTCGACAGGACCCGGCTGCTGCGTGCCTATGTCAGCGAGAACTACCGGGCGGCGGTGATCCTGACCGACGAAGCGGAAGGCGTGTATCTGGACAAGTTCGCCGTGCTCGATGATGCACAGGGCGAGGGGCTGGGCCGTGCGGTCTGGAATGTCATGCTGGACGAGACGCCGCAGCTGTTCTGGCGGTCTCGCAACGGCAACCCGATCAACCACTTCTACTACGCCGAATCCGATGGCTGCTACAAGCAGGGCAGCTGGAAGACGTTCTGGTACGGTGCGGATGGCTTTGACCGCATCAGGGCGTATGTCGAGCATTGTGCGCAACGTGCACCGAGCCTGCAGGGATGAGCAGCGCTGACCACTGGGTGCAGGTGCCCACGCTTCGCGGCCGCCATGTCAGCCTGGAACCGCTGCAGCCGTCGCATGTGCCGGGGCTGCAGCAGGCCGTGCAGGGCAGCGGGTTGGACCAGTTGTGGTTCACCCAGGTGCCAGCGCCGCCCGACGTGGCGGCGTATGTGGACGCGGCGCTGCAGGCGCAGGCAGAAGGCCGCGTGCTCCCCTTCGTCATCCGTGACGCAGCGGGCGATATCGTCGGCAGCACCCGTTATTACGGGTTGGATGCCAGCGTTCCCACGCTGAGCATCGGCTATACCTGGCACGCGCCGCGCGTACAGCGCACCGGCCTGAATACCGAAGCCAAGCTGCTGTTGCTGCAGCATGCGTTCGAGACGCTGGGCTGCCTGAGCGTGGTGTTCGAGACCAGCTGGTTCAACCACGCATCGCGCACGGCGATTGCGCGCCTGGGTGCCAAACAGGATGGCGTGCTGCGCAATCACCGGCGACATCCCGATGGCACGCCACGCGATACCGTCATCTTTTCCATCATCGATGCGGAATGGACAGGGGTGAAGCGCCACCTGCAGTTCCGCCTGGACAGCCACTCATGAATGACAGCACGACCTTCACCCTTGGCATTGTCGGGGCCCGCGGCCATACCGGCGCGGAGCTGATCAAGCTGGTCGCCGCTCATCCGCGGCTGGCGTTGGCCTTTGTCTCTTCGCGCGAGCGGGCAGGGCAGCGCCTGGCCGATCATCATCCGGAGATCGAGGGCGATCTGCAGTACGAGAACCTGGACGCCAACGCGGTGGCCGGCAAGGGCGTGGACGCCGTGATCCTGGCCCTGCCCAATGGCCTGGCGGCGCCCTTCGTGGCTGCGCTGGAGGCGATCAGGCCTGACACGGTCATTGTGGATCTGTCGGCCGATTACCGCTTTGAGGGCAGCTGGTACTACGGCCTGCCTGAGCTCACCCGCAGCGGCTACAACGGCGAGAAGCACATCAGCAATCCGGGCTGCTACGCCACGGCGATGCAGCTGGCGATCCATCCACTGCTCGACCTGCTGGCCGGTCCGCCGCAGTGTTTCGGCGTATCGGGGTATTCCGGTGCCGGCACCACGCCTTCCGACAAGAACGATCCGGCCCTGCTGGCCGACAACCTGATGCCGTACGCACTCACCAACCATGTGCATGAGCGCGAAGTGTCCGCGCACCTGCGCGTGCCGGTGGAGTTCATGCCGCATGTGGCGCCCCACTTCCGCGGCATCACCATGACCGTCAACCTGTGGCTCAACCAGCCGCAGACCCGCGAACAGATCGTCGCGCGCTTCACCGATGCCTATGCCGCCGAGCCCTTGATCGAGGTGGTGGATGAAGCGCCATGGGTCAGCCGCATCGCCGGCCGCCATGGCGTGCAGATCGGTGGCTTCACCCTGGCGCCGGGCGGCAAGCGGGTGGTGGTGGTGGCCACGCTGGACAACCTGCTGAAGGGCGCGGCCACCCAGGCCATGCAGAACCTCAACCTCGCGCTGGGCATCGACGAACTCACCTCGATCCCGCACTGATTGACATCGACAGGCGGCCGTGGCCGCCGATGGAGCACAACATGGCAGACCTTCTGTGGCAGAAGCCGGGCGTCGCGGTCGACGCAAAGATCCAGACCTTCCTTGCCGGCGATGACGTGATCCTTGATCGCGAATTCTTCCTGCACGACATTGCCGCCAGTGCAGCGCACGCGCAGGGACTGCAGCACATCGGCATCCTCAGCGCGGACGAGCTGGCCGGCCTGCAACGCGAGCTGGAGGTACTGGCCGACGACTTCCGCAGCGGACGCTTCGTGCTGGACGAGCAGTACGAAGATGGTCATTCGGCCATCGAAGCGCGCCTCACCGAGCGCTTGGGCGACGCAGGCCGCCGGATACACACCGGCCGCAGCCGCAACGATCAGGTGCTGGTGGCCACGCGCCTCTGGCTGAAGGAAAAACTGCTGCGCGTGTCCCAGCTGAGCGCGGAGATCGCCAAGGTGGCGCTGGACCGTGCCGAGGCGGAGAAAGACCTGCCGATTCCCGGCTACACCCATATCCAGCGCGCGGTCGTCTCGTCGGCTGGGATGTGGTGGGCGGGCTGGGCCGAAGCCTTCATCGACAACGCCATCCGCGCCCGCGACACGCATGCACTGGTGGATGCCAATCCGCTGGGTACCGCAGCCGGCTATGGCGTCAACCTGCCGCTGGACCGAGCGCACACCACGGCGGCGCTGGGCTTTGCGCGCATGCAGATCTCGCCGATCTACGCGCAGCTGTCGCGTGGCAAGTTCGAGATGGCCGCCCTGGAAGCACTGGGCAGCGCCACCCTGGACCTGCGCCGCATCGCCTGGGACCTGTCGCTGTTCACCAGCGCCGAGTTCGGCTTCGTCGCACTGCCTGCGCAGTACACCACCGGCAGTTCGATCATGCCGAACAAGCGCAATCCGGATGTCATCGAGCTGATGCGCGCCACCCATGCCAGCGTGGCCGCCGCGCGTACCGAGATCGAGCAGCTGTTGTCGCTGCCGTCGGGCTACCACCGTGACCTGCAGGGCTCCAAGGGGGCGATTTTCCACGGCTTCGGCCGCGGACTCGCTGCGCTGGAGCTGCTGCCCGCCTTGCTGGCCAATCTGGAATGGCGCAACGACAAGTTGCTGGCGGGCATTGATTCGGGCATGTATGCCACCGACGTGGCGGTGGAGGCCGCGGTGGCCGGCGTGCCGTTCCGCGAAGCCTACAAGGCCGCCGCGGCAGGCGCCGACAGCGCAGGGCAGGGGCGGACACCGGAAGGCAGCCTGGCCGCGCGTGTCTCGCCCGGTGCGGCAGCGGACCTGCAGCTGGATGCCCTGCGCGCGCGCTGGCAGGCGCTGGGCTGATGGCCGGCACCCTGTATCTGGTCGTGGCGCTGCGCCGGCCTGATTTCGACGCGCAGGCCATACCGCCGCATGTGGCGTTCCTGGACGCCTTGCGTGACGCGGGGCAACTGCAGCTCACCGGCGGATTCAGTGACAGCAGCGGCGGTGCCTATGTGCTGTGCAATGTGGGCAGCCTGGAGGAAGCACGCGCCATCGTCGCGCGCGATCCGCTGGTCACGATGGAGACGTCGGACCTGACCGTGCACGAGTGGATCACCCGATGAGCCGCTCATGAGTACATCGCCCTTCGTCGAGCAGCCCCTGCCACCTTGGCGACGGGCGGTGTTGAAGGTCGGCAGCAGCCTGCTCGCTGCCGATGGTGGCGGGTTGTCGCCGCGCTACGCATTGGGGCTTGCGCAGTTCGTCTCTGCCCACGTGCTGGCAGGTCGAGAGGTGGTCATCGTGTCGTCCGGTGCGGTAGCGGCTGGTCGCGCCATCCTGCCGAAGGTAGAGGCCGCCGGTGCCGCGATGGCCGCCCGCCAAGCGCTCGCCGCGCTCGGCCAGGCGCAGCTGATCGGCCTGTGGCAGCGGTTCTTCGAGCGTCCGGTTGCGCAGGTCCTGCTCACCCACGATGACCTGCGCAATCGGCGTCGCTATCTCAATGCCCGTGCCACGCTGACTGAACTGCTGCGGCTCGGTGCGCTGCCGGTGGTCAACGAAAACGACACCGTGTCGGTGGATGAACTCAAGCTCGGCGACAACGACAACCTGGCGGCGACAGTCGCTGCGCTGGTCGACGCCGATGTGCTGTTCATCGCGACCGATATCGATGGCTTGTACAGCGCCGACCCGCGCCGCGACCCGGGCGCTCGCCCCATCATCGACGTGCGCGAGATCACCGCCGAGGTGCTGGCGATGGCCGGTGGCAGCGGCAGCAGTGCGGGCACCGGTGGCATGCGCACCAAGCTGGAGGCCGCCGCCAAGGCGGCGCGGCTGGGCATCGAAACCATTCTGTTCAACGGTCGCGATGGCGATGTGGTGCGTGCCCTTGCGCAGGGCCGGCTGCACGGTACACGCCTGCATGCGTCACAGAGCCGCGAGGCGGCACGCAAGTACTGGTTGCGCCACGCGCCGGTCGAGCCCGGGGTGATCTGGATCGACGACGGTGCGGCACAGGCCATGCGGACAAAAGGCGCGTCGCTGTTGCCCGGTGGTATCACCGGCGCCGATGGCGATTTCCGCCGGGGTGACATGGTGGAGATACGCAGCCGCTGCGAAGGCGCCGCGTCCCGCGTCGCGCGCGGCGTCAGCCAGTATGCGGCCAGCGATGTCAGGCGTATCGCTGGCCGCCACTCGCGCGATATCGAAACTGCGCTGGGATACAACTACGGTGGCAGCGTGGTCCATCGTGATGACCTGGTCCTGCTCTGATCGCATTGCGGCCTGCCACGCGATGGCACATGCGCCGGGTCAGGTCACGTGTCGTCGGTACCTGGGACGTCTTCGACCAGGAAGGTGCGACGCGTCTGCTCCCGCTTGTGGTTGGTTGCGGCAGATCGTGCGATCACGGTGTGTATGCCGGGTGCAAAGGGACCCAGTACGACCTTCCAGGCGTACTCCTTGTCGGGCCTTACCCGCTGCTTCGATCCATCTGGCAGTTCGATATCGAAGGCAAGTCCTGCAAAGCCGCTGAATTCCACGCTGGGTCCGGTGACGGCGCCTTCCTCTGGCGACGTGATGACGGGCGGTTGCAGTTCTACCGTGTAATCACGAATCAGGGGATCACCTGGGCAGCGGAGATAGAGTCTGCCGATCCGGAAGGGCGGCGGCGGGGGAGGTGGTGCCACGTGTTCGAACCGCCAGCGCAGGTCCTCGCCCACCGTCGCCAGGTCGGTCCAAGGCTCTTCGCCGCGCGCGCTGTATTGGATCGTGTCTCCTTGCTCGCCGCGTCCTTCGGCAACGGCACCGGCGCGGGTCACCAGTCCGCTTTCGTCAACGATCGGTCCGGCGAACAGGTGGGTGACCTCCCACACGGGAAAAGACTCCACGTCCACACTGCGTCGCAAGGCCTCACCCGTATCCGGGGTCTCCACGAACACGTCCACCAGCCCCGGCGTGTCTGAACGCGCCTCGGACACTTCCCACGCCCCTCCGGCATTGGCCTCCGTGACAGCGACCGGACCGCCGCCCACCGACACCTCTACCCGCGTCTTCGGCCTGGCGGTACCGGTGACGCGGGTGAGCCGGCTTATCTTCCTTCCTTCTTCGGGGAACAGCAGCCGCAAGGGAATGGCGGGGGCTTCGGCCACCACCACCTGCACAGAGACCCTGGGCGAGTCTGGAAGCGTTCCACCGAGGCACTGGGCGCTGGCCGTGTACGTGCCTGGGGCTGTGTCGATAATGGCGCGCCATGTCCCATCTTTCCCCGCCTCAACCTTGCTGGACGTCTTGTCCAGACGCAGCAGTACTTCTCCGTAAGGCAGCGCCCTGCCGGTGCATATGACGTTCAACCCACCATCTCGTGCAGAAAACTCCGTAGGAGCCGGCAGTGCTGGCAGCACGATATCCACGTAGTTGCTGACGCGTACCGGATTCTCCCGACTCCAGGCGGCGAAGAACCGCATGGTCGTTGCCGTATGCCGTATGGCGTGAGCCCACCATAGGCGCGTCCCGAAGGGCCGCTGGTGCATTTCAGCGTTATCTTTGGTGCTGCTGTGTCGGAAGAAGCCTCCCGATTCGTCTTCACTCCACAGCTGGTAGCCGTCCACGTGAGCTACGTTTGCCTTGGCAGTGATCTTGAAGTCGATCGCGGCATTGCCCTCGGGCGCCACCGTGACCGAATCAATGGTCAGTTCGATCTGGAGATCCGTGGTAGGGACAGAGGGGGTGTCTGTAACGGGTCTGGTCGTCATCGGTCGTTCCTCCTGGCATCGTCAGGCAGACAGGTTCTGCCGGTTGCGAGGCTCGTCTGCAAGATTGCATGCACAAAGGCGCTGCGCATTCGATTGAGCCGGGGGCGGAAACAAATGACCATCCGAGAACGTCGGCATCGGATCAGGCAGCAACCAGGCAGGCCGGAAGCGAACGTCATGGTTGCGGGCACGGCACGCGGATTGACGCGGTAAGCCTTCGCTATACTCGACGCCAGTGTGTGCCTACCTCAGTCTTCAGCAGGTTCTGCCATGACGCCGTCGCCCTTTTGCCTTTTCTGCTCTTCTGCGGGGTCCAACCATGTCTGGAATTGAACAGCAGGCACGTGCCTGCCGCAGTGCCGCCACCGTGGTGGCTGGCCTGGATGCGGGCCAGCGTGCGGCCCTGCTGCAGGCGATGGCTGCCGCGCTTGAGAGTCACGCCGGACAGATTCTTGCCGCCAATGCGCGCGACCTCGCGGCGGCACGCGCGAAGGACGTTGGCACTGCGATGCTGGACCGGCTTGCGCTGGATCCGGCGCGTCTGTTCGCCATGGCCGAGGCGCTGCGTGAAGTGGCGGGACTGCCTGATCCGGTCGGTCAGGTCACCCGCGACGAGGTGCGTCCCAACGGCATCCGCGTGCAGAAGGTGCGCGTCCCGCTGGGGGTGATTGCGATGATCTACGAAGCGCGCCCCAACGTCACGGCGGAAGCGGCGGCGTTGTGCCTGAAAGCGGGTAACGGGGTGATCCTGCGCGGCGGGTCCGAAGCGATCCATTCCAATACCGCGATTGCTGCGGCCTTGGGCAGCGCCCTGCGCGGCCAAGGCATACCCGAGGCGGCAGTCACCGTGCTGACCGACCTGCGCCGGGAAGCGATGCTGGAACTGCTGCAGTTGCACGAGCTGATCGATCTGGCCATCCCGCGCGGCGGCGAGGGCCTGATCCGCTTCGTCGCCGAACACGCGCGAGTGCCGGTGATCAAGCACTACAAGGGCGTGTGTCATCTCTTCGTGGATGCCAGTGCGGACGTGGCGCAGGCCGTCGACCTGCTGGTCGACGGGAAGTGCAGCCGGCCCTCCGCGTGCAATTCGCTGGAGACGGTGCTGGTCCACCGCGATATCGCCGATGTGTTCCTGCCGTTGGCCGGCAAGGCGCTGACCGAACGGGGTGTCCAGCTGCGTGCCGACGTGGCGTCACAGGCGTTGCTGCCAGGCAGCGTGGCGGCGACGGAAGATGACTATGCCGCGGAGTTCCTGGACCTGGTGATCGCGGTCAAGGTGGTCGATGACGTGGACGCGGCAATCGGACATATCCGGCGCTTCACTTCCGATCACACGGAAGTCATCGCGACCCGCGACGCCGCGCACGCCGAGCGCTTCATCACGGCATTGCGGTCGGCGGTAGTGATGGTCAATGCGTCGTCGCGGTTCTCGGACGGCGGCCAGCTGGGGCTGGGCAGCGAGATCGGCATCTCCACCACACGCCTGCATGCGTATGGCCCGATGGGCCTTGAGTCGCTGACCGTGGAGCGTTTCGTCGTGCGTGGCGAAGGGCAGGTCCGCGCGTAGGTGGCAAAGCCGACGGTAGAGCCGACTTCAGTCGGCTGCTGTCGGCTGCGCTCACCGCGCTGCGCGCTCGCCGAGCGGGGTGACCGGCAGCTGCTGCTCGGTCAGACCCACCGGGCGTGCGTCGTCATCCATGTGCAACATCACGGCTTTAGCGCCCGCCAACTGACGGGCAAGCGCATCGGTGGCGCCGAGGTCACGGGCGATGTCCGCATGCGCTACATCGATGCGCGGGGCACGCCGCTCCTTGCCCGAAAAGCGGAAGCGATTGTATTCCGCCCACACGATCAGCAGCGCCGCGCAGCCCACCAGCAATACCGGCAGTGCGACGATCAGGAAAGGATCCAGCTGCTGCTTGCGCTCGTACAGCTGCACCCAGGCCAGGCGCCCCCCCACCAGCCAGGAAACCAGCGTCAGCACCGGCGCCCACAGATAGAAATAAAAGGCCCAGAACACGAGGGTGACGAATCCCCACGCGGTGCGTTGCAGACGGGGTTGCTGGCGCGGCTTCTGGATCAGGCGCGAGTCGAAACGGCGGGACGGCTTGTTGGCGTTCATCGTATTCCCCGGTCCGGGCTGACCCAGGTGGCGCGCCTGCGGCCCCGCTTGAGCAGGGTTTTCGGGAAGGCCACCAGGGTGGTGAACAGGCTGATCAACCAGTACGCCATCGGGTACCAGATCACCCAGAAATAATTGCGGCCGATGTGGGTTTCGTAACGACGGTCGATGATCAGGCTGCTGGCGAACTGCAACAGGCAGACCAGCGCCAGGATCACGCCATGCCACTGCGGCAGCAGGGTGTGGATGTACAGCGAAGGGGGCAGTTCGACGAACTTGCCGAGCGCCCAGAGCACGATGATGAGCAGCATCACGTAGGCCCACAGCACGCTGAAGATGTACTCCACCAGCACGCCCCACATGCGTCGCTTGCGCCAGTCGAACAGGCTGGCGCCGTGCCGCAGCAGGACTTCCACGCCGCCTTGTGCCCAGCGCAGGCGCTGCTTCCACAGGCCGCCGAGGGTTTCCGGCATCAGGATGAAGCCCAACGCATTGGGCTCATAGCGGATGTCCCAGTGATCCAGCTGCAGGCGCCAGCTGATGTCGATGTCCTCGGTCACCATGTCATCGGCCCAGTAGCCGATACGGTGCAGGGCGGTGCGTCGGAACCCGGCGATGACTCCGGAGATGGTGAAGATGCGGCCATAGACGCGCTGCGCGCGCTTGATCATGCCGATGATCGAGGAGAACTCGGCGACCTGCAGGCGGCCAAGCAGGGTGGAGCGGTTGCGGATGCGTGGGTTGCCGGTCACCGCACCCACGCGAGGACCACTGTTCAGGTGCCAGACCATCCAGTGCATGGCGTGCTCTTCGAGCATGGCATCGCCGTCGATGCAGATCAGGTACTCCGACTGCGCCGCCAGCGCACCCATGCGCAGTGCGTTGGCCTTGCCCAGGTTGCGGTCCAGGTGCACCACACGCAGTCGCGGGTGCACGGCGGCCAGTGCATCGAGACGTGCGCCGGTAGCGTCGCTGCTACCGTCGTTGATCGCGATGACTTCGAAATCCGCGTAGCGCTGAGCGAGGGACGCGCCGATGGTGTCGTCCAGGTTGTCCGATTCGTTGTGGCATGGAATCAGCAACGAGGCGAACGGATACTCCGCCATCGGCGGCGGATCAGCGCGGTCGCGTGATTTCCGCTCGCGGCGGAAGAAGTAATAGAGCCCCCCGGACATCCAGAAGAACGCCATCACCATCGGGTAGAAGAAGGCGAACTGGAACAGGTAGTAGACCAGGGTGTGTTCCATGTCACCGCTCCGGATAGGGGAAGTTGCGTGCGGACATGGCGGCCCGGGCGTCTGCAGTGGATGGTTTGTCGGCGATGAAGTCATCCGGGTACCACGCCAGGTGACGCACTCCCTGCGCCTGCAGGCGACGCACCTGGGCACGCAGGCGCTCGCCCGGAATAGGCGTCTGCGTGCGCCAGTCGACCGTCTGCAGCTCGAACAGCGTGTGCTTCAGCTCGGGGTCGTGCTCACGCACCGCCGCCACCAGCCGGTCCAGCCAGCGCTCGGGATCTTTGCTTCCCTCCATCCACGGCATCGCCATCAGCGCGGTGCGATCGTAGGCGGCATTGAACAGGTCAAGGCGTTGTGCGAACCAGGCGGCGCTCTGCGGTTCCAGCACCGGCTGGGCATACAGGTTGCGCACGGTAGCCAGCTTGGGCCGCCAGCGCTCCGCACGGTCGCGCAGGGCCAGGGTGAAATCGATCAGCGCCTGGGTACGGTTACCGTCCGCGCCTTCCTGGTCGAGCGCGGTGAGCTCGGTATCGCGCACGTACGCATCGTCATGGAACAACAAGCCTTCGAAGTACGAATTGATCGCCAGGTCTTCGTAGAGGTCCAGGATGATCTGGCGCGCGGCGGGCTGGGTGAAGTCCATCCGGTACATGCCATCCTTTTCCGGGCTGGCGATGCCCAGCGCCTGCCTCTGCGCCGGGTCGGGCAGCTCGAACCCCAGCACCGGCAGCCACGCATACACCTTCACCCCTGCGCGTGTTTTCAGCTGCCACGCCACCCGGTTGAACAGGTCCGCGCGCATCGGCAGGTGGCGGTTGGGAAAGTACAGCGCATCGGCGGTGTTGTTACCGTCGGGGTCTGCAAAGGCCTGCAGGTAGACGTGGGTCGGGCCGATCTTCTTGACCCGGTCGATGAGCACGTCGAGGTTGCGTGCCAGCTGCGCTGGATCGGCGTCATACACCGCGTCCATGTCGATCTGCAGGGCCCGGGTGCCATCCAGATTGGTATTGCGACGCAGCTCGAACGCCAGCCCGGTGACGTTGGGATTGCCGGTCACCAGCAGGCGCGCAAGTCCGTGCAGATCGCGCGTGATCGGCGTGCTGCGGCCTTCCAGGTCGAATGACACCGGCATGCCCAGCTGCTCGGCGATCGTGTTGCTGAGCTGGTTGTAGGCCGCATACGGCCAGACGATGGCCTGCGGGCGCACGCCCAGGTGCTTCTCGATGAGATCGGCGCTGCGTGACAGGTCATCGCGCAGGCGCTTCTCGTACGCGTCGGCGGTCTCATAGGTGCCGCTGGCCGGATCGTAGGCGCGGGTGATCACCGCCGGGGTCGAGTTGCCCTGTGGGTTGGACTGCACGCCGTGATGCTGGTTGTCGGTATGGCTGGCCAGCTCGATCAGGCCACTGTCCTTCATCTCACGCAGCTGGTCCCAGGTGAGGAAGTCATCGTGGCCGAACGGGCGGTAGCCGTAATCGATCGTGCGATCGGGCGCCATGTCCACGTAGTCGGTGATCACGGCCACCAGGGCGGGATAGTTGTAGGCGCGCAGCAACGGGTAGACCTTGCTGTACACGCTGCACAGCCCATCATCGAAGGTCAACAGTACCGGCCGCGTCGGCAGCGCAGCTTCTCCGCGCGATGCCTTGACGAGCTGGCTGAGCGACACCGGGTGATAGCCGTGCGCAGACAGCCAGTCCAGGTGCGCGGCAAAGTTCTGCGTACTCACCGCGTACGCATCGGGGTCGCCCTTGGCGGCGACGTCGTCGCGCACATCGTGGTAGCTCAGGACCAGCAGGCCATTGCCGGCCGCATCCAGTTCCGTGCGTTGCTGCGCCTGCAGCGGCGCGCACAGCGCCAGCAACAGCAGCATCATCAACACCGGCAGTCGCATCGTGATCATCCGCATCTCATTCTCCCCAGCGCACGCCGGCTTCCAGGCCGACATGCTGCTCGCGTTGGCCGTCATACACCGGACGCGACCAGCGCACGCCGTACTCGAAAATCCGCCCTGCACCGATCTGCCACTCGTGGCGATACTCGGCCGACGGGACCAGGGCGCTGCCGAAGCCTTCCTGCCAGTAGTCGCCGACCGACACGGTCAGCCGATGGCGGAAATGCTTCTCGTAGTGGCGCCACAACTGCTGGTCGATGCGCAGTCCGACTTCCACCGAGCGATCGAGTGAGGGATTGAAGTAGGGCACATCGTCACGACTGCCACGGCTGGCATACAGGCTGCCCAGGCCGTCGACCAGCACGGTGGGCGTACTGAGCAGACGCTGCACCACCGACGTGTTGACGGTATCGCGGCGATTGCCGTCGTCGTAACGGAACTGGCTGGCGCCCATGCTCCATTGGGTGCGCTCATTGCGAGTGTAATCGGCGGTGAGCGCGACGCTGTCGGCGGTGATGCCTGACACACGGGCCTGCATCGATGCATCGGCGTCGTTGCGCGCCGCGCTGACCCCTGCATGCCATTGGTCGCTGAACTGCCAGCCCAGGCCGCCGCGCAGCCCGGTATCGCCTAGCTGGTCATTGGGGTGCACCACCGTCAGCTCGCCATCGAGTCGATCGAAGCGGTAGTTGACACCCGCACCTAACCACCACGGGTTGATGCGCTGGTCCTGGAAATCCACCGAACGTCGGTCAGCGAAGGCGAGCACGCGCCAGCGGTCCGCGATGATCGGCGAAGCCGCCTGCACGCGGTAGCTGCCATCGTCGTTGCCCAGCGGCGATGCACCGCCTCCGCCACTGCTGCGTCCCACCTCGGCGTTGGCCTGCAGCTGCCAGCCGCGGTGGGCACGCCACGCGCGGTCCATCCGCTGTACCGACGGCTGGTTCGGATAGCGTGCCAACAGATCGTCGTGCAACGGGCGCGCCAGATCATCGCGCTGCAGCGCGATATGCGATTCGAACATGCCGATGCGGGGGGAAACATCGCGCGGGTCCAGTGTGTAAGCCATCTGGTGGCGCTCCATGGCCCGACGAGGCCAGCCGCGCATCTGGTAGACGCCGCCGAGCGCGGTCTGCAGGCCACCATTGCCCGGACCGATGGCAACCATCTGCTGCAGCTCGCTCTGTGCCGTCGGCAGGTCGTTGCTGTAGGCGCGGATCATCGCCAGGTTGAGGTCTGCTTCATAGCGCGCCCAGTTCGCGTAGGGTGCACGTGCATTCGGACCCCATCGCCACACGGGTTCTTCTTTCTGCCAGCGCTGTAGATAGTCGATGGCGGTCGTTGCCTGTTCGGTTTCCAGGTAGGCGTAAGCGAGCTCGGATCGCGCCTGAAAGCGCGACGGATCGTTCTTCACCGCGCGCTCCAGCACCGGAATGGCTTCTTCCGGGTGCTGGGTGGCCATCAGCGAATCGCCGACGGCCGGCAGCACGTAGTCCGGCAATTCGATGCCATCGGCGATCAGGGCGTGGTACTCCTTGCGCAGCTGTGCATGGCGTGACAGACGGTTCAACAGGATCAGGCGATCCAGCCGGATGCGCTGCGGGGCCTGCGCCAACGGCGTGCCACCGCGCTGCAGGTAGCGCTCCATCAACGCCAGTGTGTCTTCGGCTTCGTCCAGCCGGGTGTCTTCGCTTTCGCCATAGGCCAGGCTCCAGCCCACCAGGCGGGCCAGGTAATCCGCTTCGAAGCGTTGCTTCTGGCCTTCATCGAACAGCGTCGGACGTGCCTGGTACAGCTGCCACGCACGGCTGGCGTTGCCGATGTCGCCCAGCGTCAGCACCTTCAACTTGTAGAGCAGATCATCGTCCGGCGTGGACGCCTGCGCGCGCTCGATGGCCGCCAAGGCATCCAGCCAGTGTGCCTGGTCGCGATGGCGGCTGATCTCGGCCATCTGCTCGGCATGGCGGGGTGGCGCGGTGGCAGCCTGTGACCCCGACGCAAGGACGAGGCAGGCCAGGCCGACGCAGTGCGCCAGCGGACGGTGGAAAGACATGGGACCCCCAATAGCGACGTTCTGGTGTTGCGTTCAGTGCAAAGTGTGACGCACATCACGTGCCAGCAGCGTGCATGCCCGGGCAAAGCACCGTGGGCAGCCCATGTCGATCCTCTCTGTGAGCACGCGCCTCCCCGACAATCCGGTCTGGAAGCGCGCGCAGGGTCACTAGCTGACGCAGTCCGTCACCTGCGACGGATCACGCCGGCCTGGCGGCCATCCCGGTGTCCATCAAACGGGCGCCGGACCCCACAGGTCTTCCAGTTTGCGTGGCTTGCAGGCGAACCACGAGGCGCAGAGCATCACCAGCGCACAGCAGAACAGGAAGCCGAACGGCACCGTCCAGTTGCCGCTGAGGTCATGCAGCCAGCCGACCACGAACGGGCCCAGGCAGCTGAAGCTGTAGCCGACGCCCTGCATGAATCCGGACAGGGCGGCCGAGCCGGTGGGGGTGCGCGTGCGCAGGTTGATCAGCGTCAGTGCGAGCGGGAACGTGGACGGCCCCACGCCAAGCAGGCAGGCCCACAGCAACGGCGCCTTCATGGGGGCGAGCAGCAGCCCGGCGAACGCGATGGTGAATGCACTGAAGCCGATCAGCACCAGCGGAAACGGATTCTGCATGCGTACCGCCAAGGAGGGAATCACCAGCGACGGCAACAGGCCCAGGCCGGAAAACATGGCGACCATCAGCCCGCCAAAGGCAGGCGTCGCCCCGGCTTCGACGACGATGCGTGGCAGCCAGGTGAACATCGAGTAGGTCATCAGCGAGGTCATGCCGAACATCAGCGTCATGCCCCAGCCCAGCGAGGTGCGGGAGACCTTGCCATGGGGTTGCGCGGACGGATCCGGCGCGTCGTTGATCGTGTCGTGGCGTGGCGTGCGCCGGACCAGCATCAGCCACGGCAGCATGGCGGCTAGCGCCAGCAGCGCCCACATGCCCAGCGACACCCGCCAGCCGGCCGCGTTGGCCACCGGCACCGCCAGCAACGCCGGCAGCATCGTGCCCAGTTGCAGCACGCTGATGTACAGCGTACTCATGGCGCCGACCTTGTTGGCGAAGTAGCGCTTCACCAACGGGGGCACCACGACGTTGCCGATGCCCATGCCCGCCAGGGCGATGATCGAACCGGCCAGCAGGCTGCCCACGCCGACGGCACTGGAGCGCAGCAGAAGACCCACGGCGGCCAGGGCCATCGCCAGCAGGGTGGCGCGCTCCAGCCCGATCCGCCGCGCCAGCATCGGCGTACACACACCAAACAAGGCGAACGACGCGGTGGGCAACATGCCCAGCACGCCGGTCATGGTCGTGCCGAAGCCGAAAGCGTGGCCGAGTACGTCCAGCAGCGGAGTGACCGAGGTCACGGCGGTACGCAGGTTGACCGCCGCCAGCAGGACAGCAGCGAATACCAGCGCACGCCCGTGCAACAGCGAAGGCGCGGGGGACAGCGGAGAGGAGACGGGGGTCATCATGGATCCTTGCCGGCGGCGCGTGGCAGCGACCGGATGCAGCAGCGGCACCGGGCAGAGGCCGGTGCGGCAGGTGGGGGAGGGCATCATTGTACGTCGACCGGTCGACCGGTCGCCCGCCCGCCGATCCTGGCCCGGCGAGCACGGTGGCGGCTCGATATCAGGACGGCAGACATGAAAAAGCCCGGAAGACCGTCGTCTTCCAGGCTTTGTCACGACCAACAAGTGGTCGGGGAGACAGGATTCGAACCTGCGACCTCTACGTCCCGAACGTAGCGCTCTACCAGACTGAGCTACACCCCGAAGGGTAGCCGCCTATCATATCGATTTCCGCGAAGGGCGGCAAGGGAAATCGTTTTTTCCTTCGGTCGTTCCGATCACCTGAGTGGTCGGGGAGACAGGATTCGAACCTGCGACCTCTACGTCCCGAACGTAGCGCTCTACCAGACTGAGCTACACCCCGAAGGAGCCGCCTAAGATACCGTGTGAAGGCCAAGGCGGCAACACTTTTGTTACATCAATTGCCGTCTCGATCGTCGATGCTGCCCGACTCACGCGCTTCGAACCACATGCCGTTGAGGATGGCGACGACCGAGGCCAGACCGGTGCCAAGAATCCAGGCGAAATACCACATGGTGTGCTCCTAGGTAGGTGCCGGCCCGCAGGCCGGCAGGGTCAGTCAATACGCGTTGGGGTTGTCGCCCATTTCTTCGGCGCTGGTCTTGCCTTTCATCACCCGGTAGACCCAGGTGGTGTAGGCCAGGATGATCGGCAGGAAGATCGCCGTGGCGACCAGCATGATGCCCAGGGTGAGATGACTGGACGAGCTGTCCCAGACGGTCAGGCTGGAGCCCGGCTGGCTTGAGGAAGGCAGCAGGAACGGGAAGATCGCAAAGCCGACGGTCAGGATGATGCCGGTGATCGATGCGCCCGAGGCGAGGAAGGCCAGCCCGCCGCGGCGAGCGCGCAGCAGGGCTGCACTGGCCAGTGCACCCGCCAGGCCGATGATCGGCGCGAGCAGGGTGGCGGGCATGCTGCCGTAGTTGCGCAGCCACCCCCCGGCTTCGGCCCCCACGGCCGCGGTTTTCAGCAGTGGATTGGTCGGCCCATCGGTGACCACCTGCGAGGTGATCTCATAGCCGGGCAGGCCGAACGCAACCCAGACACCGGCCAGGGCGAACAGGACGAAGGTCAGCAGCGCCGCGACGCTGCCGTAACGGGCCGCGCGCTCGGCGACCGGACCGTCTGTCTTGAGCACCAGCATCGCCGCCCCGTGTGAGACCACCATCGCCACGCTCACCAGGCCGGCCACCAGGGCGAACGGGTTGAGCAGGCCGATCAAGGTGCCGGTGTAGAAGATGCGCATGCTGTCATCGAAGTGGAAGGGCACGCCGAGCAGCACGTTGCCCACCGCCACGCCGGCGATCAGTGCCGGCAGCAGGCCGCCGACGAACAGCGCACGGTCCCAGTTTTCGCGCCAGCGCTTGCCCGGCATCTTGCTGCGGTACTTGAAGGCGACCGGGCGCAGGATCAGCCCGAACAGCATCAGGAACACCGCGAGGTAGAAGCCGGAAAAGCTGACCGCATACAGCGGCGGCCAAGCGGCGAAGATCGCGCCGCCACCGAGCACCAGCCACACCTGGTTGCCTTCCCACACGGGGCCGACGGTGTTGATCACCAGCCGGCGTTCGTCATCGGTCCTGGCCACGAACGGCAGCAGCGTGCCGACGCCGAGATCGAAGCCATCCATCACGGCCCAACCGATCAGCAGGATGCCCAGCAGCAGCCACCAGATGATGCGCAGGGTGGTGTAATCAAGTCCAAGGATTTCCATTCGGGTTCTCCTGCCTTATGCCTGGCCTGGGGCCGGGTGGGCGGTATGGGAAACGGACGCACGCGGCGCCTGCAGGGAGGGCAGGATCTCGTCAGGTCCCTTTCTGATCGCCTTCAGCATCAGCTTGACCTCGATCACCAGCAGCACCGTGTAGAGCAGCGTGAACACGGCCAGGGTGGTCAGGATCTCGTGCAGAGCCAGGCCCGATGCGGCGTAGAACGTGGGCAGCACGCCATCGACGGCCCAGGGCTGGCGACCGTACTCGGCGACGAACCAGCCACACTCGATGGCGATCCACGGCGCCGGCAGCGACCACACAGCCAGTGTCAGGAACCAGCGTTTGTCCTGGAAGTTGTTGCGGCAGGAGTAGTAGAACGCGAGCGCAAAGAATGCGATCAGATAGAAGCCCAGCCCGGCCATGATGCGGAAGGTCCAGAACAGTGGGGCAACGCGCGGCACGGTATCCATCGCCGCCTTGGCGATCTCGTCCGGGGTGGCGTTGCCGATGTCGTCGCGATAGCGCTTCAGCAGCAGGCCATGCCCAAGGTCCTGCCAGTGGCGATCGAATACCTCGCGTGCTTCCAGGTCGTTCTTGTCGGCACGCACCCGTTGCAGGGCGCCGTAGGCGATCTGTCCGCCGCGGATGCGGTGCTCGGCACGCTCCACCAGTTCCAGGATGCCCGGGATCGGCTGGTCCAGCGAGCGGGTGGCGATCAGGCCCATCAGGTAAGGAATCTTGATCGCGTAGTCGTTCTCCTGCGTGGCCTGGTTGGGGATGCCGAAGGCAGTGAAGTCGGCCGGCGCACGCTCGGTCTCCCACATCGCTTCGATCGCGGCCAGTTTCATTTTCTGGTGTTCACTGGCGGCGTAGCCACTTTCATCACCCAGCACCACCACCGACAGCGAGGACAGCAGGCCGAAGGCGGCGGCAACGGCGAACGAGCGCCGCGCCATGTCCTTGTGCTTGTTGCGCAGCAGGTAGAGTGCGCTGATGGACATCACGAAGATCGCGCCGGTCACATAGCCGGCACTGACGGTGTGCACGAACTTGGCCTGCGCCACGGGATTGAGCAGCACGGCGGCGAAATCCACCACTTCCATGCGCATCGTTTCTGGATTGAAGATGGCGCCGGTCGGGTTCTGCATCCAGCCGTTGGCGATCAGTATCCACACCGCCGACAGGTTGGTGCCCAGTGCCATCAGCCAGGTCACGGTGAGGTGCTTGACCGGGGTCAGGCGCTTCCAGCCGAAGAAGAACAGGCCGATGAAGGTCGCCTCCAGGAAGAACGCCATCAAGCCTTCGATGGCCAGTGGCGCCCCGAAGATATCGCCGACGTAATGGCTGTAGTAGGACCAGTTCATGCCGAACTGGAACTCCATCACCAGGCCGGTGGCCACGCCGATGGCGAAGTTGATGCCGAACAGCGTGCCCCAGAACAGGGTCATCTGCCGCCAGACCGGCTTGCGGGTCATGACGTACACGCTTTCCATGATGGCCACCAGGAACGACAGGCCAAGGGTCAGGGGGACGAAGAGGAAGTGATACATCGCGGTCAGGGCGAACTGCAGCCGCGACAGTTCTACGACTGTCGAATCGATCATGGCCTGGCTACCTCGTGGGATAAAGCCGTGTGGGGTGCGGGAAGGTGGGTCTACGTGGAGTGATGATGTGACCGACGACTTCGAACAGCCTTGATTCAGATCAATGTGCGGATGGATCCCCGGGCCGATCGTATGCCAACACCGCAGGCGATGCGACCGACTGCCGCAGTACCGCCGCGGCCACGGCCTACAATGCGCCCAGCTACCGAGGCCAGAGCCCCGCAGGGGGCCGACCCCGGCTTCTTCTTCCCAGCCCAGAATCCAGTGAGCCAGGCCATCGACAACGAACAGCAGCAGGCGCAGCAGCACCAGCGCGAGACCGCGCAGCGCAAGGACCGCCAGCAGTGGCTGGAGGGGCTGGCAACGGCAGCGGCAGGCAAGCGGCGGCTGGCGGCGGCGTCGATCAGCCTGTCGGGCATCCTGCTGGTCGCGCAGGCCGCCGCCATCGCCTGGCTGGTCCAGCACGTGCTGTTCGAGCGGGCGCCCCTGGCGGACGGCATGGGGGTGCTGGCCGGCCTGGGCGGGGTACTGCTGCTGCGCACCCTGCTGGGCAGCATGACCCAGGCCGCTGCGGGGGATGTCGCCGATGCGGCACGCCTCGCGCTGCGCGAGCGCGCCTACGCCAGCCTGCTGGGCAAGGGGCCGCTGTGGCTGCGGCAGCAGCGCAGCGGCGAGCTGGGTGAGGTGATGCTGGCCCATGCCGATGCCATCGAGAACTACTTCAGCGGATTCCAGCCGGTGCGCATCGAAGTGGTCGTCGTGCCGCTGGTCATCGCGCTGGCCGTCGCCTGGGTGGACTGGGTGGTGGCGGTCATCTTCATCGCCACCGCGCCGCTGGTGCCGTTCTTCATGATGCTGGTGGGCTGGGGCGCGGAGGCGGCAGGGCGCGCGCAGCTGGGCGAGCTGGCGCGCATGAGCGGCCACTTCGCCGACCGCATCAAAGGCCTGGGCCTGCTGCGCCTGTACGGGCGTGGGCAAGCCGAGCTGGATGGCGTGGCGGCCGCTGCGGAGGGGGTGCGCGAGCGCACCATGAAGGTACTGCGCATCGCGTTCCTGTCGTCCACGGTGCTGGAGTTCTTTGCTTCGGTCAGCGTGGCCATGGTGGCGCTGTACCTGGGCCTCAGCTACCTGGGGATGATGTCGCTGCACGCGCAGGTCCCCACCTTGGGAGCGGGCCTGTTCTGCCTGCTGTTGGCGCCGGAGTTCTATGCGCCGCTGCGGCGGCTGGCAGCGCACTACCACGATCGGGCCAACGCGTTGGCCGCCGCCGCCGAGATCGAGCGTCTGCTCGGCGGATTGCCGGCAGCGGCCACCGCGCCCGCCGCACCGCGGGCCACGGTGGTGGCCACCGAGCCGCTGCAGTTGCACGCGCCGCCTCTGCGGGCCCGCGCGTTGGTGCTGCGGCCCTTGGGTGCCGCTCACGATGTTGTGCGCGACATCAGCTTCCAGCTGGAACAGAACCAGCGACTGGCCCTGGTCGGCCCCAGTGGCAGCGGCAAGAGCACCCTGCTGGAGGCACTGGCAGGCTGGCTGCCGCCACGCGGGGGCAGTGTCATCCTGCGCCCGGGTATCGAGGTCGGCTACGCCGGGCAACGGCCCTACCTGTTCCACGGCAGCATCGCCGACAACCTGCGCCTGGCCGATCCCACCGCCAGCATGGCGACGCTGCGCCAGGTGGCGGACGCGGCGCAGGTGCTGGCCTTCGCCGACCGCTTGCCGGCCGGTCTGGACACGGTGATCGGAGAGCGCGGATTCGGCTTGTCGGGGGGGGAAGCACGACGCATCGGCCTGGCCCGGTTGCTGCTGCGCAATCCCGGCATCCTGCTGCTGGACGAACCTACCGCGTTCCTGGATCCGCGCACCGAGGCCGCGCTGCTGCAGGCACTGGCGGTATTCGCCCGCGGCCGCAGCGTGATCGTCGCGACCCACAGTCCGGTCGTGATGGCATGGGCAGACAGCACGCTGGTCCTGCCGCAGGGACAGCTGCACGATGGCGCGCCCGAGGTGCCGGCATGAGCGCCGCGCAGCGCGACACGCTGCGGGCGGTGTTCCGCCGGCACACGCCGCGGCTGCTGCTGACGGTGCTGCTGTTGTGGACCACCATGCTGGCAGGCAGTGCCCTGCTGGGGCTGTCCGGCGGCTTCCTTACCGCGGCGGCGCTGGCCGGTGCCGCTGGACTGGGCAGTGGCTTCAATTTCTTTTCGCCCTCGGCCGGCATCCGCGGCCTGACCATGGCGCGCATCGCATCGCGTTACTTCGAAAAGCTTGTGGGACACGACGTCACCCTGCGCATCGCACGCGATGCGCGCGTGTGGTTTTTCCGCCGCGCACTGCCCTTGGCACCGGCGCGGCTGGGCACGACACGCACGGCTGAACTACTGGCGCGGCTGCTCGGCGACATCGCCGAGGTGGATGGCCTGTGGGTGCGCGCGCTTGGCCCGCTGCTGGCATTGGCGGCACTCAGCGGGGTGGCGATGGCATCGGCGTGGCTGATCCTGCCCAGCGCTGCTGCACTGCTGGCCGTGATGAGCGTGCTGGTTGGCCTGGGCGTGCCGTGGCTGGGCGTGCGTGGGCGCGATGAGGAAGAGCGTGATCGCGCCCAGCATCGGGCGCAGCTGCGCAATCTTTCGTTTGAAGGCATCGAGGGCGCTGCCGATCTGACCGCGCTGGGCGCGGTGGATCACTGGCAGGGCCGGGTGGAGGTCGCGGCGCGGCAACTGCGCGCGCGGGATCGGCGGCGACGCTGGCGGCTGCTGGGGGCGACCACCCTGCATGGCGTAGTGACCGGTGGTGGGTTGCTGGCCATGCTGGCGCTGGTGCTGTCGGCCCATGAGCACGGACGGTTGGATGCACCGCTGGCCGCCGGTCTGCTGTTCCTGACCGTGGCGATGATCGAGCTGTGGGCCGGCCTCGGCCTGGCCTGGCAGTCGCTGCAGTCAGGGCAGGTGGCCGTCGCGCGCCTGCAGTCCATCGTTGATCAGCCGCCGATGGTCGAGGAGCCTGCCGCGCCTGTTCCGATGCCCGACGTACCCGCCGTAGTGCAGTGGGAAGGCGTTTCGTTCGGCTGGGAGCACGGCAGTCGCACGCTGTTGGAAGGGATCGATCTGACCATGGAGCCTGGCCGTCGCATCGCCATCCGCGGCGACAGCGGGAGCGGCAAGACCACGCTGTCCAGCCTGCTGCTGCGTCTGTATGACCCGGGCGCGGGCCGCATCACCCATGGTGGCGTGGACCTGCGTGCGTATGCGCAGGAAGACTGGCACCGGCAACTGGCTTGGCTGCCCCAGCATGCCCCGGTGTTTGCCGGCAGCGTCGCCGACAACCTTCTGCTGGGCAATCCCCACGCCAGCGATGCGGTGCTGTGGGCGATGCTGGAGCGGGTCCGGCTGGGGGAGTGGGCGCGTGCCGTCGGCGGACTGGACGGCTGGGTCGGCGAAAACGGCGCCACGCTGTCGGCTGGGCAGGCGCGTCGGCTGGCGCTGGCGCGCGCGCTGCTGCGCGGGGCGCCGATCCTGGTGCTGGACGAGCCAACTGAAGGGCTGGACGTGGACACCGCCCACGCGCTGCTGCGTGATCTGCCGGCATTGCTGGAGGGGCGCAGCCTGCTGCTGATCACCCACGACGAGTTGCCCGATGGCGTGGTCGATGTTGTGTATCGCGTGCAGGGCGGTCGGATCGCGGAGGAGTCGTTACAAAGCGTGAGCAACACGGCCCCTTAGCCGGTATCCGCCGTTACGTTTTTGCTCCGCGCACTGCTTCAGGTGTATTGGCCAGCAGCGCGCAGCAGCACCGCGACCGAGGCCACGTTGGCCACCACGCACACCCAGAACACCTGCTGGAAACTGGCCTTGCGGCTCTTGTGGCGCAGCAGTGACTGCGCGAACAAGGCGCCGGGCCAGCCGCCGGCAAGCGCGAGCATCTGCAGGGTGCGCTCAGGCGTGCGTCGTTGCGTGGCGCACATGGCGGCACGTTTGTCACGCCAGTACAGACCGAATGTCCACAGGCTTGCGATGAGCAGCCACACCGCCAGCCATCCCGGCAGCCAGCCCACGACCGTGCAGGCCAGCAGTCCACCGGCCACGCACAGCGCCAGCGCGGTACGGGGCGACAGGCGCGGTTCGGGGCGCGGTGCGACAGGCCGACGGCGGGGCGCGGGACGGCGGCTCACAGTGCGTCGAGGAATTCGCGCACGGGGGGGGCAAAGCGCTCGAAATCGACGAGGAACGCGTCGTGGCCCTGCGGTGAATCCAGCCCGATGAAGCGTGCCCGGGCACCGCCTGCCCGCAGCCCGTCCGCGATCTGCTGCTGTTGCTGCACCGGGAACAGGATGTCCGTGTTCGCCCCGATGGCCAACGCCTGTTCCACCTTGATCGAAGACAGGCCGGCCAGCACGTCGCCGTCACCTTCATCGGCCAGATCGAACCAGTCCATGGACCTGCTGAGATACAGATAGCAGTTCGGATCGAAGAAGCGCACAAAGCGTCGCGCGTGGCCTTCGAGGTAACTCTCGACCTGGAACTCAAGGCCGAACGGGTCGTCGTCGGCCTGGTCGGAGTCCAATCGCACGCGACCGAAACGTCCGTCCCATTCCAGCGCCGAGCGATAGGTGATCACGCCCAGCTTGCGTGCCATGCGCATGCCCGATTCCGGGTAATGCGCGTCGTCGTAGTCTCCGTTGTTCCATTGCGGATCCAGCCGGATGGCTTCGCGCTGCAAGGATCGGATGGCGATGGAAAACGGCAATGCCTGTGCACTGCCCGAGATGTTGATGTGGCTGCGCGCAATGCCGGGCTGCACCATCATCAGTGCCAGCGCGGTCATGCCGCCCATCGAGTTGCCAACCACGCAGGCCAGTTGCTGCACACCCAGTGCGCGCACCACCTCCACCGACGCACGCGCTCCGTCTTCCACCGACAGTTCCGGGAACGTAAGACGGTAACGCTCACCGGTGTCGGGGTTGATGCTGGCAGGGCCGGTGGAGCCTTTGCAGCTGCCCAGCGAGTTCACGCAGATCACGAACCAGCGGTCGGTGTCGATCGCCTTGCCGGGACCTACCATGGCCTCCCACCAACCCGGGGCCGGATTGGCTGCGTTGGATGCGGCATGCGCGTCCGGCGACAGCCCAGTGACGATCAGGATCGCATTGCCGGCGTCGGCATCCAGCGTTCCCCACGTTTCGAACGCAACACGGGCGCCGTGCAGGGCGCCGCCTCGCTTGAACGCAAACGGGGAGGGAAGGGCGTGGAAGCGGGTGCCGGGCGGGATGAATTCAGTCATGGCGGCATTCTAGCCGCTGCGCTCGCCGAGCATGGCTCGGCGCTACCAGGTGCCAGGCGGGCGCAGCGGCACGCCGCTCGATCAGCGCAGCGTCGCCAGCGCTTGTCCCAGCTGCACGGCATGCTCGGCATCCAGGTGCGCGGCGAAGTCCGCCACGCCCGGGGGCAGCAGCACGATCACCGTAGAGCCGTAATTGAAGCGCGCCATTTCGGCGAAGCGGTCCAGCACGATGCCGCGGCCACGATAATCCTTGCGCGTGATGCGATCGCCGTAGTGGGGGATCTCCTCGCCACTCCAGACCGTCTCCACGCCGGACACCAGCAACGCGCCGACCATCACGCTGACCATCGGGCCGAATGACGTGTCGAAATGGCAGACCAGCCGCTCGTTGCGGGCGAACAGGCCGGGCACCTTGTTGACCGCAGCCGGGCCCACGCTGAACAAGCGGCCGGGCACATGCACGGTCTCACGCAGCGTGCCGGTCCACGGCATGTGCACCCGGTGGTAATCCTTGGGTGACAGGTACACCGTGGCAAACAGACCCTCGTTGAACGGCTTGGCATCCGCTTCGCTGCCCAGCAGTTCGGCGGCGGTGAATGACTGGCCTTTGGCCTGGAAAATCCGACCGGCGTCGATGCGGCCCAGCTGGCTGATGCGGCCATCGGCGGGCATCACCAGGCTGCGCGGATCAGCATCGGCCACGCGCGCGCCGGGCTTCAATGCACGGGTGAAGAACTGGTTGAAGGTGGGATAGCTGCGCGGGTCCGGGTTGGCCGCCTCGTCCAGGTTCACGCCGAACTTCGCCGTCACCGTGTCGATCAGCCACTGCGATACACGCGGATTGTCCGAGTACGCCAGCGAACGCGCCATCGAGGACAGCAGGCGGTGCGGCAGGGCGTAGCTCAGGGTGGTCATCAGGCTCATGGGGCGGATTTCTCGGTCAGCTTCTGCAGGTCGCGGGCCATGGCCGGCGCGTTGAACGGGGGGCGGATGATGCCGGCAAGGCGGCCTTCGGGATCCAGCACCGCCAGGGTGGCCGAATGCTCGACCGAGTAATCTTCCGGGTTCTCGTCGAAATGCGTCCCCGGCACCTTCTGGAACACGAAGCCCAGGGCGGTGGCGAACTTCTCCAGCGACGGCACGTCGCCGGTGGCGGCCAGGGTGTCCTTGTGGAAGGCATGGACGTACTCACCCAGACGGGTGGCGCTGTCGCGTTCCGGGTCGACTGACACGAACAACACGCGCGGGCGCAGACTCTCCGGCACGGTTTCCCACTGCTTCTGCGCCCCGGCCAGCTCGGCCAGCGTGGTCGGGCACACATCGGGGCAGAAAGTGAAGCCCAGGAACACCAGGGTCCAGTGACCTTTCAGCTCGCCGGGGATCAGGCGGGTGCCATCGGATTGGGCGAGGTTGAAGTCAGGCAGCGGGCGGGGTTGCGGGTAGAACGTGATCGATTCGGTGGCCGGCAGCCCGCTGGGGGCCTTCGGCGCGAAGACCTTCTGCGCCACGAGCAGGCCGAGACCGGCTGCCAGGGCGATCAGCAGGATGATGCCGACGTTGCGGTTGAACATGAGGGCCTGCGCTGCCGAGGGATCGGCCCCCATCATAACGGCTGTACGGTGGCGGTTTCCCCTGCAACGGATGCCGAGGCAGGCGCCAGCCCCTATAATCGGGGGCCAATTTCCCCGTCGTACCGCCATGACTGCCGAAACGGCCGCCGAACTCCACACGATCATCGACCTGATCCGCTACGGCACCAGCCGTTTCAATGCTGCTGGCCTGACCTTCGGGCACAGCTACGACAATGCCCTGGACGAGGCGACCCAGCTGGTGCTGCACAGCCTGCACCTGCCGCACGACCTCGGCCCGGCCTATGGCCAGGCCCGCCTGCTGCAGTCGGAGAAGCAGCAGGTGCTGGAACTGTTCCAGCGCCGCATCGATGAGCGCATTCCGGCCGCCTACCTGACCGGTGAGGCATGGTTTGCCGGGCTGAGCTTCAAGAGCGACGCCCGTGCCCTGGTGCCGCGTTCGCCGATCGCCGAGCTGATCGAAACCGGCTTCGAGCCTTGGCTGGCCGGCCGCCACGTGCAGCGCGCGCTGGATCTGTGCACCGGCTCGGGCTGCATCGCCATTGCCATGGGCCATTACTACCCGAATTGGGAAGTGGACGGCGTGGACCTGAGCGATGACGCGTTGAGTCTGGCGCATGAGAACAAGGACCGCCTGCAGGCGCACAACGTGACCCTGTTGAAGTCGGACCTGTTCAATGGCCTTGGCGGGCGCCACTACGACCTGATCGTGACCAATCCGCCGTATGTCACCAACGACGAGACCGATGCGCTGCCGCAGGAGTATTCGTACGAGCCGGACATGGGCCTGCGTGCCGGCGACGACGGCCTGGACCTGGTGCTGAAGATCCTGCGTGATGCGCCGCTGCACCTGAGCGAAGATGGCCTGCTGATCTGTGAAGTGGGCGAATCCGAACAGCACCTGATCAAGCTGCTGCCGGAAGTGGAATTCGCCTGGGTGGAGTTCAAGGTCGGCCAGATGGGCATCTTCGCGGTGGAATGCCGCGACCTGATCGCCCACAGCGCCCGCATCACCGAACTGGCGGCGCAGCGACCGTGAGCTCCAATTCGTTCGGCAAGCTGTTCACCGTCACCACCTTCGGCGAGTCGCACGGTCCGGCCATCGGCTGCGTGATCGATGGCTGTCCGCCGGGGCTGGCGCTGGATGCGGCCGAGTTCACGCATGACCTGCAGCGTCGGGCCACCGGCAAAAGCCGGCACACCTCGGCACGGCGCGAAGCTGACGAGGTGGAGATCCTCTCCGGGGTGTACGAGGGGCTGACCACCGGCACGCCGATCGCCCTGCTGATCCGCAACACCGACCAGCGCAGCAAGGATTACACCGCCATCGGCCAGCAGTTCCGTCCGGGGCACGCCGATTACAGTTATTGGCACAAATACGGGATCCGCGATCCCCGCGGTGGCGGACGCTCTTCGGCGCGCGAAACCACCATGCGCGTGGCCGCCGGCGTGGTCGCCAAGAAGTGGCTGGGCGAGCGCTTCGGCGTGACCGTGCGCGGCTACCTGTCGCAGCTGGGCAGCATCACCCCGCGTGGGTTCGACTGGTCGGCGGTGGAAGACAATCCGTTCTTCTGGCCCGATGCCGCCCAGGTGCCGGAACTGGAAAGCTACATGGATGCTCTGCGCAAATCCGGTGACTCGGTAGGTGCGCGGGTAGACGTGGTGGCCGACAACGTGCCGCCGGGTTGGGGCGAGCCGATCTACGGCAAGCTCGATGGCGAACTGGCCTCCGCGCTGATGAGCATCAACGCGGTGAAGGGCGTGGAGATCGGTGACGGCTTCGCCAGCGCCGCACAGAAGGGCACCGAGCACCGCGACCTGCTGACCCCGCAGGGCTTTGCCAGCAATCATGCCGGCGGGATCCTGGGTGGCATCTCCACCGGCCAGCCGGTAACAGCCTCGATCGTGCTCAAGCCGACCTCCAGCCTGCGCCTGCCGGGTGCGTCGCTGGACAGCGAAGGCAACATCATTGAAGTCGTCACCGTCGGTCGCCACGACCCGTGCGTCGGTATCCGTGCCGCACCGATCGCCGAGGCGATGATGGCCATGGTGCTGATGGACCAGGCCTTGCGTCACCGCGCGCAGTGTGGCGACGTCGGCAGCATCACCCCGCGCATTCCGGGCATGATCGATGGCTGAGCCGCGGCCGCGCGTCTGGGTCAGCCAACCGCTCATCGATGCGGTGATCGAGCCCCTGCGCGCGCAGGTCGAGCTGATCACCACCGATGAGGTCACTGCCTGGACGGCGGAACAGCTGGCTGCGCGCCTGGCCGACGTGGACGGTGCGATCATCACGCTCAACGAGCGGGTGGGGGCGGCGCAGGTCGCCGGTGCCGCGCGGTTGCAGGTGATCGCCAATGTCGGCGTGGGCTACAACAACCTGGATGTCGAGGCGCTGAGCGCTGCCGGTATCGTCGCCAGCAATACCCCGGACGTGCTGACCGAAACCACGGCGGACCTGGGTTTTGCGTTGCTGATGGCAGCGGCGCGCCGGATTACTGAATCCGAGCGCTGGCTGCGCGAGGGCCAGTGGGGCCAGTGGTCCTTCCAGACCATGCTCGGCGCCGATATCCATGGCAGCACGCTGGGCATCCTCGGCATGGGCCGCATCGGCCAAGGCATCGCGCGCCGCGGTGCACACGGCTTCGGCATGCGCGTGCTGTACCACAACCGATCGCGGTTGCCCGAAGCGGCCGAAGGCGAGGTGGGGGCGCAGTACGCCGACTTCGATACGCTGCTGGCGCAGAGCGATCATCTTGTTCTGGTACTTCCGTATACCGCTTCCTCGCACCACATCATCGATGCAGCGGCATTGGCGAAAATGAAACCGACCGCGACGCTGGTGAACATCGCCCGCGGTGGCATCGTCGACGAGCTGGCGCTCGCCGATGCGCTGGCCAATGGCCGCCTGGCCGCGGCCGGACTGGACGTATACGAAGGCGAGCCGGCCGTGCGCCCGGAGCTGCTGGCGCTGCACAACATCGTGCTGACGCCGCATATCGGCAGTGCCTCGCTGGCCACGCGCAAGGCGATGGTGCAGCTGGCGGCGGACAACCTGCTGGCCGCGCTCAATGTGGACGGCGCAGCGGCCCGCATGCCCAGCGCGATCAACGCAGAGGCCGCCTTCGCGGCGCGCACTGCCTCGGGCGACAAAAGCAAAAAACGATAGGGAGCCTCCGCGCCTGCACGAGGAGGTTCCCCGAACCCTGCCGCATTGCGTGAATCCCCCCTTTTTTGTCGAGAAACATCCCATGAGTACCGAACCACGTTCCTTCCATGTCGCCGTCGTGGGTGCCACCGGCGCCGTCGGTGAGGCGATGCTGTCCATCCTGGCCGAGCGCAATTTTCCGATCGCCAGCCTGAGCCTGGTCGCCTCGTCGCGCTCGGCGGGCGGCGAAGTGGAGTTCAACGGCCAGAAGCACACCATCAAGGACCTGGCCGACTTCGATCCGAGCGGCGTGGACATCGCGCTGTTCTCCGCAGGCGGCAGCGTGTCCAAGGAATACGGCCCGAAGTTCGCCGCCGCGGGTGCGGTGGTGATCGACAACTCATCGGCGTTCCGCTACGACGACGACGTGCCGCTGGTGGTGTCGGAGGTCAACCCGGAGCAGGTGGCCAACCGCCCGCGCGGGATCATCGCCAACCCGAACTGCTCGACCATGCAGATGCTGGTGGCACTGGCCCCGCTGCACCGCCGATACGGCATCGAGCGCATCAACGTGGCGACCTACCAGTCGGTGTCCGGCGGCGGTCGTTCTGCGCTGGAGGAGCTCGGCAAGCAGACCGGCCAGCTGCTGAGCTTCCAGGAAATCGACCCGCAGCGCTTCCCCGTGCAGATCGCCTTCAACCTGATCCCGCAGATCGACGATTTCCTTGAGAACGGCTTCACCAAGGAAGAAATGAAGCTGGTCTGGGAGACCCGCAAGATCCTCGGTGACGACAGCATCATGGTCAATCCGACCGCCGTTCGCGTGCCGGTGTTCTACGGCCACTCTGAAGCAGTGGCGATTGAAACACGCGACAAGGTCACTGCCGAGGCCGCACGCGAGCTGCTGTCGCAGTCGCCGGGCGTGGAAGTGGTGGACCGTCGCGAAGCCGGTGGCTATCCGACACCGGTGACCCATGCGTCGGGTACCGATGCGGTGTATGTCGGTCGCATCCGCGAAGACATCTCGCATCCGCGTGGCCTCAACCTGTGGATCGTGTCGGACAACATCCGCAAGGGCGCCGCGCTCAACGCCGTGCAGATCGCCGAGCTGGTTGCCGCCGAAGCGCGTTGATCCGCGCGCCGGGCGCCGGCTGCACAGGGCCCGGCCTGGCCGATGGGGAGCGCCGGACCCTGTGCTATCGGTAAGTGGCGGCCAACCGGTATATTGGCCGCCATGAACAAAGGGGCCCGCGGCGTTATGCGACCGCTCACGTATCTGACGACCCTGCTGCTGGCGCTTGCCAGCAGCTCGGCCATGGCCTTGGGGCTGGGTGACATCCGCGTGCTGTCCAAGCCAGGGCAGCCACTGCTGGCCGAGATCCCGGTGATTTCCGCCGATCCGTCCGAGCTGCAGAACCTGCGCGTAGGACTGGCCTCGCCGGTAACCTTTGAACGGGTGGGCCTGCAGCGTCCCTCCGGGCTGGTCAGCGAACTGCAGTTCGAACTCAGCCGCAATGCGCAGGGAAGGGCGGTGGTGCGTGTCACCTCGTCCTCTCCGGTGGAGACGCCGGCGCTGGCCTTTCTGATCGAGGCGGATTGGGGGCAGGGCAGGCTGGTGCGCGAGTACTCCGCCCTGATGGATGCCCCGACCAGTGCCATGGCCGTCAGCGAACCGGAGATCGTCGCGCCGGCCGGGGCGATGTCGAATGCCATCATCCGTGAAGCGCAGGCACCTTCCGTGGCTGCAGCCAGTGATCGTGCTCC
Organism: Stenotrophomonas sp. 169; assembly: GCF_014621775.1. NCBI lineage: Bacteria > Pseudomonadati > Pseudomonadota > Gammaproteobacteria > Lysobacterales > Lysobacteraceae > Stenotrophomonas > Stenotrophomonas sp. 169. The sequence continues at coordinate 1,547,757 of NZ_CP061204.1, forward strand.
GATGCCAGTCGCTCGGTCCGCGTCCACAGCCGCCGCGCCACGCGCAGAGAGCGCTGCCGCACCAGCGGAGGGCGCTGCAGTAAAGCGGGGCCAGACGTTGTCCGGGATCGCACAGGCCCTCGCCACCAGCCAGCAGATCAGTCGCGAACGGGCGATGATTGCCCTGCTGCGCGCCAATCCAGACGCGTTCATCCGCGGCAACATCAACCTGCTCAAGCAGGGGACGGTGCTGCGCATGCCCGATGCGGCAGCGCTTGCTGCCGTGGATGACAACGAAGCCGCTGCAATGGTGCGCGAGCATGCCGCGCAGTGGCGCCAGGCCCGTGCTGTTCCGCAGCCGGCTGCCGTTGTGGCCGCCGTGCAGGGGCCGGCGACCGCAACGCCCGCAGTGGCCGCGTCGGACAGCGGCGCCCGTCTTGAAATCGCTCCGGCGGTGGCGGCTGCGGCCGCCACGGCGGGCTCAACCACCGGCACCGGTGATGGCAACGAGGGTGACATGCTCGGCAACGAACAGCTGCGTCAGGCCAGGGAAGACGTCGCCACGCGCGATGCCGAAATCGATGAACTCAAGCAACGGGTCGCGGAGCTGGAGAAGCTGCGGACCGATCAACAGACGCTGGTGCAGATAAAGGACAGCCAGTTGGCCGCGGCCGAACAGCGCCTTGGCCAGGCGCCGCCGCCGGTGCAGGAAGCGGGCGGCCCGTGGTACTTGCTGGGTTTACCCCTTCTGCTGCTGGCCGGCGCAGCCTGGTGGCTTGCCCGGCGCCGCAAGCCGTCGCCGTTGCCGCCGTTGCGACGCGATGATCATGATGACAGTGCGCTGGCGACCAGCCTTCCCGCCGGTGCCGGACTGGACGTACTGGCCGAGCGTGAGGGCTGGAACGACGATGACCTGCACGCGGCGCCCGCGTCGGACGATGCGGGCCCGGTGGCAGTGGACGCTGCTGCGGCGCCGCCTGCCGTAGCGACGCTGGCCCCACTGGGGGATGACCCGGCCACGCCGGCCGATGCCGTGTCGCAGGGGGAAGATATCGGGTTGTCTGCGGTCGCGGTGGACAACGTCGTGGCCGATGCCGGCCCCGATCCGGTGCCCGCCTATGCCCGTCAGGCGGAGCAGCAGGACGACTTCCGCGGTGTGTTCGAGCTGCCGGCAGACGACGTGTACTCCGCGCCCGCATCTGTCGATGCACCCGTGGCACACGAGACTCCGGCATCGTCGACACCGCACGCCGCGGGCCATGACCGCCTTGAGCTGGCCATCGCCTATCTCGACCTGGGTGATGCGCAGACCGCGCGCGCGTTGCTGGAGGAGGTCGCCGCTGCAGACGATCCGCACCTCCGTGCGCAGGCACGTGAACTATTGGCCCGCCTGGGTTGATCCATCAGCAAGGACAAACGGAGTTCCCGACATGCACCACGACAATCGCATCGATTATGTCGAGTTCGCCTCGCACGATCCTGCTTCCAGCCGTCGTTTCTTCGAGACGGTATTCGGTTGGACGTTCCAGGACTATGGCCCTGATTACACCGCCTTCGACGACGGTCGGTTGCAGGGGGGATTCTTCAGCGGAGAGCCCGGCGGTTCATCGACCGGGGCGCCCCTGCTGGTGCTGTATGCCGAAGACCTGCAGCCAGTGATGGATGCCGTGGTGGCCGCTGGGGGGCACATCCTCAAGCCGGTTTTCTCATTCCCTGGCGGCAGCCGGTTCCAGTTCCGCGAGCCCGGTGGCAATGAACTTGCCGTGTGGTCCGAGCGCGACCCCGCCACGTAGGACGCGTCGGCCGCGTGCCTGCGCGCCCTTTTCAGATACAGAGGTAGCACCATGCGTTACGCGCTAGGCGTCGAATATGACGGCAGCGGATTCAACGGCTGGCAGACGCTGGGTGATGCCGGCCCAAGCGTGCAGGCCAGCCTGGAAAAGGCCCTTTCCTCTGTTGCCGATGCGCCCGTGCGGGTCACCTGTGCCGGTCGAACCGATACCGGCGTGCACGGTCAATGCCAGGTGGTCCATTTCGATACCGAGGCCCAGCGGGACCCGCGCGGCTGGGTGCTTGGCACCACCGCCCGCCTGCCGCATGCGATCGCAGTGCGCTGGTGTGTGCCGGTGGCGGACGATTTTCATGCCCGCTTCTCGGCGCGCGCGCGTCGTTACCGCTATCGCCTGCTGACCCGGCCGGTCCGTCCCGCGCTGCAACGGCAGACACTCAGCTGGGATCGACGTGTGATGGATGCGGCGTTGATGCACGAAGCCGGACAGGCGTTGCTGGGCGAGAACGACTTCAGCGCCTTCCGCAGCACCCAGTGCGAGGCGCGGCATGCGCGTCGGTCCCTGCACGCGTTGGCGGTGACCCGGCATGAGGACATCATCGAAGTGTCGGTGCAGGCCAATGCATTCCTTCATCACATGGTCCGCAATATCGTGGGCTCGCTGATGCTGGTCGGCACCGGGGATCGGCCAGTGGAATGGATCGGCGAACTGCTGGCCGGCCGCAATCGTTCCGTGGCAGGACCGACGGCCCCTCCGCAGGGTCTGGTGTTCCTGGGTCCGCTGTACCCCGATAACTGGCAACTGCCCGCCGAGGTCACTTTATGAGTCGTTCCTACTACCGCACCCGCATCAAGTTCTGTGGCATGACACGCGCCGGCGATGTGCGCCTGGCGGGCGAACTCGGCGTCGACGCGGTGGGTTTCATTTTCGCGCGCGAGAGCAAGCGCCGTGTCGCCCCGGCGGAGGCACGCGCGATGCGGCAGGCCATCGCGCCGATGGTGGACGTGGTGGCGCTGTTCCGTGACAACACCCGCGAGGAGGTGCGCGAAGTATTGCGCACGGTGCGTCCGACGCTGCTGCAGTTCCATGGCGACGAAGACGAGAGCTTCTGCCGCGGCTTCAACATGCCGTACCTGAAAGCCATCGCGATGGGCGGGCGGGAGGAAGTCAACGCGCGGACGCTGCAGCTGCGTTACCCCAGCGCGGCTGGCTTCCTGTTCGACAGCCACGCCCCCGGTGGTGGTGGTGGAACGGGCGTGGCGTTTGACTGGACGCGCATTCCCAGCGGCCTGCATCGCCCCTTCCTGCTGGCCGGTGGGCTTACCCCGGACAACGTCTACGAAGCGACGGTGGCGACCCTGCCGTGGGGCGTGGACGTGTCAAGCGGGATCGAATCCGAGCCGGGCATCAAGGACGGATACTCGATGCGCAAGTTCGTCGAAGAAGTCCGCCGCGCCGACTGCGCCAGCCTGGACTGAGTTTCCCGCGATACGCCCAGCGGCCGCATCGCGTCATCCCGCCCCGGTAGCGCCGAGCCACGCTCGGCGAGCGCAGCGGCCGCTTCTGACGGCCAGCGGCCGTCACTACCGTTATCTGACGGCCTACCGGGGGTAGCGCCGAGCCACGCTCGGCGAGCGCAGCGGCCCGGCTTTCACGGCGTCCCTGCCAGTTGCCCCTTCAGCCACACCGCCAGCGCATCGACGCGCGCGTCCTCACGTCCCGTCGGGCGGGCCAGCACCCACATGCCGCCCGTGCCGGCGAATCCCCACGGGGCCAGCAAGCGTGAACTCGCCACGTCTTCGGCGACCAGCGGTTCCGGCGCAATCGCAACGCCCAAGCCTGCGACCGCAGCTTCCAGCAGGTAGTACAGATGCTCGAAGCCCTGGCCAAGCTGGATGGCACGCGGATCAAGCCCCTGCGCCTCGGCCCATGCGGGCCACGCCTGCGGCCGTGACATCGTGTGCAGCACTGCTTCTGGCAGCAAGGCCGCAGGAGGCTGTCCCTGCAGCCGCTGTGCTGCCGGGTGGCCCGGGGATATCACCGCGCCCACGCGCTCCGCTGCGAGTTCGATGACCTGCCAGCCACTCGGCCACGGTGGCTCGGCCAGCAGCAAGACCGCATCCAGTTGCGCCTGTTCCTCGCTGAAGCTGCCATCCAGGGCCGACCAGTGCACGTGCACTGTCGGCAGCGCGGCCTGCAGGCGTGGCAGCCGTGGAATCATCCAGCGCGCCAGCACACTGCTGCTGCAGCCGAGCACCAGCGCGGCCGCCCGGACGGGGCGGCGCACGGCGTCGACCGCCTCGTGCAGCCGGCCAAATGCCTCGCGGCAGGCAGCGTGCAGCACGTGTCCGGCATCGGTCAGCCGCAATCCGCGGCCCTCACGCTGGAACAGCACCGTCGCCACGTCCGCTTCCAGCAGCTTGATCTGGCGACTGACCGCGCCATGGGTGACGTGGAGCTCGTGGGCTGCGCGCCCGACGCCGCCGAGCCGCGCCGTGGCCTCGAAGGCGCGGAGGGCGTTGAGAGGAGGTAGCGGTCTGCTGGTCATGTGAGAAATACTGACATGTCACGCCGGAAATATCGATATTCGCCCGCTGGAGCGTGCGCTAGAGTATCCATCCACCTGCACCACCGGTTGCCGACATGTCGCTCCCCCCGATCACTGATTTCCACGCCTATCCCGATGCTCGCGGTCATTTCGGCCGTTACGGCGGCAGCTTCGTCGCTGAAACCCTGGTTGGCCCGCTGCAGGAGCTCGCGGCAGCCTACGATCTGGCACGCAAGGACCCGGCATTCATCGCCGAATACGACCATGACCTGGCGCACTACGTGGGGCGACCCAGCCCGATCTATCACGCACGCCGTCTCAGCGACCACGTTGGCGGTGCGCAGATCCTGCTCAAGCGCGAAGACCTGAACCATACCGGCGCGCACAAGATCAACAATACGGTCGGCCAGGCGCTGCTCGCCTCGCGCATGGGCAAGAAGCGGATCATCGCCGAGACCGGTGCCGGCCAGCACGGTGTCGCCAGTGCGACGGTAGCCGCGCGGCTCGGACTGGAATGCGTGGTGTACATGGGCGCCACCGATATCGAGCGGCAGAAGATCAACGTCTATCGGATGAAGCTGCTCGGCGCGACGGTGATTCCGGTGACTTCCGGATCGGCGACGCTGAAGGACGCGCTCAACGAAGCGATGCGCGACTGGGTGACCAACGTGCAGGACACGTTCTACATCATCGGCACGGTGGCTGGCCCGGACCCGTACCCGCGCATGGTGCGCGATTTCAACGCCATCGTCGGCCGCGAAGCGCGTGAGCAGATGCTGCTGGAGTACGGCCGGCTGCCCGATGCGATCACCGCCTGCGTCGGCGGTGGCAGCAACGCCATCGGCCTGTTCCACGCCTTCCTCAACGATCCGCAGGTGCAGATCTTCGGCGCCGAAGCGGCCGGTGACGGCATTGAAAGCGGTCGCCATGCGGCCTCGATCGCCGCCGGTCGCCCGGGCGTTCTGCACGGCAACCGCACCTATGTGCTGTGCGACGACGATGGCCAGATCATCGAAACCCACTCGGTATCGGCAGGCCTGGATTACCCCGGGGTCGGGCCGGAGCACGCGTTCCTTGCAGACAGTGGCCGTGCCACCTACCTGGGCATCACCGATGACGAGGCGCTGGAGGCGTTCCATCTGCTGGCGCGTACCGAAGGCATCCTGGCCGCGCTGGAGTCCAGCCATGCGCTTGCGCAGGCGATGAAACTGGCCCGTGAGCGCCCGCGTGACCAGTTGGTGCTGTGCAACCTGTCCGGTCGCGGCGACAAGGACGTACACACCATCGCGGCACGTGACGGCCTGATCCTGTGAATCCCACGGTGTACCAAGGCCGTGCGGAGCTGCGGGGACCGGGCGCCATCCCACCGCGAACGACGAGAAGCTCACCCTGCGCCATCCGGGCTTGGACCTGATGCTGAGGTGGGAGTTGCACCGTGGAAACGTGGAAACGTGACCCGCATGTACTGGGGAACCAGTGACGCTGTTGAACTGATTGAAGGATGTGCCTGATATGCCTGTTTCTCGACTTGACGCCTGTTTCGAGTCCCTGCGCGCGCAGCAGCGCAAGGCGCTGATCCCGTTCATCACTGCCGGCGATCCGTCGCTGGAAGCGACCGTGCCGGTGATGCACGCGCTGGTGGCAGCGGGGGCCGACGTGATCGAGCTCGGCGTGCCGTTCTCCGATCCGATGGCGGACGGTCCCACCATCCAGCGCAGCTCGGAGCGGGCCCTGGCGCGTGGCGCCGGCCTGCGTTACGTGCTGCAGACGGTGGCGGCATTCCGTGAGCAGGATGCACGCACGCCGGTGGTACTGATGGGGTACCTCAATCCGGTGGAGATCCATGGTTACGCGCGATTCGCCACCGAAGCGGTCGCGGCGGGCGTGGATGGCGTCCTGCTGGTCGATCTGCCGCCGGAAGAGGCCGAAGAGGCGAACGTGGCATTTGATGCGGCGGGCCTGGCCCTGGTGCTGCTGGCGTCGCCGACCACCAGCACGGCCCGCGCCGAGACCCTGCTGGGCCTGGCACGTGGCTATCTGTACTACGTCAGCTTCGCCGGGGTGACCGGTGCCTCCGAGCGGCTTGACCACGATGCGGCTGGCACCCGTCTGGCGGCCCTGCGTGCGCGTGCAAGCGTGCCGGTGGTGGCCGGGTTCGGCATCAAAGACGCGGCCAGCGCAGCGGCAATGGCGCGACAGGCCGACGGCGTGGTCGTAGGCAGTGCCCTCGTGGCCGTACTCGCCGAAGCCGATTCGATCGACGCCGCAGTGCAGGCCGCGACCCGGTTCCTGGCCCCGCTGCGCCAGGCCCTCGACGGCTGACCGTCCCGCACGCAGGTAGCGCCGAGCCACGCTCGGCGAGCGCAGCAGCCGGCCCGCACCCAGGTAGCGCCGAGCCACGCTCGGCGAGCGCAGCGGCCGGCTCCGCCCAGGTAGCGCCGAGCCATGCTCGGTGAGCGCAGCAGCCGGCCCGCACCCAGGTAGCGCCGAGCCACGCTCGGCGAGCGCAGCGGCCGGCCAGCGTACGCAGCAGTAGGGTTTTCACCCGCCCCATACGCCGTCGCAGGGGTGCACGGGCGGGGAAGGCCTGAGCTAGACTGTCGGCCTTTGCGGCCTTCGGGCCGCCCTGAACGGAAGTAGCATCCCGCATGAGTTGGCTCAGCAAGTTGATGCCGTCGGGCATCCGCACCGACAACGTCCCCAGCAAGAAGCGCAGCGTCCCCGAGGGCCTGTGGGAAAAGTGCAGCAGCTGCGGCAGCGCGCTGTATGGTCCCGAGCTGGAAGAGAACCTGGAAGTCTGCCCCAAGTGCGGCCATCACATGGCGATCCGCGCGCGCGCGCGCCTGGCGGCACTGTTCGATGCGGACAGCACCACCGAAATCGCCGCACGCCTTGGGCCGACCGATCTGCTGAAGTTCAAGGACCAGAAAAAGTACGCCGAGCGCATCAAGGTCGCGCAGAAGAACACCGGCGAGTACGACGCCCTGATCGCCATGCGCGGTCTGCTGAAGGGACGCCCGTTGGTCGCGTCCTCGTTCGATTTCGCCTTCATGGGCGGCTCGATGGGCTCGGTGGTCGGTGAGCGCTTCGCGCTTGCCGCCGAAACCGCGCTGGAGATCGGCGCACCGTATGTCAGCTTCTCCGCCAGCGGCGGCGCACGCATGCAGGAAGGCCTGTTCTCGCTGATGCAGATGGCGAAGACATCGGCCGCGCTGGGCAAGTTGCGCGAAGCCGGGCTTCCCTACATTTCAGTGCTCACCCATCCCACCACCGGTGGTGTCTCGGCATCGTTCGCGATGCTGGGTGACATCAACATCGCCGAGCCGCACGCACTGATCGGCTTTGCCGGTCCACGCGTGATCGAGCAGACCGTGCGCGAGAAACTGCCGGAAGGCTTCCAGCGCTCGGAGTTCCTGCTGGAGCATGGCGCCATCGACCAGATCTGCGATCGCCGCGAACTGCGCGACCGGCTGTCCGACCTGCTGGCGATGCTGCGCAGTGAGCCGGCACCCGCAGTCGCCGAATCCTGATGGGCGCGCGCAAGTATTTCGGTACCGACGGCATCCGCGGTCGTGTCGGCCAAGGGGTGATTTCGGCGGATTTCGTGCTGCGGCTCGGCAACGCCTTCGGGCGCGTGCTGGTGGCCCAGCAGCGCAACGAGGGCCGCCGCCCGATCGTCGTGATCGGCAAAGACACCCGTATCTCCGGCTATATGTTTGAAGCGGCGCTGGAAGCTGGATTGGTTGCCGCCGGCGTGGACGTGCAGTTGCTGGGGCCGATGCCGACTCCGGCGGTGGCCTTCCTGACCCTGACGCTCGGTGCCGACGCCGGCATCGTCATCAGTGCTTCGCACAACCCGCACTATGACAACGGCATCAAGTTCTTCTCCGCGCAGGGCGAGAAACTCGACGACGCCACCGAGCTGGCGCTCGAGGCTGGCATCGACGAGCCGTTCAGCACGGCGGAGTCCGAAAAGCTTGGCAAGGCGATGCGCGCGCGCGAAGCGATCGGCCGCTACATCGAGTTCTGCAAGTCCAGCGTTCCGCGCAGTTTCGACCTGCGTGGCATGCGCCTGGTGCTGGACTGTGCGCATGGCGCCACGTACCACATCGCACCGCTGCTGTTCCGCGAGCTGGGTGCGGAGGTGATCGCCATCGGCGCTGCGCCGGACGGGCTGAACATCAATGCCGGGGTGGGCTCTACGCACATCGACAGTCTGGCGGCCAAGGTCAGCGAGATGCGCGCGGATCTGGGCATCGCCTTTGATGGCGATGGCGACCGTGTGCTGATGGCCGACGACCAGGGCAACCCGGTTGATGGGGATGACCTGCTCTACATCCTGGCGCGCTCGTGGCAGGCCGAAGGTCGTCTTCGTGGCCCCGTGGTCGGCACGCTGATGACCAACTTCGGTCTTGAGCAGGCGCTGGAAAAACTGGCGATTCCGTTCATCCGCAGCAATGTGGGCGACCGCTACGTACACCAGGCGCTGACCGAACGTGGCGGTGTTCTGGGGGGCGAGGCGTCCGGCCACTTGCTGTGCCTGGACCGGGCGACCACCGGTGATGCGATCGTCAGTGCGCTGCAGGTCCTGGTAGCGCTGCGCCAAAGCGGGCAGACCCTGCGTGAGTCGCTGCAGCCGCTGGTCAAGGTGCCGCAGAAGACCGTCAACGTGCGCTTGGGCAATGTGTCCGCCAAGGCCACGGTGCAGGCGGCGAGCGTGCAGGATGCGCTCGCGCGGGCACAAGAGGCAGTCGCTGGCCGCGGCCGTGCCTTCCTGCGGCCCTCGGGCACCGAGCCGGTCGTCCGGGTAACGGTGGAAGCGGACGAAGCGGGGCTGATGCAGGACACGCTGGACCAGCTGTCCGCCGCGGTGCAGGCGGCCGCCGCCGCCGCCTGACACAGGGCGGCGTCCGCGCCCGAGCTTTCCCCGCATCGATAGAGCCGACTTCAGTCGGCTGGCCTTTGGCATTTCGGTAGAGCCGACTTCAGTCGGCTGGCCTTTTGCGTTTCGGTAGAGCCGACTTCAGTCGGCTGGCCTTTTGCGTTTCGGTAGAGCCGACTTCAGTCGGCTGGCCTTTGGCGCGGTGCCGGCTGAAGCCGGCACTACCAGGGCGTGGTTCGCGCGGTGCCGGCTGAAGCCGGCACTACCAGGCGATGCGGGCCCCGGCGTGAATGCATTGGCTGCCTTAGTGACGGCGGAAACGCGTCAGCGCATCCCATGCGTCGCGCACGCTGGCCGTGTCGGGTTGCTGCACGGGTAGCGGCAGATAGTTCGCTCCCAGCGCGGTGGCATTCCCGAACTTGTCGAATACATAGGTATCGTGGCCATGCCGGATGCCGCGCTGTGACCAGCTTTCCACCAGCAGCGAGCGCGTTCCCGGCGGTGCGGGGGCCAGCAGGTCCTGCCCCGTGCTGAAATCCTCCAGCGGATTCTCACACCCCAGTGCATGGCGCAGCACCGTAGGCACCCAGTCTTCATGCGAGCTCATGCGTGCGTCATGCGCTGCATCGCGCCCCGGCCAATGCAGCACGAACGGCACCTGCAGCTGGTAGTCGGAGAAGTTGCCGTTGTGGCCCCAGTAGTTCAGGCCGAGATCATTGAACTCTTCGGCATGATCGCCGGTGACCAGCACGATCGTGTTCTCGTCCATGCCCGCATCGCGCAGGCCCTGCAGCAGTTCACCCAGCAGGCTGTCTGCGTAGTGCACTGCCGTGCGGTACCGATTGCGTTCGGGCGTGGCGTCGTGGTCGTTGTCCAAGGCAAGGAAATCAATGTCCGGCGCCATCGGGCTGACCAGCGGCGGATAGTCTTTCGGCATGTGATAGGGTGCGTGGGTGGCGTCCAGGAAGGCAAAGCCGAACCACGGCGTGCCGGGCGGGCTTGCCTTGATCTCCGCTTGCAACGTCTGCACCACATGGCGGTCCCGCTCGGCGACGGACAGTGCCGACGGCGCGGTCTGCAGCAGGTCTCGCACATCGGCAAAGGCGGTACGGTCGAACTCCGGGCTGTACAACGGTGCACTGCCATGGATGTGCAGCGCATACCCCTGTTGTTTCATCACCTGCAGCAGCAGCGAGCCACGCTGCTCGGCCAGCATCGGCTGCCAGTAGCCGCCGGGCAGGCCATAGAGCAGGCCGAACAGGCCAAAGCGCGTGGCGTTGCCCGTGCTGTAGTGGTGGTCGAACACCTGCGAACGCGCAGCCAGTGCCCAGGTGTTGGGCATCGTCTGCGGATCAAGCGCGTCGGCGCGCAGCGATTCCATCACGACCATCAAGATGTTCCGGCGTTGGTGGCTCTGGCAGCGCAGTGGCGCCAGCGGCCAGTCCAGCTCGCTGAATCGTGGGTCGGGCAGGGCACTGGCGGGCTGGAGCACGGGGACACCGAGTGCGCGCATCTGGCGCTTGGCCGTGATCGGCTGCGCCCACGGAATGTACGCCCACTGGCTGACCACCGCGCGTTCGCCCCGTGCATCGTAGTAGGCCGTTGCCAGCTGGCCGACGCCCATCACCAGCGCTGCCACCAGCAACGTGGCGGTCAGCACGCGCTGCGGCAGGCGGGCCGGCAGCAACCGCCAGCAGCTCCACGCAAGCAGGCCTTGTGCGATGAAGACCGCCACGAGCACGCCGGCCACCTGCAGCCAGTTCGTCCAGGACAGGCTGACCTGATCGTGCAGGGCGCCGCCGAAGACCATGTTGAGCACCAGGGCATTGATGTGGAACCGGTAGAGCGCGAACACCTTCGCATCGACCAGCAGCAGGCACAGCCACAGGCCTTGGCAGACAACGGCAGCCACCGTCAGTGCGCGCGTGCGGCGCGGCCACAGTCCGATCAACAGGGCCGGCAGCATCGTCAGCGCGCCGAATGCGAGGAAATGGCCGGGCAGGGCGATAGCCAGGTAGGCCTTGCCGAGGGTTCCGCCCGGATTGGCGGACCACGGCGCGTAGGACGCCACGATGGCGATGGCGATCAGCGCGTTGAGGAGGGTGAACAGCGATGCCCATGTCACTCGGGCGCGGCGTGTCAAAGGGCGTGCGGAGGCGTCCATGTCGGTCGGGGGTATCGTGCGGAATCAGAGGGGGAGTCGACAGGCAGCGCATGCCGGGCGCGCGCATTGTATCGATTTGTATCCTCTGGTTGGCTGGCGGCAGGGGGCCGATCTGTCACAATGGCCATCCGCGCCAGCGTCTCTGCGCGGACCGTTCAATTGCCAGCCAGGACATGTTCGTGAGCCAGATCCCCACCCTCGACATCACCCGTTTTGACAGCGACCGCGACGCCTTCGTGGCCGAGCTGGGCGCCGCGTACCGCCAGTGGGGCTTCGCCGGCATCCGCAATCACGGCATTCCGCAGGCCGAGATCGATGCGGCCTACGAGGTTTTCAAAGCTTTCTTTGCCCTGCCCGACGAAACCAAGCGCCAGTACCACGTGGCCGGTGGCGGTGGTGCGCGGGGCTATACCCAGTTCGGCGTCGAGACGGCGAAGGGTTCGCAGCATTTCGATCTGAAGGAGTTCTGGCATATCGGCCGGGAGATTCCGGATGATTCACCGTACCGTGAGGTGATGCCGCCGAATCTGTGGCCGAGTGAAGTGCCGGGCTTCCGTGAGGCGGGCTATGGCCTGTACCAGGCGCTGGACCACCTCGGTTCGCGCGTGCTGTCCGCGCTCGCGCTGCACATTGGTCTGGCGGAGGACTTCTTTGCCGACAAGACCAACCAGGGCAACTCGATCCTGCGCCCGATCCATTACCCGCCGATCACCACCGACGACGTGCCGAACGTGCGCGCCGGCGCGCATGGTGACATCAATTTCATCACCCTGCTGGTGGGTGCCAGTGCCGCCGGCCTGGAAGTGCAGTCGCACGATGGCAAGTGGGTGCCGTTTACGTCGGACGCGGACACCATCGTGGTCAACATCGGCGACATGCTGCAGCGGCTGACCAACCACGTGTATCCGTCGACTATCCACCGGGTGGTGAATCCGCCGGGTGATCTTGCGCGCCAGCCGCGTTACTCGGTGCCGTTCTTCCTGCACCCGAACCCGGATTATCTGATCGACGTGCTGCCCTCGTGCATCACCCCGGAGAATCCGAGCCGGTACCCGGAACCGATCACCGCCCACGGTTTCCTCGAAGAGCGCCTGCGCGAGATCAAGCTGAAGTAGTAGGGTGCCCGGCCTGCGGCCGGACCGCTTCAGGGCAACAGCAACGGCGACAGCGACAGCGACAGCAACAGCAACGGCAACCTCAAGAGCTGCAGGGCTGCTTGTTGGCGGGGCGGGGTGGGTTGGCGGGGGACGGCAAGGGCCGCATCCATGCGGGCCTCGTTTCGCGCCATCCATGGCGCTCAGCGCCCCCGCCAACCCACCCCGCCCCACCTTCGACAGGTCCACGGTGGCCTTGGTAGCGCCGACCCATGGTCGGCGAGCGCAGCGGGCCGTTGGCGGGAACATTCCGCCGAGCACGGCTCGGCGCTACAGATGGCGGCAATCCGTCGGGTGGAGGGGGCCCCTGAGTCAGGGGCGGCCGCGAAGCGGCGGGGTCTGGGAGCTGGTGAGACGGGGCCCACGGTTTGCGCAGCAAAGCGTGGGAGCGACAGCGCGAATGCGATGACGTGGACCCCGCCATGGATGGCACGAAACGAGGCACGCAGGAGCGGCTCTTGCCGTCCCCCGCCCAGCCCCACCGCCCGGCCCCAAGCACGTAACCCGCTGTCAGAGCCCACCGCGAGGGGGCCCCCGCCCGTTCGACCACCCTCAAACCAACGTGTAACCGGTTACTACCCAACGGCGAATAATTTCATTCGTTATCATGTCCAGCTGATACGAAACGGAGCCATCGCCCATGCGCCGCAAGATCGTCGCCGGAAACTGGAAGCTGCACGGCAGCCGCGAATTCGCCACGTCCCTGGTCACCGACATCGCCAACGGCGCACCGGAGCAGGGCGTTGAACTGGTCATCCTGCCGCCCTTGCCGTACCTGGGCGAACTGGTCGACGATTTCGCCGACACCGCCGTCGCCTTTGGCGCGCAGGACGTCAGCAGCAATGAAAAGGGCGCGTACACCGGCGAAGTTTCCGCCGCGATGCTGCACGAGGTGGGCGCGCGCTACGGACTGGTGGGCCACTCCGAGCGGCGCCAGTTCCACCACGAAAGCAGTGAGCTGGTGGCGCGCAAGTTCGCTGCAGCGCTGCATGCCGGCCTGGTACCGGTCCTCTGTGTGGGGGAAACCCTGGAGCAGCGCGAAGCCGGACAGACCGAGAACGTGATCGCCAGCCAGTTGGCCCCGGTGCTCGCGCTGGTGGGCGGGCAGGGCTTCCAGAACGCCGTCGTCGCCTATGAGCCGGTGTGGGCCATCGGCACCGGACGCACCGCGAGCAAGGAGCAGGCGCAGGACGTGCACGCGTTCATCCGTGGCGAAGTAGCCAAGGTCGATGCTAGAATTGCCGATTCCCTGACCATCCTTTACGGTGGCAGCGTGAAGCCCGACAATGCCGCAGAGCTGTTCGCACAGCCCGACGTCGATGGTGGGCTGGTAGGTGGCGCCTCATTGGTGGCTGCCGATTTTCTGGCCATCGCCCAGGCGGCGGCTGCAACCTGATTAGAAGTAGTCCGAGGACGGATTCCAGATGCTGATGTTGATCCTCAATGTCGTTTACGTGCTGGTGGCAGTGGCCATGATCGCGCTCATCCTGATGCAGCGTGGTTCCGGTGCGGCCGCCGGTTCGGGCTTTGGTGCCGGTGCCTCGGGCACGGTGTTCGGCGCACGTGGTGCCTCGAACTTCATGTCGAAGTCGACCAAATGGCTGGCCGTGGTGTTCTTCGGTATCAGCTTGTTCATGGCCTGGTACGCCGGCCATGGCAGCCGCCCGGCGGCGCAGCAGGATCTCGGTCTGATGGCCGCGCCGGCCGCCAGCGTGCCGGCCGCCCCGGCAGGCGAGCGTCCGGCCACGGTGCCGGCAGCCAATGCCGTGCCGGTCCAGCAGCCCGCGCAGCAGCCGGTTCCGGCCGCGACTGTGCCGGCTCAGGCGGAATCTTCAAATTCTGGTGAAGAAAAGCAGCCGGAAGGCTCCCAGAAAGACTGAAGACGGTTACAATACGCCGCGCACTGGAATGATAGTCCAGCGCGATCGTAAGCCCAGGTGGCGGAATTGGTAGACGCACTACCTTGAGGTGGTAGCGACTTAGGTCGTAGGGGTTCGAGTCCCCTCTTGGGCACCATTTAGTAAGTAAAGCGGGTACGTCCGGCGCGCTCTGCGCCGGGTAGCGTTGTCCCCGTCCACTCCCCCATGCCAAAGCGCCTGCAGGCGCGGCGGCAGAGGCAAGAGAGAATCGCTGTGCTGGCCGAATATTTGCCGTCTCTGCTGTTTCTGATCGTCGCCACCGGTATCGGCATTACGCTGATGCTGATTGGCCGATTCCTCGGCCCACGCCGTCCCGATCTGCAGAAGCTCTCGCCGTACGAATGCGGCTTCGAGGCTTTTGAAGACGCGCGCATGAAGTTCGATGTGCGCTATTACCTGATCGCGATCCAGTTCATCGTCTTCGATCTGGAAATCATCTTCATCGTGCCCTGGACCCAGGTCTTCATGGAGCTCGGCGCCCGTTCGCTGGTCACCATGGGTCTGTTCGTCGGCATGCTGTTCCTCGGCTTCATTTATGTCTGGAAGAAGGGAGCGCTGGAATGGGAGTGATCCAAACTCTCGACGGCCTGATGAACAACCCGAGCCCCGAAGGGCGGGTTGACGACATCCTGCGGCCGGCCGGCGATAATCCGCTGCTGGAAAAAGGCTATGTCACCACCAGCGTCGATGCCCTGCTGAACTGGGCACGTACCGGTTCGATGTGGCCGATGACCTTTGGTCTGGCCTGCTGCGCCGTTGAAATGATGCACGCCGGCGCTGCGCGCCTGGATCTGGACCGGTACGGCGTGGTGTTCCGCCCGTCGCCGCGCCAGTCCGACGTGATGATCGTGGCCGGTACGCTGGTCAACAAGATGGCCCCGGCGCTGCGCAAGGTCTACGACCAGATGCCGGACCCGAAGTGGGTCATCTCGATGGGCAGCTGCGCCAATGGCGGCGGTTATTACCATTATTCGTATTCGGTGGTCCGCGGTTGCGATCGCGTGGTCCCGGTGGACATCTATGTCCCGGGCTGCCCGCCGACTGCCGAGGCGCTTGTGTACGGGATCCTGCAGCTGCAGAAGAAGATCTGGCGTACGCAGACCATCGCCCGCTGACCCTTCCCACCTTATCAAGAGCGCGCCAAGCCCCCATGGCAGAGCAAGCATCCTTCATCGACCGACTTTCCGCCCGCTTCGCTGGCGGCCAGGTCATCGTGGTCGAACCCCGCGGCGAAGTGACGCTGGAAGTGCCTGCCGCCGATTGGCACGCCACCGCGCTGGCGCTGCGTGACGAATTTGGTTTCGAGCAGGCCGTTGACCTGTGCGGCGTCGATTATCTCGGCTACGGCTCTGACGAATGGGACACCGCAGACGTGTCTTCGCAGGGTTTCAGTCGCGGTGTCGAAGGCAAGGGCGCCGGCCGCTTCGCCTGGGGTGAGTTCCCCAGCGAAGAGGATGCCGGTGGCGCGCAGCCGCAGCACATGCCGACCCAGCGTTTCGCCGTGGTGGCGCAGGTGCGCTCGTACCAGCACAACCTGATGATGCACCTGCGCTGTTTCGCACCGAACGAAGGCTTGCCGGTGGTCGCGTCGCTGACCGACATCTGGCCGGGACTGAACTGGTTCGAGCGCGAAGCGTTCGACCTGTTCGGCGTGATCTTCGAAGGCCATCCGGACCTGCGCCGCATCCTGACCGACTATGGCTTTGTCGGTCATCCGTTCCGCAAGGACTTCCCGCTGATCGGCAACGTCGAAGTGCGCTACGACGAAGAAAAGAAGCGCGTGGTCTATGAGCCGGTCACCTCGGTGGAGCCGCGCGTCGGCGTGCCGCGCGTGATCCGTGACGACGCCCGCCTGCAGACCGCGGCCGGCGAGCGTTCGCAGGAGGCAGTGAAGTGAGTCAGTTCGAGCAGGCGCACCAGGCGTTCGCCAGCAACACGGCCGAGCGTCGGCAGGAAATCCGCAATTACACGATGAATTTCGGTCCGCAGCATCCGGCCGCGCACGGTGTGCTGCGCCTGATCCTGGAAATGGACGGCGAGACCATCATGCGTGCCGATCCGCATGTCGGCCTGCTGCACCGTGGCACCGAAAAGCTCGCCGAATCCAAGCCGTTCAACCAGTCCATTGGTTACATGGACCGCCTGGATTACGTGTCGATGATGTGCAACGAGCATGCTTACGTGCGTGCCATCGAGACCCTGATGGGAATCGAGGCGCCGGAGCGTGCGCAGTACATCCGCACCATGTTCGACGAAATCACCCGCATCCTGAACCACCTGATGTGGCTGGGCTCCAATGCGCTCGATCTGGGCGCGATGGCGGTGATGCTGTACGCCTTCCGTGAGCGCGAAGAGCTGATGGACTGCTATGAAGCGGTCTCCGGCGCACGCATGCACGCTGCGTACTATCGTCCGGGCGGCGTCTACCGCGATCTGCCGGACCATATGCCGAAGTACAAGGAGTCGCGCTGGCACAAGGGCAATGCCCTGAAACAGCTCAATGCATCGCGCGAAGGCTCGCTGCTGGACTTCATCGAGAACTTCACCAACGAATTCCCGGGTCGCGTCGACGAATACGAGACCCTGCTCACCGACAACCGAATCTGGAAGCAGCGTACCGTCGGTATCGGCGTGGTCACCCCGGAGCTGGCCCATCAGTGGGGCATGACCGGCGTGATGCTGCGTGGCTCGGGCATCGCCTGGGATCTGCGCAAGAAGCGCCCGTACGCGAAGTACGATGCCGTCGATTTCGACATCCCGCTGGGCAAGGAAGGCGATTGCTACGATCGTTATCTGTGCCGTGTGGCGGAAATGCGCGAATCCAACCGCATCATCAAGCAGTGCGTGGCGTGGCTGAAGGCCAACCCGGGCCCGGTGATCGTCAACAACTTCAAGGTCGCGCCGCCCAGCCGCGAGGCGATGAAGGACGACATGGAAGCGCTGATCCACCACTTCAAGCTGTTCAGTGAAGGCTACTGCGTGCCGGCTGGCGAGACCTATGCCGCCGTCGAAGCCCCGAAGGGTGAGTTCGGCTGCTACCTGATGTCCGATGGCGCGAACAAGCCGTTCCGCGTGCACCTGCGTGCGCCGGGCTTCGCCCATCTGTCCTCGATCGATTCGATCGTGCGCGGCCACATGCTGGCCGACGTGGTGGCGATGATCGGCACCTACGACCTGGTGTTCGGCGAGGTCGACCGGTGAATCCGGCCGCCCTGACCCTCTTTCCTGCAGGCAGCCGGCGCAAGCCGGCGCCGCAGCATATGGAATTCCAAGACATGCATTTCGCTGAGGTCGGCCGATGAAGGCGACAGGTAATTTCGAGGCGGCGCGCGACGTCGATCCGATGGTGGTGCTGAGCGACAAGACCCGTGCTCACATCGAGCACTGGCTGTCCAAGTTCCCGCCGGACCGCAAGCGTTCGGCTGTGCTGCAGGGCCTGCACGCCGCGCAGGAGCAGAACGGCGGTTGGTTGACCGACGAGCTGATCGCCGGCGTGGCCAAGTACCTGGACCTGCCGCCGGTATGGGCCTATGAGGTCGCCAGCTTCTACTCGATGTTCGAGCTGGAAAAGGTCGGCCGCCACAACGTGGCCTTCTGCACCAACATCAGCTGCTGGTTGAATGGCGCCGAGGACCTGGTCGCGCATGCCGAGAAGAAGCTCGGCTGCAAGACCGGCCAGTCCACCGCCGACGGCCGCATCTACCTGAAACGCGAAGAAGAATGCCTGGCCGGTTGTGCTGGAGCGCCGATGATGGTCATCAATGGCCATTACCACGAGCGCCTGACCGTCGAGAAAGTCGACGAGCTGCTGGACGGGTTGGAGTAAGCCATGGCACATCATCACGCACCCAGTGGTCCGGTCGGTCCCGCACCGTTGCCGCACCAGGTGGTCTACACCACGCTGCATTACGACACTCCGTGGTCGTACGAAAGCTATCTCAAGACCGGTGGCTATGCCGCCCTGCGCAGGATCCTCGAAGAGAAGATCAGCCCGGAGCAGGTCATCGAGATGGTCAAGCAGTCGAACCTGCGCGGCCGTGGCGGCGCCGGTTTCCCGACCGGCCTGAAGTGGTCCTTCATGCCCAAGGGCACGATGCAGAAGTACATCCTGTGCAACTCGGATGAATCCGAGCCGGGTACCTGCAAGGATCGCGACATCCTGCGTTACAACCCGCATTCGGTGGTCGAAGGCATGGCGATCGCCTGCTACGCCACCGGCAGCACCGTGGGCTACAACTACCTGCGCGGTGAGTTCCACCACGAGCCGTTCGAGAACTTCGAACAGGCACTGGCCGACGCGTATGCGAACGGCTGGCTGGGCAAGGACATCCTCGGCAGCGGCGTGGACATCGACATCTACGGTGCACTGGGTGCTGGCGCCTACATCTGCGGCGAAGAAACCGCGCTGATGGAATCGCTGGAAGGCAAGAAGGGCCAGCCACGTTACAAGCCGCCGTTCCCGGCGAACTTCGGCCTGTACGGCAAGCCCAGCACGATCAACAACACCGAGACCTATGCCTCGGTGCCGGCGATCATCCGCAACGGTCCGGAGTGGTTCGCCGGTCTGTCGCTGACCAAGAACGGCGGTCCGAAGATCTTCTCGGTGTCCGGCTGCGTACAGCAGGGCGGCAACTTCGAGGTGCCGCTGGGCACCACCTTCGACGAACTGCTGGAAATGGCCGGTGGCCTGAAGCCGGGCCGCACGTTGAAGGGCGCAGTGCCGGGTGGTGTGTCCATGCCGGTGCTGAAGGCCGAAGAGCTGAAGGGCCTGCAGATGGACTACGACACCCTGCGTGCCCTGGGCACCGGTCTGGGTTCGGGCGCCATCGTGGTGCTGGATGACAGCGTGTGCTGCGTCAAGTTCGCCTGCCGCATCAGCCAGTTCTTCCACAAGGAATCCTGTGGCCAGTGCACGCCGTGCCGCGAAGGCACCGGCTGGATGCACCGGGTGCTGGAGCGCATCGTCGCCGGCAAGGCCACGATGGAAGACCTGCACCAGTTGAAGGCCGTGGCCGGCCAGATCGAAGGTCACACCATCTGCGCGTTCGGTGAAGCGGCGGCATGGCCCATCCAGGGTTTCCTGCGCCAGTTCTGGGACGAATTCGAGTACTACATCGTCAACGGTCATTCGATGGTTGACGGCAAGAAGGTGGAGGCTGCTGCCGCATGAGCGCGCAACCCGTAAATCAGAGCGTGCCACCGGATCACGTCACCGTCGAAATCGACGGCCAGTCGCTGGTCGTGCCGAAGGGCTCGATGATCATCCAGGCGGCCGACAAAGCCGGCATTCCGATCCCGCGCTTCTGCTACCACGAGAAGCTGCCGATCGCGGCCAACTGCCGTATGTGCCTGGTGGATGTGGAGAAGTCGCCGAAGCCGGCGCCTGCCTGCGCCACGCCGGTGATGGATGGCATGAAGGTTGCCACCCGCAGCGAAAAGGCACTCAAATTCCAGCGTTCGGTGATGGAGTTCCTGCTCATCAACCATCCGCTGGACTGCCCGGTCTGTGACCAGGGCGGCGAATGCGAGCTGCAGGACGTGTCGCTGGGTTATGGCCGTTCGGTCAGCCGCTTCAACGAGCGCAAGCGCGTGGTGGTGGACGAGGACATGGGGCCGCTGGTGGCCACCGAAATGACCCGCTGCATCCAGTGCACGCGCTGCGTCCGCTTCACCGCCGACGTGGCCGGCACCTACGAGCTGGGTGGCATGTACCGCGGCGAGAATCTGCAGATCGGTACCTACGACGGCAAGCCGTTGACCACCGAACTGTCCGGCAACGTGGTCGACGTCTGCCCGGTCGGTGCACTGACCAACAAGGTGTTCCAGTTCCGCGCGCGTCCGTGGGAACTGACCGCGCGCGAATCGCTCGGCTACCACGATGCGATGGGCTCGAACCTGTTCCTGCACGTGCGTCGCGGCGAAGTGCTGCGCACCGTGCCGCGCGACAACGAGCTGGTCAACGAGTGCTGGCTGTCCGACCGTGACCGTTATTCGCACCAGGGCCTGTACAGCGAAGACCGTGCGGTCAAGCCGCTGCGCAAGGTCAATGGTGAGTGGAAGGAAGTGAGCTGGGCCGAAGGTCTGGCCGCCGCCGCGGACATCCTCAAGGCCAACCAGGGCGATGCCCTGGGCGTGCTGGTGCATCCGTCCACCTCGAACGAAGAGGGCGCGCTGCTGGCCCGCCTGGCTTCGGGCTTGGGCAGCACGAACCTCGATCACCGCATCACCAACCGCGACTTCTCCGACGCCGCCACGGCCGAGGTCTTCGGCCTGCCGCTGGCCGAGATCGAAGGGGCCGACCAGATCGTCGTGCTGGGCAGCAATGTCCGCCACGAGCTGCCCCTGCTGCATGCCCGTCTGCGCAAGGCGCAGACCAGCAACGGCGCGAAGATCCACGTGGTCAACCCCGTCGACTTCGACTTCGCCTTCAGCATTGCCGGCAAGCAGATCGTCGCTCCCTCGAAGTTCGTCGACGCGCTGGCCAATGTCGAGCTGCGTACGGCGGTGCAGGGCGGTCGCAATACCGTGCTGATCGTCGGCGGTATTGCCGAGAACCATCCGCAGGCTGCTGCGATCCGCGCTGCTGCGCGTGATTTCGCTGCGGCAACCGGCGCCCGGTTGTGCCGTATCCCGCAGGGCGCCAATGCCATCGGCCTCACCCGTGCCGGCGTGCTGCCGGCGGGCAAGGATGTGGCCGCCATGCTGGCGCAGCCGCGCCAGGCGTACGTGGTCTACGGCCTCGAGCCGGGCCTGGATTTCGCCGACGCCCCTGCCGCCCGCAAGGCGCTGGCCGGTGCGCAGGTCGTGGCTTTCAGCCAGTTCGCCTGTGCCTCGACCCGCGATGTCGCCGACGTGATCCTGCCGATCGGTGCGCTGCCGGAAATCGACGCCACGCTGACCAACCTCGATGGTCGCTCGCAGTCGGCACGTGCCGGCGGCAAGCTGCCGGGTGAGGCCCGCGAGGGCTGGCGCGTGCTGCGTGCCCTGGGTGGCGAGATGGCGCTGGCTGGTTTCGAGTTCACCGATCTGGCCGGCCTGCGTGCCAGTCTGGCCCCGGTGAGCGTGAACGTGGCCGGTTCCACCGCCGTTGCCGTGAGCAACGAGGGTCTGGAAGTCGCGTCGACCGCGGCGATCTACCGTACCGACGCCGTCGTCCGCCGCGCCCCGGCGCTGCAGTCGCATCCGCTGAACACTGCCCCGCGCATCGTGCTCAATGCCGACGATGCCGCGCGCCTGCAGTTGCAGGAAGGGCAGATGGCCAAGGTCGGCACCGACGCCGGCCGTGCCACGCTGCCGGTGGTGGTCGACCGCCGCGTCGCGGCAGGGTCGGTCTGGATTGAATCGGGCCACGGTGCAACCGCACCGCTGGGTGCCGCTCGTGTAACGGTGGTGGCTGCATGAACGAATTGCTGTTGAACGCAGTGGACCCGCTGCACCAGTGGCTGCTTGGCCTTGGTGACATCGGCGCGCTGCTGTGGATCATCCTGAAGATCCTGGTGATCACCATGCCGGTGATCATCTCGGTGGCCTTCTATGTGGTCTGGGAACGCAAGCTGATCGGCTGGATGCATGTCCGCCACGGTCCGATGTACGTGGGCATGGGCATCTTCCAGGCCTTCGCCGACGTCTTCAAGCTGCTGTTCAAGGAAGTGCTGCAGCCGGCCAACGCGCACAAGGTGCTGTTCCTGCTGGCCCCGCTGATCACCCTCGCACCGGCCTTCGCGGCCTGGGCGGTGGTGCCCTTCGATGCGCAGCTGGTGTTGTCCAATGCCAACGCCGGCCTGCTGTACCTGCTGGCGATGACCTCGCTGGGCGTGTACGGCATCATCCTGGCGGGCTGGGCATCCAACTCGAAGTACGCGTTCCTGGGCGCGATGCGCGCCTCGGCGCAGATGATCAGCTACGAAATCGCCATGGGCTTTGCCCTGGTCGGCGTGATGATCGCTTCGGGCAGCCTCAACCTGACCGGCATCGTCATGGCGCAGGCCGGAAGCTCCGGCTTCCTCGACTGGTTCCTGCTGCCGCTGTTCCCGCTGTTCATCGTGTACTGGGTGTCCGGCGTGGCCGAAACCAACCGCGCGCCGTTCGACGTGGTGGAAGGCGAATCGGAAATCGTCGCCGGTCACATGGTCGAGTACTCCGGTGGTGCATTCGCGCTGTTCTTCCTGGCCGAATACGCGAACATGATCCTGATCAGCTTCCTGATCGCGATCTTCTTCCTCGGTGGCTGGCTGAGCCCGATCCAGGGTTGGGTCAATCCGGGTGCGATCTCGCCGTTCATCGACTGGATCTGGACCGGTGGCTGGCCGTGGCTGTTCATCAAGGTCTTCTTCTTCGCCAGCGCCTACATCTGGTTCCGTGCCAGCTTCCCGCGTTTCCGCTATGACCAGATCATGCGGCTGGGCTGGAAGGTCTTCATCCCGCTGACCATTTTCTGGATCGCGGTCACCGCCTTGATGGTGTTCTTCGGCGTGATTCAAAAGGGTGTCTAACGTAATGAACAGGATTACCCATTACTTCAAGAGCCTGCTGCTGCTGGAGCTGTTGGCCGGTCTGTGGCTGACGCTGAAGTACAGCTTCAAGCCGAAGTACACGATGATGTACCCGATGGAAAAGTTCCCGCAGTCCCCGCGCTTCCGCGGCCTGCACGCCCTGCGCCGTTATCCGAACGGTGAAGAGCGCTGCATCGCCTGCAAGCTGTGCGAGGCGGTCTGCCCGGCGCTGGCCATCACCATCGATTCGGCCAAGCGCGAGGACGGCACCCGCCGCACCACGCGTTACGACATCGATCTGTTCAAGTGCATCTTCTGTGGCTTCTGCGAAGAAAGCTGCCCGGTGGACTCGATCGTCGAGACCCACATCCTCGAGTACCACTTCGAGAATCGTGGCGAGAACATCGTTACCAAGCCGCAGCTGCTGGCCCTGGGTGATCGGCTTGAGTCCGAAATCGCCGAGCGCCGTGCCGCCGACGCCGCTTACCGCTGAGGTCGAGACATGGATTGGGTAAATATCGCTTTCTGGGTTTTCGCCATCGCAGCCAGTGTGTCGGCAGCGGCGGTGATCAGTGCGCGCAGCCCGGTCAACGCCGTGCTCTGCCTGGTGCTGACTTTCTTCTCCGTCGCCTGTATCTGGATCCTGGTTGGTGCCGAGTTCCTCGGCGTGGCGCTGGTGCTGGTGTATGTCGGCGCGGTGATGGTGCTGTTCCTGTTCGTGGTGATGATGCTGGACATCGACACCGACAACCTGCGCGAGGGCTGGGTGCGTTACCTGCCGGTCGGGCTGGTGGTCGCGGTGGTGATGCTGGTGCAGATCGTCACCCTGATCGGCGTGCGGGGCAGGGCGGTGACGCCGTTCCCGGCCGACAACGCGGCGGCGCTGGCGGCTGACACCTCCAACATCACCTGGTTGGCACGCAGCCTGTTCACTGAATACCTGCTGCCGTTCGAGTTCGCTGCGGTCATCCTGACCGTCGCCGTGGTCGCCGCTGTGATGCTGACCCTGCGCCAGCGCACCGGCATCAAGACGCAGAACCCGGGCGAGCAGACGATGGTCAAGTCGCGTGACCGCCTGACGGTGGTGAAGATGGACGTCGAAACGCCGTTCGTGCACAGCAACACCAAGGCTGCCGTCGACATGCCGGCCGCCGGCGAGGAGACCAAGCCATGATCACGTTGGGCCATATCCTGGCGCTGGGCGCGGTGCTGTTCTGCATCAGCCTGGCCGGCATCTTCCTCAACCGGAAGAACGTCATCGTCCTGTTGATGTCCATCGAGCTGATGCTGCTTTCGGTGAACATCAATTTCGTCGGGTTCTCGCGGGAACTGGGTGACACGGCCGGCCAGCTGTTCGTGTTCTTCATCCTGACCGTGGCAGCCGCCGAGGCCGCGATCGGCCTGGCGATCCTGGTGACCCTGTTCCGTACACGTCGAACGATCAATGTCGGCGAAGTCGATTCGTTGAAGGGCTGATTAACAGATGGAAATCACACTCGCCAAGAGTCTGTTGATCGCAGTGGTGCTTGCACCGCTGTTCGGCAGCATCATCGCCGGCCTGTTCGGTCGTCAGGTCGGGCGCCTCGGCGCGCAGACCATCACCATCCTCGGCGTGGCCGTCAGCTGCGCCCTGTCGATGTACACCTTCTACCAGCTGCTGTGGGGCGGCGCGCAGCCGTTCAACGAAAACCTGTACACCTTCTTCGAAGTGGGCCAGTACTCGGCACACGTCGGCTTCATGGTCGACAAGCTGACCGCGATGATGATGGTGGTGGTGACCTTCGTGTCGCTGCTGGTGCACATCTACACCATCGGCTACATGGAAGAAGATCCGGGCTACCAGCGCTTCTTCAGCTACATCTCGCTGTTCACCTTCTCCATGCTCACGCTGGTGATGAGCAACAACTTCCTGCAGCTGTTCTTCGGCTGGGAAGCGGTGGGTCTGGTGTCCTACCTGTTGATCGGCTTCTGGTTCAAGCGCCCGACCGCGATCTTCGCCAACATGAAGGCCTTCCTGGTCAACCGTGTCGGTGACTTCGGCTTCCTGCTCGGCATCGGCGGCGTGATGTGGGTGTTCGGCACCCTCGACTACGCCACCGTGTTCGCCAAGATCATGGATCCGGAACTGGCCAACGGTGCGCTGCAGGTCTGGTCCGGCTCGATCAGCCTGTTCGGCCTGCACACCATCCAGGTACTCGACCAGCCGGTCATCTGGGGCAGTGCCACGGTGATCTGCATCTGCCTGTTCATCGGCGCCATGGGCAAGTCTGCCCAGGTCCCGCTGCACGTGTGGCTGCCGGACTCGATGGAAGGACCGACGCCGATCTCGGCGCTGATCCACGCCGCGACCATGGTCACCGCCGGCATCTTCATGGTGACGCGCATGTCGCCGCTGTTCGAGCTGTCGCCGACCGCGCTTAACTTCGTGCTGTTCATCGGTGCGACCACGGCGTTCTTCACCGGCCTCATCGGCATTGTGCAGAACGACATCAAGCGCGTCGTCGCGTACTCCACGCTGTCCCAGCTGGGTTACATGACCGTTGCGCTGGGTGTGTCGGCGTACTCGGCCGCCGTGTTCCACCTGATGACCCACGCCTTCTTCAAGGCACTGCTGTTCCTCGGCGCGGGCTCGGTGATCATCGCCATGCACCACGAGCAGGACATGCGCAAGATGGGCGGCCTGCGCAAGTACATGCCGATCACCTTCATCACCATGTGGATCGGTACGTTGGCCCTGGTCGGCACGCCGTTCTTCTCCGGCTTCTACTCGAAGGACACCATCATCGAGGCCGCCGAGATCCACGCGCACATGTCCAACAGCTGGGTTGCGACCTATGCCTACTGGGCGGTACTGGGCGGCGTGCTGGTCACCAGCTTCTACAGCTTCCGCCTGCTGTTCCTGACCTTCCATGGCAAGGAGCGCTTCCGTGACGTGGCGCATGACGACCATGGTCATGGCCACGGTGCGACTGCGCACCATGACCATGACCATGCGCATGCCGCCGACGCGCATGCGGTCGATGCCCATGCAGGTCATGACGACCACGGCCATGGCCACGGTCCGCACGAGCCGCACGAAACCCCTTGGGTGGTGACGCTGCCGCTGATCCTGCTGGCGATCCCCTCGATCCTGATCGGCTTCTTCAGCATCGGTCCGATGCTGCACGGCACCGATTGGGCCGGGCATCACGCGCACGAAGGCATCAAGGGCCAGGCCACCAACTTCTTCACCGGTATCGTCGATTTCTACGACCCGGCAAAGAACACGGTCGGCTTCCTCGGCGAGCACTTCCATGGCCCGGTGGCGTTCGCGCTGCATGGCATGACGGCCTGGCCGTTCTTCCTGACCGTGGCAGGCTTCCTGCTGGCCGTGATCTTCTACCTGTGGAAGCCGGACCTGTCGGGCAAGGCCCGCAGGACGTTTGCTCCGATTGTTTCGGTACTGGAAAACAAGTACGGCATGGACACGCTGTGGATCGACGGCTTCGCCGGCGGCAGCGTCAAGCTGGGCAAGGTGGCGCGCTGGATCGACACGAACATCGTCGACGGCACCGTCAACCTGGTCGCACGTGGGGCGGACGTAGCAGCCAATGTGCTGCGTCGTACCCAATCCGGTTTCCTCTATCACTACGCCTTCGCGATGATCATCGGCCTGATTGCCCTTCTGGGCCTGCTGATGCATTACCTGCGTTGATGACCTGTACGGAATAAGAAAACGTGTCGAACTGGCCCCTACTTAGTGTCCTCATCTGGCTGCCGATCATCGGTGGCGCCCTGGTCCTTGCCATCCGTGATGCGCAGACCGCCCGCTGGGCGTCGCTGGGTGTCGCGCTGCTGACCTTCGCCCTGAGCATCCCGCTGCTCACCGGTTATGACCCGGGTATCGACGCGCTCCAGTTCGTCGAAACCCGCGCCTGGATCCCGGCTTACGACATCGGCTACAACCTCGGCGTCGACGGCATCGCCATCGCGCTGATCGCGCTGACCACGCTGGTCAGCGTGTTGGCCCTGATCGGCGCATGGAGTGCCATCGACAAGCGCGTGAACCAGTACGTTGCCGCCTTCCTGATCCTGGAAGGCGTCACGGTCGGCATCTTCGCCGCCACCGATGCGATGCTGTTCTACGTGTTCTTCGAAGCGATGCTGATCCCGATGTTCCTGATCATCGGTGTCTGGGGCGGCCCGCGCCGCATCTATGCCGCGCTGAAGTTCTTCCTCTACACCTTCCTCGGCTCGGTGCTGATGCTGGTGGCGCTGGTCTACCTGTACCTGAAGGGCGGCAGCTTCCAGCTGGCCGACCTGTACGCACTGCAGCTCACCGCGACCGAGCAGACCTGGATATTCTTCGCCTTCCTGATCGCCTTCGCGGTCAAGGTGCCGATGTTCCCGGTGCACACGTGGCTGCCCGATGCCCACGTGGAAGCCCCGACCGCCGGTTCGGTGATCCTGGCGGCCATCGCGCTGAAGATCGGTGGCTACGGCTTCCTGCGCTTCAACCTGCCGATCGTCCCGGACGCGTCGCAGGAATGGGCGTGGCTGGTCATCGCCCTGTCGCTGATCGCGGTGATCTACGTGGGTCTGGTCGCGCTGGTCCAGGACGACATGAAGAAGCTGATCGCCTATTCCTCGGTCGCCCACATGGGCTTCGTCACCCTGGGTACCTTCATCGCCCTGTGGCTGGTGCGTGAGGCCGGCAATGCCGACGCCGCCCGCCTGGGCCTGCAGGGTGCGATGGTGCAGATGATTTCGCACGGCTTCGTGTCCGGCGCGATGTTCTCGTGCGTGGGCGTGCTGTACGACCGCATGCACAGCCGCCGCATCGCCGATTACGGCGGCGTGGTGAACGTGATGCCGTGGTTCGCCACCTTCGCCATGCTGTTCTTCATGGCCAACGCCGGCCTGCCGGGTACCTCCGGGTTTGTCGGTGAATTCATGGTCATCCTGGCCGCCTTCCAGCGTAATCCGTGGATCGCACTGGGCGCTGCCACCACCCTGATCATCGGCGCGGCCTACACGCTGTGGCTGTACAAGCGCATCTTCTTCGGCGAAGTGGCCAATGCGCACGTCGCCGAACTGAAGGACATCAACGGCCGCGAGTGGCTGGTGCTGGGGGTGTTCGCCATCGGCGTACTGGCCCTGGGCATCTACCCCAAGCCGCTGACCGACCTGATGGAGCCGTCGATCGCCAAGCTGGCGATGCAGATTGCTTCCAGCAAATTGCTCTGATCGGCCTGCCGAGCGAACTGATTCCAGGATTTGATAATGACCACCTCGCCGTTGCTGCCACTGACCGCCGCTGACCTGCCCCCGCTCGCTCCCGAGCTGGTGCTGGTTGCGAGCGCCTTCGCCCTGATGATCCTCGATCTGTTCGTCAGCAAGCAGAACAAGCTGATCACCCATCTGTTCTCGCTCGCCGCCCTGGCGGTGGTGCTGGTCATGCTGGCCACCGGAACGGGCGGGCAGGGCGAGGTCTTCCACGGCATGTTCGTGCGCGATACCGCGGCCGACGTGATGAAGGTGGTGATCGTGCTGTGCAGCGGGCTGAGCCTGGTGTACGGCTGGAGCTACCTGCGCGAGCGCAATCTGTTTCAGGGGGAGATCCCGGTGCTGGTGCTGTTCGCCACGGCCGGCATGATGATCCTGGTGTCCGCCGGCAGCCTGCTGATGGTCTACCTGGGCCTGGAACTGCTTGCGCTGTGCTCGTACGCACTGGTGGCCAGCAACCGTGACAACGGCCTGGCGTCCGAAGCGGCGATGAAGTACATCGTGCTGGGTTCGCTGGCATCGGGCCTGCTGCTGTACGGCATGTCGCTGATCTACGGCGCAACGGGCTCGCTGCACCTTGATGCGATCAATGCGGCCATCCCGCATTCCGACGAGAAGATGCTGCTGCTCACCGGCGCGGTCTTCATGATCGCCGGCGTGGCGTTCAAGCTGGGCGCGGCGCCGTTCCACATGTGGCTGCCTGACGTGTACCAGGGCGCTCCGGCGCCGGTCGCACTGTTCATCAGTTCGGCCCCGAAGCTGGCGGCGTTCGGCATGGCCTACCGCCTGCTGGAAGTGGGCGTCGGTCCGCTCTCGGATGAGTGGAAGATCCTGATCGGTGGCCTGGCGGCCTTGTCGCTGGTGATCGGCAACCTGATGGCGGTCGCCCAGCACAACCTGAAGCGCATGCTGGCGTTCTCCACCGTGTCGCACATCGGTTTCCTGCTGATGGGCATCGCCGGTGGCGGCTCGCAGGGCTACGCGGCCGCGCTGTTCTATGCGCTCAGCTACGCGATCATGTCTACTGCCGCGTTCGGCGCGATCATCGCGATGTCCCGCAATGGCTTCGAGGCTGAGAACATCAACGATTACAAGGGTCTCAATGCCCGTAATCCGTGGATGGCGGCGCTGATCCTGTGCATCATGGCGTCGATGGCCGGTATTCCCCCGTTCCTCGGTTTCTGGACCAAGCTGGCGGTGCTGGGCGCAGCGGTCAACGGCGGCATGCTGTGGCTGGCGA
This sequence comes from Stenotrophomonas sp. 169, assembly GCF_014621775.1. Classification (NCBI taxonomy): domain Bacteria; kingdom Pseudomonadati; phylum Pseudomonadota; class Gammaproteobacteria; order Lysobacterales; family Lysobacteraceae; genus Stenotrophomonas; species Stenotrophomonas sp. 169. The sequence goes on from NZ_CP061204.1 coordinate 1,577,190, forward strand.
TCCTGGGTGTGCTGTGTGCCGTGATCGGTGCGTTCTACTACCTGCGGGTCATCAAGGTCATGTACTTCGATGAGCCGGTGGGCGAGCCGCTGCCGCGCAACACCGACCGCGTGCTGGGTGTGGTGCTGGGCGTGAATGCGTTGGCACTGCTGGCGTTGGGCCTGGCCTGGAACCCGATCATGGTGTGGTGCCAGCAGGCATTTGCACATATTTCTTAAAAAACGATACAAAACTGCGTTAATCGTGTAATATTCATCTCCTGAGTTGTGACTGCAGCGGTTCTGCCAGAACATCGTTGCAAGAGGCCTCCCTCGCGGGGCAGCAATTCAACCACTTCTGATGCGGGGTGGAGCAGTCTGGCAGCTCGTCGGGCTCATAACCCGAAGGTCGCAGGTTCAAATCCTGCCCCCGCTACCAAGACGAACAAGCGACTCCGGAAACGGGGTCGCTTTTTTCGTTATGGGGGTTTGGATGCGCTGGCCGCGCAGGCAGAAGCCAAGGCAACGGCAACGGCAACGGCAACGGCAACGGCAACGGCAACGTCAAAAGCTGCAGGGCTGCTGGTTGGGCGGGACGGGGTGGGTTGGCGGGGGACGGCAAGGGCCGCATCCATGCGGGCCTCGTTTCGCGCCATCCATGGCGCTCAACGCCCCCGCCAACCCACCCCGTCCCACCTTCGACAGGTTCCTGGTGGCCATGGAGCCTTTGGCGTGCGCCACATCCGTAGCGCCGACCCGTGGTCGGCGGATGTTGAAGGGGAGGGGGTCTGATGGTTTCCGCCGAGCATGGCTCGGCGCTACCGCTTTTTTTCTTTTTTCATACGCGGCGGGCGGCCACGGAACCTGTCAGGGGCCGGGCGGTGGGGCTGGGCGGGGGCGTTGAGCGCCATGGATGGCGCGAAACGAGCGCTACATGGACGTACTCGTGCGCGTCCCCCGCGCAGCCCCACCGCCCGGCCCGGCCCGAGCTCCGGCTTCGCAGCAGCCAGCCGCGAGGGGGTTTCCACCCGTTCGACCACCCAAACCAACAGGAAAAGCTGAGCGGGGGTTGCGCGGCGCAGCAGAATGCTGCATAATTCCGCTTCTGGTGCGGGGTGGAGCAGTCTGGCAGCTCGTCGGGCTCATAACCCGAAGGTCGCAGGTTCAAATCCTGCCCCCGCTACCAACTAGGCATCAGACGAAAAAGCGATTCCGGAAACGGGGTCGCTTTTTTCGTTGGAGCCTTGCAGGGAAGGGCCTCCGCAGGCACAGGCAGCATCCGCAGCTTGCACCAACCCGGTGCAAGGTCTATCATCAGCGGGCTGGCGGTATATCTGATGGTGGGCTCTGCAATGAGTGCGACCATCCCGCCACCGGCTTCGACCAGAAGTTGGGCTTCGCAGGGGATCGCGTCAGCGCGCCCTGCGGCCGGAATCCAATGACCGGATTTCACCGGACAAAGGGCCCAGCGGGCCCTTTTTCGTTTCCGGAACGGGCCCACTGCGGGTCCGGACACCATCCACATTCAACAACAAGGCAGGCTGTGAGCGACAAGGCAACCGAAATCGCGAATCTGCTCGGCCCCACCGTCGATGCGCTGGGCCTGGAACTGCTGGGCGTCGAGTATCTGCCCGCACCCGGCGGCGCCACGCTGCGTCTGTACATCGACGTGCTGATCGCCGAGCAGGACGAGCGCACCATCAACGTCGAGGACTGCGAGCGCGTCAGTCGCGAAGTGTCCGCGCAGATGGACGTCGAAGATCCGATCAGCGGAAATTACACGCTGGAGGTTTCATCGCCTGGCGTGGACCGTCCGCTGTTCAACCTGCAGCAGTTCGGCCAGCACCTGGGGCAGAACGCCAAGGTGCAGCTGAAGCTGCCGCAGGAGAATCGTCGCCGTCTGCAGGGCCGTATCGATTCGGTCGACGCAGAGCAGGGCACGATCAGTTTCACTGTCGACAAGACCACGCTGGTGGTGTCGGCCGACAACATCGACAAGGCACGCATCATGCCGGACTGGGTGGCGCTGGGGCTGGCCCCGAGCAAGCCGACCGGTCCTGCCAAGCAGCCGAAGCCGAACAAGAATCCATCCAACGAGCCTGCGGCCAAGAAGCCGCGCGCGGAGTGAGCCAATGAGCAAGGAACTTCTGCTGGTAGTTGACGCGGTCGCCAATGAAAAAGGCGTGCCGCGTGAAGTGATTTTCGACGCGATCGAAGCCGCTCTGGCGTCGGCCGCGAAGAAGCGCTACCCCGACGAGGAAGTGCTGGCGCGCGTGGTCATCGACCACAAGGACGGCACGTACGAAACCTTCCGCCGCTGGGAAGTGGTCGCTGACGACGTGGTCATGGAGTCTCCGGACCGCCAGATCCGCCTGATGGATGCCATCGACGAACAGGAAGGTGCTGAAGTCGGTGACTACGTCGAAGCACAGATCGAAAACCCGGACTTCGGCCGCATCGCCGCCCAGGCCGCCAAGCAGGTCATCGTGCAGCGTGTGCGCGAGGCCGAGCGGCAGCAGGTGGTGGATGCATGGAAGGATCGCGTCGGCGAGCTGATCACCGGTGTGGTCAAGCGTGCCGAGCGCGGCAATATCTTCGTTGACCTGGGCGGCAACGCCGAGGGCTTCATCCCGAAGGACAAAGGCATCCCGCGCGACGTGCTGCGTGCCGGTGACCGCGTCCGCGGCTATCTGGCTGAAGTGCGCTCCGAGCCGCGTGGCCCGCAGCTGTTCATCAGCCGCGCCGCGCCGGAGTTCATGATCGAGCTGTTCAAGCTCGAAGTGCCGGAAGTCGGCCAGGGCCTGGTGGAAATCATGGCCTGCGCACGTGATCCGGGCGACCGCGCCAAGATCGCCGTGCTGGCCCACGACACCCGTACCGACCCGATCGGTGCCTGCATCGGCATGCGCGGTTCGCGCGTGCAGGCCGTGTCCAACGAGCTCAATGGCGAGCGCGTGGACATCGTGCTGTGGAACGAAAATCCGGCCAACTTCGTCATCAATGCGATGGCGCCGGCCGAAGTGCAGTCGATCATCGTCGATGAAGACAAGCACTCCATGGATCTGGCCGTGGCGGAAGACCGCCTGGCCCAGGCCATCGGCAAGGGCGGACAGAACGTTCGCCTGGCCAGCCGCCTGACCGGGTGGCAGTTGAACGTGATGACCCAGGATCAGGTGACCGCCAAGTCCGAAGCCGAGCAGACCTCGGCCCGCCAGCTGTTCATGGACAAGCTGGAAGTGGACGAAGAGATCGCCAGCATCCTGGTAAGCGAAGGCTTCGGCACTGTCGAAGAAATCGCGTATGTACCCGTCGGCGAGCTGCTGGCGGTGGAAGGCTTCGACGAGGACATCGTCGAGGAACTGCGCGCACGAGCCCGTGACGCGCTGCTCAACGAGGCGCTGGCCGTTGAAGAAGGCCTGGAAGACGGCGTTCCTGCCGACGACCTGCTGGCCCTGGAAGGCATGGACGAGGTTACCGCCTACGCCCTGGCCAGCCATGGCGTGCGCACCGGTGAGGACCTGTCGGACCTGGCTGCCGACGAGGTGGTTGAATTCGGCATCGAGGGGCTGGACCAGGAGCGCGCCGCGGCGCTGATCCTGTCCGCCCGTGCCGAGGAAATCGCCCGATTGGAACGCGGCGAATGAGCCGGCAATGAACAGGGCCCTGAGCCGATCAGGGCGTAGAATCCGCGCTACCTCCAAAAACGGGGGGGCGCCCTCAAGATCATAGGATCCGAATGTCGCAGCAAACCACCATCCGCAAGCTTGCCGAACTGGTCAATACACCGGTTGAAAAACTGCTGGAACAGCTGGCGGGTGCCGGCATGAAGTTCAGCGGCCCAGAACAGGTCGTGACCAGCACCGAGAAGGTGAAGCTCCTGGGCTTCCTTCGCCGTGCCCATGGCAAGCCCGAGCAGGCCGTCGAAGAAGCCACCGAGGCTTCGAAGAAAATCACCCTGAACCGCCGCAAGCACCAGGAAGTGACGGTGAATGCGGGTCGCAGCAAGACCACCGTGAACGTGGAAGTGCGCCAGAAGCGCACCTACGACAAGGCGGCTGCGCGCATGACCCCGGATGAGGAGCGCGCCGACATCCTGCGCAAGCTGGAGGAATCCCGCCAGCGCAATCTTGATGAACAGGCAGCGCTGGCGGAGAAAGACCGCCTGCGCGATGAAGCCATCGTGCGCAAGCGCGAAGAAGAGGTCGCTGCCAAGGAGCGCGCCGAGGCAGACAAGAAGGCCGCTGAAGAAGCTGCCATCGCGGCCAAGGCGGCCGAAGCCGAAGCTGCCAGCCGTCCGGCTGCGCGACCGGCCGATGCCGCTGCGCCTGCCGCACCGCGTGCTGCGCGTCCGCCGGCCGGTGGCCCGTCCGCGCCGCCGCGTGGCGCCGCACCGCCGCGTTCGGATGACCGCAACAACCGGGGTCCGGCACGTACCGACCGTCCGGGCGGCGATCGTTTCGCTGGCCAGATGCACCTGTCGGCCGCCGATCGCGCGCGTCGTGGCAACAGCAACAACAACAACCGTGGCCGTCCGGGCAGCCGCCCGCAGCCGGGCCGTCGTGACATGCGCGGCAGCCAGAACAGTGGTCCGCACGCGTTCGAGCGGCCGACCGCACCGGTCGTGCGTGAAGTGGCGATCGGTGACAGCATCACCGTGGCCGACCTGGCGCAGAAGCTCGCGCTGAAGGGCGGCGAAGTGGTCAAGGCGCTGTTCAAGATGGGCGTCATGGCGACCATCACCATGAGCATCGACCACGACACCGCGGCACTGGTGACCGAAGAGCTGGGCCATGTCGTGGTCCGCGCCGGCAATGATGACGTGGAAGAGGCGCTGCTGGCCGCTGCCGGTGAAGAGCGCGGCGAAGCCGTCTCGCGTCCGCCGGTGGTCACCATCATGGGTCACGTCGATCACGGCAAGACCTCGCTGCTGGATTACATCCGCCGCACCAAGGTCGCTACCGGCGAAGCGGGTGGCATCACCCAGCACATCGGTGCTTACCACGTGGAAACGCCGAAGGGCGTGATCAGCTTCCTGGATACCCCGGGCCATGCTGCCTTCACCTCGATGCGTGCCCGCGGCGCCAAGCTGACCGACATCGTGGTGCTGGTCGTGGCCGCCGATGACGGCGTCATGCCGCAGACCAAGGAAGCGATCCAGCACGCCCGTTCGGCGAACGTGCCGCTGATCGTGGCGATCAACAAGATCGACAAGTCCGGTGCCGATCCGATGCGTGTGAAGAACGAACTGCTCACCGAGCAGGTCGTGTCCGAAGACTTCGGTGGTGACATCCAGATGGTCGAGATTTCGGCCAAGGCCGGCCTGGGCATCGACGACCTGCTGGAAGCCATTTCCGTGCAGGCCGAGCTGCTCGAGCTGAAGGCGGTGTCTGATGGTCGCGCCAGTGGCGTGGTCATCGAATCCTCGCTGGACAAGGGCCGTGGCCCGGTCGCGACGGTGCTGGTGCAGCAGGGCTCGCTGAAGAAGGGCGATTACCTGGTGTGCGGTATCCAGTACGGCCGCGTGCGTGCGCTGTTCGACGAAACCGGCAAGCAGCCGGACCAGGCCGGTCCGTCCATTCCAGTGCAGGTGCTGGGTCTGTCCGGCGTGCCGGAAGCGGGTGATGATTTCACCGTGGTCGACGACGAGCGTCTGGCCAAGGACGTTGCACAGCAGCGCGAAACCAAGCGCCGCGAATCGCGCCTGGTGCAGTCTGCCGGCAGCCGCATGGAAGACATCATGGCGCAGCTGGGCAAGGGCGAGGGCCAGCAGGTCCTCAACCTGGTCATCAAGGCCGACGTGCAGGGTTCGGTGCAGGCGCTCAGCCAGGCGCTGGTCGGTCTGTCCAACGACGACATCCGCATCAACGTGATCCACTCCGGCGTGGGCGGCATCACCGAATCGGACGCCAACTCGGCGGTCGCTTCGAAGGCCACCGTCATCGGCTTCAACGTGCGTGCGGACGCTTCGGCCCGTCGCCTGATTGAATCCAACGGCGTCGACCTGCGTTACTTCTCGATCATCTATGACGTGATCGATCAGGTGAAGCAGGTGGCTTCCGGCCTGCTGGGCGTGGAGATCCGCGAAGAGATCATCGGTATCGCCGATGTGCGCGACGTCTTCCGCAGCTCGAAGTTCGGCGCAGTGGCCGGCTGCATGGTCGTGGAAGGCATCGTCAAGCGGAACAAGCCGATCCGCGTGCTCCGCGACAGTGTCGTGGTGTTCGAGGGCGAGCTGGAATCGCTGCGCCGCTTCAAGGAAAACGTCGACGAAGTCCGCAATGGTACCGAGTGCGGTATCGGCGTGAAGGCGTACAACGACGTCAAGCCGGGTGACCAGATCGAGTGCTTCGAGCGTATCGAAGTGCCGCGCACCCTGTAACGGCTGCAAGGGACCGGGCCGAAAGGCCCGGTCCTGCTTTCAGGCACCACCCGTTAGACTGCTGTCATTACTCCAAATACAAAGAGCCCTGCCGCGTGCCCAAGACTTTCCATCGAACCGACCGTGTCTCCGCCCAGATCCGCCGCGAGCTCGGCACCCTGGTGCACAACGCCGTGCGTGTACACGGGTTGCCCTCGGTGAGCGTGTCCGATGTGGAAATCACCCGCGACATGTCTCATGCCAAGATTTTCGTTACTGCGCTGATGGCGGAACGATCCGAAGAAGCAATGAAGGGCCTGAAGGAACTGGCCTGGCAGCTGCGCATGGACCTGGCGCGCGCGATGAAGCTGCGCCACGTGCCCGAACTGCACTTCCACTACGATGATTCAGTCGATCGCGGCGAACGCATCGACAACCTGCTGCGCGAGCTGCCCGATACGCTGGCGGCGGAAAAGAAGCGCGAAGGCAACGAAGAATAAGGACTCCGTCGCGTCGAGCGCTGCTCGGCGACTGCCTGCGGGCACGGATCCTGCCCGCCGAGCATGGCTCGGCGCTCCCAACGTTGGCGTTCCACAATGAAACCCCGTATTCAATTCCGTCGCCTTGACGGCATTCTGCTGCTCGACAAGCCGACCGGCATGAGCTCCAACGCTGCGCTGCAGAGTGCGCGCCGCCTGTTCCGGGCAGAGAAGGGCGGCCACACCGGCAGCCTGGATCCACTGGCTACCGGGCTGTTGCCGCTGTGCTTTGGCGAAGCGACCAAGATCGCCGGCCTGCTGCTGGGCTCGGCGAAGGCGTATGACGCCGACATCGTGCTGGGGCAGAGCACCGACACCGACGACGCCGAGGGCCAGGTACTGCTGCAACGGCCGGTGCCGTCCATCAGTGCCGATACGCTGCAGGCTGCGCTGGCTCCGTTCGTGGGTCACATCCGCCAGCGCGCGCCGGTGTATTCGGCGTTGAAGCAGGGCGGCGAGCCGCTGTATCTCAAGGCGCGGCGTGGCGAGGTGATCGATGCGCCCGAGCGCGACGTCCATGTCCAGTCGATCACGGTGCTTGAGCAGCAGGCTGATCGCCTGCGCCTGCGCGTGACCTGTGGCTCCGGGACGTATATCCGCAGCATCGCCCGTGACCTTGGCGAGGCGCTGGGGTGTGGCGCGCACATCGGCGCGTTGCGACGCCTCTGGGTGGAACCCTTCCTCGATCCGGTGATGGTGACCCTGGACCAACTGCGTACGCTGGCCGATGCCGGCGATGAGGCGGGGATGGAAGCCCATCTGTTGCCCTTGGCGGCCGGCCTGGTTGCGTATCCGCCTGTACATCTGGATGAACAGCAGGCTGCGCGATTCTGCATGGGCCAGCGGCTGCGCGATACGTCATGGCCGAGCGGGCTGGTCGTGGTGCATGACGCAGCCGGCGGCGTATGCGGCCTGGGCCAGGTAGACGAAACCGGCCTGTTGGCCTCGCAGCGACGCTTCAATCCGTGACATGCAACCGGGCGATTCAGCCCAGGTCCTTGTTCCGGGAGGTCGCTCCCGTTACAATTTTGCGGCCCTTTACAGGGTAGCCTGCGTCCTGCAGGTTCATCATCAGCCTACGGCGAGCCAAGCGGTGCGTGAACACGTTCCTGCTGGCCCCGCATCAAAAGAGAAAAAGCAATGTCGATCGACACCCAGAAGGTAATTGAAGACAACAAGCGCAGCGCCACCGACACCGGTTCCCCGGAAGTCCAGGTCGCCCTGCTGACCGCACGCATCGAACTGCTGACCGGCCACTTCAAGACCCACAAGAAGGATCACCACAGCCGTCGTGGCCTGCTGCAGATGGTCAACCGCCGCCGCAGCCTGCTCGACTATCTGAAGAAGAAAGACGTTGCCCGCTACAAGGGTCTGATCGAAAAGCTTGGCCTGCGTCGCTAAGCAAGAAATCCTCCGCGGCGCAGTGATGCGCCGCGGTTTTGTTTTGCAGCATCGTTTTTCATCGCATTCAGACCGGGACACCGGTCACCCGCAGGCGGCATGGGTCGCCGACGGTCCATTCGCAGACAGCATCCCCAAGGACACCCTCCGTGGCAAAAATCACCAAAACCTTCCAGTACGGCAAACATACCGTCACGCTTGAGACCGGCGAAATCGCGCGCCAGGCCGGCGGCGCGGTCATCGTCAAGTTCGACGACACCGTACTGCTGGTCTCCGCCGTTGCTGCAAAGAGCGCGCGTGAGGGCCAGGACTTCTTCCCGCTGACCGTTGATTATCAGGAGAGGTTCTACGCCGGTGGCCGTATTCCGGGTGGCTTCTTCAAGCGCGAAGGCCGCTCGACCGAGAAGGAAACCCTGATCTCGCGTCTGATCGATCGTCCGATCCGTCCGCTGTTCCCGGAAGACTACAAGAACGAAGTGCAGATCATCGCCACGGTCATGTCGCTGAACCCGGACATCGACGGTGACATCCCGGCCCTGATCGGCGCCTCCGCTGCCCTGGCCCTGGCCGGCACCCCGTTCAAGGGTCCGATCGCCGCTGCCAAGGTCGGTTACAAGAACGGTGAGTACATCCTCAACCCGACCGTGACCGAGCTGAAGGATTCGGAGCTGGAACTGGTGGTTGCCGGTACCTCCAACGCCGTGCTGATGGTGGAATCCGAAGCCGCGCTGCTGTCCGAAGACGTGATGCTGGGCGCCGTGACCTTCGGTCACCGCGAAATGCAGAAGGTCATCCACATCATCAACGAGCTGGTCACCGAAGCCGGTACCAAGCCGTCGACGTGGGTTGCCCCGGCCAAGAACGATGCGCTGATCAGCGCCCTGCAGGAAGCCATCGGCCCGCGTCTGGGCGAAGCCTTCCAGGTGCGTGACAAGCTGCAGCGCCGTGACGCCATCTCGTCGATCAAGAAGGACGTGGTCGAGTCGCTGGCAGGCCGCGTGGCCGCTGAAGGCTGGAACCCGGCCGAACTGTCGAAGGAATTCGGCGAGCTGGAATACAGCACCATGCGCAACTCGGTGCTGGACACCAAGGTCCGCATCGACGGCCGTGCGCTGGACACCGTGCGCCCGGTTTCGGTGCGCACCAGCGTGTTGCCGCGTACCCACGGCTCGGCGCTGTTCACCCGCGGTGAGACGCAGGCCCTGGTCGCGATCACCCTGGGCACCGCTCGCGACGGTCAGGTCATCGACGCCGTGTCCGGTGAGTACAAGGACAACTTCCTGTTCCATTACAACTTCCCCCCTACTCGGTGGGTGAGTGCGGCCGCATGATGGGCCCGAAGCGTCGCGAAATCGGTCATGGCCGTCTCGCCAAGCGCGGCGTGCTGGCAGTGATGCCGTCGCTGGAATCCTTCCCGTACACCATCCGCGTCGTGTCGGAAATCACCGAGTCGAACGGCTCCTCGTCGATGGCATCGGTCTGCGGTTCCTCGCTGGCCCTGATGGACGCCGGCGTGCCGGTCAAGTCGCCGGTTGCCGGTATCGCCATGGGCCTGGTCAAGGAAGGCGAGCGCTTCGTCGTCCTGTCCGACATCCTGGGCGATGAAGATCACCTGGGTGACATGGACTTCAAGGTCGCTGGTACCGCTGAGGGCATTTCCGCCCTGCAGATGGACATCAAGATCGAAGGCATCACCGAAGAGATCATGAAGCAGGCACTGCAGCAGGCCAAGGCCGGCCGTCTGCACATCCTGGGCGAGATGGCCAGTGGCCTGTCCGCGCCGCGTCAGGAGCTGTCGGACTACGCTCCGCGCCTGCTGACCATCAAGATCCACCCGGACAAGATCCGCGAAGTGATCGGCAAGGGTGGTTCCACCATCCAGGCCATCACCAAGGAAACCGGTACGCAGATCGACATCCAGGATGACGGCACGATCGTCATCGCTTCGGTCAATGCCATCGCTGCCCAGGCCGCGAAGGCACGCATCGAGCAGATCACCTCGGACGTCGAGCCGGGTCGCATCTACGAAGGCAAGGTCGCCAAGATCATGGACTTCGGTGCATTCGTCACCATCCTGCCGGGCAAGGATGGCCTGGTGCACGTGTCGCAGATTTCCAGCGACCGCGTCGAGAAGGTCGGCGACGTGCTGAAGGAAGGCGATGTGGTCAAGGTCAAGGTGCTGGAAGTGGACAAGCAGGGCCGTATCCGCCTGTCCATGAAGGCCGTCGAAGAAGGCGAGGGTGTGTCTGCCGAGTAATCGGCCGAAACTCGATCGCGGTGGGTGGCGACCAGGAGTTGTCGCCCACGGCGCGTCGCGGCACTCCATCTGCTCCAGACAAACAACGCCCCGTCAGGGGCGTTGTTTGTTTTGGGCATTGCCTGTTCAGCTCGTCAGCCAAGCTAGCAGGGATCTCGGCAAGTGAGGGCGGACGCGATCCAGTACCTCCACGGACGGTCCCCGTCGGGCCTGGTGGACCAATTGGAAGCCCAGCACACAACCGCTGACCATACCGTCGACGTGATCTTTGCCGCGGCCAATGGCGCGCACCGACGACAGCCGATGCTGGTCAACAGCGCTTGTCACGGTGCGGTCATGACGCCCGGGCTCTCTCCCCAGCAACGTCTGTCGTCCACCGGGCTGGCTGCGCACCTCGATTCCACCCATTGCGGCCGATACATGGCTCCGGACCTGATCAACGGTGAGAAATGCCGCGCCCAGGTCGCGCGTTTGGACCTCGCCCTTCAACGTGCCCGTTTTCGTCTCATTGCCATCACTGTACCGGCAGCTGAATCCGGTCAGATACCTGGCGTCCGGCCTCCCGTCACTCCATGCGCTGATCTGGTCAAGGCTGCCCGCTGGTGCGGGCCAGGCAGGCAGTTCAGTTGGAGGCGTGGAGGCGGAATCCCACCACCCAATCACCGGAGTAAACACTTCTCTGGTGAGATAGACCTCTGTACGACCGGGGTGTTTCCTGCTGTCGAATGCATACCATGTGTCCCGCTGATCGAGTACGGTCAAGTAGAGCGAGGTTCTTTTCTCCAGCATGGCGCTCATCGGCTGGTTGCGGCGATCAGGCTCACTGCCGGTCGGATTATCGTCGCGGACTTTTTCCAGCGCCCTGCGCTGGCATAGGTCGGCATGGCGGGTATAAGACGCGATTCGTGTGGTTAATTCCTCTGCCACGAATTGCACGTACGCATCCTCGAATCCAACGGCTTTTCCTGTCAGGGCGATGTCCCGCAGCAGCGCCAGGTGCAGCGTCGCGCCAATGGCAAACAGGGGAAGCAACTCGAGCGCCTCTGCGGGAATCTGGAACCGCGGCAGCAGTGCAGTCATCAGACTGTTCGCTGCAATGCTCTGCGCCTGCACTGCCTTTGCATCACCTGAGGCTACCGTCCTGATGTACAGAGAGACGACGTCGCTCAGGCCGACCAGGTCGGCACGCACACTCGCAAAGAGTGACTCCGATATTTTCTGGTCGGTGTAGCGGCGCCATGTTGCTTCAGGCGATTCGCCAGCTGCCGGGATGACAAGGGCGCCGATGTAGGAAAGAAATCCGCCGACCGTAGGTACCAGATTGAGCGAGGCGAGGATGCCGTCGCGCAGCAGGCCATAGGCATCGTCTGACGAAACAGCACGCGGTGGCTGGGGGCGGTGCTGCAAGAGCAGGGCGTGTCCATCGGCTGGCAGTGCCAACGCGTTGGGAACGATCAACATGCCTGCGGTGGCAAGTGCAGTGGTCTGCATCCAGCGCCTTCTGCTGCATCCATCAGGCGAGGGGGCACCGGGTGCATTGCTGTCCGGCTTGAGCGGGATACGCATGGCAGGGTCCTTTCGAAGCGGCGACACCCTGTCGCCGAGTTCTAAGGATCCTCTCACTGTGCGGACACTGACCCCATCGGTGGACCAAGCCGATAGCCGTCAGGCTTGCCCGCTGGAAGTCGCCGCAGCCGCTCGCCCGGCCACACCTCTGCGTTGATTACGCGTCGGCCCAGACACTGTTCGGGTCGCCGTCACGCGCGCGCCGTGCGGTCGCGCGTGCAATCACCGCAAAACCAACCGCCATCGCCACAGCGACCGCGTCCACCCAGAACAGCGGCCAGTAGCCCTGGCCGGCGCTGGTCCACCACCAGTATCCGGTAAGCGCACCATGCGCTACCGGCACTGCAGCGGTCACGATCGCAGCCGCCCACAGCAGTTCACGTGCTGCCTGCGCCGGGCGCCGCAGCGCAGCCCACAGTACACAGGCTGCCCAACTGCCGAAGCACACCCAGCGGATGCCCGCGTCGACGCTGTGCGGAGCGAACCGTTCCACTAGCTGTGCCGCGACGAAGGCCGCGGAGATAGCGACCACCAGGCCGATGCACACGCCGACGGTCGCTCGCGCCATGTTGACCTGCGCGCGCCCCTGCTCGACCTGCCGCCGCTTGCGCCGCGATTCGATCCACAACAGGTTGCCGGAGTAGAACAGGAAGGCGCCGCCCAGGCCCATCAGGAAATACAACCAGGCGACCAGTCCATTGCCGAATTCCCCGAAGTGCAGGGCATAGGCCGCGCTGAGGGTGGCATGGTTCGCATCACGCTGGCCCGGCAGCTGGCTGGCCAGCAGTCTGCCACTGGCGACGTCGAAGGCCACCGCGCCTGCCGGCCCCAGTGTGCCCTCCGATTCACCGGTGATCTCAATCGTGGCCATCGCGTCGCCGGCATTTGCCAGCTTCAGATAGGCCGGTTCAAAGCCCTGCACACCTTGGTCGCGGGCGGCTTGCAATGAACGGGCATGCAGGTCGGCCAGGTCCACGCCTCGTCCGGTGGTGCCGCTGGGGGCACGGACGGGCGCGGTGTCCATCGCCGCCGGCACGGCCTGCAGCAGCTTGCCGTCGTAGACCAGCGGGTTGAGCAGGGCCATCTGGAGGAAGACCAGGCACAACAACGCCCCGGTCACCGCGAACATCAGGTGGAAGGGAAGGCTGAGCACACCGACCACATTGTGGGCGTCCTGCCAGAACTGCTTCAGGTTGCGGCCCGGCCGCAGCGCGAACAGATCGCCGGCCAGCTTGGGCAGGTGGATCACCAGTCCGCTGAGCAGGGCCACGCCATACAACAGGCTGACGATGCCCATCAGGTAGATGCCGGCCACCGGCAGGCCCAGCGTGTAATGCAGTTCATTGACCAGCTCAGCCAGGCCGGTCTGCGGCGGGGTGACACTGCCGTCGTAGTGATCCAGCCAGGCGTACTGCCAGACGCCTTTGGCGTCCTGCCAGTAGGCGATCGGCTGCGGGTGGTCGCCGCCGGGGAAGGTCATGCCCACGTGCGTGCGTGCAGCCGGATGGCGCTCCAGCACCCCGTCAAGCAACCGCTGGGTGTCCGCCAGCGTGGCGGGCGCCTGGGTCACGGCCTGCGGGGTCTGCCACAACGGCACGTCATGGTGGAATACCGTCAGGGCTCCGGCATAGAACGCCACGAACAGCGCGAAGCCTGCCACCAGCCCAACCCAGGTGTGCAGCGTGGTGAACGTACGCAGGGTCTGCGAGCTGAACTTCATGTGCGGTTACTCACTGCACCGCGCCGGACAGGCGCAGCAGCCATAGAAGAAGGAAGATGCCTGCCGCACTTGCGCCCAACAGCGCCCATGCGCGTGCCGCAGTGCGGAAGCTGAAGGCCCAGATCGCTGCAAGCATCCACAGCGGGATGAAGGCGATGAGGCTCGGCACCAGAGCGGCCTGCCAGTGCCCGGGGGGCAGCCAGGCGACCAGACCGGTCAGTCCGGCGGCGACCAGGAAGCCGACGACGATGCCCGCCGATGCGCGGCCCCACATCAGCGCCGCGCCTTGGCGGGGTGTGCGTGCGGCCGGTGCCAAGCGGCCAGGGCGGGCAGCAGCATCGCCATGGCCATCCAGCTGCACAGCATCACCACCAGGCCTGCGCCGACACCCAGGTTGGCCATCCACAACCACAGCGAAGCCACCGCTGCGACCGTGCCGATCTCGCGGCCGAGCCGGCCGGCACGGTGCACGCGCGGCCACCGGCAGTGCCGGGAGGCGGCATAGAAGGCCATCGTGGAGAATATCGACGCTGCCAAGGCAAGCGAACAGAAACCCAACGAAGACAATCCGATGGTGGGAACCTGGATCATGCGGCGATCAAGCCCATGGCGCGTGTGGACGGACGATCAGAAGAGGGGGTCATGGGGGAGCCGGAAGGAAAGGCAGGGCCGATTGCCTGAGCATGGTAATCATTGCCATTTGCCGCCGCCAGCCTGGGCTATTCAGGCCGGACACGGTGTTGACCTTGGGCTTTGCGGCAGGCTGGTTTAAGATCAGCGTGGATACCCTGACTGGAACCAAGGTGGCCCGCGCCCAGCGCCGGCCGAGCGTGTGACATGAGCACTACCACCGCCCACCGCTGACCTGCCCCGACGGCCCACTTGCAGGCGCCTTCGTGGCGCTTTTTTATTATCCGGGCGCTGCCCGGATCCGCATTCCAGCCCCTGCGCGGGCCTTGCCAGAAAAAATATCCCGATGATCACGATCACCCTTCCCGACGGCAGCCGCCGCGAATTCGAACATCCCGTCAGCGTCATGGACGTCGCCCAGTCGATCGGCGCCGGCCTGGCCAAGGCCACCCTCGCCGGCTCGGTGGATGGCGTGCTGGTCGATGCCAGCGACGTGATCGATCATGACGCGACCCTGCGCATCATCACCGCCAAGGACGAGGAGGGCGTGGAGATCATCCGCCACTCCAGCGCGCATCTGGTCGGCCACGCGGTGAAGCAGCTGTACCCCGACGCCAAGATGGTGATCGGCCCGGTCATTGCCGAAGGGTTCTATTACGACATCCAGTCCGAACGTCCGTTCACCCCGGATGACCTGGCCGCGATCGAAAAGCGCATGGGCGAGCTGATCGCGCAGGACTACGACGTGGTGAAAAAGGTGACCCCGCGCGCCGAAGTCGTGGAAATCTTCAAAGCGCGTGGTGAGGACTACAAGCTGCGCCTGATCGAAGACATGTCCGACGACATCCAGGCGATGGGCATGTATTACCACCAGGAATACGTGGACATGTGCCGTGGTCCGCACGTGCCGAACACGCGCTTCCTCAAAGCGTTCAAGCTGACCCGCATTTCGGGCGCATACTGGCGCGGCGATGCGCAGAACGAGCAGCTGCAGCGCATCTACGGCACCGCGTGGGCCGACAAGAAGCAGCTGGATGCCTATATCAAGCGCATCGAAGAAGCGGAAATGCGCGACCACCGCCGCATCGGCAAGCAGCAGGACCTGTTCCACCTGCAGGAAGAGGCGCCGGGCCTGGTGTTCTGGCACCCGAAGGGCTGGGCGCTGTGGCAGGTGGTGGAGCAGTACATGCGCAAGGTCTACCGCAACAGTGGCTATGGCGAGGTGCGCTGCCCGCAGATCCTGGACGTGTCGCTGTGGAAGCAGTCCGGCCATTGGGACAACTACAAAGAGAACATGTTCTTCACCGAATCGGAGAAGCGCACCTACGCGGTCAAGCCGATGAACTGCCCGGGCCACATCCAGGTGTTCAACCAGGGCCTGCACAGCTACCGCGACCTGCCGATCCGCTACGGTGAGTTCGGTTCCTGCCATCGCAACGAGCCCTCCGGCGCGCTGCACGGCATCCTGCGCGTGCGCGGTTTCACCCAGGACGACGGCCATGTGTTCTGCACCGAATCGCAGATCGAAGACGAAGTGACGGCGTTCCACCAGCAGGCGCTGGCGGTGTACCAGCACTTCGGTTTCGAGGACATCCAGATCAAGATCGCACTGCGCCCGGAATCGCGCCTGGGCGACGACGCCACGTGGGACAAGGCCGAAGGCGCGCTGCGCTCGGCGCTGTCCAGCTGTGGCGTGGAATGGCAGGAGCTGCCGGGCGAGGGCGCCTTCTACGGGCCGAAGATCGAGTACCACCTGAAGGACGCGATCGGCCGTACCTGGCAGCTGGGCACCATGCAGGTCGATTTCATGATGCCGGGACGCCTGGGGGCGGAGTATGTGGACGAGAACAGCCAGAAGAAGCACCCCGTCATGCTGCACCGGGCGATCGTGGGGTCGATGGAGCGTTTCATCGGTATCCTGATCGAGCACCACGCCGGCCAGTTCCCGGCATGGCTGGCGCCGACGCAGGTGGTGGTGGCCAACATCACCGATGCACAGGCTGAATACGTGAGCGAGGTGCGCAAATCCCTTGCGGATCAAGGCTTCCGCGTTACCGCCGATTTGCGTAACGAGAAGATCGGTTATAAGATTCGCGAGCACACGCTTCAGCGCGTGCCGTACCTCCTGGTCATTGGTGACCGTGAGAAGGAAAACGGCGCGGTCGCGGTGCGTACGCGCTCCGGCGAGGATCTGGGCAGCATGAGTCTCCAGGCCTTCGTTGAGCGGCTGCAGGCCGAAGGCGCGTAATCAAAAGGTCCGACCCGTGCGCAAAGGCGCGCGGGTCGGTTCAACCCCCTTGGGAGATCGCAATATCAGTACCCCTGACAACAAACAGAATCGCAGGAATCAGGAAATCCGTGTCCCGCGCGTCCGCGTGATCGGTAGTGACGGTGAGATGATCGGCGTGCTGACGCGCGACGAAGCACTGTCCATGGCCGAAGACGAGGGCTTGGACCTGGTCGAGATCCAGCCGCAGGCCGATCCGCCGGTGTGCAAGATCATGGACTTCGGCAAGTTCAAGTTCGAAGCCCAGAAGAAGGCCAGCGAGGCCAAGAAGAAGAGCAAGCAGGTCGAGATCAAGGAAGTGAAGTTCCGTCCGGTCACGGATGAGGGCGACTACCAGATCAAGCTGCGCAAGATGCGCGGTTTCCTCGAAGAGGGCGACAAGATCAAGGTCAACATCCGCTTCCGTGGCCGCGAAATGAGCCATCAGGAACTGGGTCGTGAAATCGCCAGCCGGATCGAGACCGATCTGGGCGAGGACATCGTGATCGAATCCCGTCCGCGCCTGGAAGGCCGTCAGATGGTGATGATGATTGCTCCGAAGAAGAAGACATAAAGCCTGACGGGCTGCCCTGCGGGGCGCCTGGCGGCTGAATCGTCACGGTGGAAAGGCGCTCATGGCGCCTTTCTGCTTTTCCGGGGATGACGAGCGGGCAGGCATCTGCTTTGCCCGCTTTTCTTTTTTTCTGCGCGGCCGGCGGATTGCGGAAACCGTCAGCGGGCCGGGCGGGGCAGGTTGCACGGGGCCCTTGGAGCCCCGGACGGGCGGAAAGGAGCTTACATGGACGTACTTGCAGCGTGCCCCGTGCAGCCTGCCCCGTCCGGCCCAGCCCCGGCAACCGCGTTGCATGCGTCGGCGCGAGGGGGTGTCACCCGTTCGCTGACATCAATCGCGTTGCCCGAGGCCCATTTCCCCTGTATGATTGCCGGCTCGACCCATCAGGAGGGGTCGTACGCGGATCATGGCAGGACGGAAAGAGTGGCCACGGCCACCGCCAGATCAGTCAGAAACCAGGGTCATATCCCATCAAGGACATTGCAATGCCCAAGATCAAGACCAACCGGGCGGCGGCCAAGCGTTTCCGCAAGACCGCCTCGGGCAAGTACAAGTGCGGCCACGCAAACCGTAGCCATATCCTCACGAAGAAAGCGACCAAGCGGAAGCGTAACCTGCGGCAGACGAATCACGTCCGCGCAGAAGACGCCGGCCGTCTGGACCGCATGCTCCCTTACCTCTGAGGAACTGACACATGGCACGAGTAAAGCGTGGCGTACAGGCGCGTCGCCGCCACAAGAAAATCCTGACTCTGGCGAAGGGCTACTACAATGCCCGTCGTAAGGTCTTCCGCGTTGCCAAGCAGGCCGTCATCAAGGCCCAGCAGTACGCGTACATCGGTCGTAAGCAGAAGAAGCGTAATTTCCGCTCGCTGTGGATCGTCCGCATCAACGCAGCAGCCCGCATCAACGGCCTGAGCTACAGCCGTTTCATGAATGGTCTGCTGAAGGCGGGCATCACCCTTGACCGTAAGGTCCTGGCTGATATCGCCGTGCACGACGAGGCAGCTTTTGCCGCGTTGGCTGAAAAGGCCAAGGGCGCACTGGCGGCATAAGTCCCCATCCCGCCGTTGACGTTCGCGCGCAACGGTGGTGGTTGAGGCAATGCATGGGGAAGGGCGCAAGTCCTTCCCCATTCTTTTTTGTGCGGTGGCCAGCGCAATGCGCGGCGGCCGGACGGCGGTGGCGACGGGGGTCGGCCCTTCGCGCATCGCGAGGGCACATCCGACCCGAGGTTTCGGCACCCCATGAGTGACATCCAATCCCTGACCCACCAGGCACTGGCCGATGTGGCTGCCGCGCAGAGTCCCGAGGCGCTGGAGCAGTTGCGCGTCTCCCTGCTGGGCAAGAGTGGCAGCATCACCGCGCAGCTCAAGCAGCTCGGCGCCTTGCCGGCCGACGAGCGCAAGGCCGCCGGTGAAGCCATCAACCTCGCGCGTGACGCACTGGGCGCTGCGCTGGCTGCGCGCAGGACCGTGCTGGAAGACGCTGCGCTGGACGCGCGCCTGTCCGCCGAAGCGATCGACATCACCCTGCCGGGCCGTCGCAGTGGTCGCGGTGGCCTGCACCCGGTGACCCGCACGCTGGAACGCATCACCGAGATCTTCGCGCGGCTGGGGTACGAGCTGTCGGAAGGGCCGGAGATCGAAGACGACTGGCACAACTTCGAGGCGCTGAACTTCCCGCCGCACCACCCGGCGCGCGCCATGCACGACACCTTCTATTTCGGTGATGGCCGCCTGCTGCGCACGCATACCTCCGGTGTGCAGGTGCGCTACATGGGCGACCACGCACCGCCGCTGCGGATGATCGCGGCCGGCAAGGTCTATCGCAGCGACAGCGACCAGACCCATTCGCCGATGTTCCACCAGGTGGAAGGCCTGCTGGTGGACGAGCATTCCAACTTCGCCGACCTCAAGGGCACGCTGTCCGAGTTCGTGCGCGCCTTCTTCGAGCGTGACTTCGAGATGCGCTTCCGGCCGAGCTATTTCCCCTTCGTGGAGCCGGGTGCGGAAGTCGACATCGCCTGGCAGCAGCCCGATGGCAGCACGCGCTGGCTGGAAGTGCTGGGCTGCGGCATGGTGCACCCGAACGTGCTGCGCAGTGTCGGGATTGATCCGGAGCGCTATACCGGTTTCGCCTTCGGCCTCGGCGTGGAGCGATTCGCGATGCTGCGCTATGGCGTCAACGACCTGCGCGCGTTCTTCGAGAACGATGTGCGCTTCCTGAAGCAGTTCGCGTAATCCCGATCCGTAGCGCCGAGCCATGCTCGGCGGCTGTTGCTCGGTTGCTCCATTCAACCAGGTTGAACCTCATGAAATTCTCCGAAAACTGGCTGCGCAGCCACGTCCCGACCGCCGCATCGCGCGATGAGCTCAGCGCGGTATTGACGGCCATCGGCCTGGAAGTGGAAGCGGTCGACGCGCTGGGCGCGGGCCTGGACCACGTGGTCGTGGCCCGCATCGTCGAGGCCGTGCGCCATCCAGAAGCCGACCGCCTGCAGATCTGCCAGGTCGATGCGGGGCAGGGCAGCCTGCTGCAGATCGTCTGCGGCGCGCCGAACGCGCGCCCCGGCCTGGTCGCGCCGCTGGCGCTGGTCGGTGCGCAGATCGGCAGCCTGAAGATCAGTGCCGCCACACTGCGCGGCGTCGACTCCAATGGCATGCTGTGCTCGGCCAAGGAACTGGGCCTGGACAGCGATGCGTCCGGCCTGTTCGAACTGCCTGATGACGCACCGATCGGCCAAGGCCTGGTCGAGTACCTGGGCCTGCCCGACGCCAGCATCGAGATCAAGCTGACCCCGAACCGTGCCGACTGCTTCAGCGTGCGCGGCATTGCCTTCGACGTGGCCGCTGCCACCCGCAGCGACGTAGTGCCGTTTGCCGCTGATGCGGTACCGGCCACCGCCACGCGCGAGCTGTCGATCTCGCTGGATGCCGGTGCCGAAGCGCCGCGTTATCTGGGTCGTGTCATCGAAGGCGTCAACGCGGCCGCCAAGACCCCGCTGTGGATGGCCGAGCGCCTGCGTCGCAGCGGTGTGCGGCCGGTGTCGCTGCTGGTCGACATCACCCAGTACGTGATGCTGGAACTGGGCCAGCCGATGCATGCCTATGACCTGGGCACGTTGCAGGGCAGCATCGCCGTGCGTCGCTCGCGTGCCGGCGAATCCCTGAAGCTGCTCGACGGCCGCGACGCCGCGCTGGATGACAGTTTCCTGGTGGTCACCGATGCAGACCGTCCGGTCGGCCTGGCCGGCCTGATGGGCGGCTTCGACACGCGCGTCACCGACGCCACCACCGACGTATTCCTGGAGGCCGCGCACTTCGCGCCGGCCGCCATCATGGGCCGCGGCCGCAAGCTGGGCCTGCATACCGATGCCGGGCACCGCTTCGAACGCGGCGTGGATCCGGCGCTGCCGCGCACCGCCATCGAGCATGCCACCGCGCTGGTGCTGGAGCTGGCCGGTGGCACGGCCGCCCCGGTGACCGAAGCGGTGCGTGCGTCCGACCTGCCGTCGCCGGCGGTGATCGGCCTGCGCCGTGCGCGCATCACCCGCGTGCTTGGCATCACCATCGCTGATGCGGAAGTCGAGCGTATCCTGCGCGCGCTGGGCATGGAGGTCGCCGCCGCAGCCGATGGCTGGCAGGTCACTTCGCCGAGCCGCCGCTTCGATGTGGCCATCGAAGAAGACCTGATCGAAGAGCTGGCGCGCATCCACGGCTACGAGCAGATCCCGACCACGTTGCCCGGTGGCGCCGCGCGCGTGGCGATGCCCAGCGAGACCCGTCTGGAAGAGCTGAGCGTGCGTCGCCAGTTGCTGGCGCGCGAACTGCAGGAAACCATCAATTTCGCGTTTGTCGACGCGCAGCTGCTGCAGCAGTGGCAGCTCAATGACAGTCTGGTGCCGCTGGCCAATCCGCTGTCGGCCGAGCTGGCGATCATGCGTCCGGCGCTGCTGCCGGGTCTGGTCGCCACGTTGGGCCGCAACGTGGCGCGTCAGGCCGGTCGCGTACGGCTGTTCGAAATCGGCCGCGCGTTCGCCGCGCAGGCCGGCGAGGGCGCTCCCGCACCTCTGGAAACGCAGCGCGTGGCCGTTGCGGTGTGCGGCGACGCCGATGCCGAGCAGTGGGGCGTGGCGGCGCGCAAGGTCGATTTCCACGACCTGAAGGGCGATCTGGAAGCGCTGGCCGCTGCCAGCGGGGCTGAGCTGACCTTCAAGCCGTCCGTGCAGCCCTTCGGTCACCCGGCGCGATCGGCCGATGTGTACCGCGGTGAGGTGCGGCTGGGGTGGATCGGACAGATGCATCCGCGGCTGGCCAAGGCGATGGAGATCGACGTGGACGTGTACGGTCTGGAGCTGGATCTGGCGCCCTTGGCGGCCCGTGAACTGCCGCGTGCCGGCGAGCTGTCGCGCTTCCCGGCGATGCGTCGCGACCTGGCCGTGCTGGCGCCCGACGCCGTCGACTGGGCCGATCTGGCGGCCACCGTGCGACGGGCCGCCGGCCCCTTGCTGCGCGAGCTCAACCTGTTTGATCGATACGTCGGACAGGGGGTAGAGCCGGGCTTCAAGAGTCTCGCTATGGGCTTGATTTTGCAGGACAAGTCGCGCACTCTGACGGACCGCGACGTGGACGCGGTGGTGGCCGAGGTGGTCACCGCCATCGAGCGTGAACACCACGCCCGGATCCGCGGTTGAGCGGGCAGCACCAAGGGGTAAGCAGGCGATGGCACTGACCAAGGCCGAAATGGCCGAAAAACTGTTCGACGAAGTGGGCTTGAACAAACGTGAAGCCAAGGAATTCGTCGATGCGTTCTTCGATGTGCTGCGTGACGCCTTGCAACAGGGACGTCAGGTAAAGCTGTCCGGCTTCGGCAATTTCGATCTGCGGCGCAAGAACCAGCGCCCAGGTCGCAATCCGAAAACCGGTGAGGAAATTCCGATTTCCGCCCGCACGGTAGTCACCTTCCGTCCAGGCCAGAAGCTCAAGGAAAGGGTGGAAGCGTATGCTGGATCCGGGCAGTAACCGAGAACTTCCGCCGATACCGGCCAAGCGCTACTTCACCATTGGTGAGGTCAGCGAGCTGTGTGACGTCAAGCCGCATGTGCTGCGCTACTGGGAGACGGAATTTCCCAGCCTGGAGCCGGCCAAGCGACGCGGCAACCGCCGGTATTACCAGCGCCATGACGTGCTGATGATCCGGCAGATCCGCAGCCTGCTGTACGAACAGGGCTACACGATCGGCGGCGCGCGGCTGCGCCTGGATGGTGCCGATGCGCGCGGCGAAGCCGCGTTGAGCCAGCAGATCATCAAGCAGGTACGCGTGGAACTGGAAGAAGTGCTGCAACTGCTTCGCCGCTGATTCCTTTTTCGCGCTGATCCGCTATACTTCACGGCCCGCATCAACGGCGGGGCAACATCGCAGATATTCGGGGCGTAGCGCAGCCTGGTAGCGCATCTGCCTGGGGGGCAGAGGGTCGTCGGTTCGAATCCGGCCGTCCCGACCACTGTTGATGTAAACGAAGAGGCTCGTGCAGCAATGCGCGGGCCTTTTTCGTTTTCGGAGTTTCTACTACCGCTGCGCTCGCCGAGCCATGCTCGGCGGACTTCGTCCGGCACCGCGATGTTGGACACAGGCCGCGCTTCGCGCTCGCCGAGCATGGCGCGGCGCTACCCGGTGAGCAGCGGGGGCGTTACCCGCCGATGCCCACCATCGTCGCCAGCTCATCAGCCGACAGGGGGGCGGCAAACAGGAATCCCTGCAGCTGGTCGCAGTGCAGGTCAGTCAGCACGTCCCGCTGCGCTGCGGTTTCCACGCCTTCGGCCACGGTCGTATAACCCAGGCCCTTGGCGAGCTCGATGATCGCCTTCGCCTTCAAACGTGCACCCGGATCATCCGCCAGGTGATCCACCAGCGACTTGTCCATCTTGATCGTGGAAATGGGCAGCCGTGAGAGATACCCGAAGTTGCTGTAGCCGCTACCGAAGTCATCAATTGCAATCCGCACGCCCACGCCCGCCAGGCGCGCCAACTGCTCGCCCGCAACGGTATTGGCTCGCAGCCATTCTCCCTCGGTAATCTCGATTTCCAACAGCGAAGGCGCCAGCTCACGCACGGCTAGTTTCTGCAGCAGCCGCTCGGCCATGCCCTCGGTGGACAGGTCCGACGCGGCCAGGTTGACCGACAGCGACAGCGACAGGCCGGCCAGCTGCCACGCCGCCAGCTGGTCCAGCGCTGCATCGACGACCCAGCCGCTGACTGCCGGCATCAGCGCCGTACGCTCGAAAACGGGAATGAACTCGGCCGGGCCTACCGGCCCCAGGCGGGGATGGTTCCAGCGGATCAGCGCTTCGGCCGAAACGATCTTCTGCGTGATCGCCTCCACGCGTGGCTGGAACAGCAGGTAGAACTCCTCGCGCCGCAGGCCGCGCTCCGCATCCGCTGCCAGACGGTAACCGCGCCGCAGCAGCTCATCGCGGCGCTCGGAGTACCAGCAGAAGTCCAGGCGCCCGGTGATGGCCGCCTGCAGGCTGACCAGCAGCTTGCGCAGCACATCGTTGCTGCTGTCCTTGGCCGGATCGAACGTGCAGATGCCGGCATGGAACTGCGGTGACATGGGCACGGCGGCGGCCATCACCGGGCGGGTGATGCGCTGCTTCAGTTCCAGCAGCAGCGTCTCTACATCCTCCGCCAACGGCTGATCGACCAGAAAAACAAAGCGGCTGGTGCCGACGTGGTAGATATCGGCGATGTCCTCCAGGGCGACGCGCAGGCGAACGCCGGAGCGGTGGATCATCGCCTCCAGCGGCGGCATGCCCAACGCCTGGCCTGCTTCTTCCAGCCGCGGTACATCCAGCACGTCCAGCAGCACGGCGTGCACGGGGCCCCGCGCACGCGATACCAGGCCGTCGTAATCAATATGGAACTGGTGCCGGTTGGGCAGGCCGCTGACCGGATCCTGCCGCCCGGACAGGCGCCGCAGCTCCAACTGGCTCATGGCCATGGCGGCGAGGGTCTTGAGGTGCTGGCGGTCGTCTTCGCTCAGCTCGCGCGGCTCGCGCGCCATCACGCAGATCGCGCCGATCGGCACCCCGTTCTTGGCCACCAGCGGGGCACCGGCATAGAAGCGCAGGTGCGGCGGACCGCACACCAGGCCGTTACCCGCAAAGCGGGGATCTGCGCGCAGGTCCGGCACTACCATGACGTCGGCAGCGGTGATGGTGTAGGAGCAGACAGACGAGCGGATATCGGTTCCGGGAATGTCCAGACCGACTTTGGAGATGAAGCGCTGGGAGTCCGTACCCACGATCGAAACGAACGCGACCGGCGCATTGAACGCGAATGCAGCGAGCTGCGTGATGCGGTCCAGCGATGCGCCCGCCGCCGCATCGAGCACCTGCAGGGCACCCACGGCGGCCATCCGTTCCTGGGTTTTCAGTTCCTCTGACATCGGCGTCATGGGTGGTGCAAGGCTCTTGGACTGCAATGAACGATTCGATAGTGCCGCACTGAGGGCAGAAGCGGCAGATGCAGGCGCACATCATCGGCAAGCCGGCTAAATCGTTCAGTGCACAGACGTGGTGCAGAGGCAGATCGCATGTTTCGCTGCAGCATCCCGCCACCCCCGGTCACGTCCCGGTGCCATGCGCACAGCGTGCACCCTGCGACATCAACGCCGCGTCACGCCGATAGTCCAGATCAGAAAGTGCTGCGTATTCAGGGGCTTCACCGGACAGGTGTTATTGACGTGAGGTAAGGTACCGCGTTGCCTGCGCTCACCTGTGTCGTTTGAAACGCCGTGTGACGTGGGCCGAAAGGACCATCTGTTTTTCATCCGAGGGCATGATCCACCCATGAGCAATTCCCCCATCCCCCTGGCGCCCGGTGCTCTCCGGCGCTCGGTATCCAATACCCTGAAAGGCTCTGCCGGCAATCTGGTCGAGTGGTACGACGTTTACGTCTACTCGGTGTTTGCCAAGTATTTCGAATCCCAGTTCTTCTCGGCCGACGACAAGAACTCCAACATGTACATCTGGGGCATCTTTGCCGCGACCTTCCTGATGCGCCCGATCGGTGCGTGGTATTTCGGTCGTTTCGCCGACCGTTACGGCCGCCGGCTTGCGCTCACCGTGTCGGTCAGCGTGATGGCTGCCTGTTCGTTCCTGATCGCCATCGCGCCTACGGCGGCCTCCATCGGCATCTGGGCGGCGGTGATCCTGTTGTTTGCCCGCCTGCTGCAGGGCTTCGCCACCGGCGGCGAATACGGCGCCAGTGCGACGTACATGTCCGAGGCGGCCGTTCCCGGCTGGCGCGGTTTCCTGTCCTCCTTCCATTACGTCACCCTGGTCGGCGGCCATGTGCTCGCACAGGCGGTACTGCTGGTGATGCTGCTGTCCTGGGACGCGACGCACGTGTCTGAATGGGGCTGGCGTGTGGCCTTCGGTATCGGCGGCATCGGCGCGCTGGTCGTGTTCTGGCTGCGACGCACGATGGACGAATCGCTGAGCGCGGAATCGATCGAAGCAGCGAAGGACGGCAAGGCAAAGGCCACGGGCTCCATGCGTGAGCTGTTCGTCAACCAGTGGCGTCCGCTGCTGTTGTGCTTCCTGATCACGGCCGGCGGTACGGTGGCGTTCTACACCTACACCATCAATGGCCCGAAGATGATCCAGACCGCTTTCGCTGGCGATGACGTGATCACCGGTACGCTGATCAACCTGGGCGTGCTGACGTTCCTGATGCTGCTGCAGCCACTGGGCGGGCTGTTGTCCGACCGGATCGGCCGCAAGAGCCTGCTGGTGTTCTTCGGCATCGGTGGCGTGCTCTACACCTGGTACCTGATCACGGCACTGCCGCAGCAGACTTCGGCCCTGTCGGCGTTCCTGATCCTGGCCACCGGCTTTGTCATCCTGACCGGTTACACCTCGATCAACGCCGTGGTGAAGGCCGAGTTGTTCCCGGCACACATCCGTGCGCTGGGCGTCGGCCTGGGTTATGCACTGGCCAACTCGTTGTTCGGTGGCACCGCGCCGCTGCTGTACCAGGGCGCGCTCGCGACGGGCCGCGTGGATGAATTCATCATCTACATCACGGCGGTCATTGCCGTGTCGTTGGTGGTCTATATCTTCTTCCTGAAGAACAAGGGCCCGAACTGGCTGGATGGCACACGCAGCTGACCGCGCTGAGCCAGCAATGATGAAATGAGAAGGGCCCGTGCAGCGATGCGCGGGTCCTTTTTCATGGTGCGGAGCGGACAGGTGTGGCTCGTCGATGCTGACGCGCCCTGCACGCGGCGTGCACCTTGCGGATGCTGCCACTCACGCACTCTGGGAATGTCCTTCACCTGATCGGAGCCACATGAATACTCCCGGCAAGCCCAAGCCCTCGTGGCGTCAGGGCCGCTACCTCTGGGTCGCCTTTGCAGTCGTACTGGTGATCGTGTTCATCACCATGTTCAATCCCTGGTAACGCGCGGTCTCCTTCAGTCGAAGTAGACCGCCAGCCCCACGCCTGCCTGCAGATCCGGGCTGTCAGCGTCCAGACCGGCATCGAGTGACGCATCCAGCTGGATGCGTTCGCTCCACAGGAAGGTGACACCGCCGCCCGCGACCGATTCATTGGGCTCGCCACGCGTATGAGTGAAACCCGCTTCAATGAAAGCTGACCAGCGCGGCCCCAAGGCCAGCGACAGGCTGGGTGACCATACCGTTGAGCGCTGTCCGTCGCCACGACTATGGCTGACATACAGATCGCTGGTCAGATCCTCAGTGAAATCATGTTCCCAGCTACCGGCGAGCGCGTACTGCCTGCCCTCACTGAACGCGGCATCCCCGCGTGCCAGGGTCGCAGACGCCAGCACGGCAAAGCGGTCGTTCTCGGTGCGCAGTGGGGCGAGCCACTTCAGTGCGATCTGGGTATCGCCGGTACCACGCTCACGAAGACTCGGTTCCGCCGGTGCACGCATGCGCTCGCGTTGCCAGGGTGACCCCGACAGTTGCAGTTCCAGTCGCGGCGCCAGGCCCGTGCGCAGGGTGACGTCGCTGCCGAACTGTTCGCTGCGGACGCCGTCGCGATCGGTATCGCGCGTGTAGGACGGCAGGCCCAGTTCCAGTGCCATGGCGCCACGCGGCACGATACCGGTCCCCAGCCCGAGACCCGGACGATCAAACGCGGGGACGTCCTCATCGTCTGCCTGTTGCGCGGCGGCGGTGCCGCTCAGCAGCAGGCCCAGCAAGGAGGCGACGAACAGGGGAGTGCGCATGGGATGTCCTGCAGGAACGGTGCGCGGATGATGCGACCGCCGCGATAGCCGGGTCAATCGACCAGGCGGGCAAAGCGGGGCTGCGGACCCTCTGCGCCGGCGATCGTTTCGACGAACATGTCGTACGGGCGTACCCACAGACCGCCTTCGCCGTACAGGGCGCGATACAACACCATC
Organism: Stenotrophomonas sp. 169; assembly: GCF_014621775.1. NCBI lineage: Bacteria > Pseudomonadati > Pseudomonadota > Gammaproteobacteria > Lysobacterales > Lysobacteraceae > Stenotrophomonas > Stenotrophomonas sp. 169. The sequence continues at coordinate 1,604,916 of NZ_CP061204.1, forward strand.
GGCTGCAGCGACTCGCTGCTGCGCACGACGTCGACCACCTCATAGAGGCCGCCCTTGAAATGACGGTAGCGCCCCGGTGTCAGGTGAGGCAGGGCGGGGAGGTCGGACATGGCGGCACCGGTCAACGGGGAAGAAGAACCGGGATTGTTCAACGGCCCGGTCGCCACGTCCACTGCGGTTGCAGCGCGGGTCAGAACACCGTGGCGCGCAGCAGCTCTTCGACCAGGACCAGATAGCTGGCGACGAAGTAGAACTTGATCAAGGACGGACGTTGAGCGAAGTAGGTGCGCATGTGGAAGGGGCCCCCTGTGGTGTACGCAGTGTGAAATAAAACACCAGTGCGTGACAAGCATCACGTAGCGTTCACGGTGAACGGACTCAGGGATGTGATTTCCCGGCAGGGCGGGCCTTTCAGACCGGACCGATGGGGTAGGGGAAGGCCGGCACCTAGCATCTGCTCAACGGCTGGGCTGTCGTCATCAGCCTTGACCCGACCCTCACCCACCTGCCAGGAGCTCCCGCATGGTCATCGTCGTAGAAAAGGTCGAACGCCGCTGGCGTGTCGTCCACCCCAGCATCCCTTGCACCAGGATTTCGCCAGCGGCAGAGATGCATTCGACGTGGCGGCTGCACTGGCCCGCTCCTGCCACCGTGAGGGTGGCCAGGATGTCGTGGTGCGTGTCGAAGCGTTCCAGGCGGGCGTGGAGGCGCTGCGTATCAGTGGCAGTGGCCGCGCCTGAAAATCAGAAAACCCTGATGGAGTCCGAGACAGACATCCCCTAGTCTCGGTGGTTGGCGGGGGCCATTGGTGCCAGGCACAGGGCAGGACGGCGAGGGCAGCGCGAAGGCTTCCCTCCCGTGCCGTATGTCGTGGCATCCCGTTTGCTCATGGAGAGAGACCGACATGTTGATCCGCGTCCAGAACGAGCAGCGCCACTGGCGCGTGCTCCATCCCCAGAAGACTGAAACCGTTTCGTTCCACGAAGGCACGGCCGCGTTCGACTTCGCCGATGCGCTTGCGCGCGATCTGCACGCACGTACCGGCCAGGCCTGCGCGGTACGCGTGGAGACCCCCGACAGTTACGTTGACACCGTCCGCTACGGCTGAAATCGCAGTGCAGCGTGAGGCAGGCGTGCCCCAAGGCTGAACAGGGCGTAGGGGTAGTACAACTGAGGCTGACCGGTTCCGCCCGTGGAGGCTTTGCGTCGGGCTGAACTTGCGCCATGCTCGGCCTACCGATCGATCAGGACGCTTCACATGACCCAGGAACTGTCTTCCTCACGCCGCCCCGTGGCCTCCTTGTGGGCGATCTGCCTGCCGCTGCTGGTCGGTGCCGGCATCGCCGGCACGGCACACGCGCAGTATCGTGACAACGATCGCTACGCGGAGGATCGGTATGGCAACAGCAACACCACCATCCGCTGCGAATCGGTGAAAAACCGCAACAAGGAATGCCGACTCGACGGCCGTGCACGGCTGGTACGCCAGCTGTCCGGCGCGGCCTGCGTTGAAGGGCGGAGCTGGGGCCAGTCGCGCGGCGGCGTGTGGGTCAGCAATGGGTGCCGTGCAGAGTTCGTTGGCGAGCGGGGACGTCCCTCACGCCCGGGCCACGGCGGCGGCAACTGGGGCGGCGGCAATGGCAATGGTAACGGCTGGGGCTCGGCAGGGCAGGTGATCGACTGCGACTCGAATGATCGCCGCCAGCGCCGCTGCAACGTCACCATCCGGCAGGACGCGCGCCTGATCAAGCAGAAATCCGGTACCGCCTGCATCGAAGGGCAAAGCTGGGGCTGGGATCGCAACGGTGTGTGGGTCAGCAACGGCTGCCGCGGCCAGTTCCAGGTCCGCTGAGCCAGCGGATACAGGGGCCCGCCGAGCATGGCTCGGCGCTACGGACTGCGTGACGATCCATCGAAATGCGTGTAGCGCCGAGCCATGCTCGGCGGGGCCACGCGACACGCCACCGACCCGGGGTCGGCGCTACCCGATCAGCCTGCCGCGCTCAGCGGCGTACTGCCCGCCGCCAACGTCGGCCAGCGCTTGAGCACCGCCGCCCGGATCCCGGCGGCATCGATGCCGGCTTCGCCCAGCAGATCTTCGCGGCTGGCGTGATGCTGGAAGGCATCCGGCAGCCCGAGGTGCAGGAACGGCTTCAGCACCTCTTCTGTGCTGAGCAGCTCAGCCACGGCAGACCCGGCACCACCGGCCACCACGTTGTCTTCGATGGTCACGAAGCCCTCGTGGCGCGCAGCCAGCTGCAGAAGCAGATCGCGGTCCAGCGGCTTGATGAAGCGCATGTTGACCACCGTCAGGCCCAGTGCGCGGCCGACGGCCTCGGCATCGTTGACCGTGCTGCCGAAGGCCAGCAGCGCGATCCGGCTGCCCTCCACGCGGACCTCGCCCTTGCCGATCGGCAGGGTGGACAGATCGGTGCCGGCGGCCACGCCGGTGCCACTGCCGCGCGGGTAACGCACGGCGGCGGGGCCCGTGTGCTGCAGGCCCGTGCTCAGCATCTGCCGGCATTCGGCTTCGTTGGACGGCGCCATCACCACCATGTTCGGCACGCAGCGCAGGAAGCTCAGGTCCAGGTTGCCGGCATGCGTGGCACCGTCCGGACCCACTACGCCGGCGCGATCGATGGCGAACAGCACGTCAAGGTTCTGGATCGCCACGTCATGCACCAGTTGGTCATAGGCGCGCTGCAGGAAGGTGGAATAGATCGCCACCACCGGCTTGGCGCCCTGCGTAGCCATGCCGGCTGCGAGTGTCACCGCGTGTTGTTCGGCGATCGCTACGTCGTTGTAGCGGTCGGGATACTCACGGCTGAAACGCACCAGGCCGGAGCCCTCGCGCATCGCCGGCGTGATGGCGTGCAGGCGCGGCTCTGCGGCGGCGGCATCGCACAGCCAGTCGCCGAAGACATCGGTGTAGGTGGGCTTCTTCGCGCCGCCCTTGGCCACCAGGCCCTTGATCGGATCGAACGGGCCCACTGCGTGGTAACCGATCTGGTCACCCTCGGCCGGCTCGTAGCCCTTGCCTTTGGTGGTCAGCACGTGCAGCAGCTTGGGGCCCTTCAGCGTGCGCAGGGTCTTCAGCGTGGACAGCAGCGCTGGCATGTCATGGCCATCGATGGGGCCGGTGTAATGGAAGCCCATCTCTTCGAACATCGTGGACGGCACGAACATGCCTTTCCAGTGTTCTTCCCAGCGTTTGACGAAGCGCGCGGGATTGTTGCGTTTGTCGCCGAGGATCTTCTTGCCGCCTTCGCGCAGGGCATTGAGCGTGCGGCTGCCCGTTGCGCGGCCAAGCACTTTGGTCAGTCCGCCCACGGCTTCGGAGATCGACATATTGTTGTCGTTGAGGATCACCAGCAGGTTCGGCTCCGGTTCCATGCCGCCGGCGTGCATCAGGGCCTCGAAGGCCATGCCTGCCGTCATCGCGCCATCGCCGATCACAGCCACCACGCGGCGATCATCGCCTTCACGCTGGCGGGCGATCGCCATGCCGAGCGCGGCCGAAATCGAGGTCGACGAATGGCCGACGCCAAAGGTGTCGTACTCGCTCTCTTCGCGCTTGGGGAACGGAGCGACGCCGTCTTTCTGCTTTACCGTATGGATCTCATCGCGCCGTCCGGTCAGGATCTTGTGCGGATAGGTCTGGTGGCCCACGTCCCATACCAACTGGTCGTGCGGCGTCTGATAGAGGTAATGCAGGGCGACAGTGAGCTCGATCACGCCCAGGCCGGCGGCGAAATGCCCCCCGCTGCGGCCTACCGATTCGATCAGATAGGCGCGCAGTTCGTCGGCGACCGCCCTCAGTTCGGATTCTTCGAACGTGCGCAGGTCATCCGGTGTCTGGATGCGCGAGAGACGGGGATAGCGGGCAGAGTCGATCATCATGTTCGTACTTGTGCTGACCGTCTATTTTCGCGCTCATTCCAAGGTGGAGCAAGCAGACGCCGACATCCGTGATCGCCCAGTGAGTTCTGATGCCTGCCGGTTCACGCCGAGAGCTTGGATTTCTTCGGCAGCTGCGCTTTCAGGAAGGCCATCTGATCGGCCAGGATATTGCGGTTGGACAGGATCAGGTGTTCGATCCAGCTCGGCCGGAAAGGCACGGCCAGCAAGGGCATGCCCGCTTGCTGCGGGGTGCGGTTGCTCTTGCGCGAGTTGCAATGGAAGCAGGCGGTGACCACGTTTTCCCAGACATCCAGGCCGCCCTTGGACAGCGGCATCACATGGTCGCGGGTGAGAACCGGACGTGAATGCTGTTGCCCGCAGTACAGGCAAAGATGGGCATCACGCGCGAACAGCGCGGCATTGGTGAGGTTGGGCGTGGGAGCGGGCGACCGCGAACGCGCGTGCCCGCGGGTGGCGATGATGGGGTGCAGGTCCATCCCGCTGCGCAGGCCGCTGAGCCGGTTGACGCCGCCGTGAATGTGCAGGCAGGGGTCGCCCAGCGTCCACGACACCGCACCGCGGGCATACAGGCACGACGCGTCCTGCCAGTTGATCCAGTCCAGGACCCGGCCGTGGGCATCAAGGGAAAGCAGGCGGACGGTGCCGGGGCGATGCAGTGCGCTGGCGAGCGGCGATGACCCGGCCTCCGGAGCGGATGAGGCAGCTCCGGTAGTGATCAGACCCAGGCGTGTAGTGTCTGTCTCCATCGGAATAACAGCTTATACCCGAAAGATGACGCTTTGTGTAACAGCCCCCCGCACGGTCATGACGGCCGCTGCGCTCGCCGAGCATGGCTCGGCGCTACCGGGTAGTGACGGCCGCTGGCCGTCAGCCGAAGCGCGCGTCGTCCATCGCCATCAGCGTGTCGGCGCCGGCCTGGATCGCGGCGGCGTGGGCCAGGGTGCGTGGCAGCACGCGCGCGAAGTAGAAACGTGCCGTTTCGCGCTTGGCCTGCTTGAACGCAGCGCTCTGTGCGCTGGCATCAGCGGCGGCCACGCTGCGGGCCCACCAGTAAGCCAGCACCACATACCCGGAGTAGAACAGGTAGTCGTGGCTGGCTGCGCCGAGTTCGTCGGGATTGCCGGCCGCACGCTGCAGGACGTCCATCGTCAATGCGCCCCACTCACTGGCCTTCGCGCGCAGCGGTGCGATGAACTCCGCCAACGCGTCATCCCCTTGGTGCGCCTGCGCGAAGGTTTCAATTTCCGCCAGGAACAGTTTCAGGCCTGCGCCCTGGCTGGAGGCGGTCTTGCGGCCGATCAGGTCCAAGGCCTGGATACCGGTCGTGCCTTCATACAGCGTGGTGATGCGGGCATCGCGGGCCAACTGCTCCATGCCGTGTTCGCGGATATAGCCGTGGCCGCCGAAGCACTGCAGGGCGTTGTACGTATTCTCGATGCCCCATTCGGTCTGGCATGCCTTCGAAATGGGAGTCAGGAAGCTCACCAGCGTGTCGGCACGCTCGCGCTCGGCGGGGTCCTGCGCGCCGTGGGCGATGTCGATCAACGTGCCGGCATGCAGCGCCAGCAGGCGGCTGCCTTCCAGCAGCGACTTGATGGTCAGCAGCATGCGGCGCACATCGGGGTGCACGATGATCGGATCAGCCGGCTTGTCCGGGAACTTCGCGCCGCTCAGCGAGCGCGACTGCAGCCGCTCACGCGAATACTTCAGCGCATTCTGATACGCGCGCTCGGACAGGCCGATACCCTGCAGGCCCACACCCAGGCGCGCGGTGTTCATCATGGTGAACATTGCCTGCAGGCCCTTGTGCGGCTGGCCGACGAGATACCCCTCGGCGCCGTCGAAGTTCATCACGCAGGTGACCGAGCCCTTGATGCCCATCTTGTGTTCGATCGAGCCACACCGCAGCGCGTTGCGTTCGCCGACCTGGCCCTCGCGGTCGACCTTGAACTTGGGCGTCACGAACAACGAAATGCCCTTCGCGCCGGCCGGTGCGCCGGGCAGCTTGGCCAGCACCAGGTGCACGATGTTGTCGGTCAGGTCGTGCTCGCCGGCGGTGATGAAGATCTTGGTGCCGGTGATCGCGTAGCTGCCATCCGGATTCGGCTCGGCCTTGGTCTTCAGCAGGCCCAGGTCGGTGCCGCAGTGGGGTTCGGTCAGGCACATGGTGCCGGTCCAGCGGCCTTCGATCAGCGGCTTCAGGAACGCTTCGTGCTGCCACGGTTCGCCATGGTGCTTCAGCGCCTCGATCGCACCGTGCGACAGCAGCGGGAAATTGCCCCAGGCCAGGTTGGCCGCGTTGATCATTTCATTGAGCGGGACCCCCAGCGTATGCGGCAGACCTTGTCCGCCAACGTCGGGCGACGCGGTCAGGCCTGTCCACCCGCCCTCGACGAACTGGTCGTACGCCTGCTTGAAGCCCGGCGGCGTGGTGACTTCACCGCTTGCCTGGTCGAGCACGCAGCCCACCTCGTCGCCGACGCTGTTCAAGCGCGCCAGCACCGAGCCACTGAAGCGGCCTGCCTCTTCGAGTACGGCATCCACCACGTCGGCGGTGGCATCACTGAAGCCCAGGCGGGCGAACAGTGCCTCCACCTTGAGCACGTCATGCAGGGCGAAGCGCAGGTCGGAAAGCGGTGCGGTATAGCTGCTCATCGTGAAGCGTCTCGATCAGGGGCGGGGGGCAGGGAAGGCGGGAATCAGCGCAGCACGCCGGGCAGGCCCGGTGCGGGGTTGAGGGTGCTGCGGTTGTTGATCTGGAACGTGCGCTGCTTTTTCTCTTCCGGCGTGGCTGAGACCGATCCTTCCAACGTGTAGGAAAGGGTGTGGTTGCCGGCCAGTGCATCGGCCACCATCAGGCGCGCCTGTGCAGCGGGCTGTACCTGCAGTTCGATCACGTCGGCCGATGTGCCGCCGATGGACACGCCGGGTTTGGCGCTGAGCGTCCCGGCGTCGGCGTCGCCGACCGAAAGCTTCAGTTCCACGTCATCGAAGTGCATCGGCATCGAGCTGAAGTTCTGCAGGCGCAGCGCGATCTTCCAGCTCCCGTCGGCATTGACGGTGAGCTGCTGCAGGCGCGTGGCGGGTTCGGAAACGCGCTTCACCACGCCCTCGCCGCAGGCGGTCAGGGCGAGCAGGGAAAGCAGAATCAGGGCAGTACGGAAGCGGCGGAACATGGGCGCAGGTCCTCGCGGAAGAGAGTGCGTGGGAAGGAAGATACTACGGCGTATGGTGCCGTGCACAGGGCTTCGGCTGAACGCCAATCCTAATCGGTACGCACGACGACGGGGCCAGCGCCCTCTGCAGTGCCGCAAGCGGTATCCGGCCCCTGGATCGTCGTGGCGAGCCCGTTATTCGATGGGCGCCAACACCCGCAGTGGCGCCAGGTCGTAGCCCATCGATTCGGCACGTGCCTTCAGGGCGTCCAACTGCGCCCGCGGCATGCTTGGCGAGCGCGAAAGGATCCACAGGTATTTGCGATCCGGCTCGCCGACCACCGCCCACTGGTAGTCCGGGTCCAGCGCGATCACCCAGTAATCCGCCCATACCAGCGGTACCCACGACAGCCAGTCTGGCGCAAAGCGCACCTGCAGCTGTCCGGGCTCGCCGGTGACCGGGCGCGCCACGCCCTCGGCCTGCAGCCGGCTGCCATCTTCCACGCGGCAGCCGTTCAGCACGCTGATGCGCCCGTCGCTGCGCAGGCTGTAGGTCGCGGTGATGTCACCCACGCACTTTTTCTGGAACGACACGGGCAGGTGCGCGATCTCATGCCACTGGCCGGCATAGCGGTCGATATCCAGCGCTGCAACCGAGCGCACCGGCTCGGCAGCGTAAGCGCTCACGGTGAGGCACAGCAGCGCAGCGGATGCCAGCAGGCGGGGCAGGGCATGACGATTTTTCATGGTGGGGGCCCAAGGTCGTAGGGGTCGATCTTAGCCATGCCGGCAGCTCCACCGATGTGAAGTGCGCGATCCGCCTCCGCCCCGGATGTGCCATGCTCCGGCCGTCGCTACCGACAAAGGGAATGCCGTAATGAGCAAGGGTATGAACCAGAAGAAAGACCAGAAGAAGAAGCCGGCGAAGACGGCCAAGGAAAAGAAGGCGGAAAAGACCGAAAAGAAGGCAACCCGCAGCTTCGCGCCGACCTGATCCGCGCGAACTGCCGGCAGGTGCGGGCGCTGCGCTCAGGCGGGAGCGCTCTCGCCTTGTCGCAGGGTCAGTACCTGCACACCCTCGCGTGTCACCGCCACGGTGTGTTCGAACTGCGCTGACAGTTTGCCGTCGCGCGTATGCACGGGCCATGCGTCCGGGCGGTGCCGGATCGCGGCCTTGCCCTGGTTGAGCATCGGTTCGATGGTGAACACCATCCCCTCTTCCAGTTCCACGCCGGTGCCGGCATGGCCGTAATGCAGGATCTGGGGTTCCTCGTGCATCTCCGTACCGATGCCGTGACCGCAGTATTCCTTGACCACGCTGTAGCCCATTTCGCGCGCGAAGCGGGCGATGGCGTGGCCAATGTCGCCGGTGTGTGCACCCGGCCGCACCGCCGCGATGCCTTTCCACATCGCCAGGTACGTCGCGCGCACCAGGCGACGCGCCGGATAGGCAACTTCGCCCACCAGATACGTCGTGCTGGAATCGGCGATGTAGCCATTTTTTTCCAGGGTGATATCGAGGTTGACGATCTGCCCGCTGCGCAGCACGTCATCTGCTGACGGCATGCCGTGGCAGACGATGTCGTCAATGGACGCATTGAGCACGAACGGGAAATCGTACTGCCCCTTGCTGGCCGGTCGCGCCTGCAGGTCGTCGACGATCATCCGTTCGACCAGATCATTGATCTCCATCGTGCTGCGGCCCTCGAGGGGCAGCCGGTCCAGGCGATCGAACACCTGCGCGAGCAGGGCGCCGGACGTGCCCATCAAGGCGATTTCCTGCGCACTCTTGATCATGTGCGCGGTTCACTGAGTCGCTTCGGCTGCACGCCGGCAGCGCGCAGCTCGCTGGCGACGATGTCCTGGAAGCTCGTCTCCGGGTGCATTTCGCACAGCATGCCCCCCTTGATCCAGAAGTTGGCCTGCGCATTGATCGAGCGGTGGCTGACGGTGCACGCGCGACGCAGCTGATCGTGCAGTTCGTCGTCGATGTTGACGATGCCCATGGAAGTACCTGATTACGGAATATACGAATCGTATATGTATCGTATATCTCAAGCAACGGGCAAAAAAAAAGGGCCTGCATGTACGCAGACCCTTCGAAACTAATGGTGGCCGAGGACGGAATCGAACCGCCGACACGGGGATTTTCAATCCCCTGCTCTACCAACTGAGCTACTCGGCCACTTGTTTCGTTGCAGCGATGTCGCTGCCGAGGAGGCGCATATTACGGACGTCGAAGCAGTTCGGCAAGCCTTTTGCAGAAAAAACTTCACATTCGTGTCTGCGCGCTGCGGATGCGCATGCAAGTGGTTGATCCTGCGTCGCTGCAACCCGCCTTCTGCGCGTGCGATGCCCTGCGTGGAAAACTGGCGCGACGCGTGCGTGGGCAATGCTGCTGTGACAGGCGCCGCACGCGTGCAGATGCACAGCACGCCATGGAACGCTGTTTTCGTGTCGCACTCTGCTGCGGCCGAGGAGCGTAACGTCGGTGGTCTCCTTTCAGAAAATGGATATGAACGATGAGCGTTTCTGTCAGCAGTACCGACCGCATCGTGCTTGCCTCGCGACCCAACGGGGCGCCGGTGGCGGCCAACTTCCGTCGTGAGCAGGCCGCACTTCCTCCGCTGCAACCGGGGCAGGTGCTGTTGCGCAATCGCTATCTCTCATTGGATCCGTACATGCGCGGTCGGATGGAAGAGGGACCATCGTATGCACCGCCGGTTGCGCTGGATGCCGTGATGGAGGGGAGCACGGTAAGCGAGGTGGTGGCGTCAGCCGACGATGCGCTGACGGTCGGCACGCTGGTGATCGCGCCCGGTGGCTGGCAGACCCATGCCGTGGTGGATGCCGCATCGATCAGCCGCCGCTTGAATCCCGCGGGATTGCCGCTGAGCACCGCGCTGGGCGTGCATGGCATGCCGGGTTTCACCGCTTACGCGGGGCTGCAGGAAATCGGCCGTGTGCAGCCCGGCGAAACCCTGGTGGTTGCCGCCGCCAGTGGCCCGGTGGGCGCTACGGTGGTGCAGTTGGCCAAGCAGCAGGGCGCGCGCGTGGTGGGCATCGCCGGTGGCGAGGCCAAGCGCGCGTATGTGGAAACACTGGGCGCGGATGTGGCACTGGACCACCGTGCGGATGACTTCGCCGAGCAGCTCCGCCACGCTGCGCCCGACGGCATCGATGTCTATTTCGAAAACGTCGGCGGCAAAGTGTTCGATGCGGTGCTGCCGCTGCTCAACGACTTCGCCCGCGTGCCCGTGTGCGGCACCATCGCCACCTACAACGCGCGCGGTGTGCGGGTGCCGGGACCGGACCGGCTGCCCGGCTTTTTCAGCCAGGTCCTGCGTCAGCGCTTGAACGTGCGCGGCTTCATCCAGTCCGACTTCAACGATCTGTTCCCGCGCTTTGAACAGGACATGGCGCAGTGGCTGCGCGAAGGCCGCATCCAGTACCGCGAAGACATCGTGCAGGGGCTGGATGCGGCCCCGGATGCCTTCTTCGGACTGCTGCAGGGACGCAACTTCGGCAAGCTGGTGGTGGAGCTGGATTGATCAGCCGCCGCGATCAGGGGGCGAAGCGGGCCTGGCGCGGGTCACTCAGGCGCACATGCGTCTGGTAGTAGTACTTGTCGCTGGGCACGCCATCGCGGCTGAAGACGATCTTCTCGCGGCGGGCGGTGCCCTGTACCAGCAGGCGGCGGTTGACCAGCCGGTCCAGCGGCAGATTGTCCAGCCGTGCCCGCAGCGCATCGGCCTGCTCGGGCGCCAGCCACACGGTCAGGTTGGCCTGGTGGCGGTAGTCCGTTTCGCTGTTGAGGTACAACCCGTGGTCGGTCAGATCGACCGTGCGCACGTGGATCACGAAGGTGCCACTGATGCCGCGCTGCGGATCATCGTTGGCGGCGTGCACCGCTTCGGCAGGGGTGATCCAGCCAGCCATCGCTGGCGGCGGTGGCGGCGCAACGCTGCCGTGATGGGCACAGCTGGCGCACAGCAGCAGGGCAGGGAGCAGCAGGGTGATGCGCATGGGACGTCCGTGTTCGATGGCAGGCGCCCAGTGTGACGCGGTCATGCGGCCGCGCCAAGCGACGCTGCACGGCGCCATCGCGTCGTCGTGATGTGCGGCTCACGAGCACGTCGCTAGCGTGGTCGGCAGGCGGGGGCATCGTGCCGCCGCAGCAGCACAGGGCAGCACTCATGGTGGATGACAAGCAGAACCAGGACGACAAGGCCGGCGTGCAGGAAAGCCAGCAGGACCAGCGCCACGACGACGTGGCCAAGCAGCGCCCAGGCCAGCAGGACGAGAAAGTGCGTGACGCGCACTCGAAAAAACCGGAGCGCAAGGATGGCGGCGGCGAGCCGGCCTGAGCCGTGCCGGCCGCGACAACAAAAAACCCCGGGATCGCTCCCGGGGTTTTTCGTTGTAATCATGGTGGAGCCAAGGAGGATCGAACTCCTGACCTCGTCGATGCGAACGACGCGCTCTCCCAGCTGAGCTATGGCCCCATGTCGTGGTCGAGTCTATCCAACCGCTGAATACTTGCCAAGCATCCACACCTCACCCGGAAGGGCGCACATCGCGGTGATGTAACCGGTTACACGGCTATTTCGATTCCGATCAACAGCTTGCAGATGAATCGCAGACTCCTTGGATCGATCCAAGGCTAAAGAGGACCGAAATGGTGCCGATAGAAGTGTGACGCGCAACACGCGCCTTCCCCTTCCAACCAAAGTGCCTCTCGATGACGACTTCTGCCGCCACCGGTTCCACGATGTCCATTTCCAGCCGCTTGGCGCTTCTGCTCGCCGCGATCACGGCCACGGCCTTCATCCTGCTCGCCCTGCTGATCTACCGGCAGACAGCAGCCAGCTACCAGCAGCGGGTAGAGGCGGGACTCACCACGTCGGCCAGCCTGATGCGCGACTCCGTGGCGCTGTATGACCGCAGCCTGGGTGAGAGCACGCGCCATATGGCCGAGTTGTTCCGCAGTGCGTTGCCGCCCGGCGATCCCTCGGTCGACGCCGAGCAGCGTGTCGAGGTGGCCGGCCAGTCCGCGCCGCAGCTGCGCTTCGGCGCTACGCCGCTGGCCCTGGATGACGCATCGGTGGACCGATTTGCCTCCTCTACCGGCGGCGTCGCCACCATCTTCGTGCGCGAAGGGGATGACTTCATCCGCGTGGCGACCTCGCTGCGCAATGCGGCGGGCGAGCGTGTGCTGGGTACCAAGCTGGACCACGCCCATCTGGCCTACCCGAAGATCATGGCCGGTGAGGCCTTCAGCGGCCCGGCGCATCTGTTCGGCACCGATTACATGACGTATTACATGCCGATGAAGGACGCCGCAGGCGAGGTCGTCGGCATCGCCTTCGTCGGCCAGGACCAGTCCGCCGGCCTTGCCGCCCTCAAATCCAGCCTGCGCGAATCCACCCTGGGCCGCGAAGGCTACTTCATGGCGGTCGACACCCGCCCGGGCGAAAGCTTCGGCAAGGTGATCGCTGCGGCTGCCGGAGAAGGCACCGCGCTCAGCGAGCGGGTGGCTGTGGAGGACCGCCCCGTGCTGCAGGCGCTGCTGGAAGGCCGCGAGGCCTCGGCGACGCTGCGCCTGCGCACCGCCGATGGTGCCGGCACGCGCGACTATTTCGTTTCCGCGCAGGCGCATGGGCCGTGGCGCTGGATGGTGCTGGGGCTGGAACCGGTGTCGGTCCTGCAGGACGTGCTGCGCACGCTGCTGCTGCAGATCGCCGGCATTTCCGCACTGGCCCTGCTGGCGGTGATCGCGGCCACCGTGCTGGCCATGCGCCGCCTGCTGGGACGCCCGCTGCAGGAGGCCGAACAGGTCGCTGTCGATGTGTCCGCCGGGCGTCTGGACCGCCACATCCCGCAACGCCGTGCCGACGAGGTCGGGCGCCTGCTGGCGTCGATGCGGCGCATGCAGTCCACCCTGCGCGCCGTCTCCGCCGCGCAGGACCAGATGGCGCAGCAGCACACCGACGGCACCATCAGCTATCGCATCGATGCCGCCCCGTTCGAGGGCGCCTTCCGCAGCATGGTGGAAGGCACCAATGCACTGGTGGATTCCCATGTGCGCACCAAGCTGGACATGGTCGAACTGGTGCAGCAGTACGCGGCCGGTGACCTGTCTGCGTCGATGGCCGAACTGCCGGGTGAAAAAGCAAAGATCAGTACGGCCGTCAACGGCGTGCGTTCACGGCTGCTGTCCATCAACGGTGAGATCAAGCGCCTGGTCGCGGCCGCGGCGGCCGGTGACTTCAGTGCGCGCGGTGATGCGCAGGCGTTCGAGAACGATTTCCGCGAGATGGTGGAAGGCCTCAACACGCTCATGACCACCGCCGACCACAACCTGTCGGCGCTGTCGGACCTGCTGCGCAACCTGGCACGTGGCGACCTGCGCAGCCGAATCGAAGGCGATTTCCAGGGCGTGTTCGCCGAGATGCGCGACGATGCCAATGCCACGGTGGACAGCCTGGGCGGCATCATTGCCGGCATCCAGCGCTCGGCCGACGGCGTATCGGCGGCGGCAGCGGAAACCGCAGCCGCCAGCGAAGACCTGTCGCGGCGTACCGAACAGCAGGCCGCGAACCTGGAGGAGTCGGCCGCGTCGATGGAAGAAATGACGGCGGCCGTGCGGCAGAGCGCCGATCATGCCGCGCGCGCGGACCGGTTGGCGCTGCAGGCATCGGCCGTGGCGACCCAGGGCGGGCAGGCGGTATCGCAGGTGGAGCAGACGATGGCGCTGATCGAGGCGTCGTCGCGGCGGATCGCCGATATCACTACGGTGATCGACGGCATCGCGTTCCAGACCAACATCCTGGCACTCAACGCAGCGGTGGAGGCCGCCCGCGCCGGCGAAGAGGGACGGGGCTTCGCCGTGGTGGCCAGCGAGGTGCGCACCCTGGCACAGCGTTCGGCGCAGGCCGCGCGCGAGATCAAGGGCTTGATCGATGATTCAGTGGAGCAGGTGGGCACGGGCACCACGCTTGCCGCGCAGGCCGGGCAGACGCTGCAGCAGGTCGTCGCCGCGGTGGGTGAGTTGGGCGGTGTGATCGGCGGCATCGCCGCCGCCTCGCGGGAGCAGGCCGCGGGCATCGAACTGGTCAACCAGAGCATCGTGCAGATGGACGGGGTGACCCAGCAGAATGCCGCGCTGGTGGAGGAAACCTCCGCTTCCGCGCAGGCGATGACGGCGCAGGCGCAGGCCCTTCGCGAGGCGACCGCACGTTTCATGCTGGCGCGCGGGAGCATGGCGGCGGCGTAGTTCCGGCACGACAGGCGGCGCCGCGCCCTGCGCGGCGCCTTCAGGGGGCGGGGTTGCCACCAAATTGAAACGCAATCGCCATACTGTGCGCCTGCGCGCTTTGATTTCCTCATCCGCCCGGCTCGCGCAGGCCGCACGGACGCTCACTCGAATCCTCTCCATGCACCCCAATTACCGATCCTTCCGTCGCCACCCGCTGGCGCTGGCCTGCGCTGCATTGTCACTGGGCATGGCGGCACCGTCTTTCGCCCAGCAGGCCGGCGGGGCCCCCAGCGCCACGGCGCTGGACGCCATCACCGTGACCGCCGAGCGGCGCGAGCAGAACCTGCAGGAGGTGCCCGTATCGGTGGGCGTAGTGCAGGGCGAGAAGCTGCGCGACTACACCGCAGGTGGCGATGACACCCTGCTGGCGCTGTCCGGCCGCGTGCCGAGCTTCTATGCCGAAACCACCACGGGCCGCATCTTCCCGCGCTTCTACATCCGTGGCCTGGGCAACATCGACTTCTACCTGGGTGCCTCGCAGCCGGTATCCATCATCCAGGATGACGTGGTGCTGGAGCACGTGGTGCTGAAGTCCAATCCGGTTTACGACGTGGACCAGATCGAGGTGCTGCGCGGCCCGCAGGGTACCTTGTTCGGCCGCAACACCACCGCCGGCATCGTCAAGTTCGACACCATCAAGCCCAGCCAGGATCCGAGCGGGCGCGTCAATGCCAGCTACGGCACCCACAACAGCGTGGCCGTCGATGCCGGCTTCGGGGCGCCGATCAACGACATCGCGGCGTTCCGAGTGTCGGCGCTTTACCAGCACCGCGATGACTACGTCGACAACACCTACGCCGGCTCCAGTGCGGATGGCACGGTAGCGCCGCGCAAGAACGCGATGGGGGGCTTCGACGATCGCAACGTGCGCGCGCAGCTCCTGCTGACCCCGACCGACGCGTTCTCGGTGCTGGCCTCGGCCCATGCGCGTGATTACGAAGGCACCTCCACGCTGTTCCTGCGCAATGCGATCAGCAAGGGCTCCAACCAGCCCACCGCGCCGCGCGATCGGGTGGCGTATGACGAGGCCGCCAACAATCCGCAGGCGTACAAGACGTACGGCGGATCGGTGAAGGCCACCTACGATTTCGGCAATGTCGAGCTGACCTCGATCACCGCCTACGAGACCACCTCCGGCTACAGCCGTGGCGACACCGATGGCGGCGCGGCGGCCAACTTCCCGGTCAACGGCGTGCCCAACGGCTTTGGCCAGTCGATGGGCCAGGTGCGCGACCTGGACCAGTGGACCCAGGAAGTACGGCTGGCCAGCGTCGGCGAAGACCGCCTCAAGTGGCAGGTCGGTGCGTTCTACTTCGATGGCCGTGACACCACCGATTTCTACCAGCGGGCGTGGTTCCTGCAGGGTGCGGCGCGCAACCCGAACAACTGGGTGCGCCTGCGCAATACCAATACGTCCTTCGCGGGCTTCGGCCAGCTCAGCTATGCCGCTACCGACAAGCTGACCCTCACCGCCGGCCTGCGCCAGACCCGTGACGAAAAGCGCACACGCCTGTTGAAGACCGCTGATACGGCGGCCGGGCTGGTCACCTATCGTGGCCGCACCGACGTGGAAATGAGCGACACCACGCCCAGCTGGGACCTCAGTGCGATGTACCAGGTCAACGACCAGGTGGGTGTCTACGCCAAGGTCGCGCGGGGCTTCCGGGGCCCGACGATCCAGGGTCGCTCGGCGGTGTTCAACTCGGACTTCACCACCGCCGAGTCGGAAACCATCCTGTCCTGGGAAGCCGGCGTGAAAAGCAGCCTGTGGGACAATCGCCTGCGCCTGAACGCTACGGCCTTCACCTACGCGGTCAACGATATCCAGCTCAACGGCAACGATTCGGACGGCAACGGCGTGCTGTTCAACGCCGACAAGGCGCGCGCCTACGGCCTGGAGGCGGACATGGAGCTGCGCCCGATCCCGAACCTGACCCTGAGTGCCGGCCTGAGCCTGCTGCACAGCGAGATCCAGGACGACCGCGTGTATGCACAGGTCTGCGCCCTGAACGGCGTGGTGGTGTGTACGGTGGCCGACCCGACGATCAAGGTGGGGGCCAACACGTTCGCGCAGATCAACGGCAATCCGCTGCCGAACGCGCCGAAGTACGGGATCAACCTTGCCGCGCGCTACGACATCCCGCTCAACGACGCCGGCACGCTGTTCGTATCGACGGACTGGAACAAGCAGGGCTATACCAGCTTCGTGCTGTATGACTCGGCGGAGTTCAATTCCAAGGGCGACTTCGAAGGCGGCCTGAAGCTGGGCTACTCCGGCAACTACGGCGCGTACGAAGTGGCGCTGTTCGCGCGCAACATCACCAACGAGAAGAATCTCAAGGGTGTGATCGAGAACTACATGGCTGCGGTGTACAACGAGCCGCGCACCGTCGGCGTGTCGTTGAACATGAACTGGTAACGGATAACCGGCAGTGACGGCCGCTGGCCGTCACTGCCACTGTTTGACGGCCAGCGGCCGTCACTACCGGGTTCGTCAGGGCAGCAACGGCTGCAGCTTCGGCTCCAGCACCTGCTGGCGCCAGCCGGCCAGCGGGGCAGGCCAGGTGCGGCGCTCCAGGTAGCTTTCCAGGTGCTTGCGCGATGCCAGCACGCCGTCCGGCAGGTCCAGTTCGCGGCTGCATTCGGCAACGGCATCCTGCAGTTTCTTCAGTGCCTGTTTGTTGGTGTCGGTGGCCGGCAGGATCCGTGGTGCCTCGGCTTCATCTGCCAGCGGGGTATTCAGTGCCTGCCATACCGCGCCGGCCAGCTTGCGCGGCGCCTTCGGGAACTGGTCGAACAGCCGGCCCAGCGCCGCTTCGTCGACAGGCGGGACGCGTGCCAGCGTGGCCGCCAGCTCGTTGTCCAGGATCCAGCTGCGCGGGCGATCGCTTGCCCGGGCCTGCACGTCACGCCAACGCAGCAGGCGCAGCAGCCGATGCTGGGCAGCCACATCGAGGAACTGCGCGGAGCGCATGCCCAGGTGCGGCCAGAGGTCTTCGTCGTTGGCCACGCTGGCCAGCAGGCGCTCGCCGTCGTCAGCCAGCCACTGCAGGCGACCCTGTGCCTCCAGCTTGGAGCTGATGGCATCGTGCAGGGCGAACAGGTGCTCGACATCGTCGGCGGCGTACTGCAGCTGGGAGTCCGACAGCGGGCGGCGCATCCAGTCCGAGCGGGTCTCGCCCTTCGCCAACGCCACGCCGGTGATTTCCTGCACCAGTTTCTGGTAGCCCATGCCACCGCCGATGCCCGCCAGTGAGGCGCCGATCTGGGTGTCGAACAGTGGTCGGGGCAGGGCACCACAGGTGTGCTTGAACGCCACCAGGTCTTCGCTGGCGCTGTGCATCACTTTCACGATGGAGGTATCGGTGAGCCACGGCGCAAGGGCCTCGGCCATGCCGGGGGCGAGCGGATCGATCAGCAGGATCTCTTCGCCGACCGCCATCTGCACCAGGGCCAGTTGGGGCCAGAAGGTGCGTTCGCGGATGAACTCGGTATCCAGGCCGATGCGGGTGGGGCGCTGCGCATGGCGCGCCTGCAGGTCTGCGGGGGTGGTGATCCAGATTGCCACGGGGCGTTCGACTTCTCGCGTTTGCTCAGGCAGGGGAGAATAGCCTAACGTCGGCCGTCACCCCCGGCATGAAGGAGATGGTTTTGCGTTTGCCGCGCCTGCACCTGCTGTTGACCGCCCTGTGGCTGCTGGGCGCGACCGGCTGCGGAGAGCCACCACCGCCCCCGGCGCAGACGCCGCCGGGCAAGGCCGCACCGCCTGCCCCGGCGCCGGATGCGCAGGAGGCCAGCAGCGGCACGGTCACCATAGGGGGCGAGGACGAGGCTGAGACGGTGCAGCGTTGGACGCCGCCGTCGGTACAGATCGATGCCGCCGATCGCGCTGCGGCGCGCCGGGCCGCCGATGAGGCCCTGCGTGAGGGGCGTCTGTACGAATCCGCCGAGGATGCCATTCCGATCTGGCTGGCGCTGCTGCAACAGGATCCGGACGACCGCCGTGCGCGGCAGGGACTGCAGCGTGCACGTGGTGCGTTGCTGGCGCAGGCCGATGCGCTGTTGGCGCAGCCGCTGCAGCAGCGCATGGCCCTGGCCGAAGCCACCCAGCTGGCGCTGGTCCTGATGACCATCGCGCCCGATGATGAAAAGGTGCGCGCGCTGCAGCAGCGTGTAGAGCGTGCCCAGCGTGTCGTGGCCTTCAACCGCGCGGGCGAGGATGACCTGCGGGCCGGGCAGATCGGCGAAGACGGCGACGGCGCGATCGTCAATTTCCGCGAGGCACTGGCCCTGGACAAAGACAATGGACGCGCTCGCCAGGGTCTCGCCGCGGCGGAGAGCGGGCTGATCGGCCGTGCCGAGCGTGCCGCCCGGTCAGCGGACTTCGCCGCTGCTGGGCGCTGGCTGGCCGAGGCGAGCAAGGTCCATGACGCGTCCCCCACCATTTCCGACGCCTTCGAGCGGATCGAGGCGATCCGCGCCGCCACGCTGGCCACGCTGCGCGACCAGGGCCTGCGTGACCTGGTCACCCCGCAGGGCCTGAAGCCGGCACGGGAGAAGCTGGAAGCCGCGATGCGCATCGCGCTGCCCGGTGACCCGGCGGTAGCCCTGCTGCGCGAGCGCATTGAACTGGCCACCCACTACGGGAGCTTCCGCCCGGGGCAGGTGTTCAGCGACGCGCTGCGGGATGGGGGGCGCGGGCCGCAGATGACCGTCGTGCCGCATGGCGGCTTCCAGATGGGCGCCGGGCCGACCGAGCCTGGTGCCACCGATGCCGAACGCCCGTCGCATTACGTCCGCTTCGAGCGCGGCTTTGCGATGGCGATCACGGAGGTCACGGTGGACGATTTTGCGCGCTTCGTGAAATCGGCCAATGCACGTCCGCGCGCGACCCGGCGCGGCCATTCCATCGTCTATGACGAGCGCAGTGGCAACTTCATCCGCCGCAGCGGCGTGGACTGGCAGTCCGATTACGATGGCGGCCGCGCGTTGGCCAACCAGCCGGTGATGCACGTCAGCGTGCGCGACGCAGAAGCCTATGCCAGCTGGCTGAGCGAACAGACCGGCCGCTCGTATCGGCTGCCCAGCGAAGCCGAGTTCGAATATGCAATGCGTGCGGGCAACGCCGGGCGCTATCCCTGGGGCGATGGCGGGAAGCCGCCGGAGGACTCGGGCAACTTCACCGGCAGCCTGGACGTGTCGCCGTCCGGTCGACGCTGGGCGAATGCGTTCATCGGGTACGGCGACGGGTACTGGGGCGCGGCGCCGGTGGCAATGTTCAAGCCCAACGCCTGGGGCCTGCATGACATGGCGGGCAACCTGAGCGAGTGGGTGGCCGACTGCTGGCACGCCAGTTACCGCCGCGCGCCCGCCGATGGCGCGGCCTGGTACAACCCGGGCTGCCGGGCACGCGTCATACGCGGCGGCAACTGGGCCAACTCGCCTGAACAGACCCGTGCGGCATGGCGGCAGTCCCAGGATTCGGACACCACCAGCGCGCGTATCGGCTTCCGCCTGGTGCGCGGCATCTGAGCTAGGATGGCGGCGTTCCCGCCCGTTCCGGCGGGTCTTGGCCAGGACGCTCGGTGATGCGCAACGATCCCTTTTCCCGATCCCCGCAGCAGCGTCCGCGTCGCGGCCTGTTCGGCAACATCCGCTGGTGGGTGCTGCTGGCCTTCGCTGGTTACGCGGCGTTCTACTGGTTTTCCAACCGCACGGTGGATCCGTACACCGGCGAATCGGTGCTGATCGACAGCGCGCTGGATGCCGATCAGGAAAAGGCCCTCGGTCTGCAGGCCTACCAGCAGATCCTCGCGCAGGAGCGGCCGCTGGATCCCAACGCGCCGATGTCGCGCGACGTGCGTGACATCGCCCAGCGCCTGATCGCCAAGGTGGACGTGGTGGAAACCGCGCTGGCGCAGGAACACGGCCTGCAGCCGGGTCATTTTTCGCGCGGGTTTGATTGGGAAGTGAACGTCATCGAGTCCGAGCAGGCCAATGCGTTCTGCCTGCCCGGCGGCAAGATGGCGGTCTACACCGGGCTGGTACCGGTCGCGCAGACGCGCGATGCCATGGCCGTGGTGATGGGCCATGAGATCGCCCATGCATTGCTGCGCCATGGCGCACAGCGCATGGCGCAGCAGAAGCTGACCCAGATCGGGCAGATGGCCGGCGCAGCCAGCGGCATGGCCCCGCAGCAACAGCAGATGGTGATGGCGGCAATGGGCTACGGTTACCTGCTGCCGTATGCGCGTGGCCATGAAACACAGGCCGACGAAGTGGGCCTGATGCTGGCGGCGGCCGCGTGTTTCGACCCGCGCGAAGCCGTGCCGCTGTGGGAACGGATGGGGCAGGCCAGCGGCGGCCAGTCGCAACCGGAGTTTTCCTCCACCCATCCCAATCCCGGCACCCGTATCCAGAACCTGCAGGCGCTGATGCCCAAGGCGATGGAATACCGGCAGACGTTCTGCGAACAGAAATGACCGGGTTGTGACGGCCGCTGGCCGTCAATCCTTGCCGTCGATCTGGACTCAGCGCTTGACGGCGGTCACCTGCACATCCAGCACGCCATCGCCCACGCGCGCCTGCAGCGCGTCGCCGGCCTGCACCTGCTCCACGCTGCGTACCAGCGTGCCATCGTCATGGCGGGTCAGAATGCTGTAGCCACGCGCAACAGTCGCCAGCGGGCTGACCGCCTCCATTGAACGCGCAAGTCCCCGCAGGCGCAGCGCGTCGCGCTGCAGTTGGCGCTGCATTGCCGCATCCGGACGCCCGCGCAGTGCGAGCAGTCTCTGGCGCAGGGCATCAAGCTGGCGCTGCGGGTGATGACCGCGCAGCACCGCGGATGCGTGGCGCAGACGCGCCGTGCGCTGGTGCCGCTGCTGCGCCGCTACCGCCTGCAGGCGCCGCCCCAGATCGGCATGGCGACGTTGCAGCAACTGCAGGCGGGCCTGTGGACTGCATGCGTTCAACCGCAGCATCAGCCGGTCCGCGCGCTGCATGGCCTGCGTCATCGTCTGCCGGTGCAGCTGCTGCAGGCGTGCGGCATCGCGGCGCAGGCGTCGCGCCAGGTCCTGCTGGTCAGGTACCAGCAGCTCGGCCGCCACCGACGGGGTGGGCGCGCGCAGATCGGCGGCGAAGTCGGTCAGGCTGAAGTCGGTCTCGTGGCCGACCGCCGACACGACCGGCGTGGTGCTGGCGGCCACCGCACGGGTCAGCGCCTCGTCGTTGAACGCCCACAGGTCTTCCAGCGATCCGCCACCGCGGGTCAACAGGATCACGTCGTAGCGGCCACTGGCATCGGCTGCCTGCAGAAGGCGGGTGATCTGCGCTGCTGCCGTCGCGCCCTGCACCAGGCTGGGCAGAACATCCACCTGCAACAGCGGGAAGCGGCGGGCGAGCACGCTGACCACGTCACGCACCGCGGCTCCGGTGGGCGAGGTGATCACCGCCAGCCGGCCGACGTGTGCGGGCAACGCGCGCTTGCGTTCGCTGGCGAACAGACCTTCGGCTTCCAGCCGCGCCTGCAGTTCCTCGAACGCACGGCGCAGGGCCCCTTCGCCGGCTTCCTCCATGTGATCGAGCACCATCTGGTACTCGCCGCGCGCGTCGTACAGCGTCACCCGGCCACGCACGAGCACGCGCATGCCCTCGCGCGGCACGAAGCGCAGCGCGCTGGCTTTCATGCGGAACATCGCCGCGCGCAGCTGCGCCCGCGCATCCTTCAGCGTGAAGTACATATGGCCTGATGACGGCCGCGCCACGCTGCCCAGTTCGGCTTCCACCCAGATGGCCGGGAAGCTGCCTTCCAACAGGTCGCGCGCCAGCGTGTTGAGCTGGCTCGGAGTAAGCACATCGATGCTGCGTTGTTGCATGGGAATCACGGACCAGCGTGGATCAGGCGCTCATGGTCGCACGTCACCCCGTGTGGATCATCCCGCGCCGTGCTGGGCCAGCGCCCAATGCACGTGTTCGCGCACCATCTCGGACGGGTCGGCTGCGCGCGTGCGCAGGCTGTCCACCACCGGCGCGGAGGTGGGCGCATTGCCCAGCGCGACGGCGATGTTGCGCAGCCAGCGCTGGTGGCCGCTGCGACGGATCGGGCTGCCCTCGGTACGCTGCAGGAACTCCGCTTCGTCCCAGGCAAACAGTTCGTCCAACCGCGCCCGGTCGAGATTGTTGCGGGCACGGA